>PHEU01000026.1 GCA_002841295.1 Actinobacteria bacterium HGW-Actinobacteria-6
CGAGGTCACCGTGACGCTCACCGACGACGACACGGCCGGTGGTGCGGCGAAGACGCATATCGAGAAGTTCACCATCACCGTTGACGCCGTCAACGACGCGCCAGTCGCGCTCGAAGACGCATTTGGTTGCTCCGAAGACGCGAGCGCCTCGGCCAATGTTCTCGACAACGATAGCGATGTAGACGGAGACACACTCACGGCGCAGTTGATGCGCGATGTGGCGCATGGCGTGCTCGAGTTCGATTCCAGCGGTGAGGTGACCTACACGCCGACAGCTGACTGGAGTGGCGTAGATACCTTCACGTACCAGGCTTCCGATGGATTGCTTCTCTCGGCAGTGACAACGGTGACGATCACGGTCGCCGAGGCCATCGATGTTCCTGTGGCACTTGATGATGCCTACGCAACGGACCGCAACGTGCCACTGGTTGTCGACGTGAGTGAGGGTGTACTCGCCAACGACCTCTACGTGGACCTAGGCGTCCTGCAGGCAACCCTTGAGATGGCTCCCGAGCACGGCAAGGTGAACCTTGCAGCCGACGGTTCCTTCATCTACACGCCGGATACCGGCTATTGGGGTAGCGACGAATTTTCGTACCGCGCTCATGACGGTATAAGCACCTCGCAGGCGGTCACGGTCACCATCGACGTGAACCATGCCGATAGCACGCCCCCCGTGACGAAATCGAATGCGCGCGCAAGCTACGTGAGTTCGGCGAACATCGCGCTCTCTGCAACAGACGACATCACAGGTGTGGCGTGGACGAAGTATCAAATCGATGCCTCCGCTGTGCACACGGGTTCTGTCGTGTCAGTCACAGGGGTTGGGACGCACACGCTCACGTTCTGGTCCGAGGACAACGTCGGCAACCTTGAGGCAACTCACAGCGTAACGTTCACGATCACCAGGGCTGCGTCCTCGAGCTCGGCGTCTGGGTCGGGGGCATCGACGGACAGCAGCGGCGATGCGCAGGACACGCCGTCAGGAGTAGCCGAGGCTGATGAGCCGGCCGGAGCGGGCGAGGCCGGAGCAGGCGAGAGCGATTCGAGCGAGAGCAGCTCGAGTGTTCCTGCAGGCTCAGGTGAGACCGAAGAACCTGCGGCTGATTCCAACTACGGAACCACCGTGCTGTGGGTCGTAATCATCCTTGTGCTGGGACTCGGGGCATTTGCCTTCATCGCGTGGCGCCGGCGTCGAAAGTAGCCGGACTCCTCCGGCGCTGTCGTGCGTGCCGCTAGCTGTGTGCCCGCGCGGTTGTCGGGTAGAGCTCCACGCCAGCCGCCACAAGCTTGGCGGTCCACATTTGGAGTAGCACAGTGAGGTCATCTGCGGGGTCGTAAGCCGGGTCATCGGGTAGCTCGAGCTCATCGAGCACATCGAACTCGAACGCGCTTTCGCCAAGCGCGTTCCAGTCAGACTGCAGCTCCCTGTCTCGATGTGAGCCGTCGTTGAGGGTGAATCGGTGGCGGTTGATGATTCCCGGCAGGTTAGGGCTTGCGCCCAGAAGACACCGCCCGGTCGCCGTGTTGCGCACGCGGTAGATCCCGGCTGGCCTCGGCGTCTGTTTGTATTCTTGTGCCATGGCCTTGCGGTCCACGCTCACGATGCATCCCCGGGCGCGAATGCACCTTCGGCCATACGTCGAGCTTCCGAGCGCACGTCAAACGGCCACGCCTCGGTGATCGCCGAGAACCGCCCGGCGTCGCCAGCGAAAAGCGCCCGGGTCGCCTCCTCAAACCCAGCTTCGTTGCCGGCGACCGTGCTCATGAAGCGGTAGGCGGCCTCCTGTGAGCGCCGTACTCTATTCGCGCCGTCGCCTTCCCTGCGTGCGGCTTCCACGAGTTTGCGCAGCGTCACCGAGGCACTGCCTGGCTGCGACGCGAGCCACTCCCAGTGGCGGGGAAGCAGCGTGACTTCGCGTGCGACCACGCCAAGCTTCGGGCGTCCCGGTGAGCGCGGTGCCAGTGGTGCGGGCGCGAGACGCGCTCGCACATCCGCCTCGCTGCCGCGGAGGTCGACCTCGGTCTGCTCGCCGGTCTCGGCATCGAAGATGAGCGGCTGCAGGGCCGGCTCGGCATCGAGCGCGCGCCTGACGGCTGCTGCAACGTCGGCGATCTCTCCGGCGGCCAGTCGTGTGTTCCCGGCGAACGCTACGTAGTGCTTCTCGGCAGTCTCAGCCATGTGCATCTCCCGTCGGATGTCTTGCTCCGGGCAGGATTGTATCCGGATAAAACTTCCTGAGTCAATACTATCCGGATAGAATGGTTAGCCGAGCGACCGACCGAGCATCGCTCCCCACTCTTTCGCACGCTCGATCTCGCCGACTTTGAGTGGCCCATACCGTCCCGTGACGAGGAACTTCTCGCCCTTGGGAGGCGTTGAGTAGCCGGCATCGTTCAGCATGCGCGCGATGGCGTTCGCGGCGCTACCGGGCGACCACCAGATGCGCGTCTCAAAGCTGGCGCCCCTTCCTGTGCCTTTCGGGAGATCCGCAAGCCACGAGCGCATCGTCGGCACTGATAGCGTGGGCTTCTTCTCACGCGGATTCGAGTCGATGCTCTTGCGCATACCCTCGGTTGGCAGCGAGAAGCCGAGAAGCGGCGCCCCGGCGACAAAGAGGTCAACACCCTTGATCTCTTCGCCGATTGCCTCGGCGGTGCTCAGCGCTTTCGTGTCAGGTCCCAGCCCCTCGGCGATGGCGTGCGCGATGGCGGCGGTGTTACCCCAGAGCGATTCGTAGACGACGACGGCTTTCACGGTTCCCCCAAACGACGAAGAGCCCGGAACATTCCTCACTACCATCAGTAAGGAACTCCGGGCCCTGAGTCAAGCGCGATGTCAGGCTAGGCGGCCTTCGTCTTGTGCGCCTTCACCTTGAGTTCAACGGGTGCGCGCAGCGGATCGGGAGCTTTCGTGATGAACGTGGTCGCCGCTGCAAGCAGGCAGAGTCCGGCGGCCACTACGTAGGCCACCGCATACGATCCGGTCGAGTCCACAATCGTACCCGCGGTCATCGACCCGAATACGCCACCAACGCCCCAGGCCGTGAAGACCAGGCCGTAGTTCACACCAAGGTGCTTCGTGCCGAAGAAGCCCGCAGTGGCCGAGGGGAACAGTGCCAGGTTTGCGCCGTAGCAGAAGCCCACAGCCGCGGCGACGGGGATGAGCGACAGCGGCGTGTGGGCGAACGAGATTGCGCCCATCATGATCGCCTGCATCACGAACACGACGAACATGGTGCGCGTCTCGCCGAACCTGTCAGCCGCAGTTCCGGCGGCCACCCGGCCACCGGCGTTACCGATGGCGAGCACCGCGACCAGGCCAAAGCCGAGGTCGATTCCCGGAAGCTGGGCGACGGCTATTTTCGCCATGTGGCCGATGATCATGAGCCCGGCGAAGGCCGAGAACGCGTACATGATCCACAGCAGCACGAACTGCTTGGTCCTAACCATGTCGCGCCAGTCCAGATCGCGGCGCACGGGCTTTGTCTTGGCGGATGCAGTGCTCATCTTCATCGGAGCTACGTAGCCTGCAGGCGGGTTAACGAGCATCTGCGCCAGACCGATGATGGCGACGAAGAATGACACGCCAAGGATCCGCAACGTCACGCCGATGCCGGAGCCGTGGATGAGTGCGGTCGTGAGTGGCGCGATGTAGACGGACGCAAGGCCGAAGCCGCTCACAACAAGGCCGGTGATAAAGCCCTTGCGTTGCGGTGGGAACCACTTGACCGCAGCGGGCGTGGCCGAGGCATACCCGAGGCCGATACCCGCGCCGGCCAACACGCCGAACCCGACGATCATCGGCCAGGCGACGGTTGCGCTCGCGTACGACGCAACGAGTAGCCCGACGCCGGTGAGAACGCCGCCGACTGTGGCGACAATCCGGGGGCCGAATCTGTCTTGTGCGCGCCCCGCGAAGACCATCGAGAGAGCGAAGGTTCCCACGGCGGTCGCGTACGGGAGGCTTGACTGTCCGGCGGACCAGCCCCATTCGGCAGTCAGCGCTTTGGCGATGATGCTCCAGGAATAAAGGACGCCGAGCGCAAGGTTGATGCCGAGGCCAGCGAGCGTGACGATCCAACCACGCGCGGAAGCGCGATCAGTCATTGAGACTCCAAGGGGTCGCATGCGTATGATGGCGCGGCCTCAAAGCCCCCAGTGGGCCGCCGCACGCTTCGGTCAGTCTGCCATGCCTGGCGGGTGAGTAAAACCTAACAGCGGGTAAGTGGTGGCACTCAGCCGGTGAGCGGCAGATGAGCGGCGCCCGCACCGCCGGGTGGCGATGAGGGCGCCGCACGACGAGCTGAATCGTCCGGTTTCTAGTAGTTCTCGCAGAGCACTTCGTAGTAGGCCTGGGGGTGCTTGCAGGCAGGGCACTCCATCGGCGCTTCGGGGCCCTCGTGCACATACCCACAGTTGCGGCACTTCCAGAAGACGACACCGTCCTTCTTGAAGACTTTGTAGCCGTTCACGTTCGCGAGAAGCTTGCGATACCGCTTCTCGTGGTGAGCCTCGACCTCTGCGATTTCACGGAATGACGTGGCCACGTCGGCGAAGCCCTCCTCATCGGCAATCGCGGCGAAGTCGGGGTAGAGCGTGGTCCACTCCTCAAGCTCACCTTCGGCTGCAGCAAGGAGATTCTCGGCGGTCGTGCCGATTTTCCCTGCGGGGTACGTTGCCGTGATTTCGGCGGGGCCGCCCTCAAGGTACTTGAAGAAGACTTTCGCGTGCTCCTTCTCGTTGTCAGCGGTTTCGGTGAAGTACCCGCTGATCTGTTCGAAGCCCTCTTTCTTAGCGGCGCTTGCGAAGTAGTTGTAGCGCATGCGGGCCTGCGACTCACCCGCGAAAGCTTTCAGTAGATTCAGCTCCGTGCGTGAACCTTTGATACTCATTGGTGCCTCCTCGGCTCTCGTGTTCTCTTCGTGTACTGCTACCCGATTCATGCCCGGTGTTCACGCGTTCAGTAAGAAGCGGATCGACCCGGAGAGGAAAGTGAGGCGGGATTCGAGAATCGGCGCCCCGGTGCCTCCAGAGTCGACCACGTGATGCCGATACGATTCGCATGGACTCCAAAGACCTCCATGACATGCCCCTTGCCGAGACACCGGCCGCTGCATCGCGCCTCTGGCAGGACACGCTCTGTCCGCTCTTGCTGGGTGCCCTTGTGGTCGCGCTCGCGGTCGCATCCGTTCGCGGTCATGGCTGGGTGCCGCTCGTGTCGCACGTGGACCTCGGCATCCACGAGTTCGGACACATGATCGCCGCCTGGATGCCACAGGTCGGTATGGCACTGGCCGGCTCAGGGCTCCAGGTGCTCGCCCCGACTGCGCTGGTCGCGTACTTCTGGTTCGCGCGCCACGACCTTCCTGCGGCGACTGTGCTGGTTGCGTGGCTGGGTGTGTCGCTTCGCAACGTCGCCGTCTACATGGCCGACTCGAACGTCCGAATCCTCCCGCTTATCGGCGGGCAAGACGGACACGACTGGGCGTTCATCTTCGGGCAGTGGGGAGTCCTCAACCGCGCCGAGAGTATCGCCGGGGTCGTCTCGGCGATGGGGTGGCTCTTGTTTGCGTGTGCGCTCGGGCTGGCGGTGTGGGCGTTCGTGCAGCCCCGGCTGGCGGCGCACCGGGCGCAGCACCGTGAGGCGTACCTCGACACGCTGCCCGTTCGCGAGCCGAGAAACCGCCCACCGGTCGCGTGATATTCTGCTTCGTGTAGCCCGCGAAAGGAGTGTCTTGTGGCCGAGTGCGCCTTCCATCCCGGAGTCGAGACGAACGTCCGGTGCGCCGAATGCGAGCGTCCGATCTGTCCCAAGGACATGGTGTCGACACCTGTCGGCTACAAGTGCCGTGAATGTGCGAGGCCGGCGAAGAGCGCTCTGCACTTCGTGAAGCCGCGTCAGTGGGCGCTCGGCGTTGTCGCGGGGTTGAGTGCGGGCGTAGGCGGCGGAATCTTGTTGGGCTGGGTGTTGCGTTTCGGTTCCTGGTTCGCGTACATCGGCCTCGGCATCCTAGTTGGAGAGGCCGTCAGGCGAGGCACGGGCGGCCATCGAACCCCTGGTGTGACTGCGCTTGCTGCCGCATGTGCGGCATTCGGTGCGTTTGTTGGCGGGTTGGAAATCGTCGGCATGGCGATGGCTTCTGTGGCAGCTGCGTTCTATCTGTCATACAGTCGCCGGTAGAAGTGCCATTACCTGGCACACGTTTTGCGTATCTCTCATCAGTTCGCTCGAGGGAAAGCAGCGCACCTGTGAAGTTCGGCAAAGGCATATTCGGCGTGTATGCGCCGGTCATGCTCGCGGCGGTCATGATCATGACCGTGGCGCCGACGTGCCTTATGCCCTCATGCGGCGACCTTGGTGGCAACGCGGCCACCGCGTGCGCCCAGCCTCAGTCGCAGTTCAAGTCGGCGTGCGAGCTTGACTCGGCACCCTCCTCGACGCAGGCCCCGTGCCACGGCGGCGAGTGCGATGACAGCGCCATGTCCCATGGTGCTCCCGACGCGGTCGTGGTGCAGACCGCCGAACTTCCCTCGCCGATCGCAGTAGCGGTCTCTCAGGCACCGGCTGTCTCTGCGGTTGCGTTGTGCGGCTATATTGATGCGATCAAGCAGCTTCCCGACACTCATCCGCCCGATCCTCTCGGGGTCCGGCTCTCGGTATAAGAACTCCTCGTGCTTCCGGACGCCTCATCGCGTCCGGCTGTTGTCGTTTTCTCTGACATCGAGGAGTATCCGTGAACCTGTTTCTTCCTATGCTTGGCGTGGGACTCGTCACCAGCATTCACTGCGTGGCGATGTGTGGCCCGCTCGTTCTCACCTATGCGGTGAAGGGCGCCGATGGGGGCTCGTTCGCCAAGCGCATGTTTCCGCATTTTGCCTATCAGAGCGCGAAGATCCTGAGCTACATGCTCGTGGGCCTGTTGCTGGGTAGCCTTGGGTCGCTCTTCGACATCGGCGGCCTGCGTGGTTGGGTCACCGTCTTTGCCGGTGCATTCATGGTCGTGCTCGGCGTGCAGATGACGGGGAAGGTTCCCGCACTCAAGCGCCTGGCGATCAAGCCGCCGAAGGTGTTCGTGAAGACGCTCAGCTCGTTGCGCAAGAAGGCCGTGGCCGATGAAGCATCAGGCCACGTCAGCATCGCCACTCCGATCACATTCGGGTTGCTCACCGGTCTCATGCCATGTGGCCCGCTCATGACCGCCCAAGTGGCGGCTGCAGGCACCGGCTCCGCCGTGAACGGCGCCCTTGCGATGCTCGGCTTCGGCCTGGGTACCGCACCGCTCATGCTCGGCTTCGGCGCCGTGTCAGGCGCGCTGACCGTGACGTTCAAGCGGCGCATGATGTTCGTTGCCGCGATATTGGTGGCGCTCCTCGGCCTGGTCATGCTGAACCGCGGACTCAATCTCGTTGGCTCACCCGTGACCGCGCAGACCATCCAGTATTCAATAGCTGGTACACCGTCCGTCGAGTCGCCGACCACCGAGTACGTGACCGCGGCTGATGGAGTCGTTGAGATCCCGCTGGTGATCGAGAACACCCGGTTCGTGCCGCGAGTGGTCTCCATCCCGGCTGACACCCCGGTTCGCCTCGTGGTAGACCGCCGGGAGGCTGGGGCCTGCTCGGATCAGATAGCGCTCCCGCAGCTTGGCGTGCTGCAAGACCTCGCGCCGAATGCGACCACCGTTGTGGAGCTTCCGGCGACCAAGGCCGGCACCTACACCCTCACCTGCGGCATGGGAATGATGGATGGGCTGCTGCAAGTCGGAACCGAACCGGTCAGTTCAGGATTGCCGCCAGCCGTGCCGCTTTCGGCCGGAGCCATCGTGCTCCTTGGCAGCGGACTTTGGTGGGGCACGCGCAACTCGAAGCTTAGCCAGAAAGAGGCGCTCGTGATAGGAGTTGCCGTGGCAGCCGCGATCATCGCGGGGCTGTCCATCGGCGGCATGTTCAACAACTAGAAGACACCCGGAAATGACTGAATCAAAGGAGAGCACCATGACTGAGAACGGCAAGAAGGTTCCCGCGAAGAGCAGCAACACCGTGCGCTATGCCATCGTCGGCGCCATCATTCTAGCGGCGTTCGTCGGCTCCTACAGCCTGGCTGTGGCCAGGACCGGCACAGTGAATGCTGATCAGGGCGCGGTCGCAGCGCTTGCGACAACGCCAGTGGTTTACGGCGACCCTACGGTGGATGGCGGTGCCGCATGCGCATGCTGTGGCAGCGCTGGTTCAAGTGAGCCTATCGAAGGCAGCGCCACCGTTGAAGGTGACGTACAGAAGATCTCGGTCGACCTGTCCACCGGCTCCTATAACCCGAACACGATCAAGCTCAAGGCAGGCGTACCCACCGAGATAACCTTCGGTCAGGGCAGCGGGTGCACCGCCGAGGTGCTTTCGAAGGATCTTGGATTCTTCGAGGACCTAACGGCTGGCCCCGTCACCGTGAAGCTCGGGGCGCTTGAGCCCGGAACGTACAGCTTCAGCTGCGGCATGGAGATGGTGTTCGGAACGATCGTCGTCGAGTAGTGAGCCCCGCGACAAGCAGGGTACGTATACCCTATGGGGTACGGACCGCTGAAGAGGAGAGTCCAAGTGAGTAGCACCAGTAAGAACCAGACGTTCCGCGTGGCCGTCGAGGGCATGCATTGCCACTCGTGCGAGCGCACGCTTATAGGTGAGTTGTCCGGCGTCGCCGGGGTTCAGGCCGTCTCGGCCGACGCCGTGGCAGGGACAGCGACGATTCTCGCTGATCCTGAGGTGATTGATGCGGGCGCAGTTGCCGGCGCGATCATGGCCGCCGGATTCGTGGCGACCGACGGCGGGGCGCTAGCGCCCACAACCGATGAGGTGCAGCTGCCTGAACCTGCACCCGTGGCCGAGGAGACCGCGTGTGAGACCGGCGCGTGTCCGGTGATTCCGGATGGACCAGACCCGGAGCCCGTGGCGGTTCCGGCAGGAGCCGATGTCACGAAATCCACCTTCGCAGTCACGGGCATGACATGCGCGTCGTGCTCCGCGATCATCGAGAAGGTCGTCGGCCGCTCGCCGGGAGTTGTCTCGGCGAATGTGAACCTCGCGATGGAGCGACTCGACGTGCAGTTCGATCCGAACTCGACGACGCTGGCGGCTATCCGCAGCGCCGTCGAAGGCGCGGGCTACGGCGCGACCGAGCTTGTCGCCCCTAAGGCGGAGGTCAGCGGCAAGCTGACGTTCGCGGTGACGGGCATGACGTGCGCATCGTGCGTGATGGTCGTTGAGAAGACGCTGGCCAAGCTCGCCGGTGTCACGAGCGTCGTCGTCAATCTCGCTCTTGAGACGGCCACGGTCGAAGTTGACCCCACGATGATCGGGCCGGACGAGGTCATCTCGGCGATTGAAGGCGCTGGCTACCACGCCATCCTGAAGGTTGAGACACCGGCCGGACAGGCGCCCGCCGAGGACCTGCAGCGCGCCGCGCAGCGCAAGCACGAGCGTCACGAGCAGCGACTGTTCGCGATGTCGCTCGCCCTGTCGCTGCCGCTGCTGGCGCTCATGATCCCATCGGTGATGGAGAAGGTGCCGATGGTCGTGGCGACATGGCTCGCCGATACGTTCGGCGGCGCCTGGGACCCGATGATGGTGTTCAAGTACATCGGCCTCGTGCTGTCCACGCCGGTTCAATTCATAGCCGGCGCTCAGTTCTACCGTGGCTTCTATCACGCGATCAAGCGGCGCTCCGGCAACATGGACACCCTGATTGCGATCGGCACGAGCTCAGCGTACTTCTACTCGCTGGCTGCGACATTCATCCCGTCGCTTTCCGCAGAGCCGGTCTTCTACGAGACCGCAGCGCTCCTGATCACCTTCGTGATTCTCGGCAAGCTGCTTGAGGCGCGTGCGAAGGGCAAGACCAGCGATGCGATCAAGAAGCTCATGGGTCTTGCGGCCAAGACCGCCCGCGTCGTTCGCGGCGGCGAAGAGGTTGACGTCCCGATCGAGCAGGTCGTTGTGGGCGACGTCGTTGTCGTCCGGCCTGGCGAGAAGGTTCCGGTCGACGGTGTACTCATCGACGGTCACTCGGCTGTGGATGAATCCATGCTCACCGGCGAATCTATTCCGGTTGAGAAGAGTGTTGGCGACACCGTCATCGGCGCGACGATGAACAAGCTTGGCTCGTTCAAGTTCCGGGCTACCAAGGTCGGGGCTGACACCGCGCTCGCGCAGATCGTGAAGCTGGTGGAGGACGCGCAGGGTTCCAAGGCGCCCGTTCAGCGATTCGCTGACCGCATCAGCGCCGTGTTCGTTCCGGCTGTTGTGGGTGCGGCCATCCTGACGTTCCTGGTGTGGCTGTTCGTGGTTCCCAACTTCGTTGACGCTTCCTTCTATGCAGTCGCGTCCCCGTTCGTGAAGGCGCTTCTCGCTGGCACGGCCGTAGTCGTGGTCGCGTGCCCGTGCGCTCTCGGTCTGGCTACGCCTACCGCCATCATGGTGGGTACCGGCAAGGGCGCCGAGAATGGCATCCTGATCAAGAACGGCGAGGCACTCGAGACCACGTACAAGATCAAAGCGGTCGTGTTCGACAAGACCGGAACGCTTACGCACGGCAAGCCAGTCGTGACAGAAGTCGAATTGGCCGATGGTCACGATACGGCGCGCGTCTTCAAGCTCGCCGCCGCGCTCGAGCGCAATTCCGAGCACCCGCTTGCCGAGGCGATCGTCTCGCACGCGAAAGCGACGGGCGTTGAGCTGCCGGAGGTCGAGGGCTTCTCGGCCATCCCGGGTCACGGCGTCGAAGGCAACGTCATGGGTATGCGAGTCGCGTTTGGCAACCGCAAGCTTATGGCGCGTGACGGTATCGACATCTCAAGGTTCGAGGATCGCATCGCCGCACTTGAGAGCGAAGGCAAGACGGTCATGCTCGTAGGTGTCGGCGGCAACAAGCTCGCCGGCATGATCGCGGTGGCCGACACGCTCAAGGAGAACTCCAAGGAAGCGGTGGAGCGTCTCACGGCGATGGGCGTTGAGGTCTTCATGATCACCGGAGACAACCGTCGCACTGCCGAGGCCATCGCCTCGCAGGCCGGTATCGCGCCTGATCACGTGCTTGCGGAGGTGCTTCCCGAGCATAAGGCTGAGGAAGTCGCCAAGCTTCAGGCCCGCGGTCTGAGCGTCGCCATGGTTGGCGACGGCATCAACGACACCCCTGCTCTTGCACAGGCTGATGTTGGCATCGCAATGGGTGCCGGCACCGACGTAGCGATGGAGACCGGCGGCATCGTGCTTATCAAGAACGACCTGCGCGACGTTGTCACCGCCATCGAGCTGTCGCGCGCAACCATGCGCAAAATCCGCCAGAACTTCTTCTGGGCGCTCGGCTACAACACGCTGGGTATCCCGGTTGCGGCTCTCGGCTTGCTCCGACCGGAGCTTGCCGGGGCAGCCATGGCGCTCTCAAGCGTCAGCGTCGTCACAAGCTCACTGATGCTCAAGCGCTTCAAGCCGAGCATGTCGAAGGCTGCGTAAACACACATTCCGCGGGCGGCGCTGGCCGCCCGCGCGTACCCTGAAAGGGATGATCGCATGAGGAAGATCCTCATGATCGGAATCGTCGCGGCGCTGGCTGTTGGCGTGCTCGGCCTGGCAGGTTGCTCGAAGGAACCCGCCGCAGAAGAGGAGACGATGGGCGTCTGGGGATATGTCGCCTCCGGCGACGACGCTCTGATCGAAGTCGCCGAGTCACAGCCCGGCGTTGACGTGCTTGTGGTCGACCGCGTGCTGGCACCTGAGGACTCGTGGCTCGTAGTGCACCTTGAGGTCGACGGGATGCCTGGAGAGCGCGTGGGTCTGATCGCCGTCCCCAAGGGTGAGAGCACCAGCGTTGAGATTCCGCTCGAGGGCGTCACGACGCCGAACGTGATTGTGGCACTCCATGCCGACCGCGGTGTTGCGGGCGAGTTCGACTTCGACATGGACGCAAAAGAGACGACTCCCGACCGTCCGTTCTTCGTGGACAGCAAGGAGCTCGCAAAGGTCATCGCGGTCCGTGATTTCGGTGTGAAGGCCGATGCAGGAACCGCTGCCATCGAGGTTTCTAATCAGCCCGGTGCCACCACGACTCTCAAGATCGATCGTGCCATTGCCCCCACGGGTGCCTGGATCGTCGTGCACCTCGATGATGACGGTATGCCGGGCAAGCGTGTCGGCACCCTTCAGATTCCGGCTGGCGAGTCCCTGAGCGTGGAGGTGGAGCTCGACCCATCGATTCCGCTCACCGAGAAGCTGTTCGTCGCGGTGCATGCCGATCGCGGCATTGCTGGCGAGTTCGAGTTCGACATGGAGGACAAGGTGGGTAGTCCTGACCAGCCGTTCTTCGTCGATGGCGCAGAGGTGGCCACGGCGGTTGTAGTCAAGTAGCGGCACGGCTTTCGACCTGTTCACGAGGGCGGCACCCGCAGCGGTGTCGCCCTCGTTCGTTCTCGGGCAGTGCCGGCGCCATCCCGGGCTTCCGTTCTGTCTTGCGCGCTTATGGCAATCGGACACCGTCGCAGGTATGCTTGGGAGGACTTGTCATGTGTTAAGGCTCTTCACGGGGGAGCGCCGGCGCACGCAGCATGCGAAAGGGGGTCGCGATGCGCGTTTCGATGCACCGGCGACTACTACCGATGGTCGTGGTCTTAGCTCTACTCGCTTCGTTTGTGCCGGTCTTCCCGGCGATCGCTATTCCTGCCGAGCCCAAGACCATCTACGTCGACGCTGTGAATGGCGACGACGTGGGCGGCGACGGCACGGCCGGCAGCCCGTACATGAGCATCACGATGGGTCTCGGCGACGCCAACTATGGCGACACGGTCGATATAGCCCCTGGCACGTACAGCGTGTCCGAGACGGGCGAGACATTCCCGCTTCCGATCTCGCCCTCCAAGATCACACTCCAGGGCAGCGATCCGTACGAGTGTGTCATCGATGCGGAGTGGAACGACACCATCATCTGGATGATGGATGGTTCCGAGTTCGGCATCTCCGGCCTTACGCTCGCTCACGGCTTCGCTGAAGCGGGCGGTGCTGTCATGGTCGGTCTGGCTACGCTGACGATGACCGATTGCATCCTTACGCAGAACTTCGCACAAACCGGCGGAGCCATCTACGCCACAGATTCCACCGTCATGCTCACCGACTGCGAGTTCACCGAGAACGGAGAGACGGCGTTTGCCATGGTTCCCGCCGGGGTGACCCCGCAGGGCGTTACCGGGTCCTACTCATGCGGTGCCATCATGGCATTGGGCTCCACGTTTGAGATCGACGGCTGCACCTTCGGTGACAACAGCGCGGGCGTACTTGCCGGCGCGATTGGTGCGGAGGCGTCTGAACTCAACATCTCGGACTCCTCGTTCTATGAGAACGCACTCGCCGAAACCATGAATCCTCAATCTGCATTCGACTTCTCGGGTCCGGGCCTTGCCCCCACTGAGGCATTCCTTCCGAACTTCGGCGGCGCGGTCCTCGCCATCGCTAGTGGCGTATCTGTGACTGACAGCGCCTTCTGGGAGAATTCCGCCTTCATCGGTAGCAGTCTGATGGGTCTGGACGCGTCGATGACGGTCGAAGGCAGCTGGTTTGAAGGCGATACGACTATGGCGGGTGTCGTCGCGAGCATTGGGGATCTGTTCTCAAGCGCGTCGACGGACGCGCTGGGCGAGCTTGCGCCGACAGTTGAGATGCTCGCAACCTCGCTCACCGTCGAAGGCTCTACGTTCGACGGCAACGAAGGTGCACCAATTGCCGTAGAGGCGGTGCCTGCGCGGATCAGCAACTGCCTCATCACCAATAACCAGGGGAGCGGAGGCGAAGGCCCAGACCGGGGCGTGCTTCTGTTCTTCGATTCGGATGCCGACCTCATCAACACGACGCTTGCCGATAACACGACGAGCGGGTACTCGATCTACTCGGAGGCGTTGGGTGTCCAGGGAGCGCCTGCGGGTGGCCTCCGAGTGACCAACTCCATCGTCTGGGACGAGTTGGCGGCGATGGGCCCGGTCTCCGGCGCTGACGTCTCGTACTCGGATCTCTACTCCGCCGACCCGATCATCGCGGAAGCGTATGGCGAGGATGTCATCTCCGAGGACCCGATGTTCAGGGATCCTGAATCCGGCGACTACTCGCTGGCGGCAGGCTCGCCGTGCATCGACACGGGCGTCGACTTCGGCCTCGCCCCCGATGCTGACATCGACGGCACGCCCCGTCCGCTCGACGGTGACGCAAGCGGTACCGCCGAATGGGACATGGGCGCCTACGAGTTCGGCGGCGTCACTGACGGACGACTTGCCGGTGCCAATCGGTATGAAACGGCCGTTGCTATCTCGCAGGACCACTTCGCAAGCGCGAAAACCGCCATTCTCGCGACCGGTCGCGTCTTCGCGGATGGGCTCTCCGCCGCAGGTCTTGCCGGGGCATACGACGCGCCGATCCTGCTCACTCAGCCGAAGATGCTCCCCGGGGCAGTAGCAGCTGAGCTCGTTCGTCTGGGAGTCAGCCACGTCGTCATATGTGGCGACGAGCAAGCGATCTCTGATTCGGTCGCAAAGGCGGTTGCCGCTCTTGGCGATATCGAGGTCGAGCGTATCGGCGGCAGCGATCGCTATGAGACCTCCGCCATGATCGCCGACGAGATCGTCGCGGTGAGAGGCGACGACCCTGGACTTGTCTTCATCGCGCGGGGTGACACCTTCCCGGATGCCCTCGCGGTCTCGCCGATCGCGTGGGCGCAGAGCGCTCCGATCCTTCTGGTTCGGCCGCAGCATCTGCCGCGCTACACGGTCGATTTCTTGTACGGACTCGCCGACGCCACGAAGACGATCATCGTGGGCAGCGAGGCCGCTGTCTCACTCAGCGTTCAGGGCGAGCTGTCTGTGACGAAGTCGGGTCCCGATCGAATCGGTGGTACCGACCGCTACGATACGGCCGCTTTGGTCGCGACGTGGGCCGATGACGAAGGCCTTGCCGGCTTCGGTGTCACGGGTGTGGCGACTGGCGAGCGGTTCGCCGACGCATTGTGCGCAGGCCCGGGCCTCGGCATGTCGGGTGGCGTACTGCTCCTGACGCCGCGTCTCACCGCCGCCGCGCCCACGCTTGAGACTATCAGCGAGCACGCGCCAGGCATCTCGGCGCTGCAGGTCTTCGGAAGCGGCGCCGCAATCGCCGATTCCGTGGATGCACAGCTGAGGGCCGCGCGTTTCAAGTAGGGAACATCTATCGTGCACTAACTGGGCCGCATCCTTCGGGGTGCGGCCTTCTTGTTCCTGGAGCCAGGAACGCAGCGCTTGTTTCCGTCAGCGGGTACGGCGTATACTTCGATAAGCGTCGAACTATTGAACCCGAGGAGATGCAGGTGAACGCCACGCAGTCTTGCACTCTAACCGCCGAGCAAGTCAACGCGGCTTTCAAGGCGCTCGCCTCCGAGCAGCGCCGCGAGATCCTTCGGATGCTGGCGACATGTCCAAGCGAGCCGGGCGCGCCGTGCTCAGCGACAGGCGAGGTATGCGCGTGCAAGATCACGGAGCGGCTGAATCTGGCAGCATCGACGGTCTCTCACCACATGGGTGTGTTGCGGGCAGCCGGGCTGGTCTCGGCACGCAAGGAGGGAACCTGGGTGCACTACGCGCTTCAGCGCGACGTCATGGAACAGGTAGCTTCCGAGCTGCTCGGCTTCTAGATTCGCAACGAAACAAACGAGAGGACAACCGGAATGGTCATCAAGATCCTGGGTTCGGGCTGCAAGAGCTGCAACACGCTGGAGGAGCGGACTCGTGAGGCGGTCGCGTCTCTCGGCATCGACGTCACGATCGAGCATGTGACTGACATCGCGCAAATCATGGCTTACGGCGTCATGTCGACGCCGGCACTTGTGGTCGATGAGCAGCTCAAGCTGTCCGGTCGCGTCGCGTCTGTCGACGAAATCACCGCGATGCTGTCGCGGGCGTAGGCGCATCATGGATCCGTTCTACCCACTGCAACTGCTCTCCGACTGGCTGACCTTCGACCTCATCGGGCTCGCCCGCACGAGTAAGGCCGGGCTGTCGGTCAACTTCTTCTTGTACGACGTCCCGAAGGTGCTCATCTTGCTCGCGGTGGTCATCTTCTTCGTGGCGATCATCCGGTCGTTCTTCCCGCCCGAGAGAACACGTAAGCTCCTGTCCAATTCCAAGCTGTACGCGGGCAACGTTGCTGCGGCGCTTCTCGGCATCGTCACGCCGTTCTGCTCCTGCTCGGCGGTGCCGCTGTTCATCGGCTTCGTGGAAAGCGGCGTGCCTCTGGGCGTGACGTTCTCGTTTCTCGTGGCGAGCCCGATGATCAACGAGGTCGCGATCATCCTGCTCTTCGGCCTCTTCGGCTGGAAGATCGCCGCGCTCTACGTGGCCTCGGGGCTCTTCATCGCGATCACGAGCGGCATCATCATCGGCAAGCTCGGGCTTGAGAGCTGGGTCGAGGAGTACGTGTACAAGATCCGCATGGGCGATGCCGGTGAGATGCCCGAGCAGACGTGGGCCGAGAAGCTCCGTTACGCGCGCGGCTACGTGGCCGAGATCGTCGGCAAGGTGTGGCCGTACGTGGTCGTCGGCATCGGAATCGGTGCCGTCATGCACGGCTACATTCCGGATGACTTCCTCGTGCAGTACGCAGGTCCCGGCAATCCCTTCGCCGTGCCGCTTGCGGTCCTCATCGGCGTACCGCTCTACAGCAACGCCGCCGGCGTCATCCCGCTCGTGAGCGTGCTCACCGAGAAAGGGATGGCGATGGGCACGGTGCTCGCCTTCATGATGGCCGTGGTTGGCCTGTCACTTCCCGAGGCGATCATCCTGCGCAAGGTACTCAAGCCAAAGCTCATCGCTGTGTACTTCGGCATCAACGCCGCCGGCATCGTGGCGATCGGCTACCTGTTCAACGTGGTACTGCACTAGATGGAGTCGCCAGTGATTGATCCCCAAAGCTCGACGCCCGCTGCGGGCCGGACGCGCACCCTGATCGTGGTGGCGATACTGGTTGTTTTCGCTGTCATCCTCGGCGTGAAGCTCGCCACGACGTCGGAGATACAGACCGGCGTCGCATCGAGGCCCTCGATGGTGCAGGACGACGCGGTGGTTACGTATGACGCAGCGCTGGCAACCGGCAAGCCGGTCTACGTTCTCTTCCACTCGCTCACGTGCGACCCGTGCGTGCAGATATCGGCGGTGGCGGACGAGGTCGTTCCCGAGTATGCGGACACCGTAATCTTCGTCAACGCGATCACCGATAGCCCGTCTGGCCAGAAGCTCGCGGCCAGGTTCTCGTTTGAGTACATTCCGACCTCGTTCTTTGTGCTCCCGGACGGGACTGTGTCCGACTCATTCACAGGCGTCCTCTCCGCCGAGGAGATGCGTGTTCGGCTCGATGGGTTGGGCGCTAAGTGATCTCGATTGAGACACTGGCCGCGCCGTTGGGGTCGGGCAGCATCGTCGGTGTGGCCGCCTTTGGTGTTGCATTCCTCGGCGGCGTGGTTGCCGGCTTCGGGCCATGCATCCTGCCGATGCTGCCGGCTGTCTTCGGCTACGTCACCGGCACGGTAGAAGGAGGCGAGGGCGTCTCCTGGCGTCGGTCGCTCGCTCTCTCGGCTGTCTTCGTGCTCGGTATGAGTCTGGTGTTCGCGGTAATCGGCGCGATTGCCGGCGCGCTTGGCCGAGCGGTGCTCATTGGTTCCTGGGCCTCATACGGCGTCGCGCTGGTCTGCTTGGTTCTCGGTCTCAGCATGCTTGGCCTCGTCGATCTGCGATTTGATGCGCTCAACCGATTCTTGCCGACCGGACGCCCGAAGCGTCGGGGAGCGGTGGGTGCGTTCATCTTCGGAATGCTCTTCGGCCTTGTCGCGTCTCCGTGCTCTACACCGATCCTCGCAGCGATTGCCACAATCGCGGCGGCACGCGGATCGGCTGTGCAAGGCGCGGCGTTGCTGTTCGTGTACGGCCTCGGCAAGGGTGTTCCGCTTCTGGCACTGGGGCTGGCTTCGGGTTCTTTGACGAAGATGCGGTCGCTGTCACGTGCGACGGGCGTGCTCACACGGGTGGGCGGCGTCGCTCTGCTCGGCGCGGCGGCGTATCTTGTTTGGACGGCATAAGGGAAGCAAGGAGACAACATGGATGAGATAGTCGTCTACGTAGTGGACGAGCCCTGCGGTTGAGGCAGTGGCGGCTGCGGTGATGACATCGCGATGATTCTCGGCACGACGGCCGAGGGAACATCATGCGAGGTCGTCCTGCAGGATCCTCTTCAGGTTCTGGAGAGCGAACTGATGTCCGCGAACGAGCGGCCGATAACCATCATCTCGACCGACGTCTATGGCGTGCAGGGAGACGCGCGTCACGCGGCGCTCGACGCTCTCATAGAAGGCGCGACACTACCGTACGTGATCGTCGACGGTACGCTTGTGTGCACCGGCGGCATCGACATACCGGCCGCTGTAGAGCGAGTGCGGAGCCTCTAGTCGAACGTGGCCAGATGTGCGACCTTGAATTGAAGTGACGAGATAAAGGAGCCCCGTGATGACTGAGTCCACCCAACCCGCTGAGAAGAAGCGTATGGGCGTCTTCGAGCGGTACCTCTCGCTCTGGGTAGCACTCTGCATCGTGGTAGGCACGCTCGTTGGCAACTCGTGGCCCGGCGTGGCGACGTGGCTATCGAAGTTCACGTACGCGCAGATATCGATCCCGGTCGCCGTGCTCATCTGGCTCATGATCTACCCGATGATGCTGCAGATCGACTTCAAGTCGATAAAGCGGGTCGGGGAGCGCAAGCAGGGGCTCGTCGTTACGACTGTCACCAACTGGCTCATCAAGCCGTTCACCATGTACGCGATCGCATGGTTCTTCTTCAACGTCGTGTTCAGGACCTGGATACCGGTCGAGCTTGGACGTGAGTATCTGGCGGGAGCGGTGCTTCTCGGCGCCGCACCGTGTACGGCGATGGTGTTCGTGTGGTCGTATCTGGCTGATGGCGACCCGGCGTACACGCTCGTGCAGGTCGCGGTCAACGATCTCATCCTGCTTGTTGCCTTCGCGCCGATTGTGATGCTTCTGCTCGGCCTGAGCGACATCGTCGTGCCGTACGACACGGTGTTCCTCTCAGTGGTGCTGTTCGTGGTCGTACCACTGGTTGCAGGCTGGATCTCCCGCGTGCAGCTCATCAAGCGCAAGGGTATCGAGTGGTTCGAGCACACGTTCCTGCCCGCACTCGCGCCGGTGACGATCACGGCCCTGCTCGCAACGCTCGTCATTATCTTCATCTTCCAGGGACAGACGATCGTCGCGAACCCCCTTCACATCTTGCTGATCGCCGTGCCGCTCATCATCCAGACGTACCTCATCTTCGCGATTTCGTACGGCTGGGCGTGCACATGGCGGTTGCCGCATGCGGTGGCGGCACCGGCGGGCTTCATCGGCGCGTCGAACTTCTTCGAGCTTGCGGTGGCAGTTGCGATCGCGCTCTTCGGGCTGACCTCGGGAGCGACGCTGGCGACAGTGGTCGGCGTGTTGACCGAGGTGCCCGTCATGCTCTCGCTCGTGTGGATCGCGAAGAAGACCCGACCCTGGGCCGAGCAGCGCGCTCTCTAGTTCACGTTGATGAGCGAATCCGTCGGCGCGAAAGCATCGGTGAGTTCAGGCACGTCCGCGACCGGCACGATCTCGGTCCACAGATCCCGGCCGTAGGCCTCAAAGCCGGGAATCTGCACGCGCCCGCCGAGGCGGCTCTCGATCCTGCCGAGCAGCTCTGCCCGCGGCACATCGCTGTCGCTCGCGAGCACGATGATGTTGCGGTTCACTTCGCTCGTGTGGTCGGCACTGATGCCGATCGGGAATGCCCATGTATGGTCCCAGACGCCCGTGGCTGTCCGGTACATGCTGCGGAAGAGGTCGCTCTGCGCGCCCTGGACCGGGGAGATCACGTTGTAGGCGATGACGCCATCGGGCGCGAGGCGCGACTTCAGCTCTTCAAGGAATTCCCGGGTGGTGAGATGGAAGGGCAGCGAGTCGGCGTAGTACGCGTCAACGATGATGATGTCGTACGTCTCCTCGGTCGTCTGCACGTATCGGCGGGCGTCGGCGACCGTCACGCGCAGCCTGTCGTCTTCGGGTAGGCCGAAGTACCGCTCGGCAACATCAACGACGACGGGGTCGATCTCCACCGAGTCGATTCGCATCTCGGGGTAGTCGTGCCACATGCGCTTGGTGACGGCGCCTGCGCCCAGGCCGAGGACGAGCACGCGCTTCGCATCGGGCTTCACGGTTAGTGCCAGGTGCAGGTAGTTCGGGTAGTCGATGAGGCTGGTATAGCCGTCGGAGAGGTCGATCATCGACTGACGGCTCTTGTCGAAGCGAAGCGATCGGGCCCCGTCCGCCTCGGTCACGGTGATTCGGTGATACTGCGTGTCGGCCCTGAAGAGCACCTGCTCGCCATCGGCGTTGACAGTCGTGGGCTGGTTCACCGTCATGAACATCGCGAACGCGACCACGCAGCCCACCATCGCCAGCGCTATCACTGCCGAGGTAGCGCGCAGCCCGAGTTCGCGGGGCGCGATTTCCGGCTCGGCCTCAGGTGAGAGTCCAAGCGTGAGGAACGCCGTCATCGCGAGAATCGCTCCGATACCGACGATGAGCGGCTCGACCTGCAGCAGCGGAATCAACCAGAACGACGTCGCCAGTGTGCCCACGATGCTGCCCGCTGTCGACACCGCGTACAGGCTGCCTGCCGAGCGACCGATGTGTGCGAGCCCGTTCGACGCTGCCAGCCGCACACCCATCGGGGAGACCATCGCGATAAGCAATGCGGGCCCAAAGAAGATGAGCGTTGTGGCCACCAGCGGTCCCAGCCTTGGGCCGAGACCCGCCGACCACTCGAGGCATGCGTTCGCGGCGAGCGGGGAGAGCGCGGTCCAGAGCCCGGCACCGCCGATGACCATGCCGAGGGTGCGCGGTGCGCCGTAGCGGTCTGCGATGCGTCCGCCCAGCCAGTAGCCGATGGAGAGCGCGATCATGAAGCTCGAGATGACGCTGCCCCAGACGAAGATCGAGTTGCCCATCGTCGGGGCAAGAACGCGCGCGCCCAGGAGCTCGAGGCCCATGAGCGATGCGCCGCACAAGAATACGATCACGTTTAGAATCATAATGGTTCATAGTTCTGCACAAATAGGGGAATACCTTCGGAAGAGGGCCGGCACCCCGCTACAATTGAAGTGATGGCGGGCACCGGGAGGACTCATGGACGGCATCGAGGTTCGGTTCGAACCGGCGGGGAAGGTCGTCCGCATCGCTCGCGGTATCACCGCCCATGCGGCCTCCATAGCCGCCGGAGTCGCGATAGATGCGCCATGTGGAGGACTCGGTCGCTGCGGCCGCTGCATCGTCCAGGTGCAAGGCGAGGTCTCACCGCCCACCGTCGACGAGGTCGAGCTGCTCGATGCGGCTGAGATGGCCCGCGGCGTACGTCTCGGCTGTAGAGTCCGTCTTCTCGGCGATGCCGTGATCTCTGTCGTGGCCCCCGGTTCGATTCGCGTTGTGGATCAGGGCGTCTCTGCCGAGATAGAAGTGGAGCACCCCTCCGATCGTGGCATCGACCCTAGTGACGACAGCCCGTATCTTCTCGGCGCGGTCGTCGATATCGGGACGACGACACTTGCGGCTGCGCTGGTCAACCTCGACAACGGCGACGAGCTCATCCGCTCGGGCGCGTTGAATGTGCAGTACCCATGGGGCGCCGATGTCATGACGCGCGTGACGATGGCGGTGCACGAGGGCGTGGACGTTCTCCATGACCCGCTCATCACGCAAGTCGAGCGCATGTTGCTTGCGATGCTTGAGCCGATCGGCGCAAGCGCTGCCGATATCCGCGAGATCGCGGTCGTTGGCAACACCGCGATGACGGGGTCGTTTCTCGGCGTGGATCTCTCGCCGCTCGCCGCCGCTCCCTATGAGGGCGTGCAGCTTGAGTCGGCGTACGTCTCCGCGGAGCGCCTCGGTATGGAGCGTCTCGATCAAGCCAGCTGCTACGTTCTTCCGGCCATCTCGGCGTTCGTCGGAGCTGACATCGTTGCGGGGCTCCTTGCAACGGCGCCAGACCCGGCTGACGGCCCCGTGCTACTGCTCGACCTCGGCACCAATGGTGAGCTTGCGCTCGTGACCGCCGACGGAGTGCTTGCCGCCTCGGCAGCCGCTGGTCCCGCGCTTGAAGGTGCGGGCATCGAGTCCGGCATGCGCGCCGAGCCGGGTGCCGTTGAGCGTGCATGGCTCGAGGACGACGACCTCGTCATCGCGACCATCGGCGGCTTTCAGCCTGTGGGCATCTGTGGGAGCGGCGCGCTTGATCTGATGGCAGTCATGCTCGATTCCGGCGTGCTGGACACAAGCGGTCGCGTGCGCGATGACGTACACGGCGCAATCGGGTGGCGTGTCTTCGAGCGCGAAAAAGTGCGCGCTTTTGTAGTGGATCCCGATGCCGGCATCGTCATCACCCAGAAAGACGTCCGCCAGTTGCAGCTCGCAAAAGGCGCTGTCCGCACCGCAATCGACTCGCTGCTAGCCGAGGCCGGCCTCACGCCAGACGACGTCACTCGGGTGCTCGTGGCCGGCGGTTTCGGCCTCCATGCTGACGGGCGCACGCTCGCGCGTCTCGGCATGATACCTGCCGAGTGGAGCGATCGCCTCGAGTTCGTCGGCAACACGGCCAAGGAAGGCGCGCGCCTTGCGCTTGTGAGCAGCTCGACTCGACGACGTGCCGAGGAACTCGCCAGCACCGTGCGAACACTGTCGCTCGCGTCACATCCGGACTTTCAGCGTCGCTATATCGCGTCACTCGATTTTCCCGAGTAGCGCCGCGCGATAGCGGGAACACATCACAAGACTGTAGCCAGCGAGTGGAGGACTGAGATGCTGTTCGGAATCACCATCCCACCGATTGCGCTCATCATGGGTGGCACGAGCATGTTCGGGTTGCTTGTGTTCCAGATACTCGTCGGCCAGCGCAAGATCAAGTTCAAAGGCGCGTTGCACATGAAGGTTCACAAGTGGGTCGCGTACTTGATCGTGCTCCTCGCGGCATTTCATGCAGTTGCCGCGCTGGCGTACGTTGACGTCTTCTAGAGACACGAAAGGGTCGCACGTGCAGTGCGGCCCTCTCATGTGCCAGGGGTGTTGGCGGTTTGTGCTACACGCAGTCGTGTAGTCGGGTCCTGATCTGATCAGGGATTCCGTCGCCGATCGGCTCGCAGGTCTCATCGCAATCTCGGATTCTGTCGCGAATCTGATCTCCGGCAGTCAAGCATGATCCGTCATGAAGACGATCACGCACGATATCGCCCTTCGCCATTCCCGCTGAAGCGGTTGCAAGCGCTACGGCTGCGAAACCGATGACTAGGTGTTTTGCGTTCAGCATGTCGTAACCTCCCTCCGTTCGTCGTACGCCGGACGTAAAGAGAAACGCGATAGCTGGACGCCCTGATACGACGAGCGTATTCACGCGGCGGAATAGGGGCTCCGAATTGCGGACGCCGCCGGTCACCATGAAGGCCCAGTGACCTTACCGTCTGCTGCGGTATCGCCTACAATGCACGCATAGCCGCGCGGCACGGCGCTCCGCGCGCCACGCTGCGGCTGTCCGTCACAATGCCGGGAGGAACCCACGTGCAGCCGATCGAACTCAAGCCCGACGCGCAGGGGAAAGTACGCGACATCTTCGACCTTGGTGGCGAGCTGCTGATCGTGGCAACGGATCGCATCAGCGCATTCGACGTCGTGCTCCCTGACCCGATTCCTTACAAAGGCGAGGTCCTCACCCGTATATCGCTCTTCTGGTTCGACGTGCTCGCAGACGTGGTCCCGAATCATCTCATCTCGGCCGAGATGGAGGATCTGCCCGAGGAGTACGCTGCATACGCCGAGTCGCTCGCAGGGCGTTCCATGCTGGTCCGCAAGGCCGAGGTGTTTCCTGTCGAGTGCATCGTGCGCGGCTACCTCGCGGGCAGCGGCTGGAAGGAATACAGCGAGCATGGCACGGTTTGTGGCCACCCACTGCCGACCGGTCTCGTTGAGTCGCAGAAGCTGCCTGAGCCGATCTTCACGCCGTCGACCAAAGCCGCTATTGGTGATCATGACGAGAACATCAGTTACGAGCGGATGGTCGAGATCATCGGCGAGGCGCACGCTGCGGGACTCCGTGATGCATCGCTGGCGCTCTACTCCCGTGCCGCTCAGCATGCCGCCCTGCGTGGCATCATCATCGCCGACACCAAGTTCGAGTTCGGACTCATCGATGGCGAGATCGCGCTCATCGACGAGGTCCTTACGCCGGACTCCTCGCGTTTCTGGCCGGCCGACACGTACGAAGCGGGTCACGGCCAGCCGTCATTCGACAAGCAGTTCGTGCGCGACTGGCTCGAGGCCGCCAACTGGAACAAGCAGGCACCAGCACCCTCGCTGCCCGAGGACATCATTACCATCACCGCCGAGAAATACGTCGAGGCGTACGAGATGATCACGGACGAACCATTCGTCCCGGAAGGCGATTAACATGGCAAAACGCTCACCGTTCAACGAGCGCTATCAGAAGCAGAACGCGCACGCTGGATCCACCCGCAAGAGCGCGTCGTCGGCCAAGCCCAAGCGCAGCGCGGGCACCTACTCGGCGGCTCCTGACAAGAAGTCGCCCGTGAAGAAGAAGCAGACGTGGTCTGAGATGGTGCCCAGCACTCCTGAGATCAAGAAGTGGCGGCGCATCTGGTACGTGCTGCTCTTGCTCGCGGTGGCTTCTTTCGGCCTCGCGTACTGGGGGCAGAGAATCGAAAATGACTTGATGGCGACGGTCGGCTTCGTCATCGAGCTTGTAGCGGTCGGCGTGGCTATCGCCATCGACCTGGTGGTTATCCGCAAGCTGCGCACCCAGGCGATCAAGGACAACGCTGCCGCCAAGAAGGGCAAGCCGACCAAGACGGCCGAGAAGGCAATGTCCAAGAGCGACAACGACAAGACTGCAGGCGACGCAGGGAAGGACCCCTCGTGAGCCTGAAAGACGTCCCGGCGCACGTTCGCAGGTACATGTACCTCACCTGGGCGGGCATGGCGCTCGGCGCGCTCGGCGTGCTC
Organism: Actinobacteria bacterium HGW-Actinobacteria-6; assembly: GCA_002841295.1. Lineage (GTDB taxonomy): Bacteria > Actinomycetota > Coriobacteriia > Anaerosomatales > Anaerosomataceae > UBA2286. The sequence goes on from PHEU01000026.1 coordinate 25,140, forward strand.
GGCTTTATCCTGTCGTTCTGGCAGGTGGGAAGTCCCGCGCAGGCGGCCACCGACTTGCAGTCACCGATCCCCTGGGGCGCGTACTTCGCGATACTCATCTGGGTCGTTGGCATGGTGGTCACATGGATTGGACGACGTAAGCTGGACTCGGCGGTTCGTGAGCGTAAGCGTGAGCTCGCTGCGGCTGCTACGGTGGAACTCGACTGAAGGAGCGGCATCGCATGGCACGGTTCCAGATTTTCGTGACGTACAAGAAGGGCATCTTCGACCCGCCCGGCGCCACGGCCGAGCGCGCGCTCGTGAGCCTCGGTTACGACGAGGTCTCCTCGGTGAAGATCGGCAAGTTCATCCAGCTCGAGGTCGCTGACGGCACGTCTGAAGAGCGCGTTGCCGAGATGTGCGGCAAGCTGCTCGCCAACCCCGTCATCGAGGACTTCCGCATCGAGCCGGTCGAGGAGGCGTAAGTATGCGCTTCGGCGTCGTCATCTTCCCGGGTAGCAACTGCGAGCAAGACGTCGTCCATGCTGCTCACGTCCTCGGCCATGAGGCCGACTACGTGTGGCATGGCGACACCGACCTCGCTGGCTTCGACGCGATCGTCCTCCCCGGCGGCTTCAGCTACGGCGACTACATCCGTTGCGGCGCGGTCGCCAGGTTCTCGCCGGTGATGGCCGAGGTCGTCCGCTTTGCCGAGCGGGGCGCACCCGTTATCGGCATCTGCAACGGCTTCCAGATCCTTGCCGAGGCACACCTGCTCCCCGGCGCGCTCCTGCGCAACCAGGGACTCAAATTCATCTGCAAAGAGATCACCGTCACAGTCGAGAAGAGCGCGTGCCAGTGGATGGATGCAACCCCCGGAAGCCTCCTGCGGCTACCGATCAACCATAACGAAGGCAACTACATCTGCGATCCCGAGACGCTTGCGCGCATGGAGGCCAACGGCCAGATCGTGCTGCGCTATTGCGAATCAGACGGCTCACGCGCCGAGGGAGGCAGTGCCCCCAACGGTGCGCTCGACGATATTGCGGGAATCTGCAACGAGCGCGGCAACGTGTTCGGCCTCATGCCGCACCCGGAGCGCGTCGTTGACCCCGCGACCGGTCACACCGACGGCGCGGTGGTCTTCGCGTCCATTGCCAGGCGATTGGCGGAGGTGGGATAGGTGCACGGCGACTCGCTCGCAGGCCCGGGAATCATCTTCTTCCAGGTGCTGACTTTCGTGCTCGTGGTTGGTGCTATCGCGATGATCGTGCATGCGCTCACCCGAAAGGCCGAGCGCTGGAACCACCCGTGGACGCGCTTCATCTGGGTGCTTCTCGGGGCAGCGTGGGCGATCTCGCTCGTGTTCGCGCTCATCTGGCCCAATGACACCACCTATACCATCGTGGGCATCGCCTTCGTAGTGATTCTCGTGACCGAGGTCGCGTATCTGCTCCGAGTGGTCTTCCCTGGCCGAGGAGCGCGAGCGATCGCGCCTGAGCCGGCACCCGCACCCCCTGCGCCCGATTCTGCAGAGCCCGTTTCCGTTGAGCCGCTTGAGTTTGACGCCACTGACATTCCCGACTCGACCACCGAGGAGCAGTCGCCTGATGCGTGAGGACCTCTCGCCTGAACTCGCACCGAAGCTCGCCGTAGAGCTAGGTCTAAAGCCCGCCGAGTACGACAAGGTCGTTGAGATTCTCGGCAGGACTCCGTCTATCACCGAGTTGTACATGTACTCGCTCATGTGGAGCGAGCACTGCAGCTACAAGCACTCGCGCAAGGCGCTTCGCATGTTCCCGACCGAGGGCGAGCATGTGCTCCAGGGCCCCGGCGAGAACGCGGGCGTCATCAGCGTGGGCGACGGCTGGGCGCTTGCATTCAAGATGGAGTCGCACAACCACCCCTCGGCCATCGAGCCGTATCAGGGCGCGGCAACCGGTGTGGGCGGCATCATCCGCGACATCTTCACGATGGGGGCGCGCCCGATCGCGAGCCTCAACTCGCTGCGCTTCGGCACGCTTGACAAGCCGCGTCAGCGCTACTTGTTCGAGGGCGCCGTCGCCGGCATCGGCGGTTACGGTAACTGCCTCGGCGTGCCGACTGTTGGCGGCGAGGTGTACTTCGACGAAGCGTACGAGGGCAACTGCCTCATCAACGCGATGTCGCTCGGTCTCATGCGCGAGGAGAAACTCACCAGCGCGACCGCATCCGGCCCCGGAAACCTCGTGCTGCTCATCGGCTCGACGACCGGCCGCGACGGCATCGGAGGCGCTTCAACGCTCGCCAGCCAGGAGTTCGACGAGAAGGCCGAGGACAAGCGACCCAGCGTCCAGGTCGGCGACCCGTTCGAGGAGAAGCTGCTCATCGAGGCGTGTCTCGAGCTCCTCGAGGAGGAGCTGCTCGTGGGTCTCGGCGACCTTGGCGCTGCGGGACTCACCTCCTCGGCAAGCGAGATGGCGAGCCGCGGCGGCGTAGGTCTCGACATCGACGTCACCAAGATCCCCGCGCGCGAAGAGGCGATGAAGCCGTTCGAGTTCATGGTCTCCGAGAGCCAGGAGCGCATGCTTGCGGTCCTCGTGCCCGAGAACCTTGAGGCTGCCCAGGCCGTCTGCGCGAAGTGGGGCCTGCGATCGACCGTCATCGGGACTGTCACCGATACCGGACGCTTCGTCGTCCGCGAAGGCGACGAGATCGTCGCCGACATGCCCGCCGCAACGCTCGCTCACGACGCGCCGATCTACGACCCGGCTATGGTGCGCCCGGCGTACCTCGACGAGGTCCAGGCATTCGATCCGATCACTGGCGTCGATCATCCCGGTTGTGAGTACGTGCTCGACGACATCGTACTTGCGCTGCTCGCGAGTCCCAACGTGTGCTCGCGCCGCTGGATCTGGCAGCAGTACGACCATCAAGTGATGCTGAACACAGTCGTTCTGCCCGGCGGCGATGCGGCGGTCCTGCGCATCGGCGACACCGGCCGAGGCGAGATGACCGGGCGTGGTGTGGCGGTCTCGAGTGACTGCAACGGCCGCTACTGCTATCTCGACCCCTATGTGGGTGCGCAGATCGCGTTCGCCGAGGCCGCACGCAACGTCGCGTGCTCGGGCGGCTATCCGGCGGCGATCACCGACTGTCTCAACTTCGGCAATCCCGAGAAGCCCGAGGTGTTCTGGACGTTTTACGAGGCCATCCGCGGCCTTTCAGATGCGTGTCGCGCATTCGGCGTCCCAGTCATCTCGGGCAACGTGAGCTTCTATAACGAGAGCTTCGGTTCGCCGATCTACCCGACGCCGACAGTCGGGATGGTCGGCGTGATGGAGGACGTATCCAAGCATTGCACCGTCGCGTTCAAGAACGAGGGCGACGTCATCTTCCTGCTCGGCGAGACCGAGAACGAGATCGGCGGCAGCGAGTACCTCAAGCTCGCGCACGGTGTCGTCTCGGGCAGGCCGCCCGCGCTCGACCTTGAGCTCGAGAAGGCCGTGCAGGCGACCGTGCTCGCGGCGATTGACGCCGGCATCGCGCGCTCGGCCCACGACTGCTCCGAAGGCGGACTGGCAGTGACACTCGCCGAGTGCTGCATGGCTGGCGACCTTGGGGCCGACATCCATCTCGATGACGGTCTGCCGGCGTACGCGTCGCTCTTCTCCGAGACGCAGAGCCGTATCGTCGTCACCACCGCGCCTGAGGATGCCGAGCGGCTCGTGGAGCTCGCGCTTGCGAACGCGATCCCGTACTCGGTTATCGGTACGGTCGGCGGCGATCGATTTGCCGTCGAGGACAAGGTCGGCGTCACGCTGGTCCAGCTGCGCGAGGCATGGGAGCCAGCCCTTGAGAGGGCGCTCGCTGGCAAATAAGCTCCTGCAGATATGGTGTGAACGGCATCACAAGCTGATAAACGGGCATGAATACAGACGAACGGTCGTAAATGGGCGACGACCGTTCGTCTGATTACAGTTTAGATACCGCTCATCCCCGCCGATGAACCGTTTAACGTCCCCGGCAAGGACGAAGAACAGTCTGAAGGCTCAGGGGTGAGGGGTGTTGGCGATGAAGATGCACAAGAGGACTCTCTCGGCAGCGTTGGTGGTGGCGCTGGTCGCAGCGCTCGGGTTGGGATCCGTTTCGGCGTTCGCGCTAGAGGCGCCGGTCTTTGGTGAATCCAGCATGATGCAGGATCCGGCCGCTCCGCGCGACGTAGCCGTTGCTGACTTCAACGAAGACGGCTACGACGATGTCGTCAGCGCTGTGCCCGGTTCCGATGCGAATCCAGCGGGCGTGGCGCTCTCAATGGGCAGCACGAACCCGGTTCTCTCCGCTCCCACGATGATCGACATGGGCGGAGCGACATGGAGTGTTGTCGCCGCAGACTTGAACGCTGACGGCCACGCGGATGTTGCAGCTTCCCTGGCTGACGGCGCGGGTATCGCTGTTATGTTCGGCAACGGGAACGGCACATTCACCGATCCGGCTACCTACATGACCAGCAACATGGTGCGCGGCCTTCTCGTCGCGGACATGAACGCCGACGGATCGCTCGATATCGTTGGCACAGAGCCGGATATTCAGGTTGTCGTTGTCCTGACCGGTGCGAATGGTGGATTCTCTGTAGCTGAGTACGACATCGCTGGCGCCGGCAACATCCTTGAGTTGGCAGCCGGGCAGCTTGCCGGCGACGAGTTTGTCGACCTTGCACTGGTCGACAGCTTCGGGGCGCGCGTCATCATCGCCGAGAACACCGGCTCCGGATTCACGCAGGTCGCAACGCTCGCCACCGGCGAGCAGCCTCGCGCCGTTGCCGTCGCGGACTTCAACAATGACAGCCACGATGACGTCGTCGCCTCCAGCAGCCTCGCGTCGGACGTCGAGGTCTTCCTCGGCGACGGTGTTGGCGGATTCGCAGATCCCATGATCGCTTCGGCGGGCGAAGACTCGCGCACCGGTGCGATTGCACCGATCGATCTTGATGGTGACGGTGATATGGACCTGCTCGCAGTCAACGCCACAACAGGCGTGCTTGTTGCCTTCGAGAATGATGGAAGCGGTGCCCTCACGGCGATAGAGAGCTTGTCGGTCGCGTCTGGTCCGACGGCCATTGAACTTGGAAACCCGAATGGCGACGAGATTCTTGACATCGTGATCGCGGACTACGGCGATGGATGCGTTCGCGTGATTCCGTCTCCGCAGACCGTCATCATCAGCGCATACGAGCTCCCCGTGCCTGTCCCCAACACGCTCGACACGCTTGAGGTCGCCGGTGCGAACCGGTATGAGACTGCGGTAGAGGCCTCCAAGCTCGCGTTCGAGAGCGGTAGCGACCATGTGATCATAGCCAGTGGCGAGAACTGGCCAGACGCGGTCACAGCCTCGGCGCTCGCGGGCCGGCTTGGTGCACCGCTGCTACTAACCCGCAATGCGGATTTGCCGCAGGTTGTTGCAGACGAGGTACGGCGTCTCGGTGCCGCTGACGCGGTCGTGATCGGCAGCGAAGCCGCGGTATCAGAGGCAGTCGTGCAGACACTCAAGCTGCTCGTCGGCACGGGAAACGTGAGCCGTCTGGCCGGGATCAACCGGTACGAGACCGCCGACGCGGTCGCCCGTGAGGTCATCGCGCTCGCTGGCGACGCCTACGATGGACGCGCGTTCGTGGCTACGGGTCGTGTCTTCGCCGATGCGCTTGCCGCATCGCCGCTCGCCAATGTAACAGGCGCCCCGGTCTTCCTGACCCCGCCTGAAGGTCGTGCGGGCTTGCTGGACGAGATGCTCAGTGGCGGCGTCACCGACCTCGTCATCCTCGGCGGTCTCCCGTCGGTGGGTGCGAATGTTGAAGCTCAGATGGTCGCGGCGTTCAGCGCCGAGCGTGTGACTCGCTTTGCCGGTGCCACGAGGTACGAGACCGCCGCGCTGGTTGCCGCATACGGTGTCAGCCACGACGGACTCAGCTGGGACGGCGTGGGCATCGCGACCGGTACGAACTTCCCGGATGCGCTCGCCGGAGGAACCATGCTTGGCTTCCGTGGCTCGGTCATGCTCCTGACCACTCCTGAGAGCCTTGCCGTTCCGGTCACCCGTGCGCTGAGCGAGCACGCGGCCGAGATCAACACGATCGTATTCCTTGGTAGCACGCAGGCCGTCAGTAGCGCGACTCGCGACGCTGCAATCAGTGCCCTAAGGTAACGCGGACCCCCCCCACCGCGGCCTTCAGCCCCAGGGACCCGTCGCTGCCCGCGGCGGGTCCCACGCCTTTCGGGTATGCTACCGCGCATCAGCCCGCCTCAAGCAGGAGTCTGCCACCGCATGGACCACAATTCGCCCGCTTTGGTCGATCAGTCCCCGCAAAGATGGACACACGAAGAGCGTCCCGACAAACCCGAGGAAGCGTGCGGCGTATTCGGCGTATACGCTCCCGGTGAAGATGTCGCAAGGCTTGCGTACTTCAGCCTTCACGCGCTCCAGCACCGCGGCCAGGAATCTGCCGGCATCGCGGTTGCCGACGGGCACTCTCTGACAGTCGTGAAGAGCCTCGGTCTCGTGTCGCAGGCATTCAAAGAGAGCGATCTTGAGACGCTCCAGGGGCATCTTGCCATCGGCCATACGCGATATTCCACGACTGGCTCCGGTAAGGCGTGGGAGAACGCCCAGCCGATGATCTCGTCAATCGGTCGCACGACCATCGCGCTGGCGCACAACGGCAACCTTGTGAATACCGTGGAGCTGCGAGACGCCCTCAAGGGTCGCGGCATCCGCTTCCGCTCCACAACCGACTCAGAGGTCATCGCAACGCTCGTCGACCACTTCACGCAGGAGCATGGCTCGATCCGTGCCGGCATCCGCGAGACCATGAAGCTTGTGCGCGGCGCCTACTCGGTCGTGCTCATGTCCGAGGAGGCCGTCTACGCATTCCGCGATCCGTACGGCGTGCGCCCGTTGGCTCTCGGCAAGATGGGCGACTCGTGGGCGGTCGCTTCGGAGACGTGCGGCCTCGACATCATCGGCGCGGAGTTCGTTCGCGATGTGGCGGCTGGCGAGATGATCAAGCTCGGCCCGAACGGTCTTGAGTCCGAGCAGGCCGTCCCCGCCGAGAAGCCCAGCCTCTGCATCTTCGAGTTCATCTACTTCGCGCGCCCCGACAGCGTGCTCAACGACTGCAACCTCTATGAGGCTCGCATGAACATGGGCGCAGCCATCGCGCGCTCCTCGGCGGTTGAGGCCGATATCGTCATCGGCGTTCCCGACTCGGGCGTGCCAGCCGCCGTCGGTTACGCCAAAGAGAGCGGCGTCCCGTTTGGCGAAGGGCTCGTCAAGAATCGTTACATCGGGCGCACATTCATCTCGCCGAGCCAATCGCTCCGGCAGCAGGGAATCCGCCTCAAGCTCAATCCGCTTAAGCACGTCATCGCGGGCAAGCGTCTCATCGTCGTCGATGACTCCATCGTGCGTGGCAACACCTCGCGCAAGCTCGTTGCACTACTACGCGAGTCCGGCGCCGCCGAGGTGCATATGCGCATCACGTCGCCTCCCGTTAAGTGGCCGTGCTTCTATGGCATCGACACCGACACGCAAGAGCAGCTCATCGCCTCCAGCAAGTCGGTCGACGAGGTCAGGGATTACATTGGCGCGGATTCGCTCGCGTACCTCTCGGTGCCCGACATGGTCGCGTCCACTGGTGGAACCGTCGACCAGTACTGCGCTGCCTGCTTCACCGGCGAGTATCCGGTTGAGATTCCCGAGTCCGTCAAGCGCGGGAAGCTAGGCCTGGAGCCCGCCGAGTGACCCTTGTGGCGATCTTGACGCATGTGGCAAGCGCGCTCTGGAAGGGTGTGCTGCTCGGCCTCCAGTACAACCCCGTCTTCGGCATCATCGGTGCCGTGGTCGCGGCAGCTGTGCTCGGCTATCCGAAAGCTCCCCGTGAGCGTCGGTTCTGGGCAGGTGCAGCCATCGTCGTTGCATGGCTCGTCGGCGACGGTCTCATGATCCTCGGCAGAACCCGCGAGGTAGCCGATGGCCTTGGTGCATTCGCGCAGATGACGCCCGCATGGGTCGCATACGTCTTGCTCGCAGCGTGGGCCATCGTCACCGTCAGCGTCGGATACATCGCGCCCGCCTGGGCTGGAATCATCGTCGGCCGCCGCGTTACGCACGGCACTGGCTGGCTTGCCGCCATCGCAATCGCGGTCGGCGTCTCCCTCGGCATCTCCAGCATCATCGCCGGTCTCGGCGTCCTGGGGTAACAGCTCCACGCTCTCGAGCTTTCTGACGTTCGTATGCCGTTGCGCTGCTAGAATGACTGTGAAAAGCCCGCCGCTGGGGAGGATCTCATGGCTGATACGCCAGACAAGCCCATTTCGTATCGTGACGCCGGTGTCGACATCAATGAAGGCGCGCGCGCCGTCGAGGGCATCCGCGAGGCCGTGCGCTCCACCTATCGACCGGAAGTCATCGGTGATATCGGTGGCTTCGGCGGGATGTTCTCGGCAGCGGCATTCAAGGACATGGAAGAGCCGATCATGGTGAGCGGTACCGACGGTGTCGGCACCAAGCTCAAGCTCGCGCAGCTGCTCGGCAAGCACGACACGGTGGGCATCGACCTCGTCGCTATGTGCGTGAACGACATCCTCGTCACCGGCGCTGAGCCGCTCTTCTTCCTCGACTACATCGCTGTTGGCAAGCTCGATGCCGCGCTCACCGCGCAGATCGTCGCAGGAATCGCCGAGGGATGCCGCCAGTCCGGCTGCTCGCTCATCGGCGGGGAGATGGCCGAGCACCCCGGCGTCATGGACCCGGACGACTATGACCTCTCCGGCTTCTGTGTGGGTGTCGTTGATCGCCCGAAGGCAATCGACGGCTCCACCATCACACCCGGCGACGTTGTCCTCGGGCTGGCCTCAAGCGGCGCACACAGCAACGGGTTTTCGCTCATCCGTCGCGTGCTCGTCGATGGTCATGAAGCCGAGATGACGCTTCCGCGAGTCGACCTGGGAGGACGCACGCTCGGCGACGCTCTGCTGGAGCCCACCCGGCTCTATGTGCGTTCGATTCTCGCGCTGCTGCGCTCGGGCGTGAAGGTGAAGGGCATGGCGCACATCACCGGCGGAGGCATCACCGAGAACCTCAACCGTACGCTGCCCGAGACGTGCGATGCACGCGTGGTTCGCGGCTCGTGGAAGACTCCGCAGGTGTTCGGACTCATCCAGGACGCTGCGTCGCTTTCTGACGATGAGATGTACCGCACATTCAACATGGGCGTTGGGTTCGCACTTGTGCTCGATTCTCGCGATGCGCCCGCCGCCGCCGCTGCGCTGCTTGCGGCCGGCGAGGTTGTCTCGGAGATCGGCGAGATCGTAGGCGGGAAGGGGGAGGTCGTGTATGGATGACATGACGATTCCTGGTGGGGAGCTCTTTGACAACCGCGATGGTGAAGGTCGACTGCGCGTAGGCGTTCTCATCTCGGGAAGCGGCACGAATCTTCAGGCGCTCATCGACGCATGCGAGCGGCATGAGATCAACGCGACCGTGGCGGTCGTTGTCTCCAACAAGCATGACGCGTTCGGCCTGGAGCGAGCCCGCAAGGCGGGCATCCCAGCCGTCTTCGTCGACCGCACCGCATACACCACCATCTCGGCGTACAACCATGCAATCGCCGAGGCGCTCGATGACCACGCGGTCGAGCTCGTCGTGATGGCGGGCTACATGCGTCTTCTGGGCCAAGAAGTGCTTCACGCGTTCCCGGGCCGGGTCATGAACCTGCACCCGGCGTTGCTGCCGGCGTTCCCTGGGGCATCCGGCATCAAAGAGGCGTTCGACTACGGCGCCAAGGTGACCGGCGTGACCGTGCACTTCGCTGACGAGCACTTCGACCGCGGTCCCGTTATCGCGCAGGAGGTCGTCCGAATCGCCGAGGATGACACGGTTGCGACGCTCGAGGCGAAGATCCACGCTGTCGAGCACGGTCTCATCGTCGAGGCTGTGGGACTCTTCGCGGACGGGCGGCTTGAGATCGACGGCCGCAAGGTGCGAGTGCTTCCCGAGCGATAATCGCGTGTAATCTGACTCCGATACCCCATCTGACCTGCCGGTTTAGATTCTGTTTAGGTCGACGTGCCACGATATGTGCGGGTTCTGTCGTGGCGCGAGGGGGCGCCACGGCAGACCCACTCCGGGATACTGTATCCGCGGTCGTGACGGGGGTAGGTTCAAGTGTACTCATGGACGATGTTCGGTCCCTTCGCAGGGGCGCCGAGAAGGCAGGAACCGCAAGTGCCAAGGGATGCCACGCCAGCAGTTCCGCTCAAGGAGACGTGTCGCGTCGCGGCCGGCTGTGAGATTTCGCTGTGGGAGTATCACGCTCGGCGTCTGCGCGCTGGAGGCTGCGGCGACGATGCCATACGTGCAGCCGAGACGGCCATCAGCGGCGCTCTGGCGGCCTATGACGGGCCGATGACCTCCAGGGTGCGCCTGACGCTCGTTGTAGGCACAGACGGCCTTCCTGACGTTGCTATCGAGCGGCGGCTCTCCTCTCTCGACGTCATCGACGGCGTCCGCGCCGTTCCCGTCATAGTCGACGAGGAGCCACAGCTGCCTGTTGGCGCTGCCAAGCCGGCGGATCGCTCCTTCTGGGATGCCGCGCACCGCGAGGCTCGTGCAGCAGGCGGGGAGCAGGCGATCATCGCCCGACCGGGCGGCTACATCATCGACGGCAGCACGGCCTCTGTATTCTGTCGGCTGGGCACGGTTCTGGCGACACCGCCTTCGCCGTCGGCAATAGCGGGCGTGGCGCGCCGGTGGATTCTCGACAATTGCTCATCGGTCGGATACTCGGCGCTTGCGGCGCCGATCAGCCTGGATGATCTTGATATCGCTGATGAGGTGTTCTTCGCGAACGCGTTCGGGGGCATCCGTGAGATGCAGGGGCGCGGCGGCGAGGCATGCATCGCGCTGAGTGAGGCGATGCGCGACGTGTGGGAGCGCAAGCCCCACGTTCGCGTGTGACACTTCCTCTCAGTGCCGGTCTGCTGCTATATTCATCACCTTGTAGTTTCATGCAGCCTGGTGCATAGCACTTCCGCTATGTCGGCTCGCAGGGAAAGGAACCGGCATGAGGAATACGAAAACCAAAGGGCTGGCGCTGCTGCTCACTGTCGCAGTGTTGGTAACCGGCATGCTCGCCGGCTGCTCGGCCAAGACCGACACAGCCGAGAGCGCCGATGCACCCGCTGAGATGAAGGTCGTGAAAGTCGGCTTTGCTGCTCCGCTCACCGGCGACAACGCCGTGTACGGCGAGGGCATGAAGCGCGCTGTTGAGATGGCGATCGAAGAAGCGAATGCGAGCCCCGAGGCCAAGGCCGCGGGCTACACGTTCGAGATCTCCGCACAGGACGACCAGGCTGACCCAAAGCAGGCCGTGAACGTCGCCAACCTGCTCGATGGCGACCAGGGCGTTGTGGCCGTTGCCGGTCACTTCAACTCCGGATGCTCGATTCCCGCCTCGGCGGTCTACGACCGTGCAGGCATGGCGATGGTTTCGGTGTCCACCAACCCGCAGCTGACCGCTCAGGGCTTCGACATCGTGAACCGCATCGTTGCCAAGGACGACGCGCAGGGGATCTTCGCTGCCGACCTCGTCTTTGATCAGCTCGGCATCAAGAAGGTAGCGGTGCTCGACGACTCGACGCCGTACGGCTCCGGTCTTGCGACCGAGTTCGTGAAGCGTTTCAAGGAAAAGGGCGGCGAAGTCGTCGTCCAGGAGAAGGTCCAGGCCAAAGAGGTCGACTTTAAGGCTGTTATCACGCGCGTGAAGGCCGCTGCGCCTGAAGCGCTCTACTACGGTGGCGCACACACCGAAGGCGCGCTCATCTCCAAGCAGGCCAAAGAAGCCGGGCTGAAGATTCCCGTCATCGGCGGCGACATGCTCTTCTCGGCCGAGTTCGTGACCATTGCGCGTGCCGAGAACGCCGAGGGCGATATCTGCACGAGCCTCGGACTCCCGCTTGAGCAGCAGCCGAGGGGCGTCGAGTTCAAGGCCGCGTACCTCGCGAAGTACGGCACGGACCCCGAGGCGTACGACAGCTACGCGTATGACTCGGCATGGATCATCATCAACGCCGTGCTCGACGCGGGCACCGACCGCGCCGACGTCGTGAAGGCGATTCGCACGCTCTCGTTCGACGGCGTGACGGGTACGACCTCGTTCGACGCGAACGGCGACACCACCAACCAGGTCATCTCGGCATACAAGGTGACCGGCGGCGAGTGGAAGCAGATCGTCAACTAACGACAGCATCCCATCCGAGGGTTGGGGGATCAAACGGCTCCGGCTACCACGCCGGAGCCGTTTTTGTTGCACAATACGCAGTACTACTCGTCAGGGAAGGGGCACCCTCGTGAATCTCGTCAAGGTAAAGCGCGCACTGGTTTCCGTCACCGACAAGACAGGCGTCGTCGATTTCTGCCGAACACTGTCTGAGGAATTCGGAGTGGAGATCGTTTCCACCGGAGGCACTGCGGCCGTCCTTGCCGAGGCGGGTGTACCCGTGCGCCCCATCGACGACCTCACCGGCTTCCCGGAGATGATGGATGGCCGAGTCAAGACGCTCCACCCAAAGGTGCACGGCGGGCTTCTCGCGCGCCGCGACGTCCCCGCGCACATGGCGGCTGCCGAGGAGCACGGCATCGGCATGATCGACCTCGTCGTCGTGAACCTGTACGCCTTTGAGGCGACCATCACCAAGGAGGGCGTGACCGAGGCCGACGCCATCGAGAACATCGACATCGGCGGCCCGAGCATGCTTCGCTCGGCAGCTAAGAACTTCGAGAGCGTGACGGTCGTGACCAACCCGGCCGCCTACGACTCGATCCTGGTCGAGATGCGCGCCAATGATGGCTCGACGCTGCCCGAGACGCGCCGCGCGTGCGCGACCGAGGTCTTCCGCCTTACGAGCGCGTACGACAGCGCGATCTGGTTCTACCTCTCCGGCTACAAGAAGACGCCGTTCCCTGCCGAGGCCCGCTTCCGCCTGGAGAAGGTGCAGGATCTTCGCTACGGCGAGAACCCGCATCAGCAGGCGTCGTTCTACCGCTTCATGGACGCCAAGGAGCACACGCTTGCCCGTGCCGAGCAGGTGCAGGGCAAGGAGCTCTCGTACAATAACATCCTCGATACCGACGCAGCATGGACCGCAGTGCGCGAGTTCACCGACGGCCCGGCGTGCGTGATCGTGAAGCACATGAACCCGTGCGGCACTGCAATCGATGACGACCTCGTGGCCGCGTACAGGCGCGCGCATGCGGCGGATTCCATCTCGGCGTATGGCGGCGTCATGGCGTTCAACCGCACGGTGCCCGCCGAGATCATCGAGGCGATTTCCGAGAACAAGCAGTTCGTCGAGGTCATGATCGCACCCGACTATACGCCCGAGGCGCTCGAGCTCCTCTCGGCCAAGCCGAACCTGCGCGTGCTGAAGACTGGCGGCGTCCGACCGGTTGGCGGCCACTACGAGTCGCGCGCTGTTGAGGGCGGCATGCTGGTGCAGACGAGCGATACCGTGGTCGAGGATCCGGCCACCTTCACGGTCGCCACCAAGCGCCAGCCCTCTGCCGAGGAGATGGAGCAGCTGCTCTTCGCCTGGCGAGTCTGTAAAAGCGTGAAGAGCAACGCCATCCTGCTGGCGAGGGATTTCGTGAGCGTTGGCGTGGGCGCCGGCCAGATGAACCGCGTGAATTCGGCGCGCATCGCCGTTGAAGCTGCCGGCGAGAAGACCGTGGGCGCTGTCTGCGCGAGCGACGCGTTCATGCCGTTCGCGGACTCGCTTGAGGTCGTTGCGGCAGCCGGCGTGACTGCGGTCATCCAGCCCGGCGGCTCGATCCGCGACGAAGAAGTCATCGCGAAAGCCGACGAGCTTGGCGTAGCGATGGTCTTCACGGGGCACCGCCACTTCCGCCACTAGGGGAGTTAGGTTCTCGTTCAGAGGTGGCTCAGCCGCGGCCTGTAGCCTGGTCTTGTCGACAGGAGGCTATGTGACTACAATTCAGGTCATGACTGAACACTACTCATTGGCACACACCAAGGCGCACCTCTCGGAGATCATCGACGAGGTCGAGGCCACGCAAGAGCACGTGGTGATTACCCGACGGGGGAAGCCAGCGGTACTCCTCCTCGGTATGGACGAGTACGAGAGCATCATGGAGACGCTCGACGCGCTCGCTACACCGGGGCTGGTGGAAGACTTGAAGCAGGCCGAGGCGGACTACGCCGCGGGCAAGTACTTCACGCTCGAAGACATCAAGCGAGATCTTGAGAATCGTCGGGAGTGATGCTGCGTGAGCTCGTATGAGCTGCGCATCGTTCCTTCGACGCGCCGCGCCCTCGGCCGACTCCCTCTGCGGTTTTCTGCTGCCGTCGTGGCGTTCATGCAGGGTCCGCTGATGGAGAATCCGTGGCGGGTAGGCAAGCCGCTTCGAGATGACCTCGTCGGTTTTCACGCGGCCCGGGTTGGGATGTATTGCGTCATGTACAAAATCATCGACAGCGAAGACGTCGTTCTCGTCACGCGCATCGACCACCGGGCGGACATCTACCGACCTCGCTGATCCTCGCGCTTACGCCTGATGCACGACCCGCTGCGGGAACGGGAACTCGATTCCCTCCTCGGCAAAACGGGCGTGGAGGCTCTTGATGAACTCACTCTTGAGCGAGTACTGGTCGCCGTATGCGAGCACCCGCGTGACGGCGTATGCCTGGATCTCGGACGACCCAAAGCCGCCGAAGCGCACGATGGGCTCCCAGTCGGTGATGTCGGGCTGTAGCTCGGCCATCACGCGCGCGGCGACATCGATTGCGACTGCTTCGACACGGTCGAGATCGCTGCCGTACGCCACGCCGAACTCGATGATGACCGAAAGCGGCTGGTCAGGCAGCTGGAAGTTGGTGATGATCGCCTGGCCAAGCTTGGCGTTGGGAACCACGACGAGGTTGTTCGACTGGGTGCGCAGCGTCGTATACCGCCACGCGATGTCGGTAACGCTGCCTTCCTGGCCAGACTCGAGGAGTAGATAGTCACCGGGGCGAACCTGCTTTGACGCGACGATCTGCAGACCCGCAAAGAGGTTGCCGAGCGTGTCCTGGAGCGCGAGCGCAACAGCCAGACCTCCAACGCCCAGAGCGGTAAGCACCGGCGTGATGGAGATGTTGAGTGCGTTTAAGACTATGAGTGCGCCGAGCAAGACGATCGCGATACGCGTGAGGTTCACGAAGATGCTGGTGGATGGGAGCGGTCCGCTCTCGGCGACGGCGTAGCCACGCACGAATCCGGTGGCTATCCGCAGCGCTGCAATCGTCACGGTGATGCCCGCGAGCAC
This sequence comes from Actinobacteria bacterium HGW-Actinobacteria-6, assembly GCA_002841295.1. Lineage (GTDB taxonomy): Bacteria > Actinomycetota > Coriobacteriia > Anaerosomatales > Anaerosomataceae > UBA2286. The sequence goes on from PHEU01000026.1 coordinate 40,476, forward strand.
CACCAGTGTGCGACCGACGTAGAGCACGAGCAGCTCATTCCACGTACCCTGCTGGAGGCCGAGCGCCGCGCCGGAGAGTGTGAGCCACCAGGCCGGCATGTGGCCGAGCCCCTTCAGCGTGATCATCCACGGTGTCCAGCTGCGCTTCTTCGCCATGCCTCTGAGTGTGCCGAGGACCACCAGGTCGAAGAGCCATCCCACGCCAAACCCGGCGGCGGCATACAGCGCTAGCACGCCGAGGTCGGCGGCGTTGGTTCCTGTGACGGTCATGAGCGTCCTCTCGCTTGGTCGATAGCACTAATTATACGTTTCGGCGAGGTTCTCCGTTGACCCTCGGTTCCAGCGTGGGCTACACTACGCGTTGCGCTTCAGGCCGAAAGGTCGCCCGTGGGCACGGCATGTGCTCGAACAAGGGCCGTTAGCTCAGTTGGTAGAGCAGGGGACTTTTAATCCCAAGGTCATAGGTTCGATCCCTATACGGCCCACCACAAACTCATAGGCCCCCATCGTCTAGAGGCCAAGGACTCCGCCCTTTCAAGGCGGCAACAGGGATTCGAATTCCCTTGGGGGCACCACAAAACCGCAGGTCAAAGGCCTGAAATTCCCTGTTGCGTGCTTGAAATCGGGCTACAATTCGAGGTTTTCTGAGGGCTCGCCAGAGGACAAAACCGCAGTTCAAAGGCCATTTCGGCCCCAATATTTCGCCCAAAAATCCCTGTTGCTGAGAATCGGTCTTCGACGTCGGCGTGTCGCCCGATTTGTCGCCCAAATTGAGTTGGCATAAAAACGACTACAGTTGTCCGCAACTGTGGTAACTTATATGCCATGAGGATACCTTCGGACATGGAACTCGCACGCGCGACAGCCGCATTCGAACGTGCTGGCGGAGTGCTCGGCACTTCCGAGGCGCTTGCCTCAGGCATCGAGGAGCGCACGCTGTACTGGATGCGTGATGCCGGTCTCGTCGAGGCGCTCTCCCGGGGGGTCTACCATCTCGCCGCATCGCCGCTGCCCGCATATCCCAGCGTAGCCGCGGTCCTGAGGCGCGTCCCTCGCGCGGTCCTGTGTCTGGTGAGCGCACTCGAGTTCCACGGGATCGGCACGCATATCCCGGCCGCGGTGCAGATCGCGCTGCCACGGGGAGTCAAGGCGCCGAGGATCGCCTACCCGCGCATCGAGCGGTTCTCGATGAGCGCCGAGGCCATGGCGGCCGGCGTCGAAGAGCACGACATGGACGGAACGCCCATCCGGGTTTTCGATCTCGCCAAGACCGTCGCCGACTGCTTCAAGTACCGCAACCGCATCGGACAGGACGTGGCAGTCGAAGCACTCCAAGAGACGATCCGTTCTCGCCGAGCGACGCCCGCGCAGGTGATGCGCTACGCCAAGGTCGACCGCGTGGAGCAGGTCATGCGCCCCTACGTCCAGGCGCTGATGTGAGCACCCAGTCCTCGATTGAGATACGCCGTCGACTGAAGGCTCGGGCCACGGAGTTGGGCTTGGACTTCCAGCAGGCGGTCCTCTACTACGCGATGGAGCGGTTCCTCTTCCGACTGTCGCAGACGCAGTGGTCGGATCGTCTCGTGGTCAAAGGCGCTGTGATGCTGCGGGTCTGGGATGCCGCAGTCGCGCGGCCGACCCGCGACATCGACTTCCTCGGACGCGTCGACAACTCCCCGGAGGCGATCCGTGGCATCGTCGCCGAGTGCCTCTCGATCCAGCTCGACGATGGGCTCGCGTTCGAATCCGAGATCCACGCCGAGCCCATCACCGTCGAGGATCGGTATCCCGGCGTCCGCGTGAAGGTTGCAGGGGACTTGGGCGGGGCACGGTTCGTCCTGCGGCTCGACGTCGGGATCGATGACGCCGTCGTGCCGGATCCTGGTTGGGTCGACTACCCCGTTCTGCTGCAGGACGAGTCTCCGAGGATCCTCGCCTACCAACCCGCCACCGCTATCGCCGAGAAGTTCCAGGCGATGATCGAGATCGGTCTGGCCAACAGCCGGATGAAGGATTATCACGACATCTGGATGCTCTTGCGCACCCTGGAGTTCGATGGTCAAGATCTCGCCGACGCCATGAGCGCGACGTTTCAGCGCCGCGGCACGGAGCTGCCCGCCGAGACGCCCGCGGAGCTTACGCGCGAATACACCGGGCAGCCGGAGACCTCGCGGATGTGGGACACGTATCGGAAGGGGTTCCCGGGGCCAGTGATGGAACTGCCGGAGGATCTCTAAGAGGTCGCCGACGCTGTCGCGAGCTTCGTGATGCCCGCTTCCGTCGCGGCGGCCAGCGGCGCCGTCTTCGGCAAGACGTGGACGCCGATTTCCGGGTGGGTGCAGGAGAGCTGACGGTTCGGAGGACCGAGTATGTCGCGGTCGGTTCGATACCCCTCGGATTTGTCGCCCGATTTGTCGCCCAAATACCTGGTGACTGTTGGTACTCGTTGGTGCCTTTTGGGACTCGCCGCAGCTCCGCTGTACCAAACGAGTCCCAATAGTCACAAGCACAATCAGGATTCGAATTCCCTTGGGGGCACCACAAAACCGCAGGTCAGCGGCGGTATGGTCGCTGATTTGTCGCCCGAGCTATTTTCATTGCGTAATGAAAATGTTCTAGGAGTGAAAATGAACGCCGAAGCGTACGCCATAGAGCTGGCACGGCGCCTGACTCAGGCCGAGGCAGGTCGTTTCCGCGCGCAAGGCGAAACGGTGACCCTCGACGATGCGGTCGACGACACAGGCCGGATCCAGGTCGTAGACGCGGCGCTTGATGGCGTGGCCTTCTCGAGCGACAACTGTGTCTGCCTGTTTCCTAACCAGCAAGAATGACGTGTTCGCAGGTCACTTCAGGTGCTCTCAGGCACCACGAACATGCTCTCAGTTGTGCTCAGATTATGCGGGTTATCCCGCTCGCGGGTGCCACATAGGTGCCAGCAGTGCGTTCTGGAGCAAGGGCAGCGGAGACTCCTGAGGCGGTCTCTTCACACAATCCTCGCTTGTGGGGTCCCTCACATTCGCGTACGCTCCAACAGTTCAGGCAAGCGTACAGGCTCGGCGACGGTCGCCCCCTCGGGAGGCACGGTGTTTGCTCTTCAGCAGCTCAACATGGACAGCCTATTCAAATACGCCCTTATCGCGCTGCTGGTAGTCACTAGCATCGTCTTGCTCTCGGTGTGTGCCGACGGGCTGGGCCTCGCTTGTGCTCACGTGTGTTGCACCGGGGCAAATCGCTCTCGTCCCATCCAGCGGCACGCTCGCAAGCTGAGGATCGTGCTTCGCTCGGCCTTCGCTTGGGCGCTCCTTCTCTTCGCAGGACAACCCAGAGGTTGTGCTTTGCAGCGCACATCCGTGTTCTTGGTACCAACACTCCTGAAGGTCTCCGCTCTCAGAATCTAGACTCCGACGACCCGCAATTCGTCGTCGTTGAGTCCTGAGGACAGGAGAACCCCATGCACCGCAAGCTCCGTTTGATGCTTCCTATCGCCGTGTGTCTACTCACGGTCCTTATCGCGGCCCCCGCAACGGCCGCACCCACCGCCTGGCAGAAGATCGACATCACACTGCATGCAGAGCAGTCCGGCGGCATGATGCTCATATCCGGTGACCTCCCGGCGAGTGTGGCCCTTCCAGCCGAAGCCGAACTCGCGGTTCCGGCTGGCTCCGCGATTCAGTGGATCGGTCAGATTCTCGGGGGCGATCCGTCGGCGGATCCCACGCTTAAGTACACCAAGTCGACAGTAGACGAACTCGACGTCTATCGCTTCACACTTACCGAGTCCCGCACCGCTCAAGTCGAGGTGCCCACGACAGAGAGTCTCGGATTCGACGGCGCGAACTACACTGCTTCGCTGAAGTGGTCGCCAAGCCAGGCCATCCCGGAAGTTCGCATGATTGTGCGGCTGCCCCAGGGAGCACAAGTCGTCCAGCAGATTCCCGGTGCGACACTCTCGCCGGGAGAGGAGGGCTACAGCTACTACACCAAGACGATCAGCAACGTGAAGCCTGGAGACGCACTCGACCTCACGTTCAACTACTCTGCCCCCGCTGCTACAGGCACCGGTGGCACGCAGACGACGGCCAAGTCCTCCTCCGGCACGATCATTCTCATAGTTATGCTCATCGGCATCGCGACGATTGCGACTATCTTCGCCATCGCGTTGCGCCGGCAGCTGCCCGGGAATGCCTCGACCGTTGAAGTTGCCCCGGCCGCAACACGGGCGCGAGCAAAGTCCACACACGCGAAGGCTGGGGTCCATGCCAAGGCGCCCCCGGTACAAACTCCGGTGAAGTCCGGCAGTGGTAAGCGCAACGCCCTGACCGTAGGGGTCATCGGCGTACTCATCGGGGCAGCTATCATCGTCGGAACCCAGACGAGCAAGCCGACGATTGCTGGGGACACCGTGACGCAGACATTCTCCCAGGGTAAGCCATGCTCGAACGTGAGCATCCCTGTGAATCTGGTGGGTGCCGATCCGCTTGCCGCCGCAGAGACGCTCTTCGATGCGCTCAGAACGCTCGACGGCATGAACACCGCGACGCTGAATATCAAGACCTCAACCCTCCAGGTAGGGTACTGCGAATCCTCTTCGAATGATGACCTCGTGCGACAGGGACTGCTCCCGACGGGCCTCGTAGCCGATGGGGCGCCCGCCCCTTCGGCACAAAGTGCCGCCCCGAGCGGGACCTCAGGCGCTCAGGCGCTCACCGTCGACACGTCGTCCGGATCCTTCTCACCGACGCAGTTGACTGCCAAGTCCGGTGCGCCGATTGAGATCACTTTCGGCCAGGGTACGGGTTGCATCGCGGAGGTGGTGTTCCCCGATCTCCAGATCAACCAGAGCCTTGAGAACGGGCCCGTGACGATCAAGCTGCCGGCACTCGCACCGGGCAACTACGCCTTCGCATGCGGCATGGACATGCAGCACGGAACCCTGGTGGTCCAGTAGTGCCGGGGCCGGACTTTCGCATCAGTCGGAGAAACTTCCGTGTGCTCAACTCCCTAGCAGTGACCCTCATCGCCGTTGTGGTGCTGTCCCTACCCGCAGTGCTCTCGTCGCCATCTGTAGCGGGCGCAGCTCCTAGAGACGAGCTGCTGACCCGTGCGAGAGAGATCAAGACCCAGGTCGACGCCCTCGACAAACAGACCGAGCTCCTGTCGGAGGACTACAACGCTGCAAGGGAGCACCACCGGGAGGTGGCCGAGCAGGAAAAGGCAGCGACCGAACGACTGGAGCTGACAACGAAGCACACCGCGACAATGCAGGCGCGGCTCAGCTCTCGTGCGGCGAACATGTACCGTACTGACCCTCTGGGCTTCCTGGACGTTCTGCTTGGAGCCTCCGACTTCGAAGCGTTTGCCCAGACATGGGACTTCCTGAAACAGCTGAATGAGGATGACGCGCGGATGCTCGCGGACCTGAAGGAGGCCAAGTCCGAACAGGCCAAGGCACAAACGGAACTGGAGCGACGCACCGAGGAGGCTGCCGCGGTCTCACGCGAACTCGCGTCTCGCAAGGTGTCAATTGAGGGCAAGTTAGCTGAGCGCAAGCGCATGCTTTCTGGACTCGAAGCGGAGGTCGCCGCACTTGACAGGGCCGAAGAAGAGAGACTCGCCGCAGAGGCAGCCCGAGCAGCTCGGGCGGCACCTCGGGCCGAACCGGGCGGCGGCACATTCCCGCCGCCAACGCAGGCCGCACGTTCAGAGGTCGTTTCAATCGCCAAGCAATATCTCGGAGCACGGTACGTGTGGGGTGCGGAAGGCCCGAACACATTCGACTGCAGCGGGTTCACGATGTTCGTGTACCGACAGGTCGGCGTCAAGCTGCCCCGCGTGAGCCGCGACCAGATCCGCGCCGGCGAACGCGTGAACAGGAGCGACCTTCAGCCTGGCGATCTCGTCTTCTTCGGCAACCCTATCCATCACGTTGGCATCTACGTAGGTGGCGGCATGATGATCCATTCGCCTCGGACTGGAGATGTAGTGAAGATCTCACCTCTGCACAGCGACTATGTCGGCGCCTGCCGACCGTAGGCCAGCAACCATTCCGGGTCAGTACACGCCGGGAAAGTACCGTTTGGTCCGGGCGAAGTACATCTCGTAGGCTTTGCCATGCTGCCGGAGCATATGCTCTTCCTCACTCCGCACCTGCACTTCGAGCATGACCACGAAGAGCGTCCCAAACATCAGTACCGCCCATGTCGGCCATATCAGCCAGAACCCGAGCGCGAGAGCGAACAACCCCAAGTAGGTTGGGTTGCGGATGAGTTCAAACGGACCTGATGTGACGAAATCCGTCGGGTTGGTCTCGTCGATCCCGACCCGCCATGAAGACGCCATGGTTCGCTGGGCCAACCAACAGAGCGTGAGACCTGCCGCGCCGAGGAGAAACCCGATCTCATCGACTCCAGGACGATTCAGCAGAGGCAGTTGCCGAAGCCCCCACGCAGCCGTGGGTGCCAGTCCGTGTGCAATAAGGAGCAGGACCACGTAGCACTGTAGGGCGCGTGACAGACCGGACACGTAGCCCTGGAGCCCGCCGGAAGGACGCCGCGCGAAGACATCGGGATCGATCCCAGTCGTGCGCCGTTGGCACCGTCGCTTCAGAGACCATAGGGCAGCATAGCCGCCATAGAGAAGTCCGACGTACAGGACAGCCGGCATGTCGAGGCGAACGCTCATTGCGGACGACCCGTGTAACGGAGAACCGCCCCGATGAGCGTCGCGATCGCATCGTCCGTGAGTCGGTAGTAGACGAGCTTGCCTTCACGTCGATACTTCACCGCCCCTACGCGGAACAGGTTGCGCAAGTGGTATGAAACGCTGGAGCTGCTTGCCTGTAGGAGCGCGCCGACGTCGCATACACATAGTTCCGATCGACTCAGCGCGACCAGAATCTTGAAGCGTGTGTCATCCGCGAAGATCGACATGGTCTCACCAACGCCGTCGAGGCCATCCAGCAGCGGTGCTAGGCGGTGTACAACATCAGCGTGCACACACTCGACATCGCAGCTAGGGACGCTTCGCTTTGAGCCCATAGCAACCCTCCACATCAATTCTGGCGTTGTATTAGGAATATCATTCCCACATCCGCTTGAATGTTTGTTTGTATCAAGTTAGTCTTCGACATAGGGTGTCGTCAACCTCATCGCATGCCGTGCACTCGAAAGTTGGAGAAGATGGCCCAGTCGCACCACATACCGGACGGGCAACTCGGCCCGAAGCTCCTCGCCAGCATCGCGATCAACGTCGTGATCCTCACGGCGCAACTCATCGGCGGCATGCTCGCCGGGAGTATCGCCCTGATCGCCGATGCTCTGCACAACCTGACGGATGTTGCTGCTTTGTGTATGAGCTACGGTGCGTTACGTGTATCCAGGCGACCGGCGAGCCCCCGGTACACCTTCGCGTTTCAGCGTGCCGAAGTACTCGCAGCGGTACTGAATGCTACAAGTCTCATCGCGGTTTCTGCGTTCGTATCGGTGGAGGCCCTCAGGCGACTATCGAGTCCGGAGCCGGTTGCGGGGGGACTGGTGATGGCATTCGCGGCGTTCGGCATGGTCGCCAATGCCGCAGCCGCATGGCTGCTCAGGGGACACGGGTCGAACTTGAACATCAGAAGCGCGGTGCTTCATCTGGTGTCAGACTCGGTCGCGTCATTCGGGGTGCTCATTGCTGGAGCTCTGATCCACTGGTTCGGGTGGTTCGTGGTTGACCCGATAGTGTCTCTGCTCCTCGCTGCGTGGATGATAAAGGAGTCTGTCGGACTACTGCGCACAGCGGCGAACATCCTTATGCAGGGCGTGCCTGACGGAGTCGAGCTGGCGCTGGTGGAGTCTGCGATCAGAGAGCACCCACTCGTCGAGGACGTTCATGACTTGCACGTCTGGGCGATGACGTCTAGCAACATCGTGCTGTCCGCACACGTGGTCCTCCCATGCGAACTGGGTGAGCCGGAGCGGCTGGAGACGGTGAAACAACTCAAGTCGATGCTGCACGATAGGTTCGAAGTGGAGCACGCGACGATGGAAACCGAGACGACCGGGGTCTGCACCGGCATGAGTTGCGACAAGGAATGAGAGCCCATGTGCGACGCAGATAATGAGTTCCAGGAAGCGGCCGAACTTGAGCGAAGAACCCTCATGGTTCTGCTGGCTCTAAACGCCCTCATGTTCATCGTGGAAGCACTGACGGGATGGCTCGCAGACGCCGCTGGCCTGCTGGCGGACTCGCTTGACATGCTTGCCGATGCATCCGTGTATGCAGTCGCTCTCTATGCGGTCGGGCGATCCTCGCGCATCCAGTCAAACGCGGCAACTGCCAGCGGAATCGTTCAGATCGCTCTTGGCCTCGGCGTGCTGCTCGACGTGGCACGTCGGCTCGTGGGGGGCAGTGAGCCTCAGAGCGTCTTGATGATGATAGTGGGCGCACTGGCGCTCGCGGCGAACGTCACCTGCCTCACCCTGATAGCAAAGCACCGCCACGGCGGAGTGCACATGAGAGCCTCATGGATCTTCTCGGCGAACGACGTGATAGCCAACATCGGGGTCATCGTCTCCGGGGCATTGGTCCTCGTGCTCGGCACGCGCATCCCCGACCTTGTCATTGGCGGTGTAATTGCCATCATCGTCGTTCGCGGCGGCATCAGCATCCTTCGCGAGGTTCGTTCAGAACGCGCCGGTGGCGCCTGTTGAGCGTCCCTCATGACGATGGGCCCATCGAGTGCAGCAGCACTCAAGGGTTCGGGAACGGCTAGGTCGAGACTGAGCTGGGCTGTCCAGTCCTGGCCAGGATGTACTGTGGTTCACGGAGGGATTGACGCGAGATCCTCGATTTGGAGTGTCCCCTTGTCGCGCTGCGTGGTCCCATATCGGATGTGCCTCAGGTTGTGCTGCAGGTAGTTGGACAGTACTGACGTTGTGCAAACGAGACGGCGCACTCCCTTCAGCAGGTCTGCTAGTGCCTGTTCCTGGTGCTGTAAGCTGGAAGTGCCGGCTCGTTGGTTCCTGGCTCATGGTTACATGCTCACAGCTCGATCGCCTTGTGTTCCTCATCGACGAGACCCCCGCTGGGGGCATCTCGGTGAAGAGGCTCGATCTCTACGCGATGTGAGTTCGGTCTAACCCGCGCTTCCACACCGACGCGCGCATGGTGTCTGAAACGCCCCGGGTTTGACGGAGGCTGCTCGGCCGGGATCGCGCCCCGGATTTGTCGCCCGATTTGTCGCCCAAATACATGGTGACTGTTGGTACTCGTTGGTACCTATTGGGACTCGCCGCAGCTCCGCTGTACCAACGAGTCCCA
>PHEU01000027.1 GCA_002841295.1 Actinobacteria bacterium HGW-Actinobacteria-6
CAGTGTGATGTGACCACCGGTGCCCAGGTCGGCCACAGGAATCGGAATCATCCAGATTGCGAGGCCAACGAGGATTCCGAGCACAAAGCCGATCTCACGTTTACCGAAAACGCGCTTTGCTGCTTCCACTTTCCCTCCTTGCTTGACTCGTGGGAAGAGCGATGACATTACCCGTCATTCGCGCGCCCAATGATGATAGGAAGTGCCTGGGTACCGGCCAGAGGCGAAACGCCCCTGGCCGGTGATCGAACTACAGGTCGAGCGGCGGAATCGGCGGGATTACGCCGAGGGTAGCGATGATTGCCGGAGTGAGCTTGAACTTCTCAATCACAACCGGAGTCTCGGTCGAGCGCCACGAGTACCAACAATCTTCACATACGTACACTTCCCAGACGTCCCCAACCGGGGACTTGACCATTGTCCGAGTGTTCTCGCTGTCACAGCGCGGGCATTCCATGTAGTACCTCCTCTGAGTGTTCTGGATCGCCCCACGAGCGGGACGAGTCATAAACGGGTGGAATGGTGGCTATTTGTCACCCATGGCTTGCATCAGACCCTTGATGACTTCCGTGTACTTCGCGGTGCCCACCGGGTCCTTGAGCAGCTCGACCGCGCGAGGGTTGGGCTCCGGCGCGACCGGTGTGGTCGCGTCGATGATCAGCTTGGTCGTCATGCCTGCAGGGTTACTTGAAGGATCAAGAGGCATTCCGGGAGCATTCTCGATCATCGTGACGTCCTTGTGCGGCAGCACGCGGGTGGTAAGCGCCCACATGACCTGCTCCAGGTTGAACGGATCGACGAACTCGTCAACGACGATTACGATCTTGGAATAGGGCATACCGTGAGGCGTGGACAGGAGGCGCATCGCTACGCCCTTGCCATAACCACCGTAGCGGCACTTCGTGGAAATGATGACACCGATGCCATGTGTGTACATGGCGTTGACAGCGACAACCTCCGGGAAGCTCTCCTTGATCTGCTTGTACAGCGGCACACTGGTGTTGAGTGCCATCAGATAGTCGATCTCAGTCCAAGGCATGCCGAGATACAGATTCTCGAAGATCGGATCCGTGCGATGCGTGATACGAGTGATCTGAATCTCGCACTGCAAACGGGAGCCCGAGTACGAACCCGGGAATTCGCCGAACGGACCTTCCACCACGCGCACGCGCGGGATGATGTAGCCCTCGAGCACGACCTCAGCGCCTGCAGGCACCATGAGATGCGGGGCGGTGTCGGCCGGGACAATATCGGTTGGGACTCCGTCCTGGAGTGCGCCGACGAACTCGTACTCGTTCTGGCTGTAGCCCACGGGGGTGGAGGCCATGAACGTGACGAGCGGGCTGTTACCAAGGGCAATGGCAACAGGAAGCGGCTCGTTCTTGCGCTCCGCCTTCTCAAGTTGGACGGCAAGGTCGTGCATCGGAAGTGCCTGGATGCCGATACGATCCTTGTCTTTCACCTGGATGCGGTACGTGCCGACGTTCTGACGTCCAAAGTCATCGAGAGCCTCGGGGTCACCAGAGATAACCGATGCCTTTGAGATGAAGAATCCACCGTCCTGCTCGTTGATGCGATACAGCGGCAGTACCTCAAAGAGGTTGATGTTCTCGGTGATGACGTTCTCCTTGCACGGTGCCTCTTCGCGGGAGACAACGTTGGGGGGAACGGGGTACTTGTCCCAGCGAGCGTTCAACTCCTCGAACTGCTCCTTGGTGGGCGTGTCCTTGGGCATACCCATCATGAGCGCGTGGTTCTGCCACGAACCGTGAACGTTGGTGACGACCGAACCCTTGTAGCCCGTGATGTTCTCGAAGAGCACGGCCGGGCCATTTGGCATGCTTGAAGCGGCGCGTCCCGCAGCTCCGATATCGGGCTCAGGGTTCACCTCTTCTTTGATACGGACCAGCTGGCCCTCTTCCTCCAGAGTCGCCAGAAACTCCCGGAGGTCCTTGTAGACTTTCGCCATCTGAACTCCCTTCTCCGTACTTGAGAATGCCCGTCTTTGCGGGCTCCTAGGGCTAGTCGCGGACACTGGAGTGGGCGCGACGCACCCTCACTCACACGACCATTGCAGCAGGCTAGAGGCAGCGCAATTCAGATTGAGAACCGCGAAATGCCGGTACCGAATAGCAGCTGGTGGGGACCCCGCTCAATTCCTCACAGGCATACTCAGATGCGTTAATTGAATGGCGCCGTCAATGGGCACCTCGAGCCGCTGGAGTATGCTATCAAGCGAGCCCGAAGTAACTCGTTAGACAAGATCGCGCGAAGTGAGCCATGCCTGCACTCCGGAGGCCACAGGGCTTTGGTAATCCGGGGAGGGAGTGATGACGATGCACATCGCCCAGATCAAGTACTTCCTTGAGATCTTCAGGCGCGGGACGTTCAGCGCCGCTGCAGAAAACGCATACATCTCGCAGTCTTCGCTATCGAAACAAATCAAGGCACTCGAGGAGGAACTAGGCGTCGACCTGTTCATCCGAGCGTCGGGCGGAGTTCAACTGACCCCCGCGGGTGAGATGTTCCTGGCTTTTGCGAAGAAGACGTTCCTGGACTATGAGGACATCATCCTGCAGCTGGAGCGGTACAACACGCAGTCCCAGGTGAGACTCAGAGTTGGAGCACTCCCCCTGCTCAGCGCTTACAACCTTCACACGAATCTGGCGGACTTCCAGGTCGAGAACATGACGGTTCAGCTCGATCTCTACGAACGGAATCAAGTCGAGATACTCAAACGCCTGGAGCTGAACCTGCTCGATCTCGCCATTCTGCGCACGGATGCCCTGAGCGCAGGCGAATTCGACTGGGTGCCGCTCCTGGAGGATGAGATCGTCGTCGTCTGCTCCAATCAGCACCCGCTGGCCCGGACGCGACGTATCGCAGCCGCTGATTTGAAGAACGAGCGGTTCGTCATGATAGAACCGCAGTCAGCTATTTACACATCGTTCGTGGACCGGTGTCGTGGGGTTGGCTTCTTCCCGAACATCATCTTCACGCATCAGCGTCACGAACCACTTCTCGCGGCGGTTGGACGGGGTATCGGGATATCAGCGCTGCCGCGCGGATTGGCTCAAGGTCACAACGAGACCGAGGTGACGTGCGTTCCGTTTCAGAATCCGATTCTTACTAATATCGGACTCGTGATCCCTAAGAATCACGCGCGAACGCCTTCCGCCGAGAGCCTCATCCGATTCTTCGAAAAGACCTACGACACGACTCTCGTATCCAAAAAGGACTAGCAGGCGCCTGCTCACGGGACAGCCACATCGCGATTACCCCTACGCCACCACCGGCACCTCGCGCAGGCTCAGTAGCCTCGCCGTCTCGAGAGCGGTGTCAGGCGCGGGACCGCCATCGGTGAGATACGCCATCACCTTGCTGGCTGCTTTGATCGCACCAAGGCACACAAGGTCGTCGTCATATTCGAAGGCCACCCGGAAGATGCCGTGTCCGTCACGCTTGAAATCCCAGGAAGTCTCACCCTTGAGGGTGCGAGGTGAGCCCGCCCTGGCCATGAGCTCCATCACGACGTGCTCGAAGAGGTGCGGCACCTCTGTGTCTGCGAGTTCCTCGGCAAATGTGCGGTCGTCGTCGTTGTGGCACACGTGGCGCTCGAGCCCGGGCAGAAGCTTCAAGGCCCGTTCGGCTATTGTGCTGTCGGACATCGTGCGTAGTGCCTCAGCATCGCCCACATCGACCAGAACGTCGACACGGTCGGCGCACACCGTAACGCTACTGACCCGCATGGTCCCCCCAGTTGATCCTTAGCCGCGCCTGCGGCTCCCCAGGTAGTAGGCAAGCGCGACCGCAGCACACACCACGGCGACACCCGCAACGACAAGCTGCGTCCCGCGTTCTTCTCGCAGGTGGCGCACCTCGGTCTCAGTCATATCTTTGATGCGGATAGCTTTGCGGCGAAGGTCCTCAACGGTGATGGACTGCTCGGCATCGGTCATTTCTGCATCATCCTCACTTTGATGACTATGAATACAACGGCACCGAGCAGATACACGCCACCGATGGCGAGAAGCGCACCGGGGTACGTGAGCCACTGGGCAAGCAGCAGGAAGAGCGCCACCGCGATGAAGATGAGTCCGACCACGGCCAGACATCCGGCTGCCGAGGCGGACACGATCGTCAGCCCAAGGCGCTGGATCGGCAGGACGATCTTCTCGCGAATGACTGACTCGGCTTCCTGACGGACCCAGTCTGTCGCGGTCTGGAGTAGATCAGCGATCGAGTCGATGATCGCTCCGATGGCGTCCTTCTTGGGTTCAGCAGAGTTCTTGCCGGAATCCGGCATGCGCGACGACCTCCTCGGGGCGGGTGCAACGCTTCCTACATACCCTAACCGAAGCCGTGTCGTTCGACACGGCTTCCACAAAATATACGAACGGCGCCGAGAGCAACTACTCCCGACGCCGTCGAACTCACTCTATGAACGCGTTCTACTTCACGACGCGCCATCTGACTGTGCCAACACCCGAGAAACCGAGTGCCTTGGCGGTGCCGGGGCCGAGGTCAAACGTACGACCGGTCACGTACGGTCCGCGATCCTTCACGACCGCCACAACCGTCTTGCCGTTGTAGCTGATCTGGACTTTCGTACCAAACTTCATCGTGCGATGCGCCACAACCATGCTCGTGGGAGTCAGGTTGCCGCCGCCAGCCATCGTGTGCCCGTAGAATCCGGGACCGTACCACGACACCTTCGCCGACTTCCAGTTCGTCAGCGCAACGATTTGCGCCTTTGCCGCTGCTGCGGCAGCTGCTGCACGAGCAGCCTCTAGAGCCTTGAATTGCGAGGTGAGCTGAGTCTTCGTCCGAACCGTCGTTGTCTTCTCGGCAGGCCGTATGTTGGCGGTTGCCACGACATCGGGGACGCTTTCAATCGAGCTGGTCTTCTCACGGACAAGTACTATCGCGCTCGTGCTAGAGAGACGGACGCGAGTGTCCGCTCCGGTCGTGACTACAGTTGCTGCGCTTGCGCGCTGCAGAGGAATAAGACCGGCGCCCGTTGCTGCGGCGAGCGTAATGATGAGTACACCCACAACCGCGTTGGCGGACTTTGAGAACAGACTGTTAACCTTCACGCATGACCTCCGGGTCCGGATACATTACAGACGGCGACCCGGGCGAGGGCATACTACGAGAGTAGACAGAGGGAGTTGTAAGAGGAGCTAGCTGTCTCGACCCGGTCGTGTGATCGGCACTACGCCGTCTTTCGACCTAACAAGCACAAGCTATGCTGTTGGTGTTGGACCGTGATCCGACTCCCGGCCGGCGCATGATGCCAGCGCACGGAGTCCTCTCTTTTTGAACTTCGACACTCTCGTCGCCGGTCCAGTGAACCCGTATTATGACGGGCTGCACACGCCGAGTAGCGTCCTTGTAAAGCACAACGAGGAGGAACAGTAGCACAGTCCGTGCCAAGAAAGCCAGCCCAGAGGGCCTCCGGCGAGCTGCCGGGGGCCCTCTGGCGTGCGGATTTACTACGGCGCCGGGGTCGTCTCGGCACTGCCTGAAAGCTGTTCGAGTGCCGAGCCGAGCTCCTGGATCGCCCTGCCGTAGGCTGCCCAGTCACCGGCCTTCTGCGCCTCGATCGCCTTTAGATACAAGTCGCGCGCGATGTCGACCGTTGGCGCTAAAGAGCCAATGGGTTGCTGCGTCGGCGCTGCACCGAAGACAGACTCAAGCGCACTCTTAAGGTCAGGCTGCATCGCTACTGAGTCACCGTAGGCGACCACAACCCGGGTGAGCTGCGGCATCGCCGTCTGCTCGGCTTGCAGGTAGAGCGGCTGAATATAGACGATTGAATCTTCAATCGGAATGACGAGCATGTTGCCGAATAGCACACCGCTCCCCCGCTGGTTCCACAATGTGAGCTGCTGACTGATCACGGGGTCCTGGTTCACCCGCGCGCTCACCTGCTGCGGTCCCAGCACAAGCTTCTGCTTGGGGAACGTGTAGACGATGCGGCGACCGTAGGTGTCGGGGTCCGAAGACGCCGCCATCCAGCCGATCATGTTGTCTTTGTTCCGGGGTGTGAACGGCAGCATGATCATGAAGTCCTCGGCAGGTTCCTGCGGGAGCTTCATGAGCACGTAGAACGGATCCATCGGCGTGCCGCTAGCCTCGCCGGGCAGCTCCCACTGATCTTCTTTGTTGTAGAAGACGAGCGGATCGAGCATGTGGTAGGTCTTATACACGGCGGCCTGGACGCGGAAGAGGTCCTCGGGATAGCGCAGGTGGTCGCGAACACCCTCGGGCATCTCAGACTCATCGGTGATGAGACCAGGAAAGACCGCACGCCAGGTCTCCAGCACGGGATCGGTGTCACCGAAAGCATACAGACTCACCGTGCCGTCATATGCGTCCATCGTGATCTTCACTGAGTTACGCATGTAGTTCACGCCACCGATGCGCTCCGAGTACGGGTAGCGGTCCGAGGTGGTGTACGCGTCGACGATCCAAACGAGCTTGCCGTCGATGATGGCAGCGTACGGATCACGGTCGAGCGTGAGGAACGGCGCGAGTGCGCCGATGCGCTCGGTCAGCGACCGGTTGAAGAGCACCTTGCTGTCCGGCGTGATGTAGGTGCTGAAGAGCATCTGCGGTGCAGAGAAGCGCAGTGCAAACGCGGCACGGCGCACGATGCCACCCATTGCGATGCCCGTCTTCCCTTCGTACGACGTCGTCGCGTTCTGGTCGCCCACGGGGTAGTCGAACTCCTTGATCTCCGTGGCGGCGATCACATAGTTGGTGGTGAGCTCGCCGTAGTAGACGGCGGGGCGGTCAACCTTGAGGTCTGTCAAACCTGTCGGCGGAATGTCCCGAACGATGAAGCTCGGCAATCCCTGCCCGCTCGACTCGTTCACCGGGCTCACAACCGCGCCGTAGCCATGCGTGTAGACGAGATGCTGGTTCACCCACGTCTTGGCTTGCTCGGCAAGCTGGTCGACATTCATCTCCCGAAGTGAGACCAGAACCTGGCGCCGCTCGCCGTCGATAGTGTAGCGGTCGACATCTACGTCGATGAAGTCATAGTAAGGGCGGATACCCTGCAGCTGCTGATACGATTGCGACACGATGCTAGGGTCCCAAAGACGTACGTTCTTGATGGTATCGCTGTCGCCCGCGACTGCCGAGGCGGTCAGGCTCTCCTCGGCGGGGAATGCACGCACGATAACGTCATCGATCTGGAACGCCTTGCGGGTGGCGGCGATATTGCGCTCGATGTACGGAGCCTCAGCTGCGACCTCGTTGGGTGAGACGCGGAACTGCTGGATGACCGCCGGGTAGATGCCACCGACGAGCACTGACGCACCGATCCATACGGCAAGCGCGATGGCTGGAAGCTTCCAGCCTTTGAAGCGGATGTTCACCATGAGCGCGATGCCCGAGAGCACCGCGATCACAATCAGTATCTGATACGCCGGCAGTTGCGCATTGATGTCGGTGAACGACGCGCCGATAACTTGGCCTCGGCTGGAGAAGTTCAACTCGAAGATATCGAGCCAATAGCGGAAGCCTTGCACCACGATCATAAGGCCGCCGAGTACCGAGAGGTGCGCCTTCACGTGCGGGTCAAATCCCTTGAGGCGTGCCCAAGGTCGGATCGAGCCGGTGAGGACATGCACGATCGCGGTCACGAGAAGCGTAAACGCGAGCGCGCCAGTGAGCCAGTCAGCGACCGTTCGCAACGCCGGCATCGTGAAGAAGTAGAAGGAGAGGTCGCGTCCGAATTGAGGATCGGTCTCGCCAAAGGGAACTGCGGCAAGAGCGAGTCGGAACACCGACCACTGCGCCGCCATCGCCGCGCCTGAGACGAGGGCTGCTACCGCGCTGATGAGAACAAGGGCGGCGCCTGAGAATTGCTCGAGCGTATCGCGCACCTGCTGAATTGCCATCTCATATCGGAACCCGACATCGTCGGTGGCTCTGAGTGTGACCTTCGGCGCCATCTTGCGGGCAATCAACACGTTTGCATACAAGATTATGAAGAACGCCAGGAAGAAGACGGCACCGGTAATCCAGCCCGACGTGATGCGGGTCCAGAAGACACCCGACTGTCCGAGATCGCTGTACCACAGCGCGTCTGTGTAGAACGTGGCCACACCCCCGGAGATGGCAAGAAGAACAACCACCACTCCGATGATGATCGGCACCACGGGACGAGTGCCGCGACTGGCACGATTGTTAGAAATCACATCAGGCATCGCTGTTCCTCCGGTCGGAATCGCGCCGCAAAGACAGCGGCATCACAAAAAGTCCGAGACCTCAACGTTCAAGCCTGCGGGATCAAGGCAACGCTCAACAGTGCGGCCCTCGGCATCATCGGTGAGGTCCACATCTACCGGCGTGATCATCTCGCCACCGACAGCCGCGATGATACGCACACGCGGCAAAGAGACCTCGTGTGGGTTCGGTGAGATGACTATACCCGTTTCGCCAGAACTTAGGAGAACCACGGAGCGTGGCGGATACAGTCCCATCAGATTCACGAAAAGCCGAACCAACGTCGGGTCGAGCGCACTGTCTGCGTTCTTGATGAGCGTGACGATCGCGTCGTCTTGCGGCCTGGCGGCGCTATATGTTCGTCGAGAGGTCATCGCGTCGTATGCGTCGGCGACAGCGACAATGCGGCTACCGAGGTGCTGCTTCCTCAATGGAACCCTCTGCGGGTACCCCGTGAGGTCGTAGCGCATGTGGTGCTCAAGGACAATGACCGTCGCGGCCTTGTCGAGCCCGGGGGTGAGTGCGGTGTTCTCGGCACCGAAGATGGGGTGTTGGCGTATCTGCGCCCACTCCTCAGAAGTCAGAGGCCCCGGCTTATTGAGGATCTTGAGGTCAACCGTCATCTTCCCGACGTCGTGCAGCAGCGCGCTGACTCCAAGCGTCGAAAGGAAACGGAAATCGTGCGTGATCATCGAACCGAGTGCGAGCGACAGGATAGCGACGTTCACCGAGTGATAGAACGTGTACTCATCGAAGCTCTTCAACCCGACGAGCTCGAGCGTTGCGTAGCGGTTGTTCAACACGTTCTCGATCAGACTACGAACGGTGCCCTTCACCCGGGGCACGTTGATCACTTGGTTCGCTCGTATCAGACGCTCAAGCTCGCGCATGAGTTCAAGCGCGTTCGAGTACGCCTCACGAGCCAACTTCTTGCCGTCCTCATCCTTGATCTCAGCCGGTTCGCGATAGACCGCGACGCCACTCACCACGATGCGCGTGAGACCGGCCTCGATGGCCATCGCCGACACGCCACCCTGATGCGCCACGACATCTGGGTCTGCACTGATGATCTTCGCGAATCGCTGGATCTCGCTCCGGGTCGCGCCACGCGCGAACACCACATTGCCAGCGCCGATCGCTGTCATGTCGCGGATGAGCTGGTCAAAGAGCACACTGTCCTCGGCAAGAAGCTGCTCACCAAGGAGAAGCTCGTCGTCGTAGAACGTGATGGGGACATCTACGCCCTCGTCGTGAAACTGCGCAAGAACCGCGGCGAACTCATCAATCGCCTGCTCTACCGCCGGGTGTTCTTGCGGGTAGAAGCGCTGAGCGCGCCTGAGCGCGTAGAGGCGCGCAAGCATGGCACGCGCGCGTTTGGTCTGCTTTGCCGAGAAGACCGTCACAGGAGGAGGCGTCTTCGTGCTATCGGCTTCGATGAGATTCGACCCGACGTCGCCTCCAGCGGCGCCGGCCGCCTCGCGGATGATGTCATTCAGATGATCCTCGGCCATCACGCACCTCCTCTCTCAGAAGATGCGAGCACGTCAAGTGCAGACTCAGCGGCGGCACGGACCTCACGAAGACGTCCGGACCTCAGTATTGAGCGGCGGCCGGTCAGGGACCTGAGTGCCGGGATTGCCCCGGCATCGCCAATGCGGCCGAGCGCCTCGATGGCCTCAACGCGCGGACCGACGTCACGGTTTCCGCGGCCCTCTCCCTGGGCAACCGCTAGCAGCGCCTTCACGGCACATCGCGCACCAACTCCACCGAGATACCGAGCGGCGAGCTGCACGTTCTGCGCATCCTCATCGGCCAGCGCGGCCGTGAGCATCTCATCAGCCAGGCGGTCGCGGATGTTCGAAAGCGCGCGGATGGTCTCTCGGCGAACGCGCGCATCGTTGTGCCGAAGCGTCCGGCCGAGGTAAGGAAGCGTATCGGAGCCTCTGGTTGAGCCGAGAATGCTGACGACGTTACGCACAAAGTACCAGCGGGGGTCACTCACCTGCTCACCGAGGCGCTGGACGTGCCCCGGCGCGAGGTCGGTCACCAGGTCGACGAGCGCCTTGCGTGCGGCCATGTCCGGCTCGTCGGCGAGAACCTCAAGCAAGGAGTCGATGGTGTGACCGCCGAGCAGACCCAGCAAACGCCGACAGGTGGCATGCTCTGGTGAGTCAGCCGCAAAGACCCGCATCGAACGTGCGATGATCCGAATCTGATCGGGCTCCGCAAGGCTCATGAGCACCTCGGATACCCTCGCGCGCAACGGCTCCGAAAGCGTCTCGTCACACGAGAGCGTCGACAGGGCCAGCGCGGCGTCCGCGGCGATCTCATACTCGCCCCACTCAATCAGCATCACGAGGTTGCCCTCCACGCTGGCAAGAATGGATGAGAACACTTCCGGCCGTCGCTCGAGCGTTGCGATAGTCACAAGCGCGGCGATCACCTCGCCGTCCGAGACGTTCGCCAGTGCCTCTTCGCGCAGGGCCTTCAGTTCCGAGTCGCCCTCGTCAGTCATCAAGTCACGCGACGGCGCTAGATCGATGAGCTTGAGAACCCCGTCGATGGGCTCCCTTTCCTGCTCCTCGGTCTTTCGAATCACCTGAAGGTGGGTCGGAAGCGCCTGATCCAGAATCTCGGTGATGTCGCTCTCCGACGCACCCGCATCGGCGAGCGCCGAGCGCGCGGCCTCCGATACGTCGTCCTTACCGGCAATCGAGATGAGCGCGAGATTACGAAGTGCCCGCGAGATGCCTTCGCGACTCACCGGATCCGGGTCGAGGCCCTCGGCCAGCGCGCGGCAGACTTCATCCAAGTCGAGTTGTCTGATGACCTCAGCGACGGTGTCATCGATGCGGGCGTCGGCAAGCAAACGATCGACCAGCAGCTGGTGACGGGTTTCGGGATCGAGGCCCATCACCGCCTCGGCGATCGAGCGGAATAGCGCATGGCGGTCCTCGGCAAGCTCACCGTTGGCAATCCGCGCAAGCATGGAGACTCGCTCAGCAAGCGCCGCGGTGGGGCCGGAGGCAGCGCGAGCAAGCGCGACGTCTTGCAGATAGCGATTCACCAGTTTTGGGCTCGCCACGAATCGCATGAGCAACCGCTGATCGCGTGGCTTGATACCGTACGGACCACCGAGGAGTGATTCAATGCGGGCGTTGTCCGGCGGCCACACGTTATCCTCGACGACTTCTTCTTCAACCGCATCAGGGATGTTCGTGTCCACGAACTTGGTGGCCGCACTCCCGATTGTGATGCCGTCCACCTGCCGCTCCCAGAGCCGGGCTTCAAATCCACCCGCCGCTTCGATCTCCTCGGGAGTCTCTAAGAGCACGCTGAGAAACGCGGTGACTTCAGTCTCACTTACGCCGGAATGAAAACGGATGTCCGACAACTTGCGTGCGTAGAGTTCATGCGCGAACGCTGCGAATGCGGGTTGGTCCGGAAGAATAGGTAGGCTCTCGAAGAAGAGGCCCTCCTTGACGACGACGATCCTGACGCCTGAGCGCTCACGCAGCTGCGCGCGCAGCGCCGAGACGACCTCGCGTGCGTTCTCTCGCGGAATCGTGCTCGTGGGCGGGTAGAGTTTCACCGCCTTGTACGTCACGACAAGCTGTTTAACCAAGCTCTCGATTGCAGCCGGGGCACGCTCGCCCGATGTCTTGGCGTTTGCCACGCTCACGATCCTCCCGCGTCATGACCGGCAGACATCACCCTCGTCCCGATTATGCCCTCTTAACGCCTTCGGTGCTATCATCGCGGCCATGGAACCAACGAACAGCACCGTCTTGCTTGCCTCGGCATCGCCACGCAGGCGTCGGCTCATCGGCTGGCTTGGCCTTACCGCCGACGTCACATCCGTGGACACCCCCGAGGACCTCTCGTCGCCGCTGGCCGCCGTACCGGGACAGCTCGCAGCCTCGATCGCCGCCGAGAAGGCCGTTGCAGCCCGCGAGGCCGGAGCGGTCGGACGCCTTGTTCTCGCGTTCGACACGATAGTCGTGCTCGATGATGACGTGCTCGGCAAACCTGCAGATCTTGACGACGCCTACCGGATGTTGCGTGCGCTGTCTGGTCGCACGCACCACGTTGTCACGGGCGTGGCGCTCTTCGAGCCCGAGCACGACGCTCCCCGCACATTCGCGGTCACCACACGCGTCGCGATGCGGGAGCTCTCCGACGACGATATCGCAGAGTGGGCGGCCAAGGGCGAGCTCATGGGATGCGCGGGGGCGTACAACATAGAACACCATCTGGCGTCCGTCAGTCTTGACGAGTGCTATCAGAATGTCGCGGGGATGCCGCTGTGCCACCTGCACGCGGCGCTTGGATCCGGAGAGGTCGCGGGCGGGCCCTCGGGGCTCATGTCGCCGATCGCTGCATGCGACGCCGCGCTCGGCAGAACCTGCGCGCTCGGTCGCACGCTCGTTCGCTAGAGCCGAACAGCCGTCACGATCATCGACTCGTCCTTCTCGGCATCAAGGGCCCGGCCTGTGTGATCGCCGAGGAAGCGCACGTCGCCGAAGCCTGCGCGCGCAAGTTCCGCGCCGATGAGCGCAGGGGGCATCGCAAAGTGTAGCGACCTGCGTGTCCGCAGCGTCCAGCCGCCGACCGGGTCGGCCTCGAGCGTCTTCGGCCAGCTCTCGATCGAGTGCGCGCCTTCACGCACCGCCGGGTCGCGCACAAGTGTCACGAAGTCGAAGAGCACACCGTCGCCCTCAGGTGTGTAGTCCAGCAGCCGCAAGAAGAACTTATCGCCGCCCGGAGTCTCCCGGAAGACGGGGCTCATCGTACGGATACGTTGCGTGACAAGCCGCTCGTGATTGAGGTAGTGCAGCACGAGCACGCCGCCTTGCTCAACCGCCGCCGAGAAGTCCTCAAGCGCCACGCGCAAACCTTCAAGCGAGCGCACGTGCGGAAGCGCGTTTCCAGTACACGTGAGCGCGCCGACCTTCCCGCCGAGCAACCCGGCGAGCTCGCCAAAGCCGCCCTCGACGATCCGCACGTCGCTGCCGGCCGCCTCGGCGTTCTCGCGGGCAAGGGCGAGCATGTCAGCGCTCGGGTCGATGGCGGTCACGTCGAGTCCCCAGCTGCGGAACATGATCGCGTGGCGTGCGCTACCCGCGCCGACGTCGGCGATTGATCGCACACCGTGCGACTCGAACAACTCACGAAAGAACGGAGCCTCGCGCGTCAACCTGCGGTCCCAGTCCACCAGCTCGTCGTACTCGCGCTCCTCATTGTGCTTCGCATCGAACATGCTACACGTCCAATTCGAATATACGCACGGCGTTGCCGCGCAAGATGAGATCACGATCGCGATCCGAGAGCCCAAGCTCCTCAAGCGTTCGCACCTGTTGGAACTTGATCCACTTGCGATACTTTGCGGTCGTGCCCGAATCCGTCCCGAAGAGCACTCGCTCCGGACCGAACGCCGTGAGCGCACGGTCAAAGACTTGCGAAAGCGTGTACCCGTGCGGGTCGTAGTCCATCCAGTTGTTCGTGCCCGAGGAATCAAACGACACGTTCTTGCACTGATAGCCGAGACGAAGCGCCTCGTGCAGGTATCCGGCGCCAAAGTGCGCGATTACGAACGGCATGTCCGGGTAATCGCGGGCAACCGGTGAGAGATCTGTCGGGTCGGCATATCGCAGGTCGCCAGTAGGATCGACCGTCACGCCGTAGTGAATGCAGATAGACGCGCCCAGCTCGGCCGCCTTGTCGAAGAACGGACGACACGCCGGATCCGAGAGGTGGAAGCAGCGGTTCACCGGCAGGAGCTTCACACCCTTGAAGCCCGCCGCCATCTCGCGTTCGAGCAACGCCGGCGCATCGGGCGTTCGCGGATCAATATTGCAAAGAGCAGCAACCCGGCCCCCTGAGGCGGCGATGAAGTCGCGTGAGTACTGCGAGTCCGGCAACACCGACATCACGACGGCCTTGGCTACGCCGGCATCATCGAGCCGGGCAGCATACCAGCGCGCCATCTCGCCTGCGGTGAGATCCGGAAGCGTCTCTTGCCTGCGTCCGAACTTGCCTTCTTCCAGCGCCTTCTTCCAGCGCGGGTTGGCGTCCGGGTTCTGTTCGATGAACTCTCGGAAGAGCGGCAACGCAAACATGTGGACATGCGCATCAACGATCTCGCCTGGTCGCGTCACTGGAGCATTGTGTCCACTCGGCACGACGAGCCTACCCTGCCTGCGGCGGGGTCATCGGCTCTTCCGGCATGACCACCGACAGAACGATGTACGCGACGACCGCAGTCCAGACGCCCCCGACAAAGGCCAGTGCGACGAAGCCGAGCCGGACGAGTGTCGTATCAACCCCGAAGTACTTTGCAAGCCCGCCAAGCACTCCGGAAATCACCTTGTCGCTACGCGACCGGTACAGGCGAGTGCCCTTCGCCGGGGCATGGAAGCTCCCGCCACGGTTCGCAAGTACGATCACGACGATACCAACGAGCACCAGTGCCACAGGACCTCGCGCCGCGCTCAACACGCGCCACATCATGAGTAACGGCTCCGGAACCAAGTTGAACTGCCTGGCCATGAGCACGGCCCCGGCAACGATAAGGAGCCCGCCGATGATGAGAAGTGGTGAATTCTGTTCGTTGCGTCCGTCGGACATGTTTCCTCCTAGTAGAACTCGATGCGCACATTACTGATGCCCGCATCAAGCGTGATATCCCAGTAGTCCCCGCCGGCAAGGTCCGCCGTCTCGTAGACCTGCTTGCCGCCATCCTCGCCAACGGAGGTGAGTTCATCGGGTCGCACGATATTGCTCAATCCTTTGTCCACGCGCAGGCGAACCTGTTCGCCTCTCTTGATGCGCAGCGTGAATGTCGACACGCCAGTATCAAGGTTCACGGGAACGCCGCCTGAGGCCACAGACTCAGCGGCGCCGAGAATGACTGTCCCGCTGGAGACGCCGGCCTTCACTTCAAGCGCCGAAATCGTCAGGCTGCTCAAGTCCGCATCGATCTTGCTGACGCCGCCATCGATCGTGAGATCCCACGTGACAGTTCGATCGAGCTTCACGTCCAACGAGGCGTTGTCGCGGGGCGCGACCCAATGGCCCGAACCCATACCCACATTCACGTCTGCGCCGCGCGCCGATGACGTCACCTTGAACTCGGGGGTGAACGGACTGTCCCCGGAGACGGAGACCAAATCGGAGCCGTCTTTCACCTTGAGCGTGCCAACGGCTCCGCTGACCCGCGCCTCGCCGGTGAGCACCGCCGGGTCATGCGGCCTAGACTCGCTGAACGCCTCATTCTGACCAGATGTCGTCATCGGCGTCACCACAAAAGGACCCCACGGACTCCAGTTCGAGTTGCCAGTCGGCATCATGAAGACACCGTACGCAAGGCCGGCGATCACGAGCAGGCTGGATAGAACTCGCAGCCATGTGTTGTCGGTGCCACGGCCGATGACGTCGATACCCGCGGCGATGAGCAGAATCGGCCAGAGACTGGCGATATTCCACCAGACGCCCCATGGGATCACACCAAACGTATTTCCCAGGAAGATGAAACCGACTGCGATGATAGTCAGGCCCTCGGCAGCTCGCTTGATCTCCATCAGCGGCGCACCCCCTTGATCAGTGCGCTCACGCCGACCGCGATGATCACGACGGGCCACAGGCGGACGAGGTCAATCTCGGGGAAGAACTGATTGGCGAGCAGCAGACCGCCCACGACGATAAGAGCCACGCCAAAGCCGACGCCGCCACCCCCGTGATGCTCACGCACCTCAGGCGAAGGCGGCGTCCATTCCGGAGCCGCAGGCATGACCGACGGCGGGTTCGCCGGCGCGGAAACGGTCTCAGGCGCGGGGACTACGTCCGGCGCCTTCGGAATCCCGTCTTCCCGGGGAGTCGATTCGTTCACATCAGTCACGGAAACCCCTCCTGTAAAGTTGACAGCAGCCGTAGCCGCTCCACCCACTGGCTCCTCGGGCACGGCAATCGCCATGACGAGATAGGCGATCAGAACGCCGCCGTTGGTGACTATCCCCAGCAAGACCGCGCCAACTCGCACCAACGTGGGGTCCACTGCAAGGTACTCAGCGAGCCCGCCACACACGCCCGCGATCATTCGGTCGCTACGGCTCCTATACAGCTTCCGTTCCATCGGCGCCTCCTTGATGCGTCTCACCGTCACTCGATCGAATCACCCTGAGTCTCGCGATTCTGCGACGACGGACGGCCTCCACGCTTACCGTAAGCCGACCGTGGCGAACGACCTCGCCGGTCTCAGGTATGTGCCCAAGCTCCATCAGGACCCATCCGGCGATGGTCTCGTATTCCTCGGACTCCGGCACATCGAGCCCGAGCATCTCTCTCGCCTCTTCAACGGAGAGCTGGCCGTCGACCACCCACTCGTTCGGGCCAAGCGTCGTGACGTATCGGCGCTCTTTGTCGAACTCATCGGCGACCTCGCCGATGATCTCCTCAACGATATCTTCGATGGTAACCAACCCGGCGGTTCCGCCGTACTCATCAACCACGACGGCCAGGTGGTTTCGCGCACGCTGCATATCGCTGAGCATCGCCAGGATCGGCTTGGTCTCGGGCACGAAGACTGCGGGCCGGGCGAACTCCATGACTGCCGCATCGACATTACCTGCCGAGGCAGGGCCGACGAGGTCCTTGAGTAGCACTATGCCAACAACGGAGTCCGGGTCCTCATGGAACACCGGTAGCCGAGAGAACCCTGAGCGCTGGAACATCACGATCGCCTCGGCGACTGTTGCGGTGTCTTCGAGCATCGCGGCGTCGACCCTGGGCACCATGACCTCTTTGGCTACGGTGTCGCCGAGCTCGAAGATCTCGTGAATCATCCGCTTCTCT
Source organism: Actinobacteria bacterium HGW-Actinobacteria-6 (assembly GCA_002841295.1). Taxonomy (GTDB): domain Bacteria; phylum Actinomycetota; class Coriobacteriia; order Anaerosomatales; family Anaerosomataceae; genus UBA2286. The sequence goes on from PHEU01000027.1 coordinate 17,092, forward strand.
TCATCGAGGAGCGTGCCTTGCTCGGTGACGAGCAGCTTGATCTCTTCTTCTGTCACGCCCGGACGAACCGGCCCCGGCTTCACGCCGATCATTCGCGCGGCGGTATTCGTGGAATGCGACAGCAGCCAGATCAGCGGCGAGGTGATCTGCTGGAGGAGGGTTATGGGGCCAGCAACCGCCTTGGCGACACCCTCGGCGCGCTGCAAACCGAGACGCTTTGGCGCAAGTTCACCGAAGACAAGCGTGAAATACGAGATCACGACCGTCACGAGGAAGATGGACAGACCGCCAGAGATGTTCGAGACCCAGGTGAGGCCAAGACCCTGCAGCCACTTCGCCAGAGGCTGCGCGAGCGTTACTGCCGCAGTTGCCGAGGCGCCGAATCCCACGAGGGTGATTCCGACCTGAGTCGCCGCCAAGAATCGGGAGGGGTCACTCGTCAGCCGGAGAACCGCCTTCGCTTGAGCAGAGCCTTCCTCGGCCTCTGCCTTCAACACGGCGCGCCGTGCGCTGACCAACGCGATCTCGGCTGCGGCGAAGTAGCCGTTCAAGACGACGAGAACAACTACGAGGAATATCTCTCCAATATATGCATCCATGCCGATAAGGTTACCGTAAAGCGCGTGCAAGAAACGATGTGTCCTGTTTCACCACGCCTAATACTCGGCATGGGTTTACGTAAGCTGCCTGTTGCCGGACAATTCACGGCGTCCGACGTGATGACTTGGGGGGTGACCGATCGGTGTCTGACGACCAACTCAAGCGCACAGTCGATACCGTCGTGCGCTCCCTGGCCACGGCCGCCAAGACCCTGCGCCTCTACCCTCCCACCAGCCCGATCCCTCGTCAGACCGCAGACGCGGCTATCGAGGCACTCGGTTCGTTCTTCATCGACGAGCCGTCATTGCCACTGGCTGTGGCCCGGGAAGGCTTCTCGTTCCACAGCGGAGTTGTGAACGCTCCAGGCTCGGCCGAACTGGGCGATCTGCTCACCCAGCATGGTATTGCCGAGATTGAGATTCTGCCGGGCGCCACCGTGGATGACCTCATCGCCTTCATCAGCATCGTGCTGAGGGACCCTATCACCGTTCGTAACGACGGCGGCATGGGTGCCGCTCTCGTGGCCTCCGGGGTCGCTAGTGTCCATGTGTCGGACGTGGCGCTGTCCGTGGCCGACCTAGCCGAACTCGACCAGGGCGACGACGTCGACGAGTTTCTCCGGGAACTTGCCTCCGATCCCGAGAAGCTCGCTGTATGGCTGGCAACCGCAGCCAACGGCGATCCTGCAGCGCTCGCCGAGGGTCTGGCCGAGCTCCAGTCCGTCGTCGGATCGGCCGGACTCGACACCTTGGTCACGTCGCTGTCTGCAGCGTTCCTGAAGCAGCAGCCAGATGCCAAAGACGCGATCATGGGGCTCTCGGCAAAGAACCAGGATCTTCGCGGGCTGATGGCGTCGGTCTTTGGATCGATCGGCTCTCCCGACATCGCCCAGTCGCTTGCGGGCGGACTCTTCGGGAAGAACGTACTCTCCATGTCGAACATGCTCGCCACACTGCCGATCGGTTCACGCGTCTCTGAGATTCTCGCCGAGGTCAAACCTATGCTCGCCGCCGCAGGGCACACTGCGCGTGAGATGGCGTATCTCGAGCACATGCTCGAACTGCGCGAGAAAGAGGGTCGCGAGGCTCCGATCATCGAACAGCGGCCCGATTACGAGAAAGTGGCGCGCATCGTCGACGTGAAGCCGGAAGAGGTTCAGCAGGTTCGCAAAGAAGTCCAAACCTCGGTGTCGAAGATGAACGCGCGCAGCGTCACCACGATGCTGCAACTCCTCGACCAGCAGGAGGACTTCTCGCTGTACTGCAAGACGCTCGATGGTCTCGCTTCCACGGTACCGGCGCTCTTCGAGATGCGGGACTTCGCGCTCGCCGACCAAGTGCTTGGCGAGCTGACCTCCCGCGAAGCACGTACCGACCAGGCATGGCCAGAGCTCACCGAGAAGATCCGCGCGGCAATTGCCAAGGCCACAGGCGCGCGCTCGATGGCTGCCCTGCTGTACGCGGTCGATGACGACGCAGCACTCATACCGGCCGCCAGAGATATCCTCCGACACACGGGTAGCTCGGCTCAGACAGCCTTCCTGCACGAGGCCCTTGGCACACGCAACACAGAGATCCTCAACATCGCCGGTGAGGTGCTCGGCAGGCGCATGCTCGACCTGCTGATCACCGAATTGCCGCATGTGGAGTGGTCGAGCATCGCGCCCATCGTCGAGCGTCTTGCCGCCGAGGGAGACCCTCGATCGAACCAGGCGATCGATGCCGTACTCCGGCGCCCGGACGACCAATCGCGCCAGGAGGCCGCCAAGGGACTGGCGAACACAGACACTCCTATGGCTATCCGACAGCTGGCGTCACTCGTACGCGATCCTAGCTTGGAAGTATCGCTCGTGGCGATTCGCTCGGCTGGCAGATCCGTCGCCCCCGGAGCAGTGACGATGCTTGGCGCCCACTTTGACGAACTCGACTGCGACAACAAGGACTTCACGGCCTGCCGGGAGATCATCAACGCGCTTACGTACTCGCCGCACCCGGATGCGACTGCTGTGCTCTCTCGGATTGCCGGACGCAAGGCTCTCATCAAGCGCGGCCATTTCGCGGAGATCAGCGACCTCGCACGTCACGCACTCACCACTCGAGAGAAGGAGGGTGAGCGCTGATGGAAGACCGGATCGCGCTTGAGATGATCGGGGCACTGTCGGCAGCGCGCAAGGCGACGCACCTGTACCCTCCAGCGCACCCGAAGTACCGCGAAGCAGTGGCCGATCTCGTGAGCGCGGTACGTGAGTGCGTCGTTGAGGGCCCGTTCACACTCAACGTTCATCTCGGCCGGCTCTATCAAGGCAGCCGGGTACTCCCGTCGGACGCGCCGGGGGCGCATGCGATGGCAGAGGCGCTGGAAGCGCATCGCGTTGAAAGCATCACGCTTGAGCCGGACGCCTCGGAGCACGACGCGATCACCCTCGTCGAAGTACTCGCGATGCGACCCTCTGCAACGCTCGAGGTGGCCGCCGAGCTGGCACGACGGGGTGCGAGCGCCATCACTATCGCTGAGTTCATCGATGAAGACGCTGTGGATGCCGAGGAGCGAGATCGTCTTCGCGAGCAGGACCGCGCGCTGTACAAGCGCTTGCTGAGCGTGTTGCGGACGCTGACCGCCAAGATCCAAGAGACCGGTGAGCCCAATGTTGGCGAAGCCGGGGCGATCGTCGAAGGCATCCTTGCAAGGCTTATGGATGACGGCGCGGCAGTTCTCGGGCTCGCCACGATGAACAGCCAGAACGAATCGAACCTGTTCCACTCGATCAACACGATGATCTACGCGCTCATTCTTGGAAACGAGCTTGGCATTCCCGAGGAGGGGCTCAGCTCGCTCGGCGTGGCCGCTCTGCTGCATGACATCGGCAAGGTCGCATTCGATATGAGCGACCCGATCCAGGCCGAGCAGGCGCGCTTCTTGCACCCTAAGGTTGGCGCCGACATCCTGTCCCGCCTACCCGAGCAGGATCGCACCCCGCTACTGGTGGCGTACGAGCACCACATGGCACCGAACGGCGCGGGCTTCCCGGAGCGCGAAGATGGCTACGTGACGCACCCATATAGCCGCATGGTTGCGATTGCCGATCGGTACGACCGTCTCACGACCGCCAAGCCCGAAGGGTTCGCTCTCACACCGGATCAGGCCGTCATCCAACTACTGCGCGACACAGCGAACCTGCTCGATCAAACGCTGACGCGCTTGTTCGTGAAGTCGCTCGGCGTCTTCCCTGTCGGCTGCATCGTCCGGCTAACAGACCACTCCGTTGGCGTTGTGTGTGCGTCCGGCGCAGATGCCCTGCACCCGCGTGTTCGCCTGATGTACGACGACGAGGGAATCGCACTGGAATCACCGCGCGAACTTGAGACAGCGGAAGTCGAAGTGGGCATCGTTGAGATTGTTAATCCCGATAGCCTCGCGGTGACCGTGTCGGATCATCTGTAGCGTCTGCTACGCACCGACGTGTGGGTTGATCTTGTGCAGCACAAGCGCGATGAGTGCAAGCCTGCGCCCGCGATCCTGACAACTGTCGACAAACTCACAGATGGTCTCACGCATCTCTGGTGCTGGCTTGTATCGGATAAGCCCGCCCGCAATCGCGAGGACGCGCCCGTCAGCAAGTGCATCCACCTCAGGCGCGAGTTCCTCGACTCGCCTACCGAGACGCGAGGCAAGCCCCTCGATGTCGAGAACGGCATCTTGGTTCCGATGGAAGAAAACCAGTATGTCCCACGTCAACAGCGATCGGACATGTTTGTCCACGAACGCCATGACCGAGGGCCCGAGTACCCCTTCCAGGTCGTACACCCGTCGCCTTCCTCGAAGTAGGACCACACCAGCCCCGAACAGGCAGCGTGCCAATCGCAAACACCTGCGGCGGCTGCCCATCCGCGTCGCACACAAACACTGACATCCCTAGCGAGCACACGACGCAAGTGTAGCGCATGCCGCCGGAACTGCTACCAAATCAGAGTGGACGGTGCTCTCGTAGGGCCGGACGGATATTCCCAATGATGAGCGGCTCGACCACCGGTAGGCTCTCAGACCTTCAATTCGCAGATACGCTGCATTCTGGCCGCGCGATAGAAGAGCAGCGCCGATATCATCATCGGACCGATCAGGACTCCAGACATGACCCACCAAACGCCCGCTTCCCAGCCTGCGACAACGCCCCAGACAACTGCAACAACGGCGCCTGCAAACAGGAGCGCCGCCGCAAGGTTCTCGAAGAACCATCCTATTCCGAACACCAGAAGCGCGGCCGCCAAGTAGAGCAGTGCGTTCTGCGCGGCATCGCCGAAGCTTTGGTTCTGGTACCCGAAGTCCATGCCGAAAACGGCGGCTACCCAGAAGAGCCCCCCGGCAGCCACGAATATCCTCGCCGCGAGTCGCTCGAAGTTCATCTCCTCGGACTTACAGACCTTGGCCATGAGTTCCATGCAACTGCCCCTTCCGAACAATCGGCGACTCCGTTCAACTCGCCTACTATCTACCCGTTCGGACCATATCCAGCAAACAGCTCGTAGGAAACACGCTCGGGCGGCAGCTCAAGATCACTCACGACCCGTTTCATCGCGTCGACCATCGGCGGAGGACCGGCTACGATCCAGTGCAGGGCACCGGGATCGCTCAAGTAACGTCGAATCATCTCGGCAGAGATGAAGCCCGACTCCCCCGTCCAAGCTGGACCGGCGTGATCGAGAGTATCTACGTAGACGAACCTTGGATTGGCCGAGGCGTACTTTCGGAACTCCGCGCCGTACGGGATGCAGCCCTCGTCCCGGTTGCCGTAGAAGAGGGCGACCTCGAGAGGCTTATCGTTGTGCATCACGTCTCTGATAATGCTGTGAGCCGGGGTGATTCCCACGCCCCCGGCAAGGAATCCGACAGCCGAGGCGCCCTCTGGCACGCCGAGCCGACCCTTTGGCCCACTGATGCGGACGGCATCGCCCACGCTGAGTGCCAGAAGCGTGTTCTTGAACACCGACCCGCTCAGGCGCGTCGTGAGCTCAATCGCCGGATCATCAGGAGCGTCGGCATGCGAGAAGAACTTGGAGACAAGCCCGTCCTCGGTCTCAAGCGACAACGAGAAGAACTGACCGGGCGTAAATGAGTATCCGCTCGGCCGTGAGAACCTGAACGACCCGATTCCCTCTGCGCACGGCCAGAAGCCTAGGTAGGTTACGTCATAGTCAGGGGTCATTGGTGTAATCCCGTCCAAAGGGTTCCGCGCTGCATGATGGCGCCCAGGTCGTCTGCCGGAATAGGCCTACTAAACAAGAAGCCTTGCGCCATATCGCACCGGAGAAGCCGAAGGTACTGGAGCTGCTCGGGGTTCTCCACGCCCTCGCCCACTGCTCGAGAGCGGAAGCTATGCGCAAGCGCGATGACGGCGGCCACGATGGCGGCATCACCAGCGTTGCTGTCGATGCCGCTGATGAACGAGCGATCGATCTTGAGAGAGTCGAAACGGAACTGCTTGAGATAGCTGAGCGACGAGTATCCGGTTCCGAAATCGTCCATCGCCAGACCGACACCCATTGCGCTGATCTCTTTCATGATCTCGATGGAGGACGAAGGGTCCTCCATGACGATGCTCTCGGTAAGCTCGGCGGTCAGATGACGTCCGTCGATTCCTGCCTCGCTGATCGCGCTCTTGAGCGAAGCACACACGTCGCCGTCACGGAACTGACGGGCACTTACATTCACCGAGACCGACATCTCCGGCAGCCCGGCATCTTGCCACGTGCGAATCTGTCGACAAGCCTCGTGTATCACCCAGTCGCCTATCGGCACGATCAGTCCACCCTCCTCGGCGACCGAGATGAACGCGCCCGGAGCCACAACACCTTCCTCAGGATGCATCCACCTCAGAAGCGCCTCGGCCCCGTGCATCTCGCCGCCGGGAATGCTAACGATCGGCTGGTAGTAGAGGGCGAATTCGCCTCTGTCGAGCCCTCGACGAAGCTCTGCTTCCGTCTTGACGTAGTGCATCGCCTTCTCGCGAAGACTCTCGTCAAACAGCTCGTATCGCGCGCGGCCCTTTTGCTTCGCCCGGTGCATCGCCGCGTCAGCGTTGCGGATGATCGCGTCGGTCTGGAGGTTCAGATCTCCACCACCAACCACTACGCCGATACTCACCGAGAGGGAGACGGCGAACTCAGCACTACCGAAAGGTTCCCTGAAGGCGATGAGGATGCGATCCGCCAGCTTCACGGCGTCGTTCCCTGAAGCTTCGACATCACAGAGCACGGCGAACTCGTCGCCCCCGATACGAGCAACGACGGCCCCGACGCCTGCTGCTGCAGTGATTCTGGCTCCGGCCTCGGCCAGAATCTTGTCCGCCGACATATGCCCGACTCTCTCGTTGATCTGGCGGAATCTGTCGATGTCGATGTAGAGAACCGCGAATCGGTATTCAGGCTCTTGCTGCGCCCGGCCGGCCGTCAGTCGTAGACGGTCCAGGAAACGTGCACTGTTATAGACACCAGTTAGAGCGTCGCGTGTGGCGACTTCCAGAAGCGCGCGCTCACGCGCGATGTCGTCAGTGAGGTCGACGACAGTCAGCAACAAGGCGGACGCGCCTTCGAATTCGGTCTCGGCACAATAGACACCTACGTGCCGGATCCCGCCATATGCATCACTATGCGTCCATGGCCCGGAGCGATGATGCGCGGCAGCGGCTTCGACCAGAAGACTCCGAAGATCCGCACGCTCGTGCTCCGGCCAGAGGTTCTCTACGGAAGTACCCAGAAAGTCAGCCGGAAGACAGTACGCGGCCTCGGCACTCCGATTGACCGCGAGGACGCCGAGCCCTGCCCTCTCGACTACGAACATCGGGAGCGGGCTCTCGTTGAAGAGGCTTTGGCGGGCATCGTTTGCTGTATTTGCCATCATCGCTCCCATAAGGCGTGGTAGACCGCGCACAACGATTGTACCCGCTGGAAGTACTCACGGACGCTTCGGGGTAAAGGGGTTTAGGAGGTAGATCATGCAAAGACGAATCTTCATGCTTCTGCTCATGATTGCGGCCGTAACGCTTCTTGGATGCAGCGGGTCAGCCGACAGCAGCACCGGGAAGGGTTCTACGCGGCTGGACGGCGTTGAGGTCACTGAGTACAAGGGCGAAATGCTCGGCTCGATCAAGGAGTTCCGCGAGAACTCCATATTGGGTCCGCAGAAGGTCGACAAGGAGAGTTACCGGCTGCTCGTCACCGGCCTGGTCGACGAACCGCGAGAGTACACATACTCTGAAGTGACTAGCGATCACGCCTCATACGAGAAGGTCGTGCAGCTGGACTGCGTCGAGGGGTGGAGCGTCAAAGTCCTGTGGCAGGGCGTTCTTCTGACCGACCTCATCGATGAGGTCGGAGCAAAGAACGGCGCGGACACCGTGATCTTCAGAGCGGCTGACGGCTACTCGACATCCCTTCCGCTCTCATACATCCGCGACAACGACATCCTGCTGGCGTACAAGATGAACGGCCTGACCCTTCCCGCCGAGCGCGGCTTCCCTTTTGAGCTCGTTGCCGAGCAGAAGTGGGGTTACAAGTGGATCAGATGGGTCACCGAGATCGAGCTCTCGAACGACGCGTCGTATCGCGGCTACTGGGAAAGCCGCGGCTACACGAACTCAGGTGACAGGGACAAGAGCTCCCTCGGCAAGTAGCGTACCCACTACGACCGTGCGTCCGACCGTCGACGCATCAGCGCCGCTTGGCGTGTCCCATCACCGCTAATCCTCGCACTCTTCCCGAATCTCCATCGGCACTCTATACTCTCGCCCACTGCCGTCCAATCCGGACGGCCATGGGGCGCGGGGGTTTCATTGTTCGAACGAGCAGTCATTTGCACTGACCTATCTCCATCGTCGGAGAGTATCGTTGCCTGTGCGGGGGCTCTCGGTGTGCTTGGCATTCGCGAGGTCGTGCTAGCACATATCATCGACATCGGAACCACGGGGAGCACATCGATCGGCCCTGATGCCGACGCGCTGTTTGCGAGTCAGGCTGAAGCCATCGAGCGCGCGGGCATCCGGGTTCACGTCGACACCACGGTTGGGTATCCGCCATACGCCATCGAACAGATCGCCGAGCAGCACAAAGCCTCACTCATCGTGATTGGATCGCACGGCAAGGGTTTGTTCGTGGCCACATTCTCGGGCAGCGTCTCTTCCGACCTCGTCCGCATCAGCACCCGCCCAATATTGCTCGCGGTGCTCTCTGCGCTGGGTCAGGCAGAGCAGAGCTCGGACGTGTGCGGCAGACTGCTCTCACGTGTGCTTTTCCCGACAGACTTCACCGAAGCATCTTCGATAGCCGCCGGCTATCTTGAACAACTCGCATCGCACGGCCTCGGCACGGTGAACATTGTCCACGTGGTCGACAACACCGTCGGCAACGGCATCGAGTTCAAACGCTGCGACGCCCAGGAACAACTGGCGATAATCGCAGGGAAACTACTAAATGCGGGTGCCGCTACCGTCAACACCGAGGTCCTTGTGGGCTCTCCTGAGCGCGAGACCGCACGATTCTGCGCCGCCTCGACTCCGTCGATGGTAGTCATGGCGCCACGCTGCAACGAGGATCCGGGACAGCCGCTTGGTGGCGTCACGCATGCCATCATTCAGACTGCGCATTCTCCCGTGCTGCTCATTCCGCCGGGATGCCGACGCTAGACTACGGCGTTGGCAAGACGTACAACATGACGGCAAGAAAGTGGCAGACGCTACCAGCCAGCACGAATAGGTGCCAGACCGCATGCGTGTACGGAACCCGCTTAAGCACGTAGAAGATCGTCCCGAGCGTGTACGCGAGTCCGCCCGCGACCAGTAGCCACAACCCGCCTGATGGCAGGTTGGCTACGAGCGGATTGATGACCACTACCACGAGCCAGCCCATGCCCAGGTAGACCACTGCCGAGACCCACTTGGGTCGGTAGACCCAGAACGCCTCAAGCGCAACTCCGACAATGGCAAGGCTCCAAACCACGCCGAAGAGCCACCATCCGCCCGACTCCCGGAGCGTGACGAGCGTGAACGGCGTGTAGGTGCCCGCAATGAGCAGATAGATGCTCGAGTGGTCGATAATCTTGAGGACGTGGCGCGCCTTATCACCGGGGATGCTGTGATACAGCGTGGATGACACATAGAGCAGCAGCATCGTGACTCCGTACACGATGGCACTGGAGAGATGCCATCCATTCCCCCATATCGCGGCAGACGCCACAAGTAACGTCATCGCGACGATACTCAGCCCGACACCCAGCCCATGGGTGATTGCATTCGCAATCTCTTCGCCGAGCGAGTACGGGCGCTTCTTCGTGTCTGCCGCTGGAGGCGTGGCCTCGACACTATTCGACTGAGACGTCATCGACACCCTCCGATATGAAGTGGCATAGGCCACAGGGTCCGCCAAAGTGGTCGATCGGCGCCTGCTGGGCGGGCGTAACCGGCCTTATCATCACGTGTACCGCAAGAACCAGGATCACCGCCGCGACGAGCGAAGCCGCAATCCAGAGCAACGCGCGGCCTCCGGCAGAGCGCACTGGTGATGCTGTCATAGCCTTCTTCATCCGAACCCTCCCGAGCGTGACGTACACTGTGCACTGTACCACCATGGACGCCTAGAACGGCAGCCCTGCCCGTGCTCGGCCAGCACAAAGAATCGAGGCCACGATGTGTGAGTTCTGCACGCAGCATGGCGATGGTAAGAAGTGGTACCTCGAGGCATCCAACTACGCCAGCGATCTGGAGCGTGACCTGGAGCGTCGGGGTTATATGGTCGATTTCGTCTCAGGATTCAACCGAAACATGACCCGTGGCATCAAGCTGCTCGACATCGTGAACGCCTCGCCAAAGCCGCTGCGGCGTATCGTCCGCAACGTCACAGCCCGCACCCAGAAGCGAGATCACTTCGGCCAGCCTGTGCCGATAGAGGACTGCGAGAGGATTCTCGACATCGCCACGAGCGTAGTGCAGCTACCGTGTGTATGCCGGAACTTCGCCAAGCGCCCCGAGAAGGGCTACTGCCTCGCCATCACGGTGAAGCCGGCTGACGGCGCACTTGCCGAGGCGTTCCGCGACTTCGACGATGGGCCGGACACATCCAAATTCCAACGGTTGACGAAAGAGGAGGCGCTCGCTGTCCTTCGCCGCTGCGAATCCGAAGGGCTCATGCACTCGATATGGACGTTCAAGACGCCGTTCATCTCGGCAATCTGCAACTGCGACTTGGGCTCCGGGTGTATGGCGATGAAGACAACGCTTCAATACGGACTCCAAGTCATGTGGAAGGGCGAGTACATCGCCGAGGTGGACTCCGAGTTGTGCAGCGCGTGCGGCGCGTGCTTTCCGCGGTGCCCGTTCTCGGCGATCAAGCCCGATGCATCCCGCCAAGCCGTTGTGGATCAACACGCTTGTTACGGCTGCGGCACCTGCCGGTCGGCATGCAAGAGGGGGGCGATCAATCTCCGGGACCGCGCGAGCACGCCCGCGGTCGCCACAGATTGGTAGCAGAGCTGCACTTGAACCTGGGCACTGTCGGGCGTCTTATCGCGCGCTGCGGCCTCCGCGACCGAAGACGACGTAGAGTCCCGCGACGATAAGCGCGAGTGGCAAGAGTGCCTCAATGACCGGCCCAAACCCGGGACCGCCAACACCCAACACCTTCACGAACGCCCACTCGCCAATCAAGGCGAGCGCGAGCCCTAGTCCAGCAAGCCACACCCCGACCCGCCGGATTCCGGGCGAGCTCTCCCGAATACCTGCGATCAGCAGGCCGAGACCGACAGCGCCCGGTGCGACGAATGCCCAGGCGTAGGACCAGCTCTGCCAGTCACCGGTGAAGTTCTGATACGCGAGCAGCACTCCAGCGGAGGTGATGATGCAGCCCGGCACGGCAAGGTACCCGAAGCCGCGCTGCCCGCCACCAATGCCCGCGCCCAGAAGAAACAGCACCCCGGGGATGATCACGACGAATGGCCAACCAACCGCGGCGATGTCGACATCCCAGACTTGAAAAGCCATCAACACGACGCCGAGCACTACGAGTCCCACACCCGTGACGGTTAGCACGCGCCGCGTGCCCGCATCCTCAGTCATGCGCTCACTCCCTTTGAAGACTAGACGCACCGCTTTGGGAACGTCAGCGTGAACGTGGAGCCGCGACCGACCTCGCTCTCGACACTGATCGCCCCGCCGAGAATCTCAGCCAGCCGCCGACAGACCGCGAGCCCAAGGCCGGTACCCTCGTGCGTTCCGCCGGCCTGACGGACGACCTGCCTGAACTCCTCGAAGATGTGCGGCAGCTCGTCCGCGTCGATACCGCGTCCGGTGTCAGTCACGCTGACGCGAACTGCGCCGGTACCGACCTCTGCTGCGTTGATCCTGATGGATCCCTCATCGGTGTACTTGATAGCGTTGGCCAGCAGCTGCAGGAGAATCTGTTCGACCTTGTTCCGATCGCTGTAGACAGGCAGAGCACCTTCTGGCGTCGAGACATCAAGAGCGAGTTCGCACTCCTCTGCAGCAGGCCGGATGCCGACGGCAATCGAGCGCACCAGGTCGGCGACGTCAAAGTCCTCGGGCTCACACGACTCGGCACCTGTGTCGATACGGGACAACTCGAGCACATCATCCACAAGCGCTTCCAGGCTACGGCCGGCATCGAGAATCATCCCTATCTGCCGCACCTGTTCCTCGTTGAGCTCGCCGACCATCCCTTTGCCGAGCAGATCACTAAAGCCGATGATCGTGTGAAGGGGCGTGCGGAACTCCGCGCCGACGTTCTCGTAGAAGGCATCACTCGCGGCGGTCGTCTGCTGAAGCTCCACGTTCGTCCGGATAAGATCATCGGTACGACGCTGAAGCAACTCCTCAAGCTGCTGCTTGTATCGTTCCAGCTCATAATCGGTCTGATGCCGCTCGGTCACATCGTGCACGATCTCAAAGAGCATCTCGCGCGAGTGGATCGAAATCGGGTTCGCGTACACCTCAACGTCACGCACTGTCCCGTCGGCGATTTTGTGGTGGAACTGGAAGTAGTTACGCACCTTGCTCACAGCGCGCTGGAGCTCCTGCTGCACGTCGTCCGGTGGCATCGTATTGATTTGTATGACGCTCATGGTCGTAATATCGCCGTAGCTGAAGCCGTAAAAATCACACGCGGCCTCATTCGCATCCACTATCTGCGTGGAAATCGGGTCTATCAGAAGCATCGGCAGATGGCTGCGTTCGAAGATCGCCGAGTACCGCTCCTCACTCTCCCGGAGAGAGCGCTCGCCGATAAGCGCCCTGAGGGGAGAAAGGAGCCGGGTCGCGAACAGATGCAGAACGCCCGCAGTCACATCCGGGACCTCATTCGGATTGCGCGAGTACACCGCCAACACTCCGGCATTGCGTCCATCTGCACCGGTCAGAACGACCGCAGCGAACGAATCGAAGCCCTCTGCCGCTGCCCACTGGTCTTCCGGAAACGCGTCTTGAAGCCCGGTTCTGATAACGATATTGCGCTTGCCAGCCGTCGCGACAATCGGCGTGCCCGGCAAGAGCCACTCAAAGTCAGGCAACAAGCGGGCGATCAGGATCTACCTCGGCAAAGACCGCAGCGTCTGCACCCAGCTGCTCGGCAAGCAGTCGCACGACAGGCTCAAAGGGGACAGCCACTCCGGGAATGCTTGAGTCGAGCGGGTGCGGGTGCTGGTCCACCGCATCTCTCTGCTCAGGGACATCGTAGGCGATGACGAGCATACCAGCCGGCTGGTGTTGATACCCGCCGAGCGTGGAAGCGACGAACGTCACGTCGACAGAGCGGCTCGATGAGGTGCGGATGCGCAGCGGAATCTCGGTGAGGAGCATCTCGGCCTGGTTTCGCTTCGCAACGAGAACGTCCCACAGGTCGGTGCCGTCGAAGGTGAGAACCCGCCGCTGAAGGTGATCCGGCGAGACAACCAGGATACGTGAGGCAAGGCGATTTGAAATACGAATACTGCCGTCAGCATCAAAGATGATGAACGGCACAGGGAGCATCTCCGCGAGCGCACCCGTGAAAGCAAGCGGGCCTAGACCGGCCGAACCCGCTCCAGTGCCTTCAGGACGGTAATCGGGTTGCTTCACTCAGGTGCACCTCGATATGCAACGCAGGACAGGCGTATCTTTGATGATGACGTGTGATTACCGCTTGTGCAACGAGGGAGACGGCGTGGATGAGCGCACGAGAACCCATGTAAAGGTGAGCGGGGTAGTGCAGGGGGTCTACTTCCGAGCTTCAACAGCACGTATGGCCATCGACTTGGATATCGACGGCTGGGTGCGGAATCTGCCAGACGGCAGCGTTGAGGCTGTCTTCGAAGGGCCTGCCGACGTGGTATCGATGGCCATAGATTGGGTTCATCGCGGTCCGCCGCATGCTGCCGTAGAGTCGGTTGAGGTGTACGCCGAAGATCCTCTCGGCGAGATCGGCTTCCGGATTCGCTAGTCGGATGCGGGAACTCTGCCACGAGTCGTGACCAGCGCGACGCCCACGAGCGCAATCGCGCCGCCGGCGAGCGTAACGAACGAGGGCACCTCTCGGATCCAAATCCACGCGATGATCGTCGCCGAGGCGGGCTGCACATAGAGGAAACTCGATGCAATCGACGCGGGGAGCTTCGAGAGCACACGCGAGTAGAGCGCATACGCAACGGCACCCGGAAACACACCGAGGTAGAGAACCGAAATCGTGGCCGCCGAAGACGCGTGCGGGAACGCGGCGATGAGTCCCGGCAGAAAGACCAACATCGGGAGTGTCCCAAGCCAGATCGAATACGACGTGAACTGAAGCGGCGAGTACTTCTCGAGAAGCGGCTTTGAGACCACGAAATACCCTGCCGTAGCTACTGCAGCCACAAGCACGAGCAACGCCGCTGGCTGAAACGTGAGTCCACCGCCACCTTCGCCAAGCGTGATGAGCGCAACGCCCGAGAAGGAGATGGCGATACCAGTCCAACCCCATACTGTGAGACGTTCGCGAAGAAAGACCATCGCCAGCAGCGCCGTGAAGATGGGGCCGGAGGCGATGATCAGGCTTGCGGCGCCGGCGGTCACGACGGTCTCGCCGAAGTTCAGACATACGTGATAGATGGTGATGCCGAGTGCTCCAGCAAGTCCGATTCTCGGCACGTCGGCAAGGTCTGGCAGACGCATGCGCGTCACCAGAGCGTACAAGACGAGCACAAGCGAGGCGGTTCCGAAGCGCAGCAACGCGAGCTCACCGGGACCATACCCCTTGAGGCCTGCCTTGATACCGGCGAATGCCGAGGCCCACAGCAGCAGCGCTACGGCGACCGATAGTCCCGTGGCAGCGTCGAGTTTCCGCTGCAAGCTACTCGAACCTCAGCATACGTGCGCCGAGGAAGAGTGAAACAGTCGCAAAGCCGAGCAGCACGAGCGTTGGCACGATAGCGGCCTCCATACCTTGATTGCGTGCGACGACATCTGTGAGGCCGATCATAGCCCATCCGGTCGGCGTGAACTTGGCGATCGTCTGCATGAACGGCGAGACGATCTGCAGCGGCCAGAAGCTCCCGCCGAGCATAGAGAGCCCCACCGAGAGCAGAGGCATGAGCCCCGAGAGTTGATCGCGAGAGCGCACCACCGACGACAGTAGAATCGCCAGCCCGGTAACCGAGAGGATGTACGACAGAAGCAGTACCGCGACGGCCAGCGGATCGCTGCCCCACGGAACGCCGAAGAACACTGCGCCGATGCCAACGAGGATCGACGCCTGGATCACGGCGGTGATGACGATGCCGAGAATCTTCCCAACCACGAGCTGGGACTTATGGTTGGGCGTGACAAGGAGACGCCGAAGTGTGCCCTGCTCGCGCTCCTCCAGGATTCCGCTCGCTCCGCCGAACGTGACGAACATGATGAACATCACGGTGAAGCCCGCCGAAGACTGTGTGCTGTTGGAAGCGAACTCCGAGTCTCCCCGGACCTTGGATGCCACAACCATGTGCCCGGTGACGGAGACCGGCGGAGTCGGATCCCAGAGCTTGTCGGCAGCGGTGTACCGCTCGGCGAAGGAAGCGGGTGACACGGGGAACGGCATCTGCTCGGGTATGTGCGCCGCCGCGACATCGGCCGACATCCGAACCGCGATTCCCTCGATGATCGCCATAGTGGCGAAGCCGTTCTGCGACGCCGGGTCGCGCGCTGCAAGGATGTGCGCGCCACCGCGCTCGACATCGGCGCCGAACCCCTCGGGCAGAATCACGGCGATGGCTGTCTCCCCTTCGCGAACACGGCGCTCCGCCTCGGCGCGCGCAACCATCGTGACCTCGAAGGACTCCTCGGCATTGAGCAAACGTGCGACCTGTACGCTGTAGGCGCTGCCGTCTTCGTCGACGACGGGAACCACGGTGGGAGCATCTCCGCCGCCCCCAAACCCCACGCCGAAGACGAGTGTGAGCGCGATCGGCAATACGAGCACGCCGACGAGTTCCGCGGGGTTCCGCAACATCTGTTGGACATTGAGCCAGGCTATCGCGAGCATCCTGCGCATCATTCGTAGCTCAGCCTCCAAAGCCCGAAGCCGAACAACACAACGCCGATACCGAGAAGCGCTCCGACCGACACCATCACAGTTGACATCGCGCCACCGCGCATCAAACCAAGGAATGCATCGAGCGCCCAATACACCGGGCTGATCGACTGCAACGGCTTCATCCACGCCGGCATCTGGTCAACGGGAATCATCGACCCTCCGAGCGCTGCGAACAGCATGATGACGGTGGGGCCGATACCACCGATCGCGCGCTCCGACTTGGCGAGCGCGGAGAGCGTCATGGCCAGCCCGGTCGCCGCGAATGCCTCGGCGATACCAACGATGATGATTCCGCCGGGCGTGGGGCCCCAGTCGACGCCGAAAAGGTACGTAGTGCCGAGGAACAGCACGAAGAACTGCGCGACTCCGACGGTGAGGATGCCCAGGCTCTTGCCGCCGACGACATCGAACTTGCTGGCCGGCGAGGCCAATACACGGGCGAGCGTCTGCTCGCGCCGCTCGCGAACGAAGCCAAACGCCCCGAACATCGCGCCGAATAGCAGGAACATACCGGTCTGCCCGGCGGCGTAGTAGTCGATGAGAGCGATCTGCTTCTCGGGTTCCACCTCTACCGTCTTGACGCTGACCGCGTCGAATGTCATCTCCGGCGAGCCGCCTCCCGGCTGCTGTGCGCCGGCAGGCACGCCCGCCTCGGTCAGCAGGTTCGTCACCGTGAGCCGCACGATCTGCCCCGCCGAGAGGTTCGCCGCCGCCGCACGCGCCACACCCGCCCAGAGGCCGGCCGTCAGCTGCGAACCGGGATCCTGCAGCACCTCGAGCGTGACCGGGTCGCCTGCCGCAAGCGCATCGCTGAAACCGCCGGGGATCACGAGGGCCGCGGTCAGATCCCCGCGCTCCACCTCACTGCGAACGGTATCGAAGTCGTCGCGGACATCGATGTTGAAGACGGACTCCAGCTCTTTCACATCCGCGATCGCCTTGGCGAAAAGTGCGCCCTCAGAACCGTTGTCCTGGCTGACAATTGCCACCGGGATATCGATGTTCTCGCTCTCACCAACACCGCCAAGCGCAGAGCCGAGGATGAAGATCAACACAAGCGGCATGCCAAGCATGATGAGAAATGCGGCTCGATCGCGCAGCAGCGTCTTCACGTCCTTGACGGCGATGTGGATCAGGCGCGACATCTTAATCTCGCAGGCTCTTGCCGGTGAGATGCAGGAAGACGCTCTCGAGATTCGGCTCCTCGACGGTGACCGACGTGACGTGGGCGCCCTCTGACTCAAGCGCCGCAACCAACCCGCCGAGAATCGACCCGCTGCTCTTGGTCAGCACAGTGAGCTTGCCCTCGGTACTGTCCGCGCTCTCAACGCCAGCAAGGACCCGTACGGCCGACAGCGTGCTGTCACTCACATCGCTCACGCTCACGGAGACGACATCCATGCCGCCAACGACATCACGCAGCTCATTAAGTGTGCCCACCGCGATGATCTTGCCGTGATCCATAATGGCGATGCGGTCGCAGAGAAACTCGACCTCTTCCATGTAGTGGCTCGTGTACAGCACGGTCATTCCGCTCGCGTTGAGATCCTTGACCGTCTCAAGGATGTGATTGCGGGACTGTGGGTCGATGCCCACCGTCGGCTCATCCATAAGGAGCACCCTCGGCTTGTGCAGCACGCCCGCCGCGATGTTGATGCGGCGCTTCATGCCGCCCGAGTACTTCTCGACACGCTCCTTCGAGCGATCCTCAAGACCAGCAAGCACGAGCGCGTCGGCAACTGCCGACTTGAGCGCTGTGCCGGAAAGCCCGTACATCCGTCCCCAGAACGCGAGATTCTCGGCTGCAGACAGTGTGGGATAGAGAGCGACCTCCTGTGGGACAACGCCAAGCTCGCGTTTCACCGCAGTCGAGGCGGTCTTGACCGAGTGCCCGTTAACAACCACGTTGCCGCCGTCGGGACCGAGCAGGCACGAGATCATCGAAATAGTGGTGGTCTTACCGGCGCCATTTGGGCCAAGAAGGCCGAAGACCTCGCCTTCCTCGATTGAGAACGACACCCCGTCGACAGCCGTGAAATCGCCGAAACGCTTCACCAGGTCCGTGACTTGAACGATGCTGCTCATGATTCCCCTCGACATCATTGAGAGCTACAACAGACGCGCACTATCTATCCATACCAGAGCGCATCGCGAGATTCCACCCCGAAGTCAGCCGTCGATCATGGCAGGAACCCTCAGCGTGAATGTCGACCCGGCAGCGCTCGTGCTCTCGACCGACAACGAGCCGCCGAGAAGAACTGCCAGCCGAAATGAGATCGCAAGCCCGAGACCCGCTCCCCTCGGCTTGACCTCGGATGGTTCGACGACCTGGGTGAACGGCTCGAATATGCGGCCGATGTCTCCACCAGCGATGCCCCGGCCCGTGTCCGACACCTTGAGCACCGCCTGGCTGCCCTCCTCCTCGAGCGAAACCTTCACGCCGCCAACCGTTGTGAACTTGACTGCATTCGTCACGAGATTGAGTACGATCTGGCCGACCATGCGGACGTCAGAGTGCATGAACAGGTGCGTGGGAAGCTCAGTCTCTATCGTAAGCCCCTTCTCAAGCGCCTCTCCCTGCACACTTTCTACCAGGGACAAGACCTCCTCGGCGGCATCGAAATCGGCGGGCCGAGGTGGTGCAGCGTTTGCGTTGATCCGCGACAGGTCGAGAACTTCATTGACGAGTGAAAGCAGGTGCTTTCCCGAGCGGTACACCATCGCGATCTGCCGCGACTGCTCCTCATTGAGCGGCCCGCTCATGCCACGCATCATCAACTCCGAGAACCCAATCACCGAGTTGAGCGGCGTGCGCAGTTCGTGGCTCATCGCCGCCATGAATTCGTCCTTGGCACGCAGTGCTTCCTCGAGGCTGTCGTTCACACCACGCAGCTCTTCGGTTCGCTCAGCCACCATTTCTTCAAGCTGTCTTCCGCGCCCGGCTACTTTGTCCTCGGCAATCTTTCTCATGGTGGAGTCGCGGAGCACGATGACCCGACCAATGAGCGTCGAGCGAGCGTCGCGTAGCGGCGTCGCCGTTGCCTCATACCAACGCTCGGAAATCCTCGTGAGTGTCGTTTCGTGACCCTCGGCCTCAAGCCATGCGACGGTGCCAGAAACTGCAGGAAGCGCCTCACTCGCGGGACGGGAGACCGCGTCCACCAGTCGCACGCCGAGAAGTGACTCTGCAGCCGGGTTCATATCGACCACGCGTGACTTGGCATCAAGTGCGACGACTGCTTCGACCATCTTCTCCACGAGCGTGTTGCGAGCCATGGGCAGCAGTTCGAGCGACTGCCACCTCAGAAGCGCAAAGACGACGATGACGCCGGTGAACGCGAGACCGACGCCGGTGAGATCGAAGCCCGGAACCGGGCTAAGGCCCGAGACGTAGAAGAAACTAGAGATCCAGGTGAGCATAACGCCACCCACGAGTGCGAGAGCCTGTCCCCGATAGACGCGCGGAAAGACGGCCGCCGCACGAACGATAAGGATGCTCGCGAAGAGCGTCACGGTGTAGGAGTACACAACTGATCCGAACCAAAACCACGGCCCGTGTCCGTATACCCAGATGTTAGTGCCAACATCGCCGGGCGTCAGGCTCGTCCATATAAGGTGATGCAACTCGTTGGTACTGGCAAAGACGAAGCTCAGAAGAGGCACCACAGAGAGCGCCACCCTCACTCGCTTCGTCAGCCAAGCGTCGTGACCGCTGTAGCGTGCCGCGAAGACAAGAAGCAGCACCGGCACGAATGCTCCGACATATGCGACTTTTGCCCAGAAGTATTTGAGCGACGCTGTGGTTGCAGCGGCTTCCGCACCGGCGGCGATCATCCACACTGCGACGACGGTAAGTGTCATCGCAAGGGCGAGACCTCCCCGCCCGTCTCGGCGTTGCCAAGCCAGGGCAGAGACGACACCTGAGATCACGGCAGTCGCCACATACAGAAGAACAAAGGGCGTAATGATATAGGTGCTCATGCGAGAATCCCGTCGAGGAGTGTGCTAAGTAGTGTACGCGATTCGGCGCCGTGCTTGTGCTCACCTGCCAAGAACGCCTCGGCGGGCGCAACGGTGGGTCCAGGAGTCAACTCCGACGAGCAGCTTTCGACCAGCGCTTCGGCTCCATCGGTGTCCCACTCCAGGTGGAACTGAACGCCCAGGACCCGCCCGTCGTCGTACTCGAACGCCTGGTTCGGGCATGCTTGGCTCGAGGCGGTGCGCACAGCACCCTCGGGGATGTCGAATGTGTCGCCATGCCAGTGGCCGGCAATGAACTCGGCCGGTAGCTCCCCAAAGACGTGGCTCGCCCGACCTTCCGGCGTGAGCGTCACCGGGTACCAGCCGATTTCCAGCACGGGGTTGCGACCGACTGGCGCACCGAGCACGCTTGCGACCAGCTGAGCGCCGAGACACACGCCAAAGACACGCTTCCCAGCGTCGATGGCGTCGCGAATCGCGGACTTCTCGGCGACGAGCCATGCGTGACCCGCATCGTCGTTCGCGCCCATCGGCCCGCCCAGAACCACCAGGAGGTCGTACGCCGTGGTTGGCGGGAACTCCCCTGTCACAGCCATGACGGTCTGCACCACATACCCGCGTGCTCCGGCCCAGGCACCTATCGCGCCCATGCCCTCGAACGGCGCATGCTGGAAGATGAGGACGCGCATATCGCTCCCTTATGCGGAGTCCCCAGTATGGTCGGGACGCCGATACCTAGTAGCGGACGAAGCTATCGCAGCGCAGCATGGTCTCGACGACCTTCGCTGCACCGCCGATGAAGAACCCCTCACGGAGATCAGACTCGACGATGCCGCGCGTCTCCATGCACGGCGAGCAGACCATGATCTTGTGTCCAGCTCCCAGAATAGCCGAGAGCAGGCCCTCAAGTGGAGAGAGTCCTTCGGCGTTCACGGTCTCGGCAAAGCCTTTCACGGCCAGCCTAACGCCCTCGCCCTGCAAGACGATCGCAGGTTCGACGTCCATGGTCATTCCGCCAATGGCAAGCATGAGCGGCAGCGTCGCCATCTCAGGATCATCCTGGGCGTGCGTCACCACGAAACCAATCGCTTTCGGCACAGTAGACCTCCTCCTCGACAGCAGTGAGTCGTACCGCACTGTTGTACCCCCCGCCAAGCGCGCCCAAAAAGAAGCACGAGGCCGGTTGATCCGACCTCGTGCGGCATTGCTATGGTGGAGACGAAGGGGCTCGAACCCTCGACCCCCGGCTTGCAAAGCCGGTGCTCTCCCAACTGAGCTACGTCCCCGCGACGCAGAAGTATAACACCCCGCGCGAATTTGTGGTGTCGGAGAGGATTCACGCAGTTCTCCTTTGGCGGAAACAGATACGAAACGCTGCGGCGGTATGTTCCTGTCACGGCCCGAAACGGGCGACCATCCGGCCGAAGAAACGAGCGCCGAGCCAGCCATGATGAAGGTCGAAGCGATAATACGACCAAACCGCCTCGGCGCTGTCCGAGAGGCGATGCTGGCAGCCGGAGCTACTGGCGTAACAGTCGTCACAGTCACGGGGCACGGCGCTCAGGCCGGCGTCACGCAGAAGTGGCGTGGTCACGAGTACACCGTGTCGCTTCTGCCGAAAGTCCTAGTCATGACGGTAGCCGAGGATGATGACGCCCAAGAGATCGCTGAGAGCGTGGTTGCAGCGGCGCGTACCGGGGACATGGGTGACGGCAAGATTGCGATGTCGCCGGTAGAAGACGCCGTTCGCATCAGAACCGGAGAATCAGGGCGCGGCGCGATCGGCTAGTCTTGCCCGGCGGGTCGAGGTACTGCCGGCAGCGTGAGAGTGAAGGCCGAGCCCCTGCCAAGATCGCTTTGAACCGTCAGCTCACCGCCGAGAAGCGCAGCCAGCCGCGACGACACCGCAAGACCGAGCCCGGTTCCCTCGGGTCGACCATCGCGAACGCGGACCTGCGTGAACGCCTCAAAAAATGCGCTCGAGGTCTGCCCGTGCAAGGAGTAGTCCTCGCGTTCGCTTGATCTCATCACCCGGTGACACGTTCAGTGCACCTCCCGGTTGTGCGGCTCTTTTAGTATTCCCCACAAACGAGCAGCCCACAATGTCACACCCCGGTCCTCTACTGTTCACTCTCCTTTGTTACACCGGGAACCTTTCAGAAATCGGCGAGGCGTAGCGTGGTCTGTGGGAGGTCTCGCTCGCCGATTCACGGCGACGCTCTCGTCCGCACAACCGGCAGACAATGGCGTCTGCCGAACCGGCTTCGGAGTCTCGGATTCTGGTTCGGCGACGAGCGATCGAAGATCTGCGGGGGCCTCTCAGCCCAATGAGGTTGTCGGACAACAGGAGGTGTGGCTCATGAAGTCACGCACGAAGGCCGCTTGCGAGCGGCTCACATGGCGGGATATCGCGTTGCGCGCTGGTGTGCGCACCCTGATCCTCACGGTTCTTGCGGTCGTTCTCATGACCGGCATCGCGTATGCGGCCGGTGACCCGACCGGTGCCGCAACGGGCGGCATCGACAATGTGACGGCCGCAACGGCCGGCGCACCCACGCTGCAGGAGGTCGCCGGAGACGTCGGCCATCTCTCCATCTCGATGAACGTGTTCTTCGTGATCATCGGTGTGGCACTCATCTTCTTCATGCAGGCAGGCTTCATGCTCGTGGAGACCGGCTTTTGCCGAGGAAAGAGCGCCGCTCACGTAGCGATGACTAACTTCGTCATCTTCGCGATCGGCGCTCTCGCCTACTGGGCGGTCGGCTTTGCGATCCAGTTCGGTTCATTCGGCCCAATCGGACTCCTTGGTGGAGCCCAGGGAGTGCTCGACGGCAATGCGTTCCATCTCTTCGGACAGGCCGTCGCCGGCACCAAGGGTTTCTTCCTGGGCTCGCTAGGTGACGGAACGCTCGACGTTGGCGCATTCGCGTTCTTCCTGTTCCAGATGGTGTTCATGGACACCGCCGCAACGATCGTCACCGGCGGCATGGCCGAGCGCTGGAAGTTCTCGGCATTCGTTCCATTCGGTGTATTCATGGCGGTCTTCACCTACCCGCTCTTCGGTATGTGGGTCTGGGGCGGCGGCTGGCTGGCGCAGCTTGGCGTGAATGCGGGCCTCGGCCACGGCGTCGTCGACTTCGCCGGCTCAAGCGTCGTCCACGCGGTCGGTGGGTTCTCGGCACTGGCCGGCGCACTCGTGATCGGACCACGCATCGGCAAGTTCAAGGCCGATGGCACCCCGGTCGCCATTCCGGGTCACCACATCCCGATGGCGATCCTCGGCACGATCATCCTTGTGTTCGGCTGGATGGGCTTCAACGGCATGAGCACGCTTTCCGCTGGCGACCTGCGCTTCACGGTCATCATCGCCAACACCATCCTCGCCGGCTCGGCTGGCTGTCTTGCAGCAATGTTTTTGGTGTGGAAGCTCTGGGGACACCCCGATCCGTCGATGACCGCCAACGGCATGCTCGCCGGTCTCGTGGCGATCACGGCTCCATGCGCGTTCGTCACCCCGTGGGCCGCAGTCATCATCGGTCTCATCGCCGGGCTGCTCGTAGTCGGTTCAGTCATCTTCTGGGAGCGCACCATGAAGATCGATGACCCGGTCGGCGCGGTATCGGTGCACGGTGTCAACGGACTCTGGGGCATGCTCGCACTCGGCCTGTTCGCGGACGGCACCTATGGTGGCGGCTGGAACGGCGTTGAGGGCGCGGTCAAGGGCCTGTTCTACGGTGACGGGGGTCAGTTCGTTGCCCAGCTCATCGCATGC
>PHEU01000028.1 GCA_002841295.1 Actinobacteria bacterium HGW-Actinobacteria-6
ACGGCGAGCCGAGATTCTGGAATGCGGTCACCGGCCAGGACATCACGTTCCTGGATGGCATTGAGCTTGGTCGCCGCATCTGGAACCTGGATAACGCCATCTGGGTGTTGCAGGGCAGGCACCGCGAGATGGTGCAGTTCGCTTCGTACATCTACGACATCAAGCTGGAGTCCAGCCTGGTTGGTCCCTACTACCCGATGGCCGGTAAGGTCGGCGATAAGTGGGCCTACATCAACACATTGGGTCGCTCGATCGACCGTGACGGCTTCGAGGAGTGGAAGACGCACTTCTACAACCTTGAGGGCTGGGACGTGAAGTCGGGTTGGCCCACACGCGAAACGCTTGAGGGTCTCAAGCTCGCGTATGTCGCCGATGCGCTCACCGAAGCCGACAAGCTCGGGGGTGTGTGATGGCTGAACTTGCAGCGATGACGCCCGAGATGGCCGCGCGGTTCCTTGCCGAGCAGCCGTACCCGGATCGCATTCACGTGAGCCTCGTAGGCAAGCACGGTGGCTTCCAGCCGGTGCCGGTTCTCTCGGCAGCCGAGTTCGTGAAGGTCACGAGGGGCTTGAACCCGATTTTCGCAAGCGACGCGCTCGCTAAATGGGTGACCGAGCAGTTGGGTGACTCTGCGCTTGCCGAGGCGATTCTTGTCGAGTGTGCGGACAAGCCGCTCTTTGAGCAGACAGCCATCGCCTCCGAACTTATGGCCGAGCGGATCGCGCAGGCCGAGTCGGCGCTGGCGTCGGTGCCGACCTCGTAAGCGAATCAAATGTAATGGCCCGGGGTCGTGATGACTTCCGACCCCGGGCCGCGTGAGCCCGGAAGAGGGCAGGGTGTGCACAGTACATTGCCGGTGACTGTGATGCGCGGGCGCCCCCTCCCGGCTGACGAAGTGGCCCTCTCTGCCTTCGTCAGCCTCCCCACTCCCGCGCAGCCGTGCCCTCTTCCGGACTCACGCTCTGCGTCGTTACTTCGCAATCACCTGGTACACCGCGCCGCCGAAGTCGACCATATACAGCTCGCCGAGGTCGTCCTCGCCAAAGCTCACGACCTTGTATTCGGTGTCGGCCAGCTGCCGGTTCTCGATCCCGCTGGCTGAGCGCCTGAGCCCCCAGACGCGACCGCTCGGGTAATCGCCGTAGAAGTACGTGCCGAGGAGATCCGGCTCTGCGATGCCGCGGTAGACGTAGCCACCCGTCACTGACTGACCGGCTTTGCGGTCGTACTCGACGACAGGCCGTACGTACTTCTCGGCCTCAGCGGGCACAGGCGCGTCAGGCGGGTACGTATGTGTGCCCTCGAAGACGTTCCAGCCGTAGTTCTTGCCGCCGGTCGAACCGGCCTCCTGGAAGTCGATCTCCTCCCACGAGTTCTGGCCGACATCGCCGATCCACAGATCGCCGGTCGTGCGGTCGAATGAGAATCGCCAGGGGTTGCGCAGCCCGGTCGCCCAGATTTCCTGCGCATCCTTGGTGCTACCGGCGAAGGGGTTGTCCGGCGGGATCCCGTATTCGGTATCACGGGTTTCCGTTCTGTCGCCTGCCACATCGATGCGCAACATCTTGCCGAGAAGCACGCCGGTGTTCTGACCGTTTCCCTTGGGGTCACCGCCACTTCCGCCGTCGCCCATGCCGATGTAGAGGTGGCCATCCGGGCCGAACGCGATCATCCCGCCGTTGTGGTTAGCGTATGGCTGCTTGATTTTGAGCAGCACTTGTTCGGAGCCGCGGTTAGCCGCATCTCCCGAGGCCGTGAAGCGCGATATCGTCGTTGTGCCGCTCTTGTCCGTGTAATCCACGTAGAACAGACCGTCCTCGGCAAACGAGGTTGAGAACGCAAGGCCGAGCAGCCCGCGTTCGCTGTCCGTGCTGACGGTGTCGCGCAGGTCGAGAAACGCCTTCTCCGAGCGGACTCCATCACGAAGGATCCAGATGCGACCGGTCTTTTCAACGACGAAGAGCCTGCCGGACAGGTCCCCAGCGCCAGTGGCGAAGAGCGGCTGGTCGAAGCCATCGGCGACCAACTTGAAGTCGATGGTAATGTCGGAGAGCGCCGGGACTGTGGGCTCGGCGCTGGGTGTCTCGGCCGGAGTCGTGGGCGGTGTGGGCTGCACGACCACGGGTGCGCCCGGCTTGCCGCATCCCACCAGAGCAATGAGCAGAATCGCAAGAAGAGTCGTTCTCGGCAGTACTCGACGAATAGACATCGTGTCCCCCGTACTCTCGCGACGGCGGTCGCAGGTGACCTCACTCCCTTTATGTTCCCGCGAACAGCGAGTTGCACCGGCATGTCGGTGTCGTGTGGTACCGTTGCCGTCACGCTAATCAAGGAGTTCATGCATGCCGCAGCGCACCACAACGACCGCCGTCACGCTCGCTGACGTATTCGGCTACCCGGAATTCAGGCCGCATCAGCTGGAGATCATCGACTCGATCATCGCCGGCAACGACGCGTTCGTGCTGATGCCAACCGGCGGTGGCAAGTCGCTGTGCTTCCAAATCCCGGCGCTTCACCGCCCGGGTACGGCCATCGTGGTGTCGCCGCTGATCTCGCTCATGAAAGACCAGGTGGACGCGCTCAGAGCCAACGGCGTTGCGGCGGCGTTCCTCAATTCGTCCCTTTCTGCCGAGGAATCATCGGCGGTGCTGAGTGCGCTTCGCGCGGGCGAACTCGACATGCTCTACGTCGCGCCCGAGCGGCTTGTACTGGACGGCTTCTTGCAGACGCTCTCGCGCGTGGAGCTCTCACTCTTCGCAATCGATGAGGCGCATTGCGTTTCTCAGTGGGGGCACGACTTCCGACCTGAGTACGTCCAGCTCGGCTGCTTGCGCGAGCTGTTTCCGGAGGTCCCCATCGTTGCTTTGACCGCGACGGCTGACGAGCAGACGCGGCTCGATGTGCTTCGCCAGCTGAACCTATCTGGCGCCCGCATGTTCGTGACGGGCTTCGATCGTCCCAACATCCGCTATTCCGCCGCCTACAAGACGCGACCGGCGGCGCAGCTGCTGGAGTTCCTCAAGCAGCACGACGGCGAATCCGGGATCGTGTACGCGCTCTCGCGCCGTCGGGTGGAGGACGTTGCCGCCAAGCTTGTTGCCGAGGGGATTCGCGCAGGCGCATACCACGCCGGCATGCACACCACTGTGCGCGCTCGCGTGCAGGAGGCGTTCATGGGGGACCGTCTCGATGTTGTCGTGGCGACGGTAGCGTTCGGCATGGGCATCGACAAACCTGATGTACGTTTCGTCGTGCACTACGACATGCCGAAGTCGATCGAAGGCTACTACCAGGAGACCGGTCGCGCCGGCCGAGACGGCCTGCCCGCCGAGGCGCTCATGCTCTGGAGCATGCAGGATGTCATGACCTCCAAGGGGTTCATCGACGCCGTCGCCAACGAGGAGCAGCGTCGCATCGAGACGCACAAGCTCAACTCTATGATCGGATTCGCTGAGGCGCTCTCATGCCGCCGCCGGGCGCTTCTCGGCTACTTTGGCGAGGAGCTTATCGGGGACTGCGAGAACTGCGACGTATGCTCGGATCCTCCCGAGACGTACGACGCGACGCTCGACGCGCAGATGGCCCTCTCGGCGGTGTACAGGCTAAGCGAGCGGTTCGGCATGGGGTACGTCGTCGACGTGCTGCGGGGCTCCACGGGGCAGCGCATCATCGAGAACGGGCATGACGCGCTCAGCGTCTATGGCATCGGCGGCGAGTACTCCAAAGAAGAGTGGTCCTCGATCTTCCGTCAGCTCATCCATCAAGGATTCATGCGAGTGGACGTGGGCGAGTACTCCACGGTCAAGCTCACTCCCTCCGCGACGGCCGTATTGCGTCACGAGCAAGAGGTGCGCCTGGCGCGGCCGCCGGCGCCCCGTCCCAAGGCGAAGAAGCTCGCCAAGACTGCCAAGCGCGCCAAGTCCTTCGCGCTTGAGACCGACGAGCAAGCCGAGCTCTTCGAGCGGCTGCGCGAGCTGCGCCGCGGGATTGCCGAGGAGCGCTCGGTTCCGGCGTACGTGGTGTTCGCGGATGCGGCTCTCGCCGACATGGCGCGCAGACGGCCGACCACTTCCGAGGAGTTCTTGCAGGTGGGCGGTGTGGGCAAGGCCAAGTTGGAGCAGTACGGCGAGGTCTTCCTCGAAGCCATCGCGGGTGTCTAGCGCGACAGCTGGTTCGACCGTCCGACCCGTATTCGCCACACGAGCAACGCGACCAGAACGGCTGCGAGGCCAAGATAGAGCACTGGATAGAACCACGCCGGTGCTGTTACCACGTTCTGGCGCACGCGCAAGAACCCATTGCCGAGCCGCACTAACGTGAACCCGATCGCGTAGGCGAGGGCCGGCACCCCATCGGTGGCGTGGCGATGCATCAACCAGAGCGCGAGCACCCCGAAGAGCACCGCGCCAGCCATCTCGTAGAGCTGTGTCGGGTGGACCGGCTCCACCACTCCCGCGAAACTGTTCAGCAGCCCGCGAGTGCCACTCGTGAGCTGCGCCGCCCACACGTGGCTTCCGACCGGGTAACGCACGCCCCATGGAAGGTTCGTTGGGAGCCCGTAGCAGCAGCCGTTGAGGAAGCAGCCGGTGCGCATGAGGACCTGACCCACCACGAGCGCCGGAACTGCTGCATCAGCGAGACGCCACGGCGGGACCATGAGGTTCCGGGCAAGTGCGTAGCCAGCGAGTGTCGCGAACACGAACCCTCCGTAGAGCGAGTAGCCGGTCCAGCCCGCTGCCCAGATGCGCGATGGATCCTCGGCATAGAAGCGCCATGCAACGAAGAGGTCGAGAATGCGAGCGCCCACGATGCCGGCCAGCAGCGCGAGGACATAGATCACGAGCACGCGGCGCCAGGGGAGCCCCCGGCGCCGTGCGAACCAGACGCCCACGAGCGGCGCCACGAGCCACGCGAGTGTGTACAGCGTGCTGTACGCGCGCAGCACGTAACGCGCGTCGCCGATGGCGAACTCCAGCAGGACCTGTCTCATCAGCGTCCTACTCTGTTGGTACCGGTTTCGAGAGACTGAAGACTGCGGCGAGACTCCAGCCGTCGGATTCCATCACCATATTGCCGGTCATGTTGAGTGTCTCCCCTGAGCGGCTTACCTGTGCGGTCATGGGGGCCATGGAGTTTGCAGGCGTGATGGTCAGTGTTGTGCCAGAGTAGCTGACGGTGACGGCGCTCGGTTCGCTGTCGGCTTCCTCCATCACGGCGTTGAAATTGATGAGCATACTGCCGGTGCCCTGGCCGTCTTCGCCCACGGTGAGATCCAGTGTCATGGGAGCGGGCTTGCCGATCATGCTCTGCAATATCTCGGCGGTGCAGCCCTCTTGTTCGGCGACGCTCGCGTCTATGTCCACCTTCGTGAAGGTGAATGTCCCGGACCAGTGTCCGTTGATGTCGATATCCTCGATCGTGATGATGCTCTTGGCGCCGCTATCGAGACGGGTGACGACTATGGTTCCCTTATCCTCAGGGAGCGTGACGTTCCACTGCACCTCGCCAGCGGCATCGAGTGTCTGTTGCGTTTTGCCGCCGATCGCGTTGTTCTCGCCGTACACCTCGATCTTGAGCGTGGCGCCCTTTGCTCCAACGGCTTCTGCAATGCCCTTGACCTGGTATTCGCCGATGTCGCCGGTGATGGCGACCGCGTCCACCACGCCGAGCTTCTCGAGGTCTTCGGGAGTCATCGCGGCGAGGCCCTTCTCCGCGCGGAGGTCGTTGATGACCTTGAGGACTGCTTGATCGACGGCGAGAATCTTGCCGCCCATCTCTGCGCCGATCGCCTGATCGGGCGCCTTGGGGTCCTTCAGGTTAGGGATGCTCGTGCGCGCGGTTTCGGTGAGAATGCGCTTGATGTCGCCGGCGTTGAGCTTGGGGTTGAGCGACTTCAGGATCGCGGCTGCAGCGGTCACGTGCGGTGCGGCGAAGCTGCTGCCGTCCTGCATCTCCGCACCACCGGCCCCCTGAAGGCCAACAACCGAGTCGCTTCCCGGCGCACCAAGGGTGATTTCGTAGTCATCGCTGGCCTTGTCGGCGTACTTCGCTGTCTTGCCGTCCTTGTCGAGCGCTCCCACGGTGATCATGTTGTCGAGCGGCAGGCCGCTTGGATAGCGCTTGGAGCCATCCATGACGTTGCCACCGTTGCCGCCTGAACACACGAAGAGCACGTCGGGATGATCCGCCGCCATCTTCGTGAAGAAGCGCTTGTAGGTTTCCACGTCTTTGGGGTCGGCCTTGCTGTTGCCCCACGAGCAGTTGATGACCTTCGCGCCGTTCTTGATCTGCTTGGTAATCGCCACGAGCGAGCCTATCGAGTAGGACTTGCCGTTATACCAGACCTGCTTGGTGGGGTCTTCGGGGTCCGGCGTCGTGGTCGTGTCGCCGTATTTTCCGCCGAACTGGTTGATCATCGAGAGGGTGAGCTTCTTGCCGAGTGGACCTGCCACGCCCGATGGCCCGCCGTTGTCCGGGTTGCCGCCGATGATCGTGCTCACGGCAGTGCCGTGGCTCCCGGCTTCGTTGGCCGAGCCATCGCTGTGCGCTCCGCGACCTGCCAACTCGCCAGCCTCTTCATCAGGAAACTCGACTGTGATGTTGCCCTCGAACTCGTTCTCGGCACCTTCGCCGGGCATGAAGATCCCGTCATCGACGACGCCGACCTTCACGTCGCTCAGTTCGGCTCCAGCACCCTTGATGTACGTCCATGCTTTGTCCACGCCGACGGCCTTGTAGCCGTCACCGGCGCCGCCTGCGTACACCGGATCGTTGTACGGACTTTGCCGCACGCCCCAGATCTCGGCGTCGGAGAACACCTGCGAGACCGGGTACGCGTAGTCTACCCTCGCGTCTGCCTCGGCTGCATCGATCGCCGCCGCAAGATCCGCCTCGGTGGTTCCGTCGAATTCGATTTGGTACAGGTTGACGTAGGCGACTTCGCCGACGACCGTGCCACCGAGCGCCTTGGCAGTCTTTTCAGCGTCTTTACGCGAGGAGCCATCCACCATGACCATCGCGAGTTGGTTCGCGGGGACCTCGCCCCAGGTGGTGGTCTCAATGAGCTTGGAGCGGTCCGGGACGCTTGACGTGACCTCGCCGAGCGAGGGACCCCTATCGCTCGCGAACGGATTTCCGCTGCCGAGTAGCATCCACGCCGCGCCACCGCCGAGCACGATGACGAGTAGCCCAATAATCGCAATGAGCGCACCGCGCTTCTTGTGTGGCGGCTGTGGGGGAGCGGCGTATGTAGTCTGTGTCGGCGCGGGGGATGCGGAGGGCGGTGTCGGTGCAATTGTCGCTGCAGCACTCGGGAACAGCCCGGGAACCGTGCTCGCCGGAAGCCACTCAGTTAGCGATGGGTGCCAGACGAGGTCGGTGGGTGGAACGACTCCGTCGCGCGCAAGCTCGAAGAGCTGCTCCCACGAGTACGGCCCGCCTTGCGTCCCACTCGTATCGCTCGGCCGCCGAACCATCCAGCCCGAGTCCATTCCCGTTGCATCGGTCATCGTTGCCTCCCCTGGCATCGGGTGCTACCCCCTGGAACCCGCTCACGTATCTTCATGGTAAAGGGAGAGCCGATGCGCCTCAAGGCATACACAGGCGACCTCTGCTGGTCGGCGGCGAGAGCATGACGAGCGTTGTGTTCTGGTCTACAGACAACACCCGAAGGCGCTTTAGGAACGTCGTCACTCATGAAGTGACCGATGAACAGGCTCATGAATGCGCGAACGCGACCGCTCGCGGCAAGCGCGCTTTCGCCGTCGTCGACCTCCACCCGGAGGATCGTGTCGCGCATAAGTGCGCCTTTGGCCTCGTTCGGGGGGGTGCTGGAGGCACGACACTGCTGCTGGTTGGCGTCAACCAGAATCCTCTGAAGGCGAGGCCGAAAGCGAATCAACCGCATGCGCAATCTGCATATGCATCACCTACCACTCGTGCGCAATTCATGCAGACGTCCCGTATCCTCGGGGATAAAAACAAGCGAGGAGCGACTCCACGCGGGGTCGCGGGGGGTGTTGACTACCGGAGGTTTAAACGGTCACCTGTATCTCCGGTAGCAGCCAGTGGTGAGACCGACTCGCGCTCTGATACTGCGAAGACGTGCGTTTACTCAGGTGGGTCGCCCCGATCAGTCCAGACGGACGCGAGAGGGGATGGCTGTCATGAGAAGAAGGCTATTCGCGTATGTGCTAGTGCTGGTGCTCTGTGTGCCGATGGTGGCTTTGGCGCGTGGTGGATCCGGGGACGGGGGAACACCGCCGCCCGCAGACCCGATTGTGGTCCCTGTCGACCCAGTCGTTGAGCCCGAGCCCACGTCTGATGCGCCGACGGATCCGGGCCGCGGCAACAGTGAGCCTGGCGTTGAGATGGGAATCTTGTACGGCGACCTCTACGTTATCGTCCGTGACCTGAACGGCGTTCCGGTGCTGTACTCCTGGGTGTGGAGTGAGGACGGAACCACGCCGCTCTATCCGGTTGAGGATCCGCACGGATTCTCCCAGCCCATAGCGTACGATCCTGATGGCGTTCTGCCGGTCGAGTTCCTCGGCCTGGTGCCGCTTGACGTCGAGGGCCTCGTGCCCGAGGCATACGCCGTGTACACCCAACCGGTTGACTTTGGCCGTCTCAGCCTTGCTCGGGCGCCGAGCGATGTCATCGACCAGGCGTACGCCGAGGCGCTTGCGGCGATCAACGCATGCGACAGTATTGGACTTGATCCTGCCGGCAGACTGCTACTGATGGTGGGCGACGAAGCGAAGGCAATCGACTCGCCCCGCGAGTGCCTGGCTCTGTACCGCGAGTTGATGCTCAACGGCTACTTGTCTGGTTTGACTCGCGACGCAGAGTCCATGGGCCCGCTGGCGTACCTGTGCGAGCAGGGCGGAGGTTCTGAAATGACCAACGCTGACCTTGACCGCGCGGCGTGTCTGCTCGCCGGCTCAGGAGACAAAGGTGCCAACGTTAGCCTCGACGAGGTCATCTATGTGAACAACTTCCTCGGCATCAATGACCCGTCGACGGGCACCTACTTCCCATTCACCGGCATGGGGTATACCTACCGGCGCACCAACGCATATGCCGGCGTCGAGGCTGCTCTGCTCCAGGGCCCGGTTACTGGCAGTCATGCGGTGATGTTCTACGTCGACGAGCATGTGAATATCATGGACAAGGTGTTCGAGAATCAGGGATATGAGTCGGTCGAGGCTGGCGCACGCGAGTTTGCACACGCGGCCGACGACTCGCTTCACGTGATTGAGTACATACACAACTGGGCGCTTCCGGAATACGAGTAGCCCACAGCCGGCAATCTGACCGAGAACACGACGAAGGGCCTCGGAGACCGGGGCCCTTCGGCTACTGCCGTGGGACTTCGCGACAACTCCGCTTGCGCATGGACTTTCGGGTCACTGAAGCTGCGTCTTGGGCGGCCAGCAGCGGTCGCTCTGGCGCTCATCGCCCTCGTGCGGCATACTTACCCCCGTGTCCGCTGGGAAGCGGACGCATGGCGCGTCGTCCAAGTCAGGCGGTGCGCCCGGTCCGGGAGCGGCAGAGATGAGTCCGCGGGACCGATCTTCGCAAGGAGCCAATCACATGGCCGGCATCGTGCTTGTTGGCGCCCAGTGGGGCGACGAAGGCAAAGGTAAGATCACCGACCTCATCGCAGATGATTTCGATTTCGTCGTGCGGTTCCAGGGCGGCAATAACGCAGGACATACGGTCATTCACGCGGGTCGCACGCTGAAACTGCACCTGATTCCCTCGGGCATCATGTATCCGCATATCACGCCGATCATCGGCAACGGATGCGTTATCGACCCGAAGGTTCTACTCGAGGAGATGGACCGCCTGGAGGCGGACGACATCTCCACGCACCGGCTGCTTATCAGCTGCAACGCACACCTGATCATGCCGTACCACCGTGACCTCGACGGTGCGAGCGAACGTCGCCTCGGCGCGAATGAGATCGGCACGACCAAGCGTGGCATCGGTCCGGCGTACATGGACAAGGCCTCGCGCATGGGTCTGCGCGTGCAGGACCTCCAGGACGAGCACATCTTGCGCAAGAAGCTGGAAGCCGCCCTGCCTGAGAAGAACGACATCCTCTCGAAGCTCTACGACATGCCCACATACACCGTCGACGAGATCGCCGAGGAGTACCTCCAGTACGCCGAGCGGATCAAGCCGCATATCGCCGAGACGTCCGCGATCATCAACCGCGCGCTCAAGGCCGACCAATGGGTGCTCTTCGAGGGAGCCCAGGGCACGCTGCTGGACCTCGATCACGGCACCTACCCGTTCGTGACCTCAAGCTCGCCCACCGCAGGTGGCGCGTGCACGGGCGCGGGCGTTGGCCCGAAGGCGATCGACCGCGTGCTCGGTATTGCCAAGGCGTACATCACGCGGGTGGGCTCAGGCCCGTTCCCGACCGAGCTCTTCGACGAGACCGGCGAGATGCTCACGCGCGTGGGTGGCGAGTTCGGCACCACGACCGGTCGCCAGCGTCGCTGCGGCTGGTATGACGCGGTCATCGTGCGCAACGCCGTGCAGGTGAACGGCCTTACGGACCTCGCGATCACGAAGCTCGATGTCCTCTCGGGTATGGAGACCATTAAGGTCGCCGTTGCCTACGAGTACGAGGGTCGACGCTTCAACGACCTGCCGTGCCACCAGACGGTCTTCCATCACGCGAAGCCCATCTACGAGGAGCTGCCCGGCTGGACCGAAGACATCACCGGCTGCCGCACCTTCGACGAGCTCCCAAAGAACGCGCGCGACTACATTAACTTCATCGAGGACCTTGCCGAGACCCCCGTCTCGATCATCGCCGTCGGCCCGAGCCGAGAACAGACGATCATGCGGCGGTGGCCCGACCGGATATAGCCGATCCATTCAAAGGCGCAATGAAGGCCGCCCAAACGGGCGGCCTTCTTCTTGGCCGAAACTTAACTTCTCCTAATGGACGAGCGGTTATAAGCCGATGATAACTGGTAGAGATAGCCTTCTGGGCTGCTCAATGAACCGTTCGTACAGGCTGCAAGGGGCAGGCCTGCCCGCGGACGAATCGCCGAAGGGTGGTGATCGTCGTGAGCATTACGTCTGTCCTCATGCTCGGCTCGCACAGGTCGACGTTGGAGCCGCTTGCCCTCGCGCTGGTGACCGGGCGTCGGTTTGACGTGGTGGGCATAGAGACCGACCGGTCCCGATTCTGGGCGATAGCACTCGACTGCAGTGCCGATATCGCGCTCGTCGAGGCCGGTTCCGTTGATGTCGCTTCGGTACGAGAACTCCTCAAGGTATGCCCTGACATGCGAATCATGCTCATCGGAACCCCCGGCGATCCCCAGCTCATCGACCTGCTCGTTGCCGGGGCAGACGGCTTCTTCACCCGGGGTGTGTCGCCGGAGCTGACCGTTGAGGCCGTTCGAATGTTCAATGAGTCCGGCGTGCTGCTGCCGCCGCCTTTATCCCGATTGGTGCTCGACAGACTGCGCTATCTCGAAGAACACTTTGGCGCGGCGGGCCTAGAACATCCACCTCTCGGCAAGCGCGAGGCGCTCGTACTCAGAATGCTCACGACCGGCGCGACCAACCGTGAAATCGCGAAGTCTTTGGATGTTTCCGTAAGCACGGTGAAGAACCAGGTCGCCGCCGTCTTCAAGAAACTTGGTGCTTCGAGTCGGAGTGAGGCAGTTGCACTGGCTTTCAGGCTCAGGTTGGCCGAAGAAACGGAGAGACGTTAGGAGCCGCGCGATCGGTTCAAGAGCGATTATCCGAATGGCCTATTGAGTCTTACCGTTCGTCGCGGCGTACTGTTCACGACGGCTTCGCCCCGGAGCAGTCAATCGGTCCGGCAGTCAGGGAAGACAATGCTCAAGCGTGATATATCCGTCATCCGTCTCATGGACGCTGATATCGATGATGTGTCCAGTATCCGCGCGCTGCTTTCCGACGCCCTCTCCGTCCCCGCTCCGCGAGTTCTCGCCGATCTGTCGGGACTAGGAGAGTTGGGAGGGTCCATGATCGCTGCGATGATCATCGCTTCGCGTGAGCTCGGCGCAGACGGTCGCTTCGCCGTCTACGCTCCTGAGCACATCTACAAGCAGCTCGTTTCCTGGGGCATCGTCGATTCATGGTCGTGTTTTGGCGAGTGGGAGCACGCGACGGCGTTCCTGTGCGAGGACGCCGGGTAGCGAATCTCTGTGTGGGGGTCACCGGCTCTGGACGCATCCGTTACAATCGGTGGGTCCTGGTTCCGGCAACCCGGGGGTCACCCATGCGTATTCTTGTAATTGGCGGCGGCGGTCGCGAGCACGCAATCGTTTCAGCACTATCACGCTCGGCACATAAGCCCGAGCTGTTCTGTATGCCCGGCAACGGCGGTACGGCTGAGCTGGCCGTGAATGTGGCCGTTGAAATCGAAGACCCGGCGACGATCGTCGCGTGGGTCGAGCGCAACCCGGTCGACCTTGTCGTCGTAGGACCCGAGGTCCCCCTCGTGGTCGGTCTGGCCAACCTGCTTAAGTTCATCGGAGTGCCGTGCTTTGGCCCTGGTGCTGCGGGCGCGGAAATCGAGGGCTCAAAGATCTTCGCGAAAGACCTAATGGGCAGGCACGGTATCCCAACCGCGAAGGCCGAGGCGTTCGAGAGCAAGGACGAGGCGCTGGCATACGTGCAAGAGCACGGCGCGCCAATCGTC
Source organism: Actinobacteria bacterium HGW-Actinobacteria-6 (assembly GCA_002841295.1). Lineage (GTDB taxonomy): Bacteria > Actinomycetota > Coriobacteriia > Anaerosomatales > Anaerosomataceae > UBA2286. The sequence goes on from PHEU01000028.1 coordinate 12,701, forward strand.
GTCAAGGCCGACGGCCTCGCGGCAGGCAAGGGTGTCACGGTTGCAATGGACATTGCTGCAGCTAATGCGGCCGTTGAGGCATGTTTCGCGGGCGATTTCGGCGAGGCTGGCGAGATCGTCGTCATAGAGGAGTACCTCGAAGGTCCAGAGTGCTCACTCCTCGCCTTCACGGACGGTGTCACCGTGCTGCCGATGGTCCCCGCACAGGATCATAAACGCGCGTACGACAACGATGAGGGACCCAACACCGGCGGCATGGGCGTCTACACGCCCGTTCCCGCTGTAGACGCAGAGACGCTTGCGCAGATGGTGGCCATTCTCGAGCGCACGGTCGCTGGCATGCGCGATGAGGGCATCGACTATCGCGGCGTGCTGTATGGCGGTTTCATCCTCACTGCCGAGGGTCCCAAGGTGCTTGAGTACAACGCGCGTTTCGGTGATCCCGAGACTCAGGTCGTACTTCCGCTCCTTAAGACCGACCTCGTGGATGTCATGTTTGCAACTGTCGACAAGCGGCTCTCGGGGGTTACGCTCGAGTGGAGTGACCAAGCCGCGGTGTCGGTCGTGCTCGCCTCGGGAGGATATCCGGGCTCTTACACCACAGAGCTGCCAATCAGTGGCGTCGCCGAGGCGAACGAGGTTCCCGGCGTGACGGTCTTCCATGCAGGCACGACGCTGAAAGATGGCGCGCTTGTGACAAACGGTGGGCGCGTGCTGAACGTTACAGCGCTCGCGCCGACTATGGCCGAGGCCCGCACGCGCGCCTACGAGGCCGTCGACCTTATCGATATCCTGGGTATGGAGTACCGGACCGACATCGGACTCAAGGCGCTTCAGGCGCTCGGGGAGGCTTAAGAGCTTGCTGACAGAACGGGTGCTGTCGCGCGCGGTAGAGATCGCGCAGGGATCGTACTTCTCGGACAATCCCAAGCCGGTGGCCGGGCTTCCCGGCCCTGTTGCCGGGCGCCCGTACATGCTCTATGCGCATGTACCGTTCTGCGAGAGGCTCTGCCCGTACTGCTCGTTCAATCGCTTCCCCTTCAGCGAGGATCCGGCACGCCGCTACTTCAAGAACCTGCGCGACGAGATGCGCATGATTGCAGCACTTGGCTACGACTTTCCGGCGCTCTACATCGGCGGGGGCACGCCGACGATCCTCATAGACGAGCTCTGCGAGACGATCGATCTTGCACGCGAGCTCTTCGACATCAAGGAAGTCTCCACCGAGACGAACCCGAACCATCTCATACCGGAGATCCTCGAGCCGCTCAAAGATCGCGTGCAGCGTTTCTCGGTGGGTGTTCAGTCGTTTGACAACGACTTGCTCAAGCAGATGGATCGCTTTGACAAGTACGGCTCGGGCGAAGAGATCCTTGAGCGTCTCCAGTCGCTGGAGGGCTTCTTCCACTCGCTCAATGTGGACATGATCTTCAACTTCCCGAGCCAGACCGAGGCGCACCTTCTCAGAGACGTGGAGATGCTGAAGGCGAGCAAGTGCAACCAGACGACCTTCTACCCACTCATGGCGTCGCGCTCGGTCGCGACAGCGCTGAAGCGCACGGTGGGTATGGTCGATTATGGCCGAGAAGCGCGCTACTACGAGATGCTCTCACGCGAGCTCTCTGATACGTTCGAGCACGCGACCGCCTGGACGTTCTCGCGCACCGGCGGCGGGATGATCGACGAGTACATCGTGGATTACGAGGAGTACGTGGGCGTTGGTTCCGGCGCATTCTCGTATCTCGGCGGGAAGATCTTCGTGAACACGTTCTCGCTGCGCAAGTACGGCGAGGCCATTGAGTCGGGGCACCAGGCGGTCTCGCTGGGGTGCAAGCGCTCCACGCCCAAGGACCGGATGCGCTACCGCTTTCTAATGGACCTCTTCGGTCTGAGGCTCGACAAGCGCGAGTTTGCCGCCGAGTTTGGCGTCACGCCCGAGCGCGGCCTCTTCCCCGAGGTGAGCTTCTTCCGCGTTGCCGGTGCCTTCGCCACCGATACCGCCGAAGAGTTCACGCTTACCCCAAAGGGTCGCTACCTCACTGTCGCGATGATGCGCCAGATGTTCGCCAACTTGAACAGCCTGCGTGACTCGGCGCGTGCGAGTCTGCCCGAAGACGAGCGTCAGCTCCTCTTCGGGGACGGGGCGCCAGCGTGTGCTGATGCCGCATGCGCCGTGGCCGAGGCGACCGAAAAGCCGCTACCGTAATCATAGTGCAGGACTGTTGTTTGCCGCCCCGCGCGTGCTCGGTTACCATTCGGAGCATTCAACTTCTCCGAGGGGGATTCATGGCTCGTATCACCAAGATCGTCGCTGTCATGCTCGCGTGCGTGCTCGTTCTCGGCATTGCCGGGTGTGACCAGACGAAAGACGCCAACGCCGCAATCTCGGTCGCTAACGGGCTGTCGCAGGAGTACGCGGCGCTCGACGAAAAGATAGCCACGCTGATGGACGAAGCGAGCACCGCCGAGATGACTCCTGCGGGGGTGGTTCCTGGCATCGCAGCGCTTGACGAAGCGAGCGCCAAGTTCGCGGAACGCAAGAAGATAATCGGGCAGATCAAGGCTGAGTTCCAGAAGATCGAAAGCTACGATGTTGCCGACGAGATCAAGACCTATGCAACACAGCAGGTTGAAATCGCGGAGCTTCTCGGCCAGATGGACGATTTTGGCATTAAGCTCATCGCCGACACCAAGTCGCTCTACGAACTCATCAAAGCGGATAGTGACGATACCGCGAAGGTCAATGAGCTCTCCACGTCTATCGCTGAGGTCTCACAGCAGCTGAGCGACCTCGACTCCCAGGTGACCGAGAAGCAGACTGCCTCGGATGCGTACTTCATCGATTCCGGGCTTGGTAGATAGCACATCCGAAAGGGGCATCACATGGAAGGCACGCCGCTCGTAGGAATCGTCATGGGTAGCACGTCAGACATGACCGTCATGGACGAGTGCGCGAAGCAGCTTGAGGCCTTGGGTGTTCCTTTTGAGTTGTTGGTTGCTTCCGCGCATCGCAACCCCGGCACCGTGCACGATTGGGCGTCGAGCGCCGGCGACCGCGGGCTGAAGGTCCTCATCGCGGCCGCAGGCAAGGCCGCTCACCTCGGCGGAGTCGTTGCAGCTTACACACCGCTGCCGGTCATCACTGTACCGATGAAGACGAGCGACCTCGGTGGGTTGGACTCACTACTCTCGATGGTGCAGATGCCCACGGGCGTGCCGGTTGCGTGCGTGGCCATCAATGGCGCCAAGAATGCCGCGATTCTTGCGACGCAGATCCTCGGCACGAGCATGCCCGAGTACCGCGATGCGATCACTGCCTTCAAGCGCGAGATGGCTGAGGCGTAGGGCGCTACTGCACCTCTGCGTCAACAGGACCAACGGCAAGCGCAATCGCCTCGCGCACGATCGGCCACAGCGAAGTCTCCCCACCGAGAACGCGCGGTTTGCCAACGGTCGCGGCGTTTCTGACTAACAGAGTGGCCACGTCCGCATCCAGCCACTTCGGCGGCGACAGCGTCAGTACCGTGCCGCGACGGGCAGCCATGACACCGCCGGCGAGTGCGTCCGGGAAGTTCTCGCCGGTGGCAATTGCGACGCCGCTCATCCCGAGGCCACAGTATGCGAGACCGTACGTAGCGATCTCATAGCCCGTGTCGTACCGGGTCCGGCCCTCAAGCCGATCGACCTTCTCCGCGCCACCAAGCAACGCTTCGAGGTCTGCCTCGGTGGTCGTACTCACGGCCGAAGCGCTGCCGAGAACGATGGCGTGTGTGGCGCCGATCGACCTCATGGCGTTGGCGGCACCGCGAGAGAGCGTTTCGGGCTTCGTGAGGAGAATCGGCCAGCATGATTTCGCCGCAAGAGGCGAGGCAGCCAGCGCGTCCGGGAAGTTCGTGCCGGTCGTGATGAAAACAGTGCCGCTGTATGTGCCAGAGAGCCGCTTTCTGCGAACGGCCTCGCCAGCGATGAGCGCCGACGTCTCATAGCGATCTGCGCCTGCCACCCGGGTCGCCACTACGCCGGTGATGGAGTCAAGCGCGTCGAACACGCGGCTTGATACGCTCGTGTCGCCGCCGACCACGATCGCCTCTTTCGCGCCGAGGCGCTTGACCTCTGCGACGACCTCGTTAGGGAGCGAGTCGGGAGTGGTGAGCAGCACCGGTCCGCCGATGACACCCGCGAGTGCAGAGGCTCCGAGTGCGTCTGGCCAGTTCTCGCCGGAGGCAACGACGACCGCTCCGACCGTGCCAGTGGCGAACGTTGAGCTCGATGCGGCCACTGCGGTCTTGTACCGGTTGGAGCCCTCGATGGGCTCGATGAGCCCTGTGTAGTCGATGTTCTCAGTGATGCCGTTGAGGCGGTACGGGATGTACGGGCTGTCCTTAGGCGAGTACCCGGGGTACGTTTCGATTCGTATGCCGGTGCCATCGCCGGGAGAGACCTCGGACCCCATCTGGTACTCGTAGAACTTGGTGCGCTCGGCATCAGCCCAGCCACCGAAGATAACTGCGTGATAGTTGTATGCCACAAGTGCGTCGCCTGGTTGCAGCGCTGCTTTCGTGATCGCTGTGGCTGTCTGTTGGAGCGTGCGCGTCGAGTACCCGGGCTTGAACGTGTTCCAGGACATGGACACGAACCCAGAGCAATCAGTCCGGTAGCCGCTTGAGTAGGAAACCGACTTCCCGTCCAGGTCGCGATAGGTGGTCTGGCTGTACGGAATCACCAAGTCGGCCCAATGCTGTGCGCGAGCCATCACAAGCGAGCGTGACATCGCGGCAAAGGCAGGGGAGGCGCCAAGCGCCATGACGAGTGTGAGGGCGGCGACGACCGCTAGACGGGCCGCCGGGCGCGGGCTGCGAAACATGGTACGGCTCCTTCAGCGTCCGGGCGATACCTCTAGAGTATCGGCCTGAACGCGGTCAAGCTGCAACTCGCTGTGACGGACGGCACTATTCGACTGGCGCCGGAGGGAGGTACTCGGGCATCGGCTCGGGCGCGTATTCGGCCTGTATCGCGGCTTCAGTGACGGCTGGATTCCCGAGGTCATACGCCGAGCGAGCGTACCCGCCCCAGATGTGCGCTGTCGCGATCTGAATCGGCACAGTGATGAGTATGGTCAGAACAACCATCACCAACTCGGCGGGGAGGATCAGTAGCGTCCCAATCGGGCTGACATCTGAAGACACGCTGATCACAGCGGTGAAGAACGCGAGCCAGACGCCCCAGAGCACGCCCGTGACGAGGAGAGACGCGCCAGAGAGTAGCAGTGTGGCGCGCGCTGCCTGCCAGTATGCAGAAGCGTTCGACTTGGCGCGGGCGTAGATCCCCTTGAAGTCAAAGCCCGACTGGAGCGTGTCGTACAAGGCGACCTGGGTGTACACCGGCCATAGAACCAGTTGGGCGAGAAGTGACAGAACCCCGCTGACGAAGAAGAGGACGACCACCATAAGGATCAGAGCAGCCGGCGAACCAGACTGTCGGAGACCGACCGTGCCGAGTGCGATCGTCACGAAGACGACCAGCATAACCATCAATGTGACCGGAAGGCTGTAGACGAGTCCTACCAACATGGCGAAGAATCCGGTCTTGAGATACTCGACCCAACCCTTCCACACGGGTAGCTCCTGCGCACGGTCCCACGCGGTATCGCGAAGGTGTCGCAGCGTATAGCCGAGCATCGTGACCGATCCCACATACGGGACGAGCGAAACGAGCGCTCCGAGCCCTAGCTTCTTGGCCCAATCGCGATCGTCGAACATGGTTCGGAACGCTTCGTTGATGCTCACAGGATGTCTCCCCGGTTCGATGTGCTGACACCATCGTAGCGGAGTGAGCGATTCTCCGTCACTTGGTCACGACGAGCGCACTTGCGGTGGCCTGTACCGGGTACGACTCGGCGACCGGACCCGTGAACCAGACGTCCACGCTCATTCCAACGTCCAGATCCGCGAATGAGGTGCCCTCGTAGCCATCTGTAGTCTTACGGAGCAGCGTCGTTGAAGCGGTGATACTCACTGATGCCTTGTCGTACGCGCTCGTCGACCCTGCAGGTCCCTCCACAAGAATGCTGCCGAGCGTGCCGTAGCCGGGTGTGACTGTAGTGATGACCCCGCTGATCGATGCCGCTTCCTTGGGCGGAGCGGGGGAGCAGGCGGCAAGCGTCAGCAGCGCGATGAGCGCTGCCGTAAGGGCCATGAAGAATCGTTGCACGCGCATCGCGACCTCCTCGATCAAACGGGCTCACAGGTATGACGATTCCCGTCCGTCCGAGGTTCGGCAAAGAATTTCCGAGAAAGTTCTTGACTAGTGTGAAGTTCACAGTATTATGGAGTCGAACTAGTGTGAAGTTAATAACACTACCAAGTTGACGGAACGAGGAGGTGGCGCACATGACGGAGATAAGCGAATCGATCGTCCGCAAGTTCCAGAAGGAGCTGAACTCGGGCACGGTCTCGCTGGTGCTGCTTGCCATTCTCGACCAGTCGAGCGAGGCGCTGTACGGCTACCAGATCGCGAAGCGTCTGGAGGGAGCCGCCGTCGAAAGCATGCCGGTCAAGCAGGGGGCGCTCTATCCCGTGCTTCGGCAGCTGGAAGCGCAAGGTCTGCTCGGCAGCACGGTCGAGCCATCGGTGGCAGGCCCGCCGCGCCGGTACTACACCATCACACCGGCGGGACGGGAAGTTCTTGAGCAATGGAAGGTGACGTGGTCGCGGACTCGCGACTTCGTGGACGGGACGTTGGAGGGAGGTCGTGGCTGAGATGATCGAACAGTATCTGGTTGAGCTGCGCAAGGCGTTGGCCGGTGCGGATCCGGCGCTCGTGCAAGATGCGCTCTACGATGCCGAGGAGTACCTGCGCGCCGAGATGGCGGACGGCACTGACGAGGCGAGCTTTGCCGCCGCGGTCGAGAGCTACGGCTCGCCCGAAGAGGTCGCACAGGCATATCGCGACACCGAGGTGACCGTGGCCCGGGCGCTCATGGCGCCGGTGCCGAAGGCGCCGAAAGGCAAGGTCGGCGGGTTCTTCGGTGTGTTGGTCGACCCGCGTGCGTACGGCTCGCTGTTCTACCTGTTCTTCGCGTTCGTCATGGGCATCGCGTACTTCACGTTCGTGTCCGTGATGCTGCCGCTCTCACTGGGCCTCATCCCGGTGTTCGTCGGGCTCCCGCTGCTCGTCGGGTTCTTCGCGGCGGTCAGGGCGATCTCGCTTGCCGAGGGGCGCGTCGTTGAGTCGATGCTCGGCGTGCGCATGCCGAGACGACCGAGGACCGCGTTCGTGAAGGGCGACTGGATCTCGCGGGTGAAGTTCTGGTTCACCGACGGGCGCACGTGGACGACGCTGCTCTATATGATGCTCCAGCTTCCGCTTGGCATCATCTACTTCACGCTCGGTGTCACGGCGATCACGCTCTCGACCGTGGGGGTCGTGTGGCCGGTTGTCCAGCTGTTCACGGATTACCCGCTCATTCAGGTGGGTGGCTACGGCTACATCCTGCAGCCCTGGGCAACACCGCTCGTGATGTTCGTTGGTTTGCTCGGCTATGTCATAACGCTGCACATCGTGCGGCTGATCGGGAAGGTCCACGCCGCATACGCCAAGGCGATGCTCGTGGGACGGTATTCAGATACTCCGGACCAGGCTGTGGCCTGACCGGTCAGAGGAGGAGTCAGAAGATGAGAACGCGTTTGATGATGGGTGCTGCGGCCTTGGTGGTCATCGCCGTCGCAGCGACCGGATGTGTGCGCGTGGAGCTGCCGAGAGGCACCTACGCGGAGTCGAGTGAGAATGTGACGCTTCAGGGCGCCACAGAGGTTCGGGCACGGATCAATATGGGAGCCGGCCAGCTCGATATCGGTTCCACTGATACGGACCTCATGAAGGCGGACTTCGGCTACAGCGACGCTTCGTGGGAGCCAGAAGTGAAGTACGAAGTGACCGGCTCCAGGGGTGACTTGTCGGTGAGCACACCGGAGAAGATCCGGATTGATTTTGGCAACGACAACACGTACGACTGGTCGCTCGGCTTCTCTCCCAGCGTGCCCCTAGACCTCACGGTCTACATGGGTGCCGGAGAAGCGACTCTAGACCTGGCGGAACTCGACATCCGCGCCCTGCAAGTTGACGTGGGAGCCGGCGATACGATGATCGACCTCTCTGGCGCCCGGCTGCACGACCTCACAGGTGCCATTGACTGTGGCATCGGTGCGATGACGCTTCGTGTGCCCGAGAACGTCGGCGTGCGGATCGTCGGCTACCAGGACGGCGTGGGGCGGTATCAGGCCGATGGCTTCATGCAAGATGGTGACGCCCTCGTGAACGCTGCGTACAAGAACGCGGACGTGAAGCTCGACCTCGTGCTGCGCAGAGGTGTTGGCGAAGTAGTGATTGAGATGGTGCCCTGATCGGGCAGCCGCAATGAACAATTGGAAAGAACGTATCGAAAGGAAGTGCACGACGATGGAGATCTTCGGAATTGGATTCGCTCTTATGGCCACCGCGCTTACAGTGGCGTTGGTCTTGTTCTCGCTCGCTTTGCCGATCCTGTGGGTATGGATGCTTATCGACTCGATCATCCGTGAAGAGTGGGAGTATCCGGGCTCGACCTCTACCAGCAACAACCGCCTGCTATGGGCGCTCTTGATCGCGTTCCTGCAGTTCCCCGCAGTGCTGTACTACTTCATGGTGTTCGCCAAGGCCAAGCGGGGCATGGTAGCTCGGCCTGTGTGGGCATACGCGCCAGTGCAGACGCCACCTGCCGCGTAGTCCGCACGCAGCACCTGGGTTAGAGGCCGCCTTCGGGCGGCCTCTACGCGTTCGGCGTGTCTCCTCGGCTCGTTTAGTGGATAATCGACCGCATCACGTGCATACGCCGAGGAGGACACCCATGCCCCATCGCCCCTACGAAGACGTCCGCGTTGAAGGACACCTCATCGATTCTGGGATCATGTCACAGATCATGGACACGATCGTGGCACTCGACGGGGAGTTCGAGACCTTGAGCTTCGAGGTCGGCCGCACCAACGAGGACGCTTCGGTGGCCGAGATGCGCGTGAAAGGCCGCGACCAGGAGCACCTTGAGGAGCTTCTCGGCTCGGTCCAGCTCTTCGGCGTCGTTCCGCTGCACCCCGACGACGCAGTACTCGCGCCGGTTCCATGCGACGGCGTCTTCCCGGAGGGCTTCTACTCCACCACCAACCTTGAGACTGCCGTGCGCATCGGTGGACTGTGGGTGCGCGTCGAGAATCCCGAGATGGACCTCGGTATTCGCGTCGACCCTACCACCGGCACCGCCGAAACGATTCCGATGGCCGACACTCGCGAAGGCGAGCTCTTCGTTGTCGGCCACGGCGGACTGCGCGTACAGCCGATCGAGCGTCCGCGCGCCGGCCAGGCGTTCGAGTTCATGAACTCCGCAGTCTCCTCGGAGAAGCCCAAAGCGCAGGTCGTCGCCGAGATAGCTCGCATGCTGCGTGAGGTTCGCGCCGCAGGCAAGGAAGTCATCGCGGTTGTGGGCCCTGCGGTCGTGCATACCGGCGCTGCCGGACACCTCGCCCGCCTCGTGGAGATGGGGTATGTGAGCGTGCTCTTCGGCGGAAACGCCGTTGCTACGCACGATATCGAGTCGGCAATCTACGGAACGTCGCTCGGCGTGTCGATTTCTGAGGGAATCCCGAAGGTCGGCGGTCACGAGCACCATCTGCGCGCAATCAACACCATCCGTCGCGTTGGCGGCATCAGGCAGGCTGTCGAGCAAGGAGTCCTCACCGAAGGCCTTATGTATACGCTTGTGAAGACCGGCACGCCGTACGTGCTGGCGGGATCCATCCGTGATGACGGTCCGCTTCCCGACGTCATCACCGACGCCGTCGACGCCCAGCGTGCGATGCGCCCCTACTGCCGCACCGCCGGCGCGTGCATCATGCTCTCGACGATGCTGCACTCGATTGCGACCGGGAACATGCTGCCGGCGGCCGTCACAACGGTGTGCGTCGACATCAACCCGGCCGTCGTCACCAAGCTCTCGGACCGCGGTAGTTTCCAGACGATCGGCATCGTGACCGACGTGGGTCTCTTCCTCGGCCAGGTCGCTGATGATCTTGCGTCTACCTACCATCCGGAGTAACCCGGCGCGACACTTGCTTCAAACGAGGCGTCAAACGAAGGAGCACACCGATGAGCCTCTCAAACGCACAGCACGCCGGCGAGCTCACTATTCCGGCAATCGACGCGGTTGCACCAGCCGATTTCCAGACGGCGACTTTCTCGCTCGGTTGATTCTGGGGTCCTGATGCCCGGTTCGGGCAGATTCCCGGCGTCATTCGCACGCGCGTTGGCTATGCCGGTGGCACCACAGCTGACCCCACGTACAAGACGATCGGCGACCACACCGAGACCGTCGAGATCGACTTCGATCCCACGCGCATCTCGTATGCCGACTTGCTCGACGTCTTCTGGACGGCCCATCGTCCGACCAACAGGCCGTTTTCGCGGCAGTACATGTCGGCCGTCCTGTTCCACGACGACGAGCAGCGCCGCTTGGCCGAGGAGAGCCGCGATCGCCTCTCGGCTGCAATCGGTACGATCTACACGAGTATCGTGCCGCTCGATCGCTTCTATATGGCCGAGGAGTATCACCAGAAGTACCGCCTCCGGAACGCCCCGGCGCTCTTCCGCGAGATGCGAGGGTACTATCCCAACGCGGACGACTTCCGTGACTCGACCGCCGTTGCGCGCCTCAACGGCTACCTCGATGGCAACGGTTCTTGCAGCGACCTGGAGACGGAATTCGTCTCGTATGGCCTGAGCTCGGTCGGCAGTGAACTCCTGAAAAGCACCGTGTGCGGGTCTGCCCGACGTTAGATGGAGGATTCGATGGAGGAGCGCGACCTTCGCTCCGAGGATGAGTGGCGCCAGGCGCTCACTCCCGAGGAGTACCGCGTCTTGCGTGAAGCAGGGACCGAGCCGCCGTTTGCCGGCGAGTACGTTGACCTGGACGAGGACGGCATCTATCGGTGTCGCGCCTGCGGCAACCCGCTGTTCAGCTCCGAGACGAAGTATCACTCAGGCAGTGGTTGGCCGAGCTTCTGGGATCCGATCACTCCGGACGCGATCGTAGAAGAGTTCGACTCAAGCCATGGGATGGCCCGGACTGAGATCAAGTGCGGCAAGTGCGGCTCCCATCTTGGGCATGTGTTTGAGGATGGGCCCAGGCCGACGGGCACCCGGTACTGTATGAACTCACTCTCGCTCAAGTTCGATGAGGGCCTTCAGGAAGAATAAGGGTGTGTTCGGGCTTGTGACGGTTAAACTGTGATGAACGTCGGACGTTTACGACTGGGGACCCCATCGTGCTTCAGTCCAGTGAAGTAGTCGATCTCGTCATAGCGCTCGTGTTGCTGCCGATTATCGCCTCGAGCGGGCGCGCGCCCATCCGGCTTCACAAGCGGCTTCTCTTCGCCTCGTACCTGGCCGTCGTCTGCGCGTACATCTTCACAATCGCGGAGGGCTTCTTCTGGCCGGTAGTATTCAACATCCTTGAGCACGCGTCATACGCTGGCGCTGGGATTCTCGCCGTAGCGGCGCTCCTTAGCTACCGGCGACACTCAGGTTCGGGGCTGATCTGATGGCTGGCTGGGTGGTCGTTGCTCTGGATGTGATCGCATTCTTTGCGTTCTCAATCGCGCTTGTGCTCGTCTTGCGCGAGAGATTTGAGAACTCCAACCCGTACAGCGGGGTGATCAAACTCCTCTTCGCATTGGCTGTGCTCGTGTACGTCTTCGTTGCGTTCTCGAACATTCTTGAGCACGCCGGCATAACCGCTGTACTCGACGAGTACGAGGATTACGTCGAAATCCTGTTCGTGCCTCTCATAGCCTATGCGGTCTACACCATGCATACCGCGCGTCTCTACAATGATGCCCGGCGTGCCGCAGAGCTGCTGAACGCAGAACACGGGCTACTGACCGCAATCATAGACACCAGCCCGACGGGAATCATGCTCGTCACCTCTGCCGGCACGCTAGCCTTCGCAAACGACATGGCGCGAGAGACGCTTCGGCTGCAGAGCGGACCCGGCGAGTCGCTTCAGATGCCCGACGATCTGACGTGCCTCTCCACACAGGACTCGTCCGTTCGGCCGTTGTCGCTAGAGGGTCTCGCGCGCGGGGTCACGCTCTTTGGATCCACCTGCATCGTCGAGACGGGCGGCAAGAAGGTCGCGCTCTCGGTTTCGTCCAGCCCGCTCGGCACGGATGCCGCTCCCGGCGCTCCACAGGGAAGCGTCGTCGCGTTCGTTGATGTGACCGAGCGCGAGGAGGCAAGACAAGGTCTCCTCGATGCTCAGGCGCGTTACAGCCTGGATCTGGAGCGGACCGTTGATGAGCGCACGGTCGAGCTTCTCGCGGTCAACCGTGAGCTTGGGACCGTGAACCGCGCGAAGCGTGAGTTCGTCGCCAACGTGAGCCATGAACTCAAGACGCCCTTGAGCGCCGTGAGGGGTTTCGCCGAGCTTCTCCTCTCTGGCGCGCCGGGTCCGATCAATGCCGAGCAAGCCAAGCAGCTTCAGATCGTGGCTGATTCCAGTCAGGAGCTGCTGGCGCTTGTGGAGCGGCTGCTGGAGCTTGAGCGAGTGGAGTCCGGGCATGCTGTCGTCACGCCGTCGCACGTTGAGCTCGACCAGGTCGTCGAGGGCGTTGTGGACCTCATCGAACCGCTCGCGCGCGAACGTGGTGTGAAAGTCGTGGTCGAATCGGTCGGTAGCGTGGTCGCCGAGACGGATGCGGGTTTGCTGGGCCAGATCGTGCGCAACCTTGTCTCGAATGCAGTGAAGTTCACTCCGAGCAACGGGAGCGTGACCGTCAAGGTGCTTGAGGTAGGCGAATACCGCCGAATTTCTGTAGCAGACACAGGCGTGGGAATCGCCACGGCTGACCAGGAGCGTATTTTCGAGCCGTTCGCGCAGGTGGCGGACTCGGCTGCTACTCGTGGGGGTACCGGGTTGGGTCTCGCGATCTGCAGGGAGCTCGCCCACGCACTCGGCGGTTCGGTCTGGCTCAAGAGCGTCCCAGGTGAGGGGTCAACATTCACTCTGGAGATTCCCGCGCGGTTCTCGGCCGGATAGACTATCCGGCGAGCGGCACGAGCGTCTCGTATCGGGCAACCGCTTCTCGCGACACGTCTCGTAGGACTCCCAGAGCAGCCTCAACGGCGGGCCTTCCGCCGCTCCCCCGACGGATGACTGCCAAGACTCGTCGGTTGATCTGCACGTCGGACGTGCGAAGACACACCACGCCCGGGTACTGGGCGAAGAACGCGAGCGGGGGCACCAGCGCGATCCCCAGACCGGCTTGCACCGCCGAGAGAAGAACCTGGTAGTCGTTGCTGTGGAGCTCAACGCGCGGCTCGAACCCGGCTTCGGCGGCAACCCTGATCATGACGTCGAGGAACGGCGAGCCGTCCCGTCCGACGACCCAGTTATCGTCGCGGAAGTCAGAGAGCTTCGCCGGTCCGGTCGCACGTGGATCCGTGTCAGGGACGGCGATGTAGAGCGGCTCGGTAAGCAGCAGGTGCCGCTCGATTCCGGGGTCGGGGCGCTCCGGCAGGCGGTCGAAGCCGTAGGTCAGAACGACATCCAGGTCGCCGGTCTTGAGCATCGGAAGGCTGTCTTCTGGCTCAAGGTCAACCATCGAGAGCGCCAGAAGTGGATGGTCGGCCCGCATACGCTTCAGAGCCGGAACGAGCAAAGCGCGCGCCGCTGTTGGGAAAGCGCAGGTCCGCAACTGTCCGGCAACGCCCTCTGAGACTGCCTGTAGATCGGCCTCGGCTTCTTCGAGAACTGCGAGGACGCGCTCGGTATATGCAACCAGCTTGGTGCCGGTGTGCGTCAGACGGACGCCACGGCCGACACGCTCAAGAAGTTCGACGCCTGCTTCGCGCTCGAGCGTTGAGAGCTGTTGCGAGACCGCTGAAGGCGTGAGGTAGAGCGCCTCGGCTGCAGCGGCGATGCTGCCACGGGAGGCGACCTCTCGAAGGAGACTCATGCGGTGGACGTTAAGCATTAAGTACAGCTTACGTTATGCAGAAGAAACAGTAAATGGAATTTAGGGTTCACCGAGCCGATAATGACTAGTGAAGGCAGTCACGCAAACAAGAGGAGCCTGCCATGTTCTCCATGAGTTTCAAAGACAGTTTCAGCGAAGGCGTCATCTATCCCGGCCGCGCCATCATGGCGCTTGGCCTGATCGTCGCACTGACTGCTCTGCTGTCCTACATCTAGGCGCCCCCCCTACGCCTGGATACCGGGTCCCCCACCCGGGTACACATAGTCGCTGGTCCGCCTGAGAACGAACCGCGACAAAGCTGATCGCCCGGCATATATGCCGGGCGATTGTCGTTTCGGGGAATAGCGTGCTGATACGGGAGGGCTCAGGCGTCTATCGGCACCAGGCTGTAGTAGTCCTGCGGCCGCTGTGGGCTGTCGAGCTCGATCCCCTCGCCGCCGAAGACCTGCACCCGCTTGCCGTCCATATAGAACTCTACGTCGTCGATGGTGCTGTACTGCGCAAGCGTGTAGACGACCTGTGCGAGGCGCATCGTCATGGAAAGCGTCCCGCCGCCGTCATCAAACTCGTTGGAAAGATCGACACGGGCCGTGTGGCCCTTCAGAACGACGCCGAGGATCTTCGTTCCTTTGGGAATCTCACTGTGAAGCGCCAGACCCTTCAGTTCGGTAGCGCTGGGCCCCTTCAGTAACTCGAGCATGGCGGTCTTCGCCACAGCCTGTGAGTACGGCACTTCGCGCTCAACTGCGATCACGCGATCTTCGTAGCCGAAGTACAGCTTGACCTTCATTTTCGTTGGCGGGGCGTCAGCGGGGAGTGGTGGGTTCGTCGCCGAGTCGGATTCAGCAACCTCTCCGCTTGTGCCATCCGAGCTGGTGCTCTCAGATGTTGCCACCGAGGACGGCGCGGTTGTCACAGCGGACTCAGCGTCGCCCGCCGGAACGGGTCCTGCGGTCTTGCGCTTACAGCCGACGACGCCTCCCGAAAGCAGTGCGAGGGCCAGTAGTAGCGTCAAGGACAAGGCGAGTGAGCGGCGCATGACTCCTCCATTCACGAACGGTTCGGGATAATCATACTCCGCCCGGCACAAGTTGCCGCATTCGCGTTGCCGGAGCGATACCGCGTCAGTCCCGCCGAAGTCACCCTGCATATCCATTCAGAAGGAAGCGAATGCTCTCCCGGAGCGATGTCTCGTTGAACGCTTTGGGTGGCGCATCCGACGCCGTCCGCGACTGATGTGCGCTGCGTAATGCGCGGCTCTCGGGGTACACTTGCCTGGTAACTGCACCCCGAAAGGAGCCACCCATGAAGAAGTCCCTCGGTCCGAGCGACCGTCTGTATCCGATGCCGTGCCCACTCGTGCTTGGCGGCACGATGGAGAAGGCCGATGCGCTCGCTGTTGCCTGGATCGCCATCGGCGGCGCCACGCCCCCCACGATCGTGATGGCGCTTCGCCACTCGCGTCGCACGCTTGAGCTCATTCGCGAGACTGGCGAGTTCACGGTGAACGTACCACGCGCCTCTGACGCGGCGGTCGTCGACTACTTTGGCATCGTGAGCGGACACGACCACGACAAGTTCGCCGAGAGCGGCTGGACGCTTGAGCCGGCCTCGGTCGTCTCGGCGCCGCTTGTGGCCGAGTGCCCGTACAACCTCGAGTGCCGTGTTATCTCCGAGGTCGACCCCGGCGGCACGCATGTCCTTGTGATCGGCGAGATCGTCGAGTCGCATGCTGACGAGAGCATCCTGGATGCGAACGGCAAGGTCGACATCGAGAAGCTCGACCCGCTCGTATACATCGCCGGTAGCCGCGAGTACCGCCGCCTGGGCGAGAAGGTCGCCGACGCGTTCTCCGCTGGCAAGTCTGTGAAGCCGGAGTAGCGTGTACGAAAACGACTACATACTGCGCCTCATCCAGCAGGTCGGCGCGATTCTGCGCCGTGCGCTTGCCGGACGCGGCGAGACTCCCGAGGAACAGCTCCGCAGCACCGAGGAGGCCCTGCGGCTCGCGTCAAACGCCGACACCTCGCTCCTCGACGCGCTTACGCCAGAGTCGCTGGTGGCGTTCCTCTCGGCGGGAGGTGAGCTGGACGCGCCGAGGGCAGTGCTCATCGCGCGCGTCCTGGACGCCCGGGCCGACGCGTTCGACGCCATTGGGCAGCCGGGCAAGGCCGAGGCGCAGCGTGCGCGGGCCGAAGCGCTGTATGATGCGGTGCGCCTGGCCAGCCCCGACGCCATCGACGAGACGCTGGCGCAGCTCGACCAGCTCGACTTGGAGCGCCTTGGCCTTGATGATCGCGTTCGGGCGCTGGCAGCCGAGTATGAGGCTCGCGGACTGCGCCTGGCTCGGGTGATGCGTTCGGATCGCGGCTCTGTACTTGCGAGCTCGGACGAGGGCGTCATTCGAATCGAGCCGTCACCTCGCCTCTACCGCGACTCGACGATCGATGAGCTTCCCGCTGTGGGGGACTGGGTCATGTACGACCCGGATTCGACCCACAAGAATTCGTTCATCGAAGCCGTGCTACCGCGCTCAAGCGCGTTCATGCGCGGGGACTCCGGTAAGCCGGATACATCCCGGGTGCTTGCCGCCAACCTCAACACTGTCTTCATCATCCACCCCATTGCCGAGGGACCCAACCTGCGACGCATCGAGCGCGAGCTCACGCTGGCGTGGGAAAGCGGCGCTGTCCCCGTCGTTGTGCTCACGAAGTCCGATCTCTCCGAGGATGCTGAGGCGGCCCGTGAAGCGGTCGCCGAGATCGCGTTGGGCGCGGACGTGCTCGTGACGAGCGCGCTCGACGGTACCGGTACCGAGACGCTCGACGCTTACGTCGGCCCCGGCCGTACGGTCGCCCTGGTCGGCCCATCGGGCGCCGGCAAGTCCACGCTTATCAACCTGCTTACCGGCACGGAAAGCCAGGCCACAGCCGAGGTGCGCGCTGCAGACGGCAGGGGTCGCCACAAAACCGTCGCCCGCGAACTCGTGCCGCTGCCGGGCGGTGGCGTGCTGGTCGATACTCCGGGACTGCGCTCGGTAGCTCTCACCGATGCCGAGGAAGGCGTCGAGGCCGCATTCGCCGACATCGCGGAGCTCGCACCGGATTGCCGCTTCAGCGACTGCA
>PHEU01000029.1 GCA_002841295.1 Actinobacteria bacterium HGW-Actinobacteria-6
GACACACACAAGGCAGATTTCGCTGCCAAGAAGCTGACCAAGAAGTCATGCACCAACTGCCACAACCAGTTCTTCTGCGACAACTGCCACCACAAGGGCTCTGTCGAGAAGCAGGCGTGGCGCACGTACCACCCGGACATCGTGAAGAAGAGCGGCGCAGAACCGTGCTTCGAGTGCCACAAGGAGACGTTCTGCTCGTACTGTCACGTGCGGCTGATCCACTAGCCCACAGACGCTCCATGGTGTAATGCGAGGCGCCCGGTCGAGTACATCGGCCGGGCGCTTTCGTGTGCACGATCAAGAAGATTTGACGTTGGACGTTAAATGCTTTGCCCTTGGTGGCGCGACCATGTATCATAGCGCCTCGTCGGGATGTGGCTCAGCTTGGTAGAGCGCTGCGTTCGGGACGCAGAGGTCGCTGGTTCGAATCCAGTCATCCCGACCATCGAAATCCCGCGGCAGGTGCGACCTCTGGTCGACCTGCCGTTGTTGTTTCTGGAGGGTGCGAGATGCTCGAGGCGGTGTTCCACTGGGTCGGGTTCGGCCTGTGTCATCAGCTTCCGGAGCGTTCTCTGTTCGCCGGTGGCTTCCAGCTGCCGGTCTGCGCGCGTGACACCGGCATCTACGCCGGCTTCCTACTCTCAGTGATTGTCATCGCGCTTGTCGAGCGCGGTCGCCGCCCTTCCGAGCTCTCCAGACCTTGGCTGCTTGTGGTTGGGGCGGTCTTCCTCGGTACAATGGTGGTTGATGGAGTCTCGTCCTACGCCGGATGGCGCCCGACGACGAACGACCTGCGGCTCATCACGGGCCTCCTTGCCGGGTATTCGCTTCCGCTCATCGTGATTCCCATGCTGAACGCTCAGATGTGGAAGACCGTTTCCGGTCGGAAGCTGCTCGATGGATGGCGCGCTGCGGTTTGGCTGACCTCGGTGCCGATTGCCTTCGCTGTTATGCGTTGGATGCTGCCGCTCGCAGGTGTCGCATATCCGCTTTTTCTTGTTCTCGCGATTGTCGTGACTTTCGTCGCTGTTAACATGATCTTCGCTACGCTGATTCCCGCGTTTGAGCACAAGGCCCTGACGCTACGTGGTGCGTGGCTGCAAATCGCGCTTTCGGTCGCGCTCGTGGCTGCGGAGCTGCTTGTAGCATCGTGGGTCAGGTTAGTTGTTGAAAGGCTGGCAGCGGGCCTCTGAGCGCGTTTCCCATCGTCACGTTGATAGGGTACAGTTTCAGATGAGTGCAGGGGACGGCGCCGGCGGGAGGATCTTCGATGGTGTACACGAACAAGAATGCTATCCGGGTGATGATTATCACGAAGGATCATCGCATCGAAGGCGAGATGTACATTCTCGAGGGCAGTCGTCTGACTGATGCATTGAACGCAAAGAGCAAGGACTTCTATGCTCTCACCGCCGCGAAGATATGGCGCGTCGGAGATGAGACTCTCATTGCGTCGCCGGAGTATGTTGCCATCGCCCGTGAGGCCATCACCGCAATCTTCCCTGTGGAGTAGATGCGCCGAGCGGTTTCATGTCAGACCGCCTTGCTATTTTCTCCTCGAACATCCGTTCGAGGAGGTACTCATGCAGTCGGTCATCAGTTCGCCACCACAGGCAAGTCTGGATTCAGTACTCACGCGTCTTGTTCACGATGCCGTTCTCAGGCTCAGCTCGGATCCTGAGACCGCGAGAGTTGCAGCACGCGAGACTCGACGAGCTCTGCTCGGCAGAATGCGAAGCCAAGGCCTGAGCCCAGCCGAAGAGAAGCGCGTTCAGGCGTATTTCGCGGCAGTTCTCCGGTCCCAGGCATTCAGGTGTCGGCGACGCGGAGATGAGAGCTACAGGAGCCAGCTCAGAGTCGCGTCGCTCATCTCGGACTTGCGCTCAGTCGACACACCCGTCGATCGCATCCGCGAGGAGGTTCAGGCGTTCTTCGGCGAGCAGGGTCTCCAGATACTCGAAGCAGCTGAGGTCGCCTAGCGGTATGACGATGAGCCAATGACTTCGAGCGTCGTCTTGTCGATCACCCAGAGACGCCTGTGAGTCAGTACCTCGCCCTCGTCTCCCCACGCTTCGATGACAAGCCAGACTGACGTTCCGTCGACAGTGGCAGCTTCAATGCGCAGCGGTACAGCGGCGATCTCGCTCGGGAAGTCTACGGTCAGCATGTCTGCGAGCGCGGATGCCTCGTCACCGTTCGAACGGAGATCCGTCAGGCGATCGGTCCGAAGGGCGGATGCATCTGCGGTCATGACGTCACGCACACTGTCGAGGCTGGCTACAGCCGCCGCTGACTGCGCGTCTTGCATTGTGTAGGTGCCGCCTGCGGGTATGTACTCTAGGCCAGCCTTGCTGCAGCCGCTGATCAGCACGATGATTGAGAGAAGCGCCATGAGCGGTGTGAGGGGCCTTCGTGACATTCTCATTGCCTCGACCTCCTGGGGTTTCTTAGCCCAATAGTAGAGCAAACAGTAGCGAGACGCAGCGTTGAGAGGAGGTCAGGTGCAGGCGATTATTTGCTTCACTTCTGATTTCGGTATGGGCGACACGTGGGTCGGAATGTGTCACGCCGTGATATACCGCGCCTGTCCTCAGGCGCGCGTCGTCGATCTCGCGCACGATGTGCCGCCGTATGACATCCGCAAGGCCGCTGCGGTCGCTGCATCAGGTGTCTGGCAGCTCCCCGAGGCGATTCACCTGGTGGTCGTCGATCCGGGAGTAGGCAGGGGGAGGCGCGATCTGTGCATCGTGACGGGGGGCGGAACCGTGCTCGTCGGACCCGACAACGGAGTCCTGATCCCTGCGACCTGGCGATCCGGCGGGATTTCCGAGGTGTTCGCCATAGAGCCTGAGGCGCTAACATTCAGGGCACCACTTGCCACATTTCACGCAAGAGACGTGCTTGCCCCCGCGGCGGCTGCGCTAGCTTGTGGCGTTGATCCCGCTGCCGTGGGCTTCGCGGTTGATGCCGCGACGCTGGTGGATGCTCCGTTCGAGGAATCGCGAATGGAGAACAGCGTCGTGGTGGCTGAGGTTGTCGATATCGATCGTTTCGGCTCCGTGCGTCTTGCGATTTCGGCCGATGACCTTGTTCGTTTCGATCTGCGAGGCAGCGTTCTGGAGTTGGTATTCGGACAAGCCGTACTGGAGGTGCCCTTCGGCGCTACGTTCTCAGATGTTCCTGAAGGTGAAGCGGTTGCACTGATCGACTCGTCGGGCTGGCTGACACTAGCGGTTCGGATGGGCAGCGCCGCCGAACGATTTGGTGTTGAGCCAGGACAGATAGCGCACGTGAGGGGTGTGGCCTCCGAGTGAGCTTCGTGTCAGACCCGCGCGCGACAATGCCGGTAGCGGATGTCGAAGCGGAGGTCGGTCATGAAGGCTGTCTATGTCGGTTCACTCAAAGAGGGCATGAAGGTCGATTCTGTATTTGCTCTGCGTAGCAAGGAGCTCCGGTCGACGCGAGCTCGTGAAGCGTACCTGTCGATGGAGCTGGCTGATCGCAGTGGGCGCATAGTCGCCGTGATGTTCAGACCAGACAGGGCTGCCGAGGCCGTCCCGAGCGGATCCATTGTCCGCGTGCGTGGAACAGTTACCGTTTACAGGGGGACACCCCGGGTGTCAGTCGACTCAATGACGCCTGCGGCCGACTTCCTGGCTGCGGACATGTTGCCGTCGGGCCCCCGAGACATCCAGGAGCTGGTTTCCGAGCTGCGCGCCCTTGTGCGTTCGGTTAAGGAGCCGGGGTTGTCGAAGCTGCTGAGGGCTGTTTTTGGCGAGAAGACCTTCTTCGAGAAGTTCAGAGAGTGTCCTGCGGCCCAGACGTATCACCACGCTTACATTGGCGGCCTCCTGGAGCACACAGTGACCGTTGCGACGATGTGTGCCTGCCTCGCGGGATTCTATCCGACGGTTGACCGGGACTTGCTGGTGACAGGTGCCCTGTTGCATGACATCGGCAAGGTCGATGAACTCACGTTTGGGACATCAATCGAGTACACCGATGCGGGTCGACTTCTCGGGCATGTTGTTCTTGGCGAGCGTCGCCTACGCGCTGCTCTTGAGGGTATGTCGGATGCGTTCCCGTCGGATCTCGCGGTCAGACTCTCGCACATCATCATCTCGCATCACGGAGAGCTGGAATGGGGTGCGCCGAAGCGGCCGAGCACCCTGGAGGCGCTCATCCTGCATCATGCCGATAACACTGATGCAAAGACGACCGGATTCGTCGAGGCCGCAAAGGCGGCGGCAATCGTGGAAGAGTCTTGGACCGACGCGACGAACCTCTTCCGGAGACCGCTCTACGCGCCTCTGCCCGTGTATGGGGGGCGATCAGAAGTTGCAGTCGAAGAGGAGCTCGGTCTTCGCAAAGGCGCATGACCCGGGAGCGTATGGGCTACAATCCCCAAGAGCCCGAACACGCGCCTGACTGGCGCCCGATCGATTCAAGGAGTACCTCATGCAATACCCTAAAGCGGAAATTGGCGTCTTCGGAGGAAGCGGATTCTACTCACTCCTGGAAGACCCGACCGAGTTCAAGGTCAACACACCGTATGGCGCCCCATCTTCGCCGATCATGTACGGTGAGATCGGCGGCCGGAAGGTAGCGTTCCTTCCGCGCCACGGCAAGGACCATCAGTATCCTCCGCACATGATCAATTACCGTGCGAATGTCTATGCCATGAAGATGCTGGGCGTGAGTCGCATCATCGGACCGAACGCCTGTGGGTCGCTGCAGTCGGACGTGAAGCCGGGCGACTTCGTGATCTGCGACCAATTCGTAGATCGTACGTGGGGACGTACCGACACGTTCTACGATGGTCCGACGACTACGCATGTTTCCTCCGCGGATCCGTATTGTCCGGACATGCGGGCTGTAGCGATTGACGAAGCCAAGAAGCTTGGAATCACCGTTCACGAGCAGGGTACCGTTGTCGTCATCCAGGGTCCCCGTTTCTCGACCCGCTCCGAGTCTAAGTGGTTCGCGGCACAGGGTTGGGAGGTCATCAACATGACGCAGTATCCCGAGTCCTACCTCGCACGTGAGCTGGAGATTTGCTACTGCAACATCTCATTGATCACCGACCATGACGCCGGGGCAGATGGTGCTGAGCCCGTATCGAATGAAGAGGTCGTTCGAGTCTTCGGGGAGAACAACGACAAGGTTCGAGCACTCCTGCACGCGATGATTCCATCACTGCCCGTCGAGCGTGACTGCGTATGCTCGCACGCGCTTGATGGTGCTGCGTTCTAGCAGAGATGCAGATGGGGCGACCGGACTCGGTCGCCCCCGAGGGAGGCGGCACGTGTGTTCGGGCTGCGTTCGTTTACCATCGGCCGGTTCTTCGGGATACCGCTCGAGGTTAACTCGAGTTGGTTCCTGATCTTCTTTCTCGTTGCGTTCACGCTTAGCACGAGCTACCTGCCTACAGCTCTACCTGAGCAGAGCTCGACTGTGCATGTCTTCATAGCCATTGCGATGACGGCGGCATTCTTCGCGTCAATCGTGATTCACGAGTTTGCACACTCTCTCGTGGCTCGCGCCGGAGGACTCAAGATATCTCGTATCACCTTGTTTGCTTTCGGCGGGGTGTCACAGATGGAGGATGAACCCTCCGGTCCCGGGCTTGAGTTCTTGATGGCCTTTGCCGGACCGGGAATGAGTCTGATTCTCTCGGGAATCGGGTTCGGTGCGATGGCGGTTCTGCGCTCGATCGAAGCCAGCCCCATGCTGCAGATCCCCGTTGAGTACCTCACATATATCAATTTGTCTGTCGCTGTGTTTAATCTGCTTCCGGGATTCCCGCTCGACGGCGGCCGAGTGTTGCGTTCCATTCTGTGGGCTGTCACGGGCGATATCCTGAAGGCGACTCGTTGGGCAAGTCGCATGGGCCAGCTTCTGGGCTATGCACTCGTGGCCGTCGCGGTGGTAGGGGTGTTGCGCGGGTCTCTCGACCTTATCTGGTTTGCAGTGATGGGCTGGTTCCTGTCATCGCTCGCTGGAGCCGCATATCAGCAGCAACTCGTGAAGTCCCGTCTCTCGGAGGTTCCGCTTTCATCGATCATGTCTTCACCAGTGACGCTGGTGCCTGCTCATACGACGCTTGAGGAGATGGCTCACTCATTCTTTCTCGGCGGGCAGCACTCGCGCTGTCCCGTGGTCTCAGAGGGGCGCGTGATCGGGCTGATTGAGCTTCAGGCGATACGGGACCTCGCTAGGGAGCAGTGGTCTAGCCTGACCGCGGGGGAAACTGCGAACAGGGACCTGAGCGAGGTCGTCGTGACTCCCGATGTGACCGTCGACCAAGTTCTTACGCGTCTGGAGCCGAGCGGTCCCGGAGCGGTACTCATTGTCGAAGACGGTCGGCTATCCGGAATAGTCACGCGCGCTGATGTCATCCGACTCGTCAGCTCCCTGAGCGCTCACGAGTCTTCTTAGACGTTTTGCTTGCCGGACTTTGTAACAACTGGTTACCATTGGGACAAGGTATTCTCCGGCGGAGGGCATGTCGTGGCCGACGAACCAAGCAAACGTATTCCTGAGGGCGTCATCGAGCGGCTTCCCTTGTATCTCGGCGTGCTCATCCAGTTGCGCCAGGACGGACAGGCAACAGTCTCATCCGCGCGCCTCGGCGAGCTTACCGATGTGAACCCTGCACAGATCCGCCGCGACCTCACATACTTCGGGTCGTTCGGAAAGCGCGGTGTTGGGTACGACATCGTGAGTCTGGTCGATCGCGTGCAGAGGATACTCGGGGCTGACCATGTGCACCGCCTCGCGCTGGTTGGAGCGGGACATCTTGGCTCTGCTATCGCCAACTACAATGGCTTGCGCCAGCACGGGTTCCACGTGACCGCCATCTTTGATGCCGACTCTCGCAAGGTCGGGACCAGGATTGGCGACATAATCGTTCAGCATATCGATGACCTGACGCGAACCGTGGCTGATCAGAACATCCGCATCGGCGTGTTGGCGGTTCCGCCTGATGCAGCGCAAGAGGTGGCGGACAGACTGATCGCCGCCGGAGTGCGAATCATGCTCAACTACACGCCGGTGATCGTGCGTGTCCCGTCGACCGTGACCCTTCACAACACGGATCCCGTGCATGAGTTGCTGCATACCCTCTACTACCTGTCTCGCATCGATGGCGTGGACCGAGTCTAGTAGTGGATGCTCGTGGCACCTGGCACTTGAAGGTGGTACGCTAGCGTTCGTTGTGTGAGTGGTATCCGGCGGCCGGTGTCCGTCGGGTTTTCTGATAGGAGGAAGACATGGCGGCATTTGGAGTACCTGGTGGCTGGGAGATCTTCGCGATTTTGGCCGTCGTTCTGTTGCTCTTCGGCCCGAGCCAGCTCCCGAAGCTCGCAAAGACGTTCGGCAAGTCCGCGAAGGCTCTTCGTGATGGGATGAACGACGTCACTGGAGACGATGAGGACGAGAAGACGACGGACTCTGCGAAGGCAGCGAAGTCCGAGGACGACGACGCGTAGGCATTCCATTCCCACGCATCATCCGAGGGCGCCTACGGGCGCCTTCGTGCGTTCTGACTTGTGTGTTGGTGGCGATGTTGTATACTCTCGTGAGCGTTTTGGCAGCCAGTCGGCGCCAATCAAGTGAACCCAAAGAGTGGGAGCGTTAATGCAGAAGGAAGTCGCCCTCACACCCGAAGGTCAGGCCCGCCTTGAGCAGGAGCTGATCCATCTGGAGACCGTTCGTCGCCGTGAAGTCGGCGAGCGAATCAAAGAGGCCAAAGAGTTCGGTGATATCTCAGAGAACTCTGAGTACGACGACGCCAAGAACGAGCAGGCGTGGGTCGAGAGCCGCATCATCGAGGTCAACGTCATCCTTGCACACGCAACAATCATCCAGGCTCCAAAGAACAAGAGCAAAGTGACTCTTGGTTCCAAGGTTGGGCTTCGTGATGTTGAGACGAATGACAAGCATGTCTATCAGCTCGTTGGTTCTGCCGAGGCAGACCCGATTCACGACCGGATCTCGAATGAGTCACCCGTCGGTCAGGCCGTCATGGGCGCCAAGAAGGGCGACACCGTTCGGGTTACCACCCCACGCGGCAGCGTCATCGAGTACGAAGTCATCTCGATTTCTGCATAGCAGACGATGGCTGACGGCGAACTGACACCCGGAGAAGACCGCACGGTCGACGACCCTATCGAGGTTCGTCGGGCTAAACTCGACGCCTTGCGGTTGTCCGGCGAAGAGCCGTATAAGGATAGTTTCGACCGCACTCATACTGTCTCTGAGGTCATCTCAAAGTGGGATGCTCTTGAGCCAGGTGAAGATGCGGCTGATGTCGTGGCAGTTGCCGGACGCGTGGTCGCCAAGCGCGATCAGGGCAAGATCCTCTTCATCGTCATTCGAGACGGCGTCAGCGACATTCAGTTGTTCTGCCGCGTGAACGTTCTTGGTGAGTCGACTTTTGGACGCTCGGCTGATCTCGATCTAGGCGACTGGGTTGGCGCAGTCGGCACGGTGTCCCGAACCAGGCGCGGGGAGCTCTCAGTCGTGCCTACGGACGTTGTGCTGCTGAGTAAGTCATTGCGTCCGCTCCCCGAGAAGTTCCATGGCCTTACCGACGTTGAGACTCGGTATCGTCAGCGCTACGTGGATCTCATCGTGAACCCCGAGGTTCGCCGAACGTTTGATGCACGATTCAAGTGCGTCTCGGCGATAAGGCGGTTCATGGAGGCGCGCGGATTCATCGAGGTTGAGACCCCGATGCTACACCCGATTCCGGGTGGGGCGACCGCGCGGCCTTTCGTCACGCATCACAATGCGCTCGACATGGACGTCTACCTGCGGATAGCGCCGGAACTCTATCTCAAGCGCCTGCTGGTGGGTGGCTTCGATCGTGTCTTTGAGATCAACCGTTCCTTCCGCAATGAAGGTGTTTCGGTCAGGCATAATCCGGAATTCACCATGCTCGAGGCGTATCAGGCCTTCACGAACCTCGATGGCATGATGGAACTGACCGAGGGCATGGTCACCGCCGCTGCGACTGAGGTTCTCGGCACGCTTGAGATCGAGTATCAGGGCACCGCAATCGATCTCAAGGGTCCATGGCCGAGGAGAACGATGTTTGACCTCACGAGCGAGGCAGCTGGCGAGGAGATATCCTTCGCGGTTAGCGATGCGCACCTGCGTCACCTCTGCGACCACCATGGCGTGCCGCACGACCCGTCATGGGGCAAAGGCAAGCTCATCACCGAACTCTACGAGAAGCTGGTTGAAGGCACCCTGATTCAGCCAACGTTCGTTACCGAGTACCCGCTGGAGACCTCGCCCCTTGCCCGTAAGAAGCCGTCCGAGCCTGAGCTCACTGAGCGGTTTGAGCTCATCGTGTGCGGTCGCGAGCTTGCTAACGCGTTCTCGGAGCTGATCGACCCTGTTGACCAGCGTGAGCGTTTCGCCGAGCAGATTCGCGCCAAGGGTGCCGGAGACGACGAGGCGATGGGCTACGACGAGGACTACCTTCGCGCCATGGAGTACGGAATGCCTCCTGCGGGCGGGATGGGCATCGGCATCGACCGCCTGGTCATGCTGCTTACCGACGCTGCGTCGATTCGCGACGTACTCCTCTTCCCGCACCTTCGTCCGGAGGCGTGACGCCGGGCTCTCGCAAATACCTGAGCGCGCTACGCTCACATCTTGTGGCACTTACCTTGCTTGATGTCTGTTCAGCCCCCGTGTCATAGCTTGGGGGTAGAATAGCCATTGCAAAGGATCCGCCGGTATCGGCGCGGCATAGAGAGGCGATCCCATGTTTGAGCGATTCACTGAGAAGGCCCGAAGGGTCGTGGTGTACGCGCAAGAAGAAGCGCGCATGCTGAACCAGAACTACATCGGCACGGAGCATCTACTCCTGGGTCTGATTCGCGAGCAGGATGGCATTGCTGCTAAGGCCCTTGAGAGCCTGAGCATTTCGCTTGAAGACGTCCATCAGCAAGTCGAGGAGCTTATTGGCCGAGGTACGTACGTGCCGACGGGTCATATCCCGTTCACACCCCGCGCCAAGAAGGTTCTTGAGCTCTCGTTGCGCGAGGCGCTTCAGCTTGGTCACAACTACATCGGTACCGAGCATATCTTGCTCGGCCTGATTCGCGAGGGCGAAGGCGTCGCCGCACAGGTGTTGCTCAATCTGGGCGCGGATCTGGAGAAGGTCCGCTCGGCGGTCATCCAGCTGTTGTCCGGCTACTACGGCGGCAAGCAGGCCGAGGGTTCCGAGGAGCGTCGCGGCGGCCGCAGCGGTGAGAGCCAGCTGCTGGACGAGTTCGGCCAGAACCTCACACGAGCTGCAAATGATGGCAAGCTTGATCCGGTCGTCGGCCGCGCGCAGGAAATCGAGCGGGTGATGCAGATTCTGTCACGGCGCACGAAGAACAACCCTGTGCTCATTGGCGAGCCTGGCGTGGGTAAGACCGCAGTCGTTGAGGGACTTGCGCAGAAGATAGCCAGCGACGAGGTCCCGGAAACTCTTCGTGACAAGCAGCTCTATACGCTCGACCTGGCCGCGCTTGTTGCTGGAAGCAAGTATCGCGGTGAGTTCGAGGAGCGTTTGAAGAAGGTCATCAAGGAGATTCACGAGCGTGGTGACATCATCTTGTTTGTCGATGAGATGCATACGCTCGTTGGCGCTGGTGCGGCCGAGGGCGCCATCGACGCCGCAAGTATCATCAAGCCTGCCCTCGCTCGTGGCGAGCTTCAAACCATCGGTGCCACCACGTTGGACGAGTACCGCAAGTACGTGGAGAAGGATCCTGCGCTCGAGAGGCGCTTCCAGCCCATCGTGGTCGGGGAGCCTTCAGTCGAAGAGACCGTACAGATTCTGTTCGGCCTGCGTGATCGCTACGAGGCGCACCATCGTGTGTCCATCACCGATGCTGCGGTTGATGCTGCCGCTACGCTTGCCGATCGGTACATCTCGGATAGATTCCTGCCGGATAAGGCCATCGACCTCATCGACGAGGCCGGAAGTAAGATGCGCATCAAGATGATGACCGCACCCCCTGGCATCCGCGAGGTTGAAGAACGTCTGAAGCGTGTTCGCCAGGAGAAGGAAGCGGCCATCGAGGCACAGGAATTTGAGAAGGCCGCCGGGCTGCGCGATAAGGAGAAGCAGGTCCTTGCCGAGAAGCGCGGCATGGAAGAGGAGTGGCTCAAGCCAGACAACACCCGTGTTGTCGAGGTGACGGAGAAGGAGATAGCCGAGGTCGTTTCGATGTGGACCGGCATCCCCGTCTCTAGCCTCACGGAGGAGGAGACGCAGAAACTCCTTCGCATGGAAGGCAGCCTGCACGAGAGAATCATCGGCCAGGACGAGGCGGTCACTTCGGTGAGCAAGGCGATCCGTCGTGCCCGTGCAGGGCTCAAGGATCCCAGCCGTCCGTCGGGCTCTTTCATCTTCCTCGGCCCGTCAGGAGTCGGGAAGACCGAACTTGCCAAAGCGCTCGCAGCGTTTCTGTTCGGAACCGAAGACTCACTTATCTCGCTCGACATGTCTGAGTACATGGAGAAGCACACCGTCTCCCGACTTGTTGGCTCGCCCCCGGGATACGTTGGGTTTGATGAGGGCGGCCAACTCACCGAGCTGGTTCGCCGGAAGCCGTACTCGGTCATCTTGTTCGATGAGATCGAGAAGGCACATCCCGACGTGTTCAACGTCTTGCTACAGATTCTTGAAGAAGGGCGTCTCACCGACGCTCAGGGCCGCAAGGTCGACTTCAAGAACGCGATCGTCATCATGACCAGCAACATCGGCGCTCGTGACATCGTCAAGGGTAAGAGCATCGGCTTCACGATGCAGGAGGATGGCGCGATGTCATACGACACGCTCAAAGAGCGGGTCACTGGAGAGCTCAAGCGGGTGTTCCGTCCCGAGTTCCTCAACCGTGTCGACGAGGTCATCGTCTTCCACGACCTCAACCATGAGGAGATTCAGTCAATCGTCGATCTCATGGTCGCCCGGTTGCGTGATCAGCTTCTTGGCCAGGGACTCGGCATCTCAATCACTCAGGAGGCCCGCGAACTCCTCGCAAGGGCCGGGTTCGACTCGACGCTCGGCGCTCGACCGTTGCGCCGAGCGATCCAGCGTCTCGTCGAGGATCCGCTCTCGGAACAGCTTCTGGGAGGAGATTGGCAGCCAGGCGATGTGATCGAGGTCATCGTCGAGGGCAAGGCGCTCGCGTTCCGAAAGGGAACCGGACAAGTCGCCCTGCCTGCTGAGGACAAAGTCGCGTCTGCCACACGTAAGCCGAAAGCGTCGATGCCCCCCCGGGGCGGTTCATCTTCGCCGCGCGGGTCTGTCGCCGGCGGCGCGGCTGGCGAGTAACGGAGATGGCCAAGCCGCGTACCGGATGGCGATGTCAGCAGTGCGGTTATGGAGCGCCGAAGTGGCTGGGTCGTTGTCCTGACTGCGGCGAGTTTGGGACGTTCGTTGAAGAGGCCGTAACCTCGGCCTCAGTAGCCGTGTCTCGTGTTGTTGTGGCGAAGCCAATTCGACTGGGCGATGTCGTATCCACCAACGCCTCCCGCACCGCCACTGGCATACCAGAGCTCGACCGTGTGCTCGGCGGTGGGCTTGTCCGGGGTTCACTCGTGTTGCTCGCTGGCGAGCCGGGCATCGGAAAATCCACATTGCTTCTTCAGGCAGCCGCCTCGCTCTCGAGCGGAGGCTCGTCCGTGCTCTACGTCTGCGGTGAGGAGTCAGCCGAGCAGGTCAAGCTCCGCGCTGAACGAATCGGCGCCGCCGACGGCATCATGCTTCTACCCGAGGTCGATGCGGCTGTGATCGAGGCCACCGCTCTTGCAGAGCGCCCGGACATTCTCATCATCGATTCGGTACAGACGATGGTCGACTCCTCGCTCGACGGAGTCGCTGGAAGCGTGGGCCAGGTTCGGGCGTGCGCTGCTCGGCTGATGCACCTCGCGAAGAGCGAGGGCATGACTGTCCTCGTGGTCGGTCATGTGACCAAGGAAGGTACGGTCGCCGGGCCACGGGTGCTTGAGCACACTGTGGATGCGGTGCTTTCATTCGAAGGCGACCGCGATCACGTCTTCCGCATTGTTCGCGCCGCCAAGAACCGTTTTGGCTCTGTGAGTGAGATCGGCGTGTTTGAAATGGGAGAACGCGGGCTTGTTGGAGTGGCAAATCCTTCGGCTGTACTGCTTGCTGATCGTGCTGTCGATGTCCCGGGCTCATGTGTGCTCGCGACGGTAGAGGGCACGCGTCCGCTGCTTGTGGAAGTGCAGGCGCTTGTGACGCCGTCCTACCTCCAGATGCCGAGGCGTCTTGCGGTCGGTGTCGACAATGCGCGCGTTCTGCAGATGCTAGCGGTACTGGAGCGTCGGGCGGGACTCGTGTTCGGCCAGCACGACGTGTATGTCTCGGTCGCCGGCGGCGTGAAGATCGCTGAACCTGCAGTCGATCTTGCACTTGCCCTCGCGCTCACCTCGGCACGGCTCGACCGTGCGCTGCCTGCCGGCACCATCGCTTTCGGTGAGGTCGGGCTCACGGGTGAGCTGCGGAGTGTGCGGCACACGCAGCCCCGTTTGGCAGAGGCTGCCCGCATGGGACTCGATCGCGTATTCCTCGCTGCTCCTTCTGGGGGCTCGAAAGCTCCTGCAGGCACGCGTTCGATTTCATCGGTCCGCGAGATCCCGGGAATAGTTGGAAGCTGACCGGGTGGCGAGTGTCAGAGCATCGTGGCACAATCGGGTCAGTGAGCACGTTGTAGTGTCTCGGCTCTGAGGGGATGCCTGTGGACGTCAAGCCTGATGACCTGTTGCTCGGGGCCTTGTCGGCCGTTGCCCCGGGGACGATCCTCCGAGAGGGCCTGGATCATGTAATCTCGGCGCGTACCGGAGCGCTCATCGTGATCGGCGATGAGAGCGGGGTCGAAGAAATCTGCAACGGCGGCTTTATCGTGAAAGTCCCATACACGCCTCAGCGGCTGTTCGAGCTCGCGAAGATGGACGGCGCAATCATCCTTGACGAAGGTGCCGTGCATATCCTGAAGGCGAACGTCCACCTTGTTCCGAATGCGGCGCTACCCACAGCTGAGACCGGCATGCGGCACCGCACTGCCGAGCGTGTCAGCCGACAGACAAACGCCTTGGTGATTTCGATTTCTCAACGGCGCGACGTTGTCAGCCTGTACAGCGGGGGATCGAAGCTCATCCTTGAGGATATTGAGGTTGTCCTTGCAAAGGCCAACCAAGCCCTGCAGACGCTTCAGCGCTACCGCAGCAGTCTCGATGAGGTCGCAACAAGGCTCACGATGCTTGAATTCGAAGGTGTCGTTACCCTCGGCGATGTGGTGAACGTGATTCGCAGGTCAGAGATGCTCCTTCGAGTGGCGCGTGATGTGGGGCGGCTCATCATTGAGCTTGGGTCGGATGGGCGCCTGGTTCGAATGCAGGCCGACGAGCTTGTTGCCGGCGTTGAGGATGACTTCGTGATGCTGGTCCGGGACTACATCCAGGGCGGCTCACCACGCAGGGCTGCCACGGTGCGCAGCCGAATCGCAGCACTCACGCCTGATCAGCTGCTCGAAGCGTCAGTCATCGCTCAGGCCCTGGGGTATCCGGCTTCCACAGACAGTTCGGAGCTGCATGTCCAGCCAGCCGGCTTCCGGATGCTGAGGCACATTCCGATGCTGCCCGCGACGGTGATCAACCGGCTCATCGAGCGCTTTGGAACGCTCATTGCACTGTTGTCGGCTTCTGAGGCGCAGCTCGACGATGTTGATGGCGTCGGAGAACGCCGGGCCCGAGCAATTCGAGAGGGCCTCCGTCGCATGCGGGAGCATGCGGCTCTCTAAACCCACTGTGGTAGTATTTTAAGTGGGGCAGGCGCGTCTGTGCATGCCCTGTGGTCGTCTGTTGGCGTTGTGTTCAAATTGAGGAGGTGAAGGCGCTCGGGCGGAAAGACTCGTCTTTACGGCGTCGAACATCATGATAGTTCAGCTAGCACGCATGGTGCTGCTGACGGCTGGTGCACTCGGTGGTTTTGCGGTTTCACGGCTCGCCGACTGGTCTTCCCAGACAGGTCTCTCGCCCCAACTCGTCATTTTCATCCTCATCATTCTCGGGGCCTCGATGGGTTACCTTCTCGGCAGCATCATGGGCCGCGAGTTCACCGGGCAGTACGAGCGTATCGTTCAGCAGTTACAGGATTTCGACACCACCGATCTACTCCTAGGCGCGCTTGGCCTGGTGGTCGGCCTGGTGGTGGCTTTCCTCGTGTCGAATCCGCTTCGCTTGGTCCGTCCAGCCTGGCTCGGCTTTCTAACGATGGTTCTCGTATATGGATTGCTCAGCTATGGCAGCACGCAGTTGTTTCTCACCAAACGGCGCGATATGCGTCGCCATTTGGGTGACGCACTCAGCAAAGCGGCATTACCGCAGTCTGAGTCGCTGAAGTTCCTCGACACCAGCGCTGTGATCGACGGTCGGTTCCAGCAGCTGGTGGAGTCGGGATTCCTTGAAGGCAGGATCGTCGTGCCGAGATTCGTTTTGGTCGAACTCCAGACGCTCGCAGATTCTGCCGACGATCTTCGCCGGTCGCGTGGCCGACGGGGGCTTGATCTACTCACGACACTCTCGGCGGGACCGGATGCCGTGCAGGTGTTCGAGGCCGATTATCCTGAGATCCCGGCTGTTGATGCCAAGCTCGTCAGGTTGGCAACGTCGAGCTCCGGCGTGATCGTCACAGTCGATCACAACCTTACGCAAGTTGCGCGTGTAGAGGGTGCAAAGGTCTTGAACGTCAACGAACTCGCTTCGGCGGTGCGGCCGCTGTTCATACCCGGCGACACGATTCGGATTCTTGTGGCGAAGCCTGGCAAAGAGGCCGGACAGGGTGTTGGGTATCTGGAGGACGGCACGATGGTCGTGATTGCGGACGGCAAGGACGCCGTGGGCTCGGACCGGACGGTCGAAGTCACGTCGGTTCTGCAGACGTCCGCCGGACGAATGATCTTCGCGAAGGTGGCGACATAATGAGCATCTCGGCGATTATCGTCGCTGGGGGAGTGGGCGACCGGTTCGGTCGCCCCGGCGGCAAGCAGCTCGCACCCTTGGCTGGCCGCTCGGTACTCTTCCAT
This sequence comes from Actinobacteria bacterium HGW-Actinobacteria-6, assembly GCA_002841295.1. Lineage (GTDB taxonomy): Bacteria > Actinomycetota > Coriobacteriia > Anaerosomatales > Anaerosomataceae > UBA2286. The sequence goes on from PHEU01000029.1 coordinate 16,122, forward strand.
ACGCTTTCGGCGTTTGAGCTAGCCGACAGCATCGATGAAGTGGTCGTCGTGGTTCACCCTGACAGGGTTGGCGAGTTCGCCATGGAACTCGACGGCTTCGACAAGATCACCGGAGTCGTCGCAGGTGGACAGACGCGCCAGGCGTCGGTCGCCGCAGGCCTTGAGGTCGTTGCTCCAGGCGCGGAATTCATCGTGGTGCATGATGGTGCGAGGCCGATGGTCACATCGGACATGATCGACTCGGCAGTACGTACTCTTATCGAGACCGAGGTAGACGGCGTGGTTGTCGGGCATCCCTCGTATGACACCATCAAGAGGGTTGAAGCTGATGGGGCGGTCGTCGCGACCGAGGACCGATCGCAGCTTTGGGTTGCACAGACACCGCAGGTGTTCCGGGCGACGCCGTTGCGCGCTGCGTATACGGATGCACGGGAAGATGGATTTGTGGGCACAGATGACTCATCACTTGTTGAGCGTGCCGGCGGGCGTGTCGTGATGGTGCTCGGACCCCGCGACAACATCAAAGTCACGGTGCCCGAGGATATCGTGGTGGCCGAGCGAGTGCTGGAAGCGAGAGCGAGGCAGCTATGAGTGACCTGAGAATCGGCATAGGGTACGACGTACATGCATTCGCTGATGGTCGGGCGCTGATGCTTGGCGGTGTCGATGTGCCATTCGAACGTGGTCTGCTGGGGCACTCAGATGCCGACGTGCTTGTTCACGCTGTGATGGACGCGATTGTCGGAGCCATGCGCGAGGGCGATATCGGGCGGCTCTTCCCCGATGACGACTCGTCGTACAAGGGAGTCAGCAGCATCGAGCTCCTGGAGCAGGTGGCGGCGCTTGCAACCACTCGAGGGTTCCGCATTGTCGACGTCGACAGCACGCTTGTGCTCCAGGCGCCAAAGGTCGCTCCATACCGTGAGCAGATGCAGGAGAACATGGCTCACGCACTCGGGCTGGCGGTCGACGCCGTGGGAGTGAAGGCGACAACCACCGAAGGACTCGGGTTCGTAGGACACGAGGAGGGAGCCGCTGCGTATGCGGTCGCCCTGCTGGAACGGACCTGGGCGTGAGCATGCGAGTTCGATTCTCCCCGGCGCTGACGGGCGCGCTCGACATCGGAGGCGCCAGAACAGCGCTGCTCAATCACCTCATCGCCAGCCGCGGCGGTGCCCTTGTGCTGCGCATCGAGGACGCTGACCCGACACGTACGATGTCAGGTGCGGAAGACGCCTTGCTCGCGGACTTGCGTTGGCTCGGTATCACCTGGTCTGAGGGTCCCGATGCTGGCGGTCCGTACGCTCCATACCGGCAGTCTGAGCGCACAGATGCGCACGCGTCTCACCTCGCGGAGCTCACGGCTTCTCATGCTGCGTATCGCTGCTTCTGCACTGCCAAGGCTGTCGCCGCGGAGCGCGCAGAAGACGAGAAGGCAGGAGGGGCGTCCCGCTGCCACGATACGTGCCGGGCGCTGTCCTCCGAGGAGTCCGAAGCTCGCGCATCTGCAGGTGAGCCGTATGCCTGGCGATTCGCCGTCCCCGTCGCTGAGACTGTCCTGTGGGAAGACGCAGTCCAGGGTGAGATCTCGGTTCGCTCGGAGGATATCGGAGATTTCGTGCTCGCTGACTCCGACGGGACTTTCACCCGGGTATTTGCATCATGGGCTGACGATGTCGACATGCACATCGCACTTGTCGTGCGTGGCGACGGCGATATCTCCATGACGCCAAGGCAGATTCTTCTTTCGCGAGCTGCGGGAGTCGAGCCTCTGGCGTACGGTCATCTCCCTTCGGTGACATCGCCCGACGGCGCACCTCTCTGCGAGTCCGTCGGCCACACTGGAATCACTGAGCTCCGTGACACGGGGTATCTTGCATCGGCTGTCGTTGAATACCTTGCGTTGCTCGGCTGGTCTGATCCCGACGATCGCGAGAATCCTACGCTTTCGGATGTCGAGCAGGCATTCTCGCTTGACCGGGTCTCGAAGGCACCGTGCGTGCACGATCCGGAGCGGTTGCGCACGATCAATGCTCGCCACCTGAGAGCGCTACCTCATGATGCTCTCGTTAGAACGCTCGGAGCGTACATGTCACGACCCCCGGGTTGGGCAGATTTTGACGCGCTGTTTGAGGCCGCCCGCGATGAGGTCGTGGTTGCTTCCGACATCGTCACGATTGCGGATTTCGTCGTCTCGAGACCCAGTCAGCTCTCGCTCGATGCCGAGGCGCACGCCGCGCTTGTCGTGGTTTCGGCCGCGCTTGAGGCGGCGGATCCTGGGTCCTATAACGGTGAGGCGCTGGTCGGCCGCATACGCCGGAAGCTGAAGGCCGCCGGGCTGCAGCCGAACGTCGGCCTGGAAGCGCTTCGAATCGCGCTGACCGGTCAGGAGTCGGGTCTTCCCCTCACAGCACTGCTGAGCATCATGGGCGTCGCAGAGGCACTCATTCGCATAGACTCGACTCAGGTTGACACCCACAGAGCGAGAAAGAGATAGTATCGGGCTTCATGGATGCCCGTAGTTACTGCCAAGGAGGCCGAGAAACGCGATGTTCGCCCGAATGAGCGCGGACATAGTAGCCATCAAGGAGCGGGACCCCGCGTGCACGTCGACACTCTCGGCGCTCACGAACTATCCGGGGCTCTGGGCCGTGTGGTGGCATCGCGTCACACATCGGTTGCACAAAGCCGGCTGGGTGTGGCTGGCGCGCGCGATTTCTCAGTCCGTTCGGCACCACACCGGAATCGAGATTCATCCCGGAGCAACCATCGGACAGGACTTCTTCATCGACCACGGCATGGGCGTTGTGATCGGTGAGACGACCGTTATCGGTCGGTGCGTCACCATCTACCAGGGCGTGACGCTTGGCGGCACCGGCAAGGAGCGCGGCAAGCGACATCCGACCATCGAGGACAATGTCGTTGTCGGCGTAGGGGCGACCGTGCTCGGCGATATCATCATCGGTCACGGGTCCAAGGTCGGCGCGGGCGCGGTCGTCGTCCAGGCCGTTCCTGCCAGTTGTACCGTTGTCGGCATCCCGGGTCGGGTTGTGGTTCGCCAGGGTCAGCGTGTTGAGGCGGTGGACCTGCATCACGAGGACCTGCCGGACCCGGTCATCGAGATGTTCCGTACCATGCAGCATCGCATCGACCGGCTTGAGAGCCGACTCTTGCGCGATGAGGCGGCCTCCGAGGAGGAGGGACGCCCTGCGTTCCCGCCCGGCATCACAGACACAGAAACGAAAGGGTGACCGCATGACGATCCGCGTCTACAACACCATGACGCGCTCAAAAGAGGAGTTCGTTCCCCGGGAGCCGGAGAAGGTCGCGATGTATGTGTGCGGCCCGACCGTCTACAACCACATCCATATCGGCAACGCCCGGACGTTCCTCACCTTCGATATCATTCGCCGCTATCTATCGTGGCGCGGTTTCGATGTCACGTTCGTGCAAAACGTCACTGACGTCGATGACAAGATCATCAAGCGCGCCGCCGAGGAAGGCCTCTCGGCAGCAGAAGTCGCCGAGACGTACACGCGTGAGTTCCGACTTGCGATGGAGGCTCTCGATATCCTGCGGCCGTCCAGGCAGCCGCTTGCGACCGAGACGATCCCGCAGATGATCCACATGGTCGAGCGGCTCATCGCCGGCGGACACGCATACGAGGTGGACGGCGACGTCTACTTCTCGGTGCGCTCGTTTGCCGGATACGGCAAGCTCTCCGGGCGTGACATCGACGATCTTGAGTCTGGGGCGCGCGTGGACGTGGACGAGCGCAAGCAAGACCCGCTCGACTTCGCCCTCTGGAAGACCGCCAAGCCGGGTGAGCCACGTTGGCCGAGCCCGTGGGGCGAAGGGCGCCCCGGATGGCACCTGGAGTGCTCGGTCATGTCCGAGGAAGAACTCGGGTTGCCATTCGACATTCACGGCGGAGCAAGTGACCTGATCTTCCCGCATCACGAGAACGAGCTCGCGCAGTCAGAAGCGGCAACCGGCGAGATGTTCGTCAAGTACTGGATGCACGGCGGATTGCTGCAGGTGAATGCTGAGAAGATGAGCAAGTCGCTCGGCAACTTCATGCTGCTCAAGGACGTGCTTGAAGCATACCCGACGCCAGTCGTGCGTCTGTTCATGATGCAGACGCATTACCGCAGCCCGCTCGAGTTCTCGACCGACCGACTCGACGAGGCTGCCACGGCGTACGAGCGCATCACAGGGCCACTGAGGGATCTTGAGGTAGCCAAGCGCAGTCGTGCCCGTGAACGAGCCGAGGCTGGCGCTGGCGACGGTGCCTGGGCTACCCGGCTGGCGAAGGCTGTCGAGGACGCGAAGGTCCGGTTCGTTGAGGAAATGGACGACGACTTCAACACTGCAGGCGGTCTTGCTGTAGTATTCGGCCTCGTTCGCGAGATGAACGCCTTCATCTGGGAGGGTCCGGGCGTTGGCGCGCACGGTGAGCACCTGCCTCTGTTGGAGCGTGCCGCTACAGCGATCAAGGAGCCGCTTGAGGTTCTCGGCATCGAGATTACACTGCAGCCGGTCCGGGTTTCGGAGTATCCGGCCGAGGTGTTCCAGCTTGCAGCCGACTATGCGGGCTACACCGGAGTCGTTGGCACGGAAGCCGTCGACGCGCTGCGCAAAGCGCGCGATGTGGTTCGCAGCGAGAAGAATTGGGCGGTCGCCGATGCCATGCGCGATCGTCTGCAGGCCCTTGGTTTCACCGTCGAAGATAAGCCAGACGGCTCACACATCACTTACGGGAGGTAACCGTGTCTAGCAGAATAGAAGGCAGAAACGCAGTTGCGGAGGCGCTGCGTTCCGGCCAGGCAGTCACGCGACTTCTGGTTGCAAAAGGCATGCGCACCGACCCGTTGGTCGATGAGATTCTCATGCTTGCGAGTGGGGTTGGTGCGAGCGTTACATATGTGGACCGCGTTGAACTCGATCGCGAGAGCGAGCGCGGCAGGCATCAGGGCATCGTCGCGTATGCCGGCGAATTCAAGTACGCAACGCTCTCGGCTCTCATGGCGAAGGTCGCCGACAAGGACCGCAGCCTCGTCGTCGTGCTCGATCACGTCACCGATCCGGGTAACTTCGGTGCAGCGATCCGCTCGGCCGAGGTTGCCGGCGCTGACGGCATCATCGTCGCCGACCGGCGTTCTGCGCCTGTAACAGCGGTCGTTCACAAGGCTGCTGCCGGCGCGACCTCGCACCTTCCTGTCGTGCAGGTGACCAACATCGTCCAGACCCTCGGGCTCTTGAAGGACGCTGGATACTGGATCGCCGGCGCCACCGAACGTGGTCGCGACTCGCTGTGGACGGCCCCGCTCGACGGCCGCCTGGTCATCGTGCTCGGCTCAGAGGGCTCCGGTCTTTCCCGGCTTGTGGCCGAGAACTGCGACTTCCTCGTGCGTATTCCGGTGGCCGGACAGGTCGAGTCCTTGAACGTCGCCCAGGCAGCCACACTGCTCGCCTTCGAGTGGATGCGCCGCGGCGCCGACTTGTAGTGCGGCGTCTCGTCGTAGATGGCTACAACGTGCTACACGCCGATGACGTCTACCGTCGCATCGCCGCTGATGACCTCGACAGTGCGAGGGCGCGTCTCGTGGAGGACGTCGCAGCCTTCTGTACAGGTGAATGGCGTGGCACTGTCGTGTTTGACGGCGCCGGCAACCCAACCTCCGACGGGGCTCCACACCGCGTGGCGGGAGTCACCGTCTTGTTCTCCCGGGGAGGGGAGAGCGCGGACACCGTCATCGAGAGCCTTGCCCGGCGGTCGCGTGACCGTGGCGAGGGCGCTACGATCGTAACCTCGGACGCTGCCACACAGTGGACCGTAATCGGTGGCGACGTGACGCGAATGTCCTCTGTGGAGTTCGTGCGTGCAATCCGCGAGACCGGTCGTGAGTGGACCGAGCATAGCCCCGCCGGTACACGGAAGGGTGCGCTCCAGGAGCGCATCGATCCCGATGTCCGTGGAGTTCTGGCCCGCTGGGCCCGCGGAAACCAGGCGCCGAAAGCTTAACCAACATTATGCCCGTGGCGACTTCCGGCACAATGCCTTCTCAGACTTCTTCAGGCTCCCTCTGTGGCGTTGACAGTTCGTTGCCTGGTGCTATTGTCACGTTGGGGCAAGCAAGTGCAGGAATTCACAAGTGCGTTCATTGAGCGCCATTCCTCTCCTCGAGTCTTTGGGGAAAGCGGGAGGGAATCACATTGCAAAGGCTGTCAGAAGCTCCGCGACGTAGACTCGGGCATCCCGAGAACGAACTGGCGCTGATCGATGCAGCACAAGCAGGGGACGAGCAGGCGAGTGCCCTGCTTATGCACCGGTACCGGAGTTTTGTGCGGTGCAAGGCCCGTTCGTACTTCCTCGCAGGCGCTGATCGCGATGACGTGATCCAAGAGGGCATGATCGGCCTGTTCAAGGCTATCCGAGATTATGACCCCACTCGCCAGTCGAGTTTTCGTTCCTTCGCAGAGCTGTGCATCACCCGTCAGCTCATCACCGCGATCAAGTCAGCCACCCGGCAGAAGCACTCGCCGCTCAACACATACGTTTCGCTGAGCCGTTCGGCAAGCCCTGAGGACGAAGGCGATCGCGTGCTCTCCGACATCCTCGCCGCCAAGGAGATCTGCGACCCGGCCGAGATTGTCATCTCTGCATGGGAGGCCGCGAGCATCCAGCAGGGCTTCATGCGGGTGCTATCGCCGTTCGAGTTGGATGTGCTTCGCCTCTACGTGGACGGCAAGTCGTATCAGGAGGTCGCGGTTGTTCTCGACCGCCACGTGAAGTCCGTCGACAATGCCTTACAGCGCATCAAGCGCAAGGTCGAGTTCCAGATTGAGCGCTGCCGCGTCTGTTAAGTCGGGTTTTTGGGTTGGCGACACCCGTACCGCCGGACTACAATAGGCGAGTTTCGCCGACGTGGCTCAACGGTAGAGCAATCGCCTTGTAAGCGATAGGTTGTGGGTTCGATTCCCTCCGTCGGCTCCATAGTCATGAAAAGGTCCGGACCTCCGAGGTCCGGACCTTCTGTTTCACACGCTATGGCATGCAGCCTCTATCTCTGCTGCCAGAGCACCTCTGTGACGTCTACGGGCTTCTGGATGTTCTTCAGTTCGTATGCGCCAAGGTCGTTGCGACTGGCTGGCTCGATGCCCGCTACGTCCGCAATCCGAGAGACGACCATGATGCGGTCTCCGTCAGCGAGGTCCATGATGCGTGCGGCAAGATTGAGCGCTGCCCCGATGAACGGGCGTCCGCCCTTGTCGAGCACGACCTCGCCGCGTGCAATACCGATTCTGATCATCATGCGCTCGGCGTCGGGTCGCGCATCGCAGTTCGCAGAGAGTTCACGCTGCATCTCTACCGCTGCGGCAACTGCGTCCGCCTCGGCATCGAATGCCGCCACAAGGCCGTCGCCGCCGGTCGACTTACCGTGTCCGCGATGTCGATCGATCACGGGAAGGAGCAAGTCACGCTGCCGCTGCACGAGCTTGGCGGACGCCATGCTACCGACTTCTTCAGTCATGCGGGAGAACGACTTCATGTCCGTGAGCATGACGACTTTCTCAGTGGTGTGCCGTGAAGCGAGTTCGTCCTCTGCCGAGGCGATCATGCGCAGCAGTTCGTCGACATCCGCGTCCTCGGCCTGAACGCCGTGGACGGAGGTGCGAGCCTCGGCCCGGGGGCTCAGATAGAACAGGGTCTCAGTCACCAGACCAACGCCCGCTGCGACCAGCGCAGAGACGACTGTGGTAGTACCGAGCGTCCCAAGGGGTACGTCCGCTCCGAAAGCCCGCAGCATCAACGTGCTGGTGGTCGCCATTAGAATCGTCACGCCGGCGAGTCCGGTTACGGCGGCGAAGCGACGCGACCCCTTATGTGGGCGGTGGAATATGCCACCGAGGGCAGCGCTGAGTCCCCAGATCAGTGGCTGTGCCACCAGGGGGGTGACCGGTGAGACTGAAGTGATTGCCGAGACGGCGTCAGACGGCCTTGCTGCAGCGATGCTCCCTGCAAGCCACTTGAAGGCGAGTGGCGCCTCCGGTGCGAGCGTGAATGACACCACGCCCGGTGTCGTGCTCCCCACGAATACCGTTCCCAGATGAGGCACACCGAGTAGCGCACCGGTTACCTGGATGAGAAGGCAGGCGAGCAGTGCAGCTATCGCTCCAGGTCCTGCACCCATGAGGTACCCCGCAAGGACAGCGATGGCCCACTCGGCGTGAAAGGCCACAGACAGAGCCGCAAGGGCAATGACGATGAATCCCTGCGCTCGGTCCGCGCCGAGGTACTGCGTGGCGCTGAAGCCGACAATCAGGAAGAGTGCGCCGACGACGAAGCTTGCGGCAAGTAAGGGGAGCGAGACCACGCCCACGAGCAGCAGCGCTGCGAGCGAGGGCGTTGCATACGCCAGCACCGCTATGCCGAGCGACAGCAGGGCGATCACGTACTGCGGGTAGAACGGCATCGCTGTCAGGGCCAGTGCCGTCACACAACCGAGGGTGACCGCACGGATCCATGGAAGATACTTCGCGTTGTGTCGCACGAGTCTTGCGTGCGGCATAGGTGAAACCTCCTCGGCTAGAGACTGGTAGCGGACACGGCAACGATCAGGAGCCAGGCGAGCGCACAGGTCAGCAATCCGATTGCAGCATCGCTCATGTGCTGCGCACGCCCCGCAGAAGAGCGGGTCAGCGCGAAGACAACCCGGGGCACGAACGCCACCACGCCGAGCACCGGAATCGGAGCGACGAGACCTATTCCAAGCGCAATGCCTCGCTCGGCGAACCCGAAGACTCTGGCTGCGTCCATTCCGAGAATCGGACCGGTCGGCGTTGAGTCTGCAGCGCCGAGCGCTGCGGTTCGGACTTCGAAGGCAAGGATCGAGCTGAAGAACATGACGGCGACCAGGCCGCATGATGCTGCGAGTACGGTAATCGTGACAGGCCAGGTGGCGATGAAGGGGCGGCTTGCCCCGCCGAGGCAGACCGCGAGAATCACAAGCGACACCACGTGAAGTGCCTGGTCCAGCAAGAACAGCTCGAGGCCGCTCGCTTCCATCATTTTCCGCGCGCGAATCGTCAGATACTCTATGCCGATGTGCGCTGCGCCGGACAGAAGTACGGCTGGCCACATACGTGCGATGTCGCCAAGCAGCACGATGGCCGTGCAGGCGGTCACGATGCCGGTGTGCAGCAAGACGCCCCGGTTGCTATGGCGCTTAGCGGCGACCAGCCGACCGGGCTGAAACACAAAGTCTCCCAGGAGATGACCCAGAAGCAGCGCCAAGAAGAGAGCCACACGAGCCTCCCGCCGATCCGATGTCTGTAAAGCGATCCAAGCACTGACTGCGTCCATTGTGTACCATCGTGTGCGGCGGCGCACCCAAGACGCGCCTACGCGTTTCGTAGAGCGCATACGGGGTTCGAATCAGGATGGCGATCACTCTGAAGAACAGACGGCTCATCATCATATTTGGTGTTGTTCTCGTTGACATGTTGTCGTTCAGCATCGTCTTGCCGCTGCTGCCGTATCTTGCAAAGTCCATAGGGGCGACTGCAACGCAAATCGGCCTATTGACCGCTGCGTATCCGCTCGCTCAGGTGTTCTCGGCACCGCTTCTCGGCCGTCTGTCGGATCGTGTCGGCCGTAAGCCGGTACTCGTCCTGAGCATTCTGGGAACAGCCGGCGGTTTCGTCGTACTTGCTGTCGCCCGCTTCCTCCCCATTCTGTTCATCAGCAGGTTCATCGACGGCATCACGGGCGGAAACATCAGCGTTGCACAGGCGTACATCGCCGATGTCACCGAGCCGAAAGAACGCGGACGAGCCCTGGGACTGATTGGCGCAGCGTTCGGACTCGGCTTCATACTCGGTCCGGTCACGGGCGGTCTTCTTTCCGGCATCAGCTACGCACTGCCAGCATGGGTCGGTGCCGGACTTGCACTGGTCAATGCGGTGGCGGTGGCGCTGCTGCTGCCCGAATCCCTGTCAGTCGAGGACAAAGCTCGCCTTGCTGCGCAGGATCGCCGTCACGCGCTCGATCTGGGTGCGCTCGTGGATGCGCTCAGGCACAAGACAGTCGGGCCTCTACTTTGGATCAGGCTGGCGACCGGGCTGTCCTTCTCCATCTTCGAAACCAGTTTTGCACTGTGGGCTCTAGCTGCGCTCGGGCTTACAGCTCGGACCAACGGCCTCGTGCTCGGTTATGTCGGCATCCTGAGCGTGTTCGTCCAGGCGTTCCTCATAGGCAAGCTCACGGGTCGTTTCAGCGACGACAAACTCATTTTCGGTGCGCTCGGGCTCGCGGGCTCGGCGCTGCTTATCTGGGGTTTTGTCCCGAACCTTGTGTTGCTCATCGCCTTGATGCCGGCACTCTCGGTGGGCCTCTCCGTCACGAACACCATCACCACAAGTGCGCTCTCGAAGGCTGTCGAGCGTGATGAGGTGGGTGGCATACTCGGGATTCAGACATCAATACAGAGTTTCACGCGGATTCCCGCGCCGATCCTCGCCGGGTATCTCATTGGACGTGTGAGCGTCTGGTCACCCGGCCTTATTGCCGGCTTGATAACCCTGGCTATGATGCCTCTGGCGTGGTCCACGCTGTCCCTGCGGCGAGCTAGCGTTGTTTGTGGAGAACGGGACGTTTCATAGCGCCAGGACCCCTGAGCGCCTCATGGGGAGGATATTCCGTGCTCACGACGCTTTCGCACAAGTCGGGTATGGACTAGCATGAAGAGATACTCGGCTGATTGTGGAGGCATAGACATGACACATGAGGCTTTCCTGGGTCGCGTCCCCATCTTCGAGCACTGCACGCCGGATGAGATCGAGAGCATCGTCAGGGTTGCTCAGGAGCACTCATATTCGGCCGGGCAGCTCATCGTCACACAGGGCACGCCCGGTCAGGCTTTCTATCTGATTCTGAGCGGGCGTGTCGGTATAGAGCGCGATGGGAGTGTACTGGGCGCGTTTGGGCCTGGTGATTTCTTCGGAGAGATGTCGCTCCTGGATAATGCGCCGCGGTCGGCGACGATTCGCGCAATTGATGACACATCGTGCTTGATGTTGTCGAGTTGGGATTTTCGGGGGCTGCTCGAGCGTACCCCCTCGATCGCAATCAAGCTGCTTGAGGTTCTGAGTAGAAGACTGCGGGTAGCAGACGAACGGATGGCAAGGTAGGCAAGGGGGGCGTTGCCTTTGCAGGGCGGCGCGAGGGAGGAAGCACATGCTCAGCGGTACTGTCTTGCTGCACGAGGTCGCCAAGCGCATCATCTTGCGCTACCTCCGTACTCGGGGATTCTTGGATGCCGTGATCGCGAGCGACATGCTCGACGAGGCCGAGGGTGTCGATTTGACGTATACGACCGGGGGAAGGCGCACGACGGTCAAGGTCAAGGCAGACGCGTACTACGGTATCGACCCTGCTAAGGTAGCGGACCGCGATCTCATCTATTACCGCGCCGAGACATCGAGCTACGGATTCGAAGCCATCGCGGACTCTGTGACCCGTCGCCCGGGTTGGCTTCAGCGCTCCAGCGCCGATGAACTCTTCTACTACCGCATCGCTCTCGGTCAGACAGAGGCCGAGGTCGCCGCGCTGATGGAGGAGCCCGACGAGGTGTTCTTCGCTGAACTCAAGGTTGAGCGTGATGATTTGAAGGTGCTGCCGATGCGTGCGCTTCAAGGTTGGTTTGATGTGGTCGGCGATCGCTTCATGTCACGTCCGGTGTTGACCAGCGGCCGTTCGGCCTGGCATCGAATCGTGCCTGCGGCTGATGTTGAGGCGAACATCGCCGGTGTACGCGACCTTGGTTCGCTATTCGCGTCCATCGCGCTGCGATAGGCTGGGACGTCTTTGTGCTTGCTGCCGCGTCGATGTTTCGTTTATTGGACACGCCCGGCACCGTTGTAGTCGTTGACACTGTTCGAAGCGATAGAGTAGTATTCACCTGCCTTTCACCCAGGCAAGCAACTTGAAAAGTGAGTGAGCGCGGCTTTTTTGTTGTTGGGGGTGTGCCCGAGTG
>PHEU01000030.1 GCA_002841295.1 Actinobacteria bacterium HGW-Actinobacteria-6
CGAAGGAGGCAACAGCGTCCGCCCAGATCTCCGGCTTCTCTTTCTCCCAGAAGGCCTGAGCACACGGACGTGACAGGGTCACATCACCGAAGCGTTCGAGCTTGCGCCCGTCGCCGCTATCCAACAATTCGTATTCATTGTGCATCGTATGCTTCGCGCCCGTCGTCGATGCCTACCGGTCGTCTTCATCCGCGAGGCTCTGTCCCCGGGCAGCAAGGGCGACCCTGATCTGACCGATCGCCTTCGCTCCCATGCCGTGCAGCCTACCGAGATCAGACGCGCGGACGGCGGTCAGCTGATCGAGTCGGGTGTACTTGGCGCGACTCAGCGCGCGGCGAGCAGAACTCGAAAGTCCGGCTGGCAAGTCTTCAGGCATGTCATTCGTATTCGGCATGCAAGAGCTCCTCTTCTAGTCACTACTCCTGGGAGTTCAGCCAGTCGTCATATCCATCAAACCACAGCATCAAGCCGAGGCCGTGCTCATCTCCGTACGCGTCAACAACCCTGGAGTCCTGACGTGAAACGGACTGGTTGTCGAACGCGGACAACGTGTCGGCAAAGACCGCGCTCTCAAGGAGCTTGACGGGAAGCTTGGCGGCGCGTGTCCGCAGCGACGCAACACTTATGTCCTTCGCGTCATCGGAGTCATTTGTGATGAAGACGAGAGAGTCGACGTCGGGACCCACCCGGAGATCGACGATCGAGATGGCATGCCACGCGTCGCTCGAATCCAGGGCAACGCCCCTGTTGCGAACGACCGCGAACACAGGGCTGCTGCCCTTGAGGTCACCGGCGGCTTCAGCCTCATCGACGTGGGTCAACAGCATTCTGAGATTCATGGCTCTCCTGCGAAACGTGGTGTGCGCCGGGTGTGCGCCGGCGCCTTCCATGTCAGTCTACCTCTTGCGCGTCAGACTCGGTCATCCCTCGGCGCCGACCGCAGCGACCGGAATTGCCGAGGCATACGGCTCGCGCCACGTCCACGCGTACCGGACGATCAACACCGCACAACCGACCTCCATTGCTGCAAAGAAGATGTAGTGAATCTGGTTCAACGGTCCGCCCCCGACGACGTACGCAATAGTGACGACACCCGCCACGATGTTCGCCCACCGATTCGCCCTCTGCTTCAGTACCCGGGACAGCACGATCATAGCTATTGGAATCTCAGTCACAACTGCTGCCGCCAGCAAGAAGCCCGGCGTGATGTGGACTCCGCCAGCGTAGCCCGTCAGCAACTCCTTCAGACCTCCGGGATACATGAACCCGAGGATGTCCGCGAAGATCATGTTCAACATGATGAAGACCCACATTGTCGAGAGCCGCACCGGCATGCTCGGCATTCCTACGGTCGGTTCGTTCGTATTCATCGCCCACTCCATTCTCGATCTCAACTGAACAATCTCTTGCGACTAGCGCGTACCGGAAGCGCCGTACGCGAGATCCGGTTCTCTGGTTGCCGAGAGCAGCGCCGGCTCCCGCGAGGAGCTTGTCTCGGCAGCGGTTGCCCTGATCCTCAGCAGAGAAACACCGACCCACACGAACCACACGATTTGCAGCAGCCCGAACGCGTAGGCTGCATCATGCAGCGGCGGCACGACCGACGTGAGACCAGTCACGCCAACGATGATGCCAAGCCAGCCGAGGGCCTTCGACAGCGCACCGCTTCGCAGAGCGACCACACTTACCAGCAAGACCCACAGACCGCCGAGGAACTCGCCACCGGCCCCACCGAGAGCGTCCGCCACGGGCTCGAGCGACTGCCACACAACTTGGGCCTGCGTCGGGTCGGTCTTGGCCAGTGCGACTGCGGTGGTCATGCCGTAGTTCCACACCATCCCGCTTGTCACGAGAGCGAACGACCACAGCAGACCCACGGCGGTGGCGATGCGCGCCGTGGCGGGCGCGTGAACCCGAAGTCGGTCGTAGAGCGCGAGTGCCAACGCCCCGAGCACGACTCCGAAGAATACGTAGGTGATGAGGTACATCGCGTACATGCCTCCGTAGTTGCTGACGATGACTGCAAGCTTCTCGGCACCGGTAGTGGCACCCTCATAGTTCGCCACGAGCAGGAAGTACGGCATCGCAACGAGATATGCGAGCGCCAGGTAGAGTGCCGCCATACCTCCAGCCCTCTGTCCTTTGGCATCCTGTTTGGTCAACATCTTCATTTCGGTTCTCCCTTTCTCGGCACGAATCGCGTGCGCGTCCGGCCATGGACTATGGACTTACTAAGTAAGTCAATGTAGTATGTTACTTACTTAGTAAGTCCGTCAAGTCTTTTTTGGGGAGAATATGACCAAGAAATCGCGCAGTCCTCTCAGCCGAGATCGAATCCTCACCACAGCAGTCGAAATTGCCGACGAGCGCGGAGTAGTCGCGGTCACGATGCGTGAGGTCGCTTCGAGGCTTGGGGTCGAAGCGATGTCGCTCTACAACCATGTCGCGAATAAGGGAGAAATCCTCGGCGGAATGGTCGACCTCGTCGTCGCGCAACTCGACCTCCCGACCGACGTCACAGACTGGCGCGAGGCGATGCGGCGCCGGGCCGTCTCCGCCCACCAGGTCTTCGGTTGCCACCCCTGGCTACCGATGCTCCTCGACTCGAACGGCTCGAGTGGTCCAACAACACTGCGCTACTACGATTGGACCCTCGGAATTCTGGCGCGGGCGGGCTTCTCCATGGACGGTGCTGCACGCGCGTTCTCGCTGCTCGACAGCTACATCTACGGCTTCGGCATCCAGCAGCTGAACTTCTCGGCCGCGGACGCCCCACCTGAGGAGATGGCCGAGGCGCTCCTCGCGTTCGTGCCTTCCGAGACCTACCCATACCTGCACAAGATGGCGTCGCATGCGATGCAGTTCGGCTATGACGAAGAGGCTGACTTCGAATTCGGGCTTGAGATCATCCTCGACGGGCTAGTGCGAATCCTCGGCGAGGGGCGCCCGGAGTAGCAGCGCTGGACAGCGGTCGCGCTGTTTCAGCCCTTGGCTTTGGATCCGTTCAGGAGCACGGCCGCGTGCACGAGAGCCTTCAGCGCTTCTTCGTCTATCTCCTCGCCCTCGTGGAAGTCGATGGCACGCCTGGTGTTCCCTTCGAGACTAGCGTTGAAGAGGCCCGACGGGTCCTCAAGAAAGGCTCCTTTGGCGAAGGTCGTCTTCACGACGCTCTTATACGTCTCACCAGTGCAGACCAGCCCGTCGTGCGACCACATGGGAACGCCTCTCCACCCCCACCCCTCGACGACATCGGGATCAACCTCTTTGACCAAGGCTCGGAGCCGGCCAAGCATCTCGCCCCGCCAGTCGCCGAGCTCCTTGATTCTTGCGTCTATCAGCCGAGAGGGAGACGCATCTTCCTGCGACCCGTTCTTCTGCACGTCGGTTCCTCTTCTCTTGTCCCAAACCCTTGGCAAATGGGAGTCAGCGCCGCCGCGCTCGGAGCCTCGGCTGCCCAAGCTCGCTCTTGTGCTTCGTACCCCAAAGCAGACGGCATGGACGACGTCCGCGCTGGGTAAAGGGAACAAGACACCAATTCCATAAGGAGCACGCGATGCCGCAGTTCGGAGTCCTTGTATACTCGCCAGCGCCGGCCGACCCAATGGCGCTCACTCCTGAATACCTGGAGCTACTTGATCGCTACCCGTCCCAAGCCAAGGAGCTGCACGGCAAGGTCTTGGGCGGCTCCTACTTCTCGGGGCAGCGAGGCTTCGCGTTCGACGCTAGCACGACAGGGATGGCCATCCGCGGCGAGACAGTACGCTCGGGTCCGCTGGTCGAGTCCGATCTGGTCGCCACAGCGTTCTTCGTGCTGCAGGCGCCCAACCTAGACGTCGCCGTGGACATCGCCAAACTCCACCCCGCTGCCCGTGATGGTGGCGTTGAGGTCAGGCCTATGTTCGTCCCGCCCGCCAAGTAGACCAGCAGCGGGTGCGACACGCCGAGAACCTCCGGCTCGCAAGACCAGCCATGCGCCGAGCAAGATACCCACGGCGGCGACTGCAGTGCTCGGCGCAGGCCGCTCGCCAAGTACCAACGCAACCAGCGCGATGCCGAAGAGCGGTTGGGTGAACTGGATCGAGGCGATGCGACTGATTCCGCCCTTGGCCAGCGCCCAGTACCACGCTATGTAGCCAAGCACCGACGTGAGCAACGCGAGCACAAAGAGCGAGGCCCACGCCGCGTAGCCCGCATGCGGTATGCCAGTCCGCGCCAGCGACCACGCCATAAGTGGCAGCAAGAGGACCGCCGAGAACGACACTCCCCACAGCGTGGTTGGCACGGCTGAGTACCCGCGCTGGGATAACCGCGCCCCGGCGACGTAGCCCATCGCGCACACGCAGGCGGAAGCCAGCACCGTAAGGTCTCCCGGCAGGCTCGAACCACTGGACGTGCCTGCCGTACGCCAGACAATCACAATCGCCTCGCTCGACAGCGCCAGAATACATCCCACAATCCACATCCGAGAGACCCGGCGTCGCTCGACGAGCGTACCGAATAGACTCGTGAACACAGGCAGCGTGGCCAGAATGAGCGCGCCATGCAGCGCAGAAGTGGCGTGCTGCCCCACTGTGTACATAAGCGGAAATGCGATGAACGCAGCGAATCCCGAGAACACCAGCAGCTGGCGACCGCGCACGTCGCTGGGCAGGCCTTGGCGCCGGAACAGCGCCAGCGGCAGAGCGAGACAGCCGGCGAGTACCGTGCGCAGGATTCCGACAAGAAGTGGGTCGATCTGCTCGGCTGCGACCTTTGAGAACAGTGGCGTACCACCCCACACGACCATGACGACCAGCGCCACCACCACCGGGAGCGCCGAGTGATCAGCCGAGATTCGCCCCTGGGCCGGGCGCACGTTGTCCTGCATGTTCTCGCTCTCGCTGAAGAGGGATGATACCTACACTATCCGGGGGGCAATAGATCCTGAAGGATCTCCGACGCTGCCCGCACAGCGGGGGCGCACCGGCTCTCGTATAGTCCTTCCGCCCTCGCGCGCGCCGCCACATCCGGGTCGCGCACATCGCACCCGAGGACGCCCGGACAATCAGTCGCACCAACGCGAGCCACAAAGCGCTCCGTGAGCGCCGCAATCGGCGCTGCGGTCAGAGCACGACCCTCTCGAGTGGCGCAGCCCTCATCACACATCGCGAGACCGAGCACCATGAGCGCACCCGTGAGCGCACCGCATGTCCCGCCGAGTCGCATGCCGGAACCGAATGGAGCAGCCAGCCGCAGCGCGGCATCGTCATCAAGTCCGAAATCGGGTGACCATGCAAGCAGCACAGCCTGGGAGCACGCCTTTCCGTCACGGAACAGTTCGACCGCGCGATCCGCTCTCTGCATTGCAGCCCTCCGGGTTCCATCTCACGTATACGATCGTCAGTATCTGCTGAGCGCTCTCATGACTCTATCGATCCTGAACGTCTTCTCGAACCGCTGGTTAGCAGGTCGATCCGGGTTCACCGCAACCGCATGAACAACCACACGACGGTTCGTCTTGGGGACCGGATTCCACCTGAAGGATTGCACGGATATCGGAGTGGCAGCACGCACCTTTGGGATTGAGCTCCTTGCAGCGAGAGCCAATGCCCGCACCGGTCATCTGCTGGATATCTGTGAGCGTCTTCGCGCCGTCAGCGATGGCATCGACAATGGATGCGCGAGCAACCCCCGCGCAATAGCAGACAGTCTCATTTGGATCGACCATGTGTGCACCCGTCCTATTGCGTGTTTGTACATCGGTTTGCGCTGATACGTTGCGCCAATTCTAGCGCTTGCCACGTCAACCAGATGCAGAAGTTAAGCCTTCGCATCCGAATGGCACTCAAACCGCTGTTCTAGAACCTCCACGCCCCATTGGGACCCGTTATGTTCGTCTACAAGCTCAAAGCCCTCTCGCTCGTAGAGCTGCCTTGCGGCATCAAGTCCGGCGAACGTGTGCAGGTAGACCTTGGAGTAGCCCTGCTCCTGACAGAAATCCAGGGCAGTGCGGATGAGCCGCCCGCCGATCCCCTTACCCCTCAGCGCGTCTGCAACGATGAACCAGCGAAGATGGGCGCCGTCGGTGAAGGCCCGGCTGCCGTCGATGGCGACAGACCCCTCTATGCGGCCGCCCGCGATTGCCAGCCACAGCCCGTCTCGGGCCGGATCGTATTCCAGCATGAAGGAGCCGAGTTCAGTTGCGACCTTGGCCTCGAAGAACGAGTCGAAGCCCCAGTGCTCGTGGTAGTAGGACCCGTGCAGCGAGACTATCTGCCCGAGCGCTCCGGGCACGTAGCCCGAGACAATCTCGAAGTCCGGCATCGTATTCCTGCCCCCATAGCAGCCTGCTCCACATCCTCGGCATCAGCTACGCGCCGATCCCGCCCGTTCAGTCTACCTCTTGCGCATCAACCGACGCTGAGCGCTCTCCAGACACTCGCACTCACCTCCGGACCCCGCCCCGGGAACTTCGCGCCAATCCCGTTCGTCCAATCATTGACGGTTCCGACTGGGGAGGTACCCGATGAAACGACATCTGTTGGTCAGCGTGTTGGTGGCAGCCTGCATGCTGTTACTAGCGGCTGGGTGTGCACAGCTTGGACCAGGTGCTTCAGACTCTCCGGCCGGTGAAGATGCGGGGTCACAGCTGATTGTGCTGACAGAGGATGACACCGGCGGCGTGATCGAGATCGTGGCCGGACAGCAGCTGTCAGTGCGGTTGCCCTCAAACGGGACGACCGGGTTCGGCTGGGTTGTTGCCGACTCCGGTCCTCTTACACAGAGCGGCGAGGCGATCTACGAGGAACCGCAGGCGCAGCCTGGCCTCGTCGGGGCCGGAGGAACAGAGACGTTCACGTTCAGCTCCAGCGCCCCCGGTTCCGGCCAACTGAAGCTGGAATATCGCCGCCCGTGGGAGAAGGACGTACCCGCCGAGCAGACATGGGACGTCACCGTCACCGTCAAGTAGTTGTAGGCCAACCGGGCGCCACTATGATTCTGAACCAGCTCTGTTGTGTCCGAAATGTCCCCGCAGATTCAGCAGAGTGTTGACCGTGAACAACACGAGGAAGCACAACCACGCCGCGCGCCAGACATCCCAAAGCGGCCACCACAACAACATCTGCGCCCAGAAGTACAGGACGACGTACGGGAGAAACACGCTCCAGTTGATCGGGGCGCGCCACTCAACCCGGCGCCAGAGATCAACGACAATTCCCAACACAGACCATAGGCCCAACACGATTGGGCCTATGTAGAGCTTCCAAGACTGCCCGCCGAGAAGAAGCCACCCGCCCAACGGAAGACCGAACAGCGCAAAGATATAGGCAAGCCACCCGATCCGCTTCTCCTGCCGAGGCAACCAGCGCCTCGCCGCGAAGTACGCCGCAAGCATCGCCTGGGAGCCAATCCCGAACACAGCGAACACCACTAGACCGGTGCCGTAATCGCCCACAGATACCTCCTTGGATATCGGTCGCTGGCGGCGAGCATAGCTTGCCCATACCCATTCCAGGGGATACGGTATGTGCGGGGGGTCAGGTCACTCTGAGGGAAGAGGGACGATGCGCAGCCGACGTGAACGATCTGGGCGCTGGCGTGTGCGCCGTCGGTTCCGCGCCGTTGCCTTGGCCCTCGCCACACTCGTTGCCGTCACGGTGCCCGCCGTTGCCACCGCTCAACCCCAAACCGTGCGTGTGGGCGTCTATGAAAACGAGCCGAAGATCTTCACGATCACAGACGGCGAGGCTCGGCCCTCGGGCATCTTCCCGAATCTTCTGCAACAGATAGCCGAAGAAGAGGGATGGACGATCGTCTGGGTCCATGGCACGTGGGATGAGGGACTCAGGGCGCTGGAGAAGGGCGAGATCGACCTGATGTCGGACGTGGGCTACTCGGCAGAGCGCGATGAGGTATACGACTTCCACCAGATCGCCGTGCTCAACAACTGGTCGTGCATATACACCACGCCTGAAGCACGCATTGATGAGATGGCCGCACTCAACGGCAGGAGAGTCGCCGTCCTGGCGGGATCGATCCAGGAGACCATCTTCTCGCAGATGGCCGAGAAATCCGGGTACGACATCGGTATAGTCCCCGCCTCCTCGCTGAAAGAGGTATTCGAGCTCACGGCCAACGGCACGGTCGATGCTGGAATCGCTAACAACCTATTCGGCGACTATTTCCGCCAGGAGTATGGCCTGGCGAGGACGTCGATCGTCTTCGGCTCGGTTCCGTTCTACTTCGCAACCCAAGAGGGACAGAATGCGGACCTTCTGGAAGCAATCGATGCACATCTGAGCACGTGGATCCGCGATTCTGACTCCGTCTACTACCAGACACTCGACCGCTACCTCACCAGTCAGCCGCCCACGAGACTTCCATCATGGGCGGTCTGGGCCGTGGGCGTCATCACCGCGCTGCTGGCCGTCTCGCTCATCGGCATGGTGCTCTTGCGTTGGCAGGTGCGCGCAAAGACCCGATACCTTGAAGCAGCCAACGAAGCGACCGCACAAGCAGAGGAGACACTGCGTCTGGCGCTGGAGGCAAGCCATGAGGGCATCTTCGACTGGTATCCCGGGACCGGTGAGATCATCTGGTCACCACGCAGCTACACCATGCTCGGCTATGAGCCCGATGAGTTCACGATGGATATCAAGACGTATATGGACCTCATCCACCCGGATGACAAGGAGCCGATTACAGAGAAGTTAGGGCAGATCACCGCGAATGGCCTCCCCTTCTCGATTGAGTTCCGTCTCCGGTGCAAGTCAGGTGATTGGCTGTGGACCAACGGCCGCGGGATGGCGGTCGCATCCGATGCTCAGGGAGAGGTCCAACGGGTGATGGGCACCAACACCGACATCAGCGAGCGCAAACAGGCCGAAGAGGAGCTAGAAGAGTACAAAGTGAGCCTCGAAGACCTCGTCGAGGAACGCACTCGTGAACTCAAGGAATCCAATACTGAACTCACGGACGCAAATGCGGCCAAGAGTCAATTTCTGACAACGATGAGCCACGAACTGCGAACTCCGCTGAACTCGATCATTGGATTCTCCGGTCTGCTCACGAGCGGCTTGGTGGGCGAACTGTCCCAAGAGCAGCTGTTCCAGATCGGCATGATCCAGGATTCCGGTAGGCACCTTCTTGAGCTCATCAATGACATCCTCGATCTGTCCAAAGTCGAGGCTGGAGCAGTCGTAGTGCATCCGTCCCGCATCAAACCTGCAGAGGTCATCTCGGCAATCATGGAGTCCGTGCGACCCCTCGCTGTTCAGAAGGGCCTGGAGCTCCGCGCCGAGATTCCTCAAGAACAGACGACCATCGAGACTGACAAGGACCGCTTGCGGCAGATACTGCTCAACATCGTGGGAAATGCCGTGAAGTTCACCACTCAAGGCGAGGTGAGCGTCCGCTTTGAGTGCCTGGACGGCAAGCAGGTGATGTTCAGGGTCTCAGACACCGGACCAGGCATACCTGCCGACGAGATCGCGCACGTATTCGATGCGTTCCACCAGGTCGAGCAGAAGAGTGGAGCGCTGCTCGGAGGAACCGGCATGGGGCTGGCGATCTCTCAAGACCTCGCTCACCTCCTTGGAGGGGAGATCACCGTCACGAGCGCCGAGGGCAAGGGTTCGACATTCACCCTCATACTGCCGATCGCTTGCATCCCACAGGACTAGGCAACCAGCAGGCGCGCCAGACCCGTCGTGGGAGCCCGTACATCCACTCCATCGCAAGACGGTCGTCATCAAGCTCGTAGTCGAGCTCGTACCTTGCGCCGCCCACTCGATGGCGCGGTCAAGCAGTTCCGCTCACGGCCCACTCAAACCTCTGCTCGGAAACCTCGGTACCCCCTTGGGTTCCGCGCGGGTCGAATCGCAATCCTGGAGGAAGGATGCGAGCTTGCTCGCCCCGCTCGCTAGCTTCTCCCGCGCTGCAAGAGCGTGCGTCCAAGCCCCGCCACGACGCCCACGAGACTCTTGTGGTGCTTGAGCGTATCGTCGAACGCCTCGAGCGCCCGGCCAATCTGTTCGTCGGTTACCGTTAGCGGCGGCTCGAAGCGGATCACGTTCGGGTTATTGAGAGTGTAGGCTGTGATGATGCCATGATCCTGCAACAACAGTCCGGCAACAGAGGCCGCCAGATACTCGTGGCTTAGATTCTTCGCGATCTTCGGTTCGTAGAACTCCACGCCGAGCATCAACCCCCGACCGCGCACTTCCTTCACGAGTCCATACCGCTCGCCGATCGACTCGAGCTCTCGCTTGAACATCTCACCTTTGCGGCGCGCCGCCCCGGCAAGGTCGTCACGCATGATGATCTCAATCGTCTTGAGGGCTGCGGCGCAAGCGCGCGTATTGCCTCCAAACGTCGAGGTATGCAGCACGCAACGGTCGCGATCTCCGTAGCCGGCTTCCCACACGACGTCCGTCGCCACGTACGCACCGATGGGCATTATCCCGCCGCCAAGGCTCTTTGAGATCGCCATGATATCGGGTCTCGCTCCATCGTGTTCGACGGCGAACAATGTGCCCGTGCGACCGAATCCCGTCTGAATCTCGTCAGTGATAAGAAGTGCTCCGTGGGCGTGACACAGCTCCTCGGCGGCCTTCATGTAGCCGTCGGGCGGCACGATGATCCCGCCTTCGCCCTGGATGGGCTCGACGATGAATGCGGCGCATTCGTGCTCAGAGAGCACGGCTGCAAGCGCGTCGGTATCACCGAACGGCACGCCGTGGCAGCCCGGAACGAGCGGCTCGAACGGCTGGCGGTACTTGTCCCGCCCCGTTACGGAGAGAGCTCCCATCGACTTGCCATGAAAGGAGTCCTCGGCGTAGATGAAGTCCTGTCTGCCGGTGCTGATGCGTGCGAGCTTGAGAGCACCCTCCACCGCCTCGGCGCCGCTATTGCAGAAGAAGCACTTGTTGAGATCACCCGGCGCCACGGTCGCGATGCTCGTCGCGAGCGGCGCGACGAGCGAGCCGAGCGACGCCTGCAGCAGGTTCGGCACGTGCGACACGCTCTCGACCGCCGCGATCACCTCGGGGTGGTTGTGGCCGAGACTGAGCGCGCCGTACCCCCCAAGGAAGTCCAGGTACACTCTCCCTTGATCGTCAGTCACCTCCACGCCCTCGGCGAGGATGAAACGCCTGTCGAAGCCGATGAGTCCTAGGAGTGAGCACAGATCCGGGTTCACGTGTGCCTTGTAGAGTGCAATCATTTCAGCGCGTTCGAGCGCCAGGGCTCGCTCGAGCGTGATTGGCTGGTCTAAGTCGCGCATAGCAACAGCCCCCCTCACATCTCGGATACGAAGGGTTCCTACCCCGTTGCAGCCCCTTATGTACCGGGATAGTCGCTCAGTCAACGACCGCGCGGAACAGAAGGAACCCGCCGGTAGCTCCGAGGAGAGCGCCGTGTACCACGAGGGCCAAATAGACGGTTCGATACGCCTTGTCTTGGTAGGCGCGTGGCGAGGCGCGTACATGCACGGGAAGAACGAGCTGGTGCCGGTCACCACTCCAGCTGCCGAGATAGCGACGATGGCACGTGTGATAACCGAACCTCTCGAGAACGCGCTGTCACGCCCCATCGCGTTCCCGCTGGCAAATGAAACTTCCGGACGCGCTCTGCTCAACGCATTTTGCGCATAGGCAGCAGCCCACGCCCTCTCTTTCACACTCTACCGTACTCCGCCTGCTCGATGTCCTTGTTAGACACGCGCCCGCCACTCAGCCCGGTTCGATCTCGAACGCTTCGTGGGCGCGTATGAGACCGCAAGGTACTACGTTCTCAAGCGGCAGCGCGAGCACGTGTTCATGGGGTACGCCATCGTACTCAAGGCCTGGGAAGGTGCCGAATCCGAAGCGACCGTAAAACGCCGCATCACCGACAAGCACACAGCCACGGGCTCCGCCTTCCCTCAGCCGCTCAAGCCCCGACTCGACGAGTGCCGAACCCGTTCCCTGGCCTTGGAACGCGGGCAGAACGGCGACGGGGCCGAGCAGGAACCAGCCCGTCGCAGAATCGTCGAGTCGCGCCTCGGAGAAGGCAATGTGACCGATCACGCGTCCCTGAGTGATGGCCACAAGAGAGACGTAGAGAGCATCAGCGGCGCGAAGCGCGTCAACGATCAGATGCTCCGTCTGCTGACTGAACGGATGACTACGGAAGGCCTCGATGTTGATCTCGCGGATCGCATCGATATCGTTCGCCGTCTCAATACGGATCATGACCTCGGACATGACGCTCCTCGCTTCATTCTTGACGTGTTTGCGCATCGCCAGCGAGGCGATGCCTTCCGCCAAGTCTAGCGCTTGTCGCGCCTGCTGGATGCGCTTGCTAGCCCACAGCCCGAGCCATCAGCAGGTCATGCTGTATATCGTTGCCAAGGGCGAAATCCGCTTCACCAACGGCCTCGAAACCCCACCTCGTGTAGAAGGCGATCGCACGAACGTTGCGGTCCCATACGTCGAGCCAGACGACATCGCATCGACGCGCCGCCGCTTCATCCAGACACGCGGTCATGAGCGCGGCACCAACGCCACGCCCGATCCACGGTGAGTCCGAGTAGAACCTTGCGATTTCAACCGGACGCGCACCATTGACGCAGTCAGGAGCGGATCTGAAGCGCAGTCGGGAGTATCCGACAGCCGTGTCCTCCACGTATGCAATCAAGAAGACAGACGACGGGTCCGCCAACTCGCCCGACTGGACATCGACGCCGAATGCGCCCGAAAGGTACGAGGCCATATCCGACTCGCTGCTGTCCGCACCGAATGCGTCGCGGAACGTGCGGCAGCCCAACTCAGTGAGCAGACGAGCATCGTCCAGGGTGGCCATGCGAATCTCGATGCTAACGGTATCCACCCCGAGTGCTCCCTGCTGCTCCGACGCCCGACACAAAGACCATCCTACCGGCCGACTCGCCAGTGCAGCAATAACCCCCAGAACACGATCTGGCTCGATCCTATGATCGCGATGATCGTCACCGCATCATCAACACAACCCTGCAGTAGGTAGGCAAAGGCCAGAACAAGCGATCCGACACTCATGACCGAGCATCCGGCGGCCCCGGCACGGAACAGGTATGCCTGCTCACGCTCGTCATTACGGTTCACAGCCACCCACGCCCTTATGCCCATCTACTCCCCCTCACCCGGCCGCGAACCATCGCGTAAAGCACTTGATCCTGGAACACACCGTTCTTGAAAACCGCGTCTCGGAAGGTGCCCTCGTGGTGACACCCGGCGTTTTCGAGTGCTCTGGTGGACGCGACATTGGCCGCGTGGACCTTTGCGTAGACTCGATGCAGGGCAAGAGCACACGGCACCGATCCAGTAGCTCAGCAGCGCGCTATGCCTGCGAACGATGTTGTCACCCAGTAGGATTGCGTGCGATGTCATCATGTCCGATGACTGTGATTCCGATATCTGTGCGTGTGCGTCCGCTTCGGTGAATGGATGCGGGAAAGAGTCCCCCATGCTGCTCCAGATGCTCAGGTCATTGGCGAGCGCCGCGAGGGCGAGGGCGTCCCCGGGTGTCCAGGGTCGCAGACTGACCGTTTCGCTCACATTTCTTCTTCATGTAGGTGACGTACGTGCGCCTAGCCAGCGACCGCGCGGAACAGGAGGATTCCGCCGACAACTCCGAGAAGAGCGCCGAGCACTACGAGAGCCAGATAGACGGTTCGATACGTCTTGTCTTGGTAGGCGCCGTCGCGAGGCGCGTGCGTCTTGGGGAAGAACGAGCTGGTACCGGTCACTACCCCCTTGGCTTGCGCCAGGCCCATCGGGATGAAGACGACTGCGCAGACGATCCAGGCCCACGCGGGCCCCCCACCTCCGGGTGGGCGCAGCCCGAAGTAGGCGAACTGCACGCCCAGCGACACGAACAGCCCGGTCCACACCGCGGGAATCAGGTTGTAGCCATCCACCCGCGATGACGCCCACAACGACAGGCCGCCAAACGCGAAGCCGGAGACTATCGAGATCGGCATGAGCACAATCCAGCCCGGGGCAGGATGTGCGATTTCGTAGGGGCCGCCAATGGCAACGAAACCACCCAGCTCCATCACTACCGTGGAGGCGAGGTTCACCAAGGTGATACAAGCCGCAAGCCCGGCTGCCGAGACAGCGATAGCGGCAAGTGTGAGAAGCGAATCTCTCGAAAACGCTCTATCGCGCCTCATCGGGATCCCCCTGACAAGTGACACTCCTGGATGCGGTCTGCCCAGGAGTAGAACTACCGCGGCTACCAGACGCTCCTGACTGACCAACGCACATGGCATGAGCAGCGGCTCATGCGCCCCCTCAGACTTGCTCGACGACGACCATGATCTCATTGTGCCGAGCGAAACCGGGCTTCCACGGAGGATCGTACTGTGCCACGGTCGGTTCGCCGACGGCCGTCAGGCCCTCTTCGGCAATCCAAGACCACAGCTGGTCCTGAACCTTGGCTGCCTTAGTCCCCGAGAAGCTGCCACCGAACTGCGCAACAGCAGCCAGATGAGCGCCCACCGACTCGATCGACACCGCCGCGTTGTTTGGGCGCGGAAGGTCATCCAGGGAATAACCAGACGGCATCGTGAAGCTGACGACATACTCGTCTTCGGAATGCTGGGCCGTCACCGGCGCGGTCATAGAGATCTTCTGGCAGCAGACCCTGCCCGCGGTCACTGGTGCCGTCATCGAGATGTGGTCCGCAACATGATTGCTTCCGAAAATGTAGTCAGCGAGCGGACTGAAGCCCGCGCTCATCGCCTGACCATAGTCACCTGCGGTCACGCGCACGCTCGCCGTGAGGTAGCCAGCGTAGCGGCGCAGCTCGAAGGAGCCGTCGTGCTTCAGAACCTCGTACTCGGGAGTCTCGACCGCCACGAATCCACCTCAGCGAGAGCATGGGACCTCATGTGTATCTACCGCAGTCCCATCAAAAGTACTCTGCTGCACCTTCGGTCTAACGCTCAGGGCATGAGCATCGGCCCACTAACGCGAAGAGCCGACCGGAGGACCTAGGGCACTTCGTATAGCCTGGTTCCACCGTTGTAGAAGGCGCCGTTCTCCCAGATCAGACGCTTCTGCATCTCCCACCCGAGGCTGTTGCTAAGCGTGAGGATGTAGTCCCCATCCACATCCTTGGGGTCGTAGTACTCCGGCTTTGTCATCTGCACATTGAAGTTCGTCGCGTTGAAGATGAAGTCGTTGAACTTGCTGGTCTCTGCGCCGCCCAGCCCGAGAGAGCCGAAGTGCTCCACCTCGTCGTACCAGTTGTTGCGCCGGTTTTCGATACGCACCTTATACGAGCCGTTCGGGACATCGGCGAGGGCTGTGCCGAAGCGCAGCCGGACCAGCAGTATCTGACCCTCCGCCAACGTGAGCTCCTGGTTGGCCTCCGGGTCATACGTGATCTTCTCGGCGCGCTCTCTCATCGACTTCTCGATCACACCCTCAGGCATATCATCCGTACAGCTGTCACAGCCCGCCGGGGAGAGCGAAATGATAAGAATCACGAAAATCCACAACACTCGGACGAGTCGGGCGCGCGAGATCCTCATGGGTGCCTTCTTTCCGGCTTGCAGTGCGCGGGAAGGTGAGTCGGTCATGGTCATTACTCCACCTAGCGTGTTTGCGCATCAGCTGCGCGCCGATGCCCTCCACCCAAGTCTAGCGCTTGTCGCGTCGTGTTTGCGCTTCAACAGACGCTCTGCGCTTGCTTCAGTCTATCGCTCCTGGCGTTTTGCTGGATGCGCTTGTCAGGCACTCGCTGATGCCGACCGCAGCAGCGTGATCGAGCACAGAATCGAGATGAGCCCGACGACGAAGTAGCCAACTGCCAGGCCGTTGATCATGAAGATCAGCTCGAAACCGCACCAGAGAATCAACAGTGCGCCCGCGGCGAGTGTGGCGAAGTACTGTCTCTCGCTTCCGCGCACCAGCATCACGGTCACAACCGAGTTGGGAACCCCAAGCACAAGCAACATCGCTATGCCAATCCAGGTGAAGTCCTGGAAGAAGACGCTCGCCAACGGGAGCTCCTGGATTACGGGAAGAAGCGCACCTGCTTGCATGAGGCGCCCGTCTGGCCCAGCGATAAACAGCACGCCGCAGACGAGGCCGGCAAGGCCGTTCAGGATACTCACAACTATCAGGAAACCCCGGGCCATACGTCGCATTCCGTCCCCCGATTCCACGTGCCTAACGTGTATACGCATCGGCTGTGCGCCGATGCCTTTCACCCAAGTCTAGCGTTCCTGGCGTTTTGCTGGATGCGCTTGCTAGAGCTCAGACCCACCGACGGACCTTGTGGCAGTACCACTCGAAGTCCTCCCTGAACTTCGTCGCAAGCGCCCGCTCCTCCGGCGCAATCTGGAAGCGGTCGACATAGACGTTGTAGAGGAGCGAGCCTATTGCCGAGAAGTAGCTCCCCATCATCACGCCGACGCCGACCAAGAAGAGCCACGTGCCGAGATACATCGGATTGCGGCTCACGCTGTAGATGCCATCAGTGACAAGCGTTGAGGCATGCGAGGGAGAAAGCGGTCCCCATGAGGTGTTATTCCGTGCAAACGCCTCACGCGCGGCGAACACGACCGCCAGACCGGCAAGCACGAAAGCCATACCGAGCAGGTATCGCAGGAAGGGCTCGAGGGGAATCACCGCACCAAGTCGCGAGAGAACCCACATGACGCCGACGACGACGAGTGCGACGACATCGGGCGGGACTCGCAACTCGAGGCTTCTCACGAAGCACCCCCCTGCAGGTCGAACGTGTATACGCATCAGCTGTGCGCCGACGCCCCCTCAGCCCATGCCGACAATGAATGCGACTCCGGCGACGACATCCGCCAGGTTCACGAGGATGTGCGATGCGATGCCCACATACAGGTTGCGGCGCTTTACGGCGTACGCCAAAGGCAGGATCCCCAGTGTTCGCGTGACAAACATCCACGGCGTCCACATGTGATAAAGCGCAAAAAGGAAGCCGTGGAGCAGAGGTGCCCATTTGCCCGCATACTCCATCCGCGGCAGCAAGAAGCCCCGAAAGTACAGCTCTTCAACCGTAGGCCCGACAACAGCGCCAAAGACTGCGAGCATCAGATAAGTCCTGACGAGCACCTCTCGGGAATATCCGTCCCTCAGGCCACTCTCCAGTACAGGGACCCATGAGAAGAGGTTGCTTTGCAGGAAAGCATCAACGGGCTTCATGGCGGTGAAGATGACCGCCATGATCACAAGCAAGACAGGAACCCACAGTAAGTACTGCCAGTTAGATATCGACGTTCGATAGAGCACCACACCCTGCAGGGAGTAGCGCCCATTCCTCTTCTTCCCCTGGTACAGCAGGTAACCCAGTTCAACGGGAACCAGGATCAAGACCAAGGCCACCATGAGGGCCATCATCGAAGGATATCCCCACCGGTCCAGAACCGGGCGCAGCGCAAAGTAGCAGCTGCCGATGAGAGCCCCCGGCAGAAGGTGCAGCAGCAAGGACTGGCCGATGGAGTGCTGCTCAACAGAGATACCTTGGTTCACGGGAGCCCCTTTGAGAGAAGAGCGTTGCCGTTGAGTCCACCGGGTCTAAACGGCGAATATTGCCGCTTTCTTCCATGCTATACCTTGCCCCGTCCGCTCGAAACCTTTAGTAGACGCACACGTTCGTTAAGTTGCTTACCTATCTGGCATGCCTATTGCATGAACCCCTGTCATGAAGCATTCGCCTCGACATAGTGCCGCCCGCCGATTCAGCAATGCGATGATCGCACTGCAGATTCTCGGTCGCGGTTCAGGCACTGGCGGCCCGACGGCCGAGTGCGTCACGCCGGCTCAGGGAATGCTTGTCCACGCAGTTGCGCTTCAAGGGACGAAAGGAGCCACGACCAAGGCGCTGGCTCAGCAGCTTGCGGTCTCATCGAGTGCAGTGACCCAGCTGGTCGACGGGTTGGTATCCGAGAGGATTCTTCATCGAACGCCCGACTCCGACGACCGTCGCAAGGTTCGCATCACGCTTACCGAGCATGGCACCGAGTTGTACCGCCAGTTCGATCGTGCACGACTGGCTCAGGCATCCGCGATGCTTGCGCCTCTCGATGACGACGAGGCATCCGAACTAGCTCGTCTTCTCGCAAAGATTTCCCACACCGAGTTGTCCGACTAGCCACGAAGGAGCAACACCATGTCCGTACTGAGCACCGCACTCTACACAGTCTCGACCGAAGCCGAAGCGGAGCAGTTTGTCGCGATGGCGCGTCCGATGGGTGCCGCATACGCCGAGCAGCCCGGTTTTGAGAAACTCATCGTCGCTCGCGATGTGATCGATCCTATGACAATTGTGACCATGTCGTGGTGGGAGTCCGCAGAGGCTGCGGATGCGTGGACAAAGAGCCAAAGCTATCGCGCTGCCAAGAACGAATCAGGCGGACAAGGGCTCAGGGCGAAGATGGAATTCGGACGCTGGACCTCCGCGTAGCTCGTTGCGCATAACGTGTGTGCGCATCAGCTGTGCGCCGATGCCTTTCGCTCAGTCTAGCGCTCGCCGCATCAGCTAGATGCGATTGTTAGGGCGACCACGCAAGTCTCCGCACTGAGCCGAAATGAGGGTACATAGTTGTGTTCGCGTGGGCGCGCCGACAAAGAGACCGCGGCGCGAAGCAGAGGGGGACATGATGACGAAGTCCAGAATTCTCCTGGTTGTGGGTGCCGTCGCGCTGGCGCTGGGCGTGACCGTGGTGGCGGGTTGCACGGGTGGGCCGCCGAAAGGGCCGGTCTCTCCTGGTGTCGAGTCAGGCGCCTTCGGGGGCATGGAAGCCGTTGGCTATCTCTCGCGCGTCGACGGCACCTGGACCATATTCGACGCCGATTCATCCGCTGCCAGCGAAGGCGAACCCGTGGCGCTTGCCACCCTGGTGCCGGGTTCTGTGGATGAGAATGGAATCGAGGCGTTGGACGGACGGTACGTCTGGGCAGCGGGAACGTCGTCAGACGGCAAGTCCGACACACCACAGGTCAAGGTCAACGGCATCGATGCCGCAGTTGAGCCGCAGACGGACAAGTAAGGCGCTGGCGTAATGGGCGCGGTGGTTCGCCCTAAGGCACGTTGTTGCTAGGGAACCCGATGTAGAACCGGATCGGGACGCCGCGCTGCCCGCGTTCTACTTTGAGGCGCCACCCACCTCTTTGACTCTGAACTCGACGATCCGCCGGACCAATTCCTCTGGGAGAGGCTGGTCGAGAGGGAGTTGCACGGAGCCCTTACCTGTCTTGTAGTAAGACAGATCGGACTTGAATGCCTTCGTGCCGGTCGGGGTCGGGTAGAGTCCGACGTGCTTCGCAAAGCCGCCGAAATGCACTAGATGCTTGCCTTGCAAGTCGAAGGTTGGGATGCCGTAACTCATCGTTTCGGTAGCTCCGGGAGCCGAAGCGCCAATGATGGCACGCAGGCGTTCGAGCACCTTCTGCGTTTCAGGTGGAAACGTCGAGATGTACTCGTCGATGGGGCTGGCAGTCGGCTTGTCGGCCACCGCAACCACCTCCTCTCTGTCGGTCCCTGACACGTGAGCGTTTAACGCGTTGCGCATCAGCTACGGCTCATGCGCCCTTAACGAGTCTAGCGCTCGCCGCATCGGCTAGATGCGCTTGTTGGCAACCTGTGGAGCGTCTACTCGCTCGTCCGGACAAGGCGAACAATCGCTACACCGGCCATCGCGAGCAGCAGTGTGAACATCCCGACGAAGAGCCAGTCTCCGGACTGAGCGAAGTAGCCCGGGCTCACTATCATCGTGTAGACGAGCAATCCGTACGCGATCAGGGCCACGCTACGACCCCATGGGCGCCGCCTCAGTAGCCCGATGCCAGCGCCGATAAGCGCGATGGCTGTGACGGCTTCGCCGACGAGATGGAACGCGATCCGGTACGGCTCACTCTGAAGCTCCGGGACTTGCCCAGTGGCCAAGAAGAATGCCCATTGCACGATCATGAGCGCACCCACAATCAGCGCATACCATGCGGAGAACACTAGTCCCACCCCCCTCTGCGTTCCGCCTAACGTATTCGCGCATCGGTTGTGCGCCGATGCCTTCCACCTAAGTCTAGGCACGCTCCCCCTCTTCGCGCCATCTCGGTGCAGGGCGCCGAAAGCGCAGTCTTGCACTCACACAGAGGCGCAGCATGACAAATTCCCAGCTAGAACCACATGCGGGCGAGCAACTCAGCGAGAGCGTGCCACCCCTTCAAGGAAGAGGAAAGGTTCGGATTACGTTCCCCTTACTGCGGGTAGCATAATCGCATCAGAGCCTCGCGCAAGGCTCTGATGGGGAGGAGCGATGATCCGTCAGGTACAAGCGGTCACCTGAGCCGACGGGGAGCCAGTGGTGAGACCGACTCCAAGGGGGGTCGGTCGTTTTTTGTGCAGCACGACCCCTCCAGCAATCGAGAGCGACGAATGCGTCGCGGGGGAGGAATGGTCATGGTGAAAAACGTATCGCGATGGCGCCTGATCGTGGGCGGAGTGCTTGCGGTGGTGATGCTACTCGGCCTGGCGACACCAGCGCTAGCGGCAGTCACCGACGTCTTCTACGGGATCCGGGATAACGGATGGATCGACTCGTACGACCCCGTCGCCGGAACCACGACGCCACTGATCGATGTCGTGCCGCCGGTTCTGGACACCAGCACGAGCGGGCCAAACGGTCTCGGGTACTGCGAACTCACCAATCGGCTCTACTACACCGAGTATCCAGACGCCAATGGTGACGGAAAGGCGAACATCTACTTCACAGACCTCGACGATAGCACTCCCAGCGTCACATATGCTGGGCAGCTTCCCGGCCTGATCTCGGACGCGGACATCTACAATGGCGTGTACTTCTACATCCACCACGGGACCGACGACTTCTACGCTGTCACCTTCAATGCGGACGGAACCGTGGCGACCGTCTCGTCCAAGATCGATCTTTCCGGCAACGTGCACGGGTGGACCTTCGATGGCGATGTCGCGATCTGGGAGGGCGTCCTCTATGGGTGGGGCCGCTGCACCGCGCACGGCAGGTACGAGTTCTTCTCGGCGAACCTTGATGGCTCTGGCTTGACCATCATGGACAACACGCTGTTGACGGATGTCGGAAGCGTAGCTCTCCAGCTCGCATTCGCCTCCGATGGCACGCTCTACGGCCATAATTACGGCACTGGCCGGACGTACAAGGTGAGCTGGGACGCTGCCGGGAACGTCACAGCCACGTTCCTCCGCGTGTCCACTTTCAAGTACACCGACACCGCCTCAGGCTCGACCGGCTCCGACTTGGGCTACAGTCTGACCGGCTCCAAGTGGTATGACCGGGACAAGGACCGCGTCTGGGACGATGATGAACCGGGCATCGAAGGTTGGAAGGTGTACCTCTACGAGGGAGAACCAAACATTGCCGACCCAGGCGCGATTGATTGGGTGCAGGCAGGTGACACCCTTACGATCGCCGACGGCAGCTACAGCTTCAACGAGCTCGAGCCGGGTCTTTACAAGGTCGTCGAGGGCGACCCGAGTGGCTGCTGGATGCAGACCTTTCCCACCACTGGTTGGTATGAGAGAGAGATCGTGGACTCCGGCTTCGAGGGCCTCGACTTCGGCAATGTGTGCGAGGGGATGTCCACCGGTGGCTTCACAATCGGCTACTGGAGCAACAAGAATGGCGCCGCCGCGCTTGCTGCGTACAACATCGGCGAGGACGACGTGAACGCCTGGCAGACATTCCTCGACGAGTACAACCTGGTCGACAAGGTGGGCGAGGATTACGATCCTTCCATCGACGGAGCGTTCCGCACGTGGCTGTTGAAGGCCGATGCGACCAACATGTCGTATATGCTCTCAGTTCAGCTCGCTGCCACGCTGCTCAACATCGAGGTGAAGGGCACTGACTATATCGGCTACGGCGTGCTGTTGAATGGCGACTGGAAGTCGATCGACGCGCTCATCGATGAGGCCAATGCCTTCCTGCTCGAGCATCCCGTGACGCTGGCAGACGACCCCGCCCGAGATCAGGCGGAGGTCTACAAGAACCTGTTCGACGCCCTGAACAACAACGCGCAGGTGCTCATTCCGTACGACCCGTGTCCGGTGCCCACCTGGTAGACGCCGGACTACCTCAAGGTCGGGAAGGGGCCCATCTTCGGGCTCCTTCCCTCCTCTGACAGGAGGGACGCATGCCAGCTGCGCTTCTCGTAGGCGGACTTGCGATGCTGGGCGTTGCAGCGGTCGTTTACGCGCGAACCCGCTCGAAGCAGCCAGAGCGGTCCGTGGAGCGCCGAGGGGGTCAGGCTCCACATCCGATGAACAGCTGGGCGGCGCTCGTGCTCATGCTCGCGGGGCTGGCTCTCGTGGGCGGAGGTCTGGTTGCCGCCAGATCCAACTCATCGGACAGCGCCAGCTTGCTCGACCGCACCAGCGCGTCGGAGACACCGTCGCTAGACGAGGCGGAGCGAACCGCTCAGGCCTCACCCACAACGGTCGACACAACCTCCACCTCAAAGAGCGCGTCTGCGCAATCGGACCCGGAACCGCCGACCGTCAGTGACACCAATGCCTACCGGTTGACGGTCATCGAGGTGAGCGATCAGATCGGTGCGCAGCTGGACCAGCTCACCACCCAGTTGGTGACGGCGCGCTACAACGACCGGGCCTGGATCGAACAGACTGAATCCGTTCTCGCCCTGATGCGATTGAGTGCCAAAGACGCACGCGCTCTCCAGCCTCCCGATGAGTTCGAGACCGCTCACGACGTATGGATGGCGGGAATCGACGCCTACGAGTGGGTTGCGGAGAACATGGCTGTCGCCATCCACGGGCCAGACGAGGAACTCCTGCGTACGTGCAATGAACGTCTGCGGGCGGCCTCTGCTTCGTTCGAGCGTGCGACGGCTCTAATGAGCCAGGTTGCGACCCCATAGCCTTCACGCCTTGGCACGACGCATTTGTCAGCTGGTGGACGCTCCACGGTTCGAACAGCCACGTCATTCCCCGGCGACTCTGAGGGTGCCCAACGTGATTGAGTTTGAGCGGCGAGTTTGCCGCTTTCTTCCGTACTATGCTTCAAATCGTCCGCTCGAAACCTTGGTTAGGCGCACGCTTCCTGTCCAGAGGTGGACCGACTGCACTGCTAGTGGGGAAAGAGGAACTCGCCAAGCAGGAAGACCACCACGAAGAGCATCGGGACGAGGGTCAACAGGGTAATCACGGATCGCTCCTGGTCCTTCAGTATCGCCACGAGGCCGACGACCCCGGCAGCAAAGCCACATGCGAAGAGGGTGACGCCCCAGTAGGGCAGGTAGGTCCGGCTGAAGTCGTTCACTGCCGGATTCGTGCTCGTCCCCACAATCGAAACGATGGCTGAGTTGACTCCGAATCCGATGACGAACGCCAGCGCAAGCCACATGGACACTCGTCCTAGCCGCGTCGTAGGCGCATGAGCACTGAAGCTACCGCTTCGGACTTTCGCTGCAGATCCATCTGCCGAATGAGTTGCGGACATGCCACACACCCCCCGATATCTGTCACCCACTGCATTCACAGAAAGCGCAAGAAGTCTCTCCCCCAGCTGGAGGCGTTTCGGACGGGCGAATCGGTGAGTGGCTGACTAAAGAGGAGGCGCCCGATCGTTGCGCCTAACGTGGTTGCGGATAGGCTGCGGCCGATCCGCCTCTCTTCGAGGCGTACACCCTGTGGCCGTCAGCTTGATCCGCTTGTTAGAACGCCGATCGCCTGGAGCGGACTAATGTGGCGGACCCAAAAGCTCGCCGATGCCGAAGACGATCAGGAAGAGCACTGGCGGTGCCGAGACGAGCAAGGCGACCCAGTTGAGAGGCCGGCGCTCGCCACGCAGGATGCAACCCACTGCCAGTACCGTCGCTATCCCCGAGAGCAGCCCAATCCCGATGGCGCCGAACCTGCCGATATCCGGCAGGAGCCAACCGTTAATCGATCCGACGAACAAGACCGTTCCGGCGATGCCCAGGACTACAGCGATCCACATGGCGACGTCGGGGTGCCTGCGCGTCACGAGATACAGAACGACGCCCACCACCAGCCCCACGAGCATGGATACGGCCACCTGCATGAGTCACACCCCCCTGACGCGCCGCACTGCTAGAGCGGCTCACCACAGCAGGTCGCCTAGCACGACCTGCTGTACGGCAAATCGAAGGCAAGGCCGTCTTCTCATCCCTCGGCGTCCAGATGGAAACTACTCCGTGCCCCCTTCTCAAACATCCCTTCGGGAAGGAAACGCCTCAAACGAGAGATTCGTTTCGCCTGTCGTCCAATCACGTAGCGCAACCGCGGTCTGTCATTAGCAACCACCTTGAGGACGGTTTCCGCCACCAGTGCCGACCCAGGACCCTTCTCTTCATATGAACGAATGGCCTCCAAGGCGCGCTGACGCCACGGCTCATACTCGCCAATCCGCTCAGTCGCCACCTGACGGTTGGTCATCATCGGTGTCTTCAGGAAGCCAGCCTCTATCTGCGAAACCTGAATGCCAAGAGGCTGGACTTCAAGGCGCAACGCTTCGGTATAGCCTTCTACGGCGAATTTGCTGGCAGAATAGATGCCCACGAATGGGACAGGACTAAGACCCGCCAACGAACTGATATTGATTATCTGCCCACCTTCTTGTTGGCGCATCAGGGGCAGGACGGCTTTCACCATTCTGACAATGCCAAAGAAGTTGGTTTCAAACTGGGCCTTAGCTTCATCCAATGAGAGTTCTTCCAACGCGCCGGCTAGTTCATAACCGGCATTATTGACAAGTACATCGAGGTGACCGGCCTGGTCTGTCACTGCTCCTACACAAGCCGCAACCGAGTCGTCATCGCGTACATCGAGGGCCAACATCACCACATTCGGTATTGGCTGTGCGCTAGAGGGATTGCGACTCGTTCCAAAGACCTTGTAGCCTTCTTGCGACAGCAATTGCGCTATGGCTTGGCCATTACCGGATGACGCGCCAGTAATCAAGACGACCTTCTGGCTGGACATACTGAACCTCCCAGGTACATGACCTCTATACCCGATGAGACTCGACCAACAACAAGGGGGGCAGGCCGCTTAGCGCATTTGCGCATCAGCTGCGCGCCGATGCCTTCCACCCAAGTCTAGCGCTTGCCGCGTCTGCTGAATGCGCTTGTTAGGCGGCTCACAGCGGAGATGC
>PHEU01000031.1 GCA_002841295.1 Actinobacteria bacterium HGW-Actinobacteria-6
GTCCTGCACCTTGTGGCAAACCTCGGCGCAGAACCAGTACGTTGATGTGGCGGTAAACGCCACGACGACAAACGCGGCCAGCACCAAGACAGCAACGCCTGTCCAGATGAGGTACCGCGGTCGCCGGACCGGGTCTTTAAACCCGGCCAAAGAAATCTTGGCCATTCGCATCTCTCCTTGTTGCATCCCGAGCCCGACAAACCACGAACAGGCGCCCCTCGCGCCGCTCTATCCCAACAACTCTAGTCCAACGCTTGTGAATCGACAATACAAGCACGAATTCTCGGCAGGGAATTCAGAGCCAGGCGCGACGTAGGCACCGCGCTACTACGCGCGCACCTCAAGGACGAGCGAGACTTCCACGGGTGCATCGAGCGGCAGGGCGGCGACTCCGACCGCCTCACGCGCGTGCCTACCTGCATCTCCGAAGACGGCGACGAGCACGTCGCTTGCCCCGTTCACGACCGCCGGCTGCGCAACGAACCCGGAAGTCGAAGCAACGTACCCCGTCACACGGACAATTCGGACGACCTCGTCAAGATTACAGACACTTGCAGCTGCCGCCAGCGCATTGAGCGCGCAGCGGCGTGCACAGACATTCGCAGTCTCTTCGGAAACCTCGGCCCCGACCTTGCCGTGCGCGAGTAGCTCGCCACCCTGCATAGGCAGTTGGCCAGAAGTGAACACGTGAATGCCCGAGCGGACTGCCGGCACGTAAGAGCCAAGCGCGACCGCCAAAGAAGGCAACTCCAGCCCGAGTTCTGCGAGCCGATCGGTAACCGCGCCCATGCCTAGCGAACCACCATCGTGTCAGCAAGCGAGTTCAACTCGAGGATCGCCGCTGATATCTGCCTGGAGGCCTGAGCCGCCTGTTGAGAGACCTGAGCGACTTCTTTCATAGAAATGACAACCTGATCAGACGCCGTCCGCTGCTGCTGCGTTGCGATTGAGATCTGCTTGGCGGCATCAGTCGTCTCCTCGACCTGCGAGACGATGCGCTCGAGCGCATCTTGCGTGTTCGATGCTAGGTGCAGGCCCTCGCTCACCTTCTTGGCTGCCTTTTCGGTCTGCATCACAAGCGCCGCCGTCGACGCCTGTATCTCTCGGACGACCCGACCGATCTCCTGTGTGGATTCAGTGACCGACTCGGCCAACTTGCGAATCTCGTCGGCGACCACCGAGAAGCCCTTGCCCGCGTCGCCCGCACGTGCAGCCTCGATAGCGGCGTTGAGCGCGAGGATCTTCGTCTGCTCGGCGATCTCATCGATGATTGTAAGGACGCGGCCAATCTCCTGGCTGCGCTCGCCGAGAGCAAGAATGCGATCTGAAGACTGCTTGGTGCTCAGCCGGATATCTTCGATGCCCGCGCTCGTTTCATGCACCGCCTGCATGCCCTCCTCGGCACTCGCAAGCGTACGCTCGGCAACGCGGACCACGGACTCGGAGTTGTCGGCAATCTGACTTGATGTCTGTGCAAGTTCCTCAACCGTGGCCGAGGTTTGAGTGACCGCTGCGGCCTGCTCGGTTGCACCCGATGCCTGCTGCTCGGTCGCGGCAAGCACCTGCGCCGTCAGCGCCCGAATGTTCGTGTTCGCACCACGTATCTGGTCGAGCAGGTTTGACGCATTCGTAAGCACCCGCTCGAGTTCGCTGGTCAAAGCGTCAAGGCCCTTGCAATCCTGAACCGCGATGCCGAGTGATCGCCCGGCCACAGTGAGCACTCCCGCCAACACGCCCTCAGCCACGCGGAAAGACATGAGGTGGCAAAGTGCACCAAGTCCCAACCCCGCACCGATGCACGCGGCAACGAAGAGCCACCATGCAAGTGTGCTCTTCGGCTCGACAAATACGCTCGCGATGAACGGGAATGCAATGCCAATGGCGAGCCCTGCTCCAAGCATGACCCGCATCATCTTGCGACCGGTGTACCCGAGCCTTGAGTCCTCGTTCACGACTGCTCCTGTCTGAACGTGCATTCTGTGTGTCCCGTGCGTACGTTATCAACACCATAGTATCCGAGAGTAACCGTCCCGTGCACTGCGAGGGCTGTGCTGCCTGCATATCAATGCTTGGCAAAGTTGCACGACATACCCCATGGGGTATACAATTGCGCACCGTAGGCCACAAGCGATCAAGGAGAACCAACGCTGTGCAGACTGTAAGCATCGACTCCGCAACCTGCGACCGATCCCCGGCGTGTCCGGCGAGACGCGTCTGCCCCAAAGGCGCTATCGTACCTGTAAGCGGTGGGGTGTACCCTGGTTCCAACGGCTACACTGTTATCGAAGACTTGTGTGTCGGATGTGGGATATGCGCTCGCGTATGCCCCGGCGGCGCCGTCAATCTGGGATAGAGGGATATCATGGACAAAGTAGTCACAGTTGAGGTATTCGACTTCCCCGCCGAGACTGCGTGCGGGGGCGGCGGTTGAGGTCCGACTTGGTCTCCGGAGGAGATCACCGAAATCATTCGCGCCGAGATGACGAACCGCTTCGGCGAGGCCGCATCCATTCTCTACTACGACACGAGCCAAGCAGAAACCCTAGCGACTCGAGCGGAGATAGTCGAGCAGATTCGTGATCAGGGACTCGTGTATCCCGTGACGGTCATCGACGGCGAGCCACTGTACGAAGGAGCCGTCTCTTACCCCGCGATTCTGAGGGCCGTTCAGACCAGACTCAACACAGTCTGCTAGCTCTCGCGTTCATTGCGCAACAAGAGCGACCCGGGTGATCTCACCCGGGTCGCTTCACGTTCGTGTGGTTCGGCGATGCTGTTGATAGAGGCCGACAAGCCCGGAGTCCCAGAACACATCCCAGCCGGACGCACCCGTGGTCGTGGTCGTGAGCGTCCGATCGTATTCCCTCCTGGAAGCCGAATCGCGAAGCACCGCGTACGCAGCGTTGATGCGCTGCATGCGCCGTGCGTCCCCCGACACGCCAGAGTCGGGGTGGTACTTCAGTGCGAGTGTGCGAAAGGCCTTCTCTATGACTTCAGACTCGGCGTCCCGCGAAACTTGCAACTCCCGGTAATGATCTGTACGCCCCATCAGTGCGCCTTGCATCTGGTACGGGGCACGAGCGGGGGATCCAGGTACATTTCCACGGTGCTCGGGCACCTGGGGTTTGCGAGCAGCATGGTATCGGTGCAGATGATTACCTTCTCCTGGCCAGCCTCAGCAGGTGATCCCTCATCACCAAGACGCGGGGCTTCATGTGATGCGGTCGCTTCGCGGGACCTCAGGCTGTTCAGCATGAACCGCTGCCAGATTCTCGCAGGAAAGCTGCCTCCGGTCACTCTGATTCCGTGAACATTGGTCATCGAGATTTGGCCCTCAGGGTGACCGACCCACACCGCAGTGCATAGACCGCTGCTGTAGCCGACGAACCACGCATCCCGATATGCCTGTGTAGTCCCTGTCTTCCCTGCGGCCCATGTGTCGATACGCGCAGCCTGCCCCGTTCCCTGCTCAATGACGTCGTGCAACATGAGTCCTGCTGTCTTTGCAGTACCTGCATCAATCGCGCGCAGCTCGGTACTCTCGGGCTCATAGATGACCTTCCCTGCCCCATCCGTGACACTCGCGATACCGCGAGGCGTGCGGTGTAAGCCACCGGATGCTATCGTCCCGTAGGCAGACGCCATCTCGAGCGGCGAGACTCCGTACTTCAGGCCCCCGAGCGCGATAGCGGGATTTGGCTCAAGCGGCGTGGTGATGCCCATCGCCACCGCAGTCTTCACAACGTTCTCTGGTTTCACCTTCATGATGAGCCGCGCGTACACAGCATTCACCGACCAGTTTGTGGCCGCCGACAGAGTCATCGAGCCGCTCGTGACCTCGTTCTCGTAATTCTGAACGCTCCAAACACCGTCGGTGACCTCGACAGAATATGGCGCCGCCGAGAATACTGCATTTGGACGGATTCCCTGATCGAGGGCCGTCACCAGCACGAAGGGTTTGAATGCTGAACCCGGCTGACGCCTGCCCTGCGCCGCCAGGTTGAACTGATCGGCCTTGAAATCTCTGCCACCGACCATCGCGAGTATGTCGCCGTTGGCGAAGTCAAGGCAAACAAGCGAAACCTCCGGATCGCTCTTCGTCGGGAGGAACTTGTGCGCCGACTCCTCGGCAGACTTCTGCATCGACGGCTCAAGCGTGGTGTACACCCTCAGTCCACCCTGAAACACCAACTCGGAGCCCAGCTCGTCGAGAAGGCCCTGCTTCACATACTCCACGAAGTATGGTGCGATCTCGGGTATCTCAGCAGGCGGCGCGAGCACTACATCGGCAACCTCGGCGTCATGTTTCTCTGCCCCTGAAATGTATCCGAGCTCGTACATCTTGCTGAGCACGACGTTGCGCCGTTGTGTGGCGGCTTCAATATCCTGCGTTGGAGAGTAGCGCGTTGGAGACTTGATGATTCCCGCGAGCATCGCAGACTCAGGAAGCGTCAGCGCCGAGGCCGGCTTGCCGAAGTAGCGCTGCGAAGCACTCTCCACACCGTATGAGCCTTGGCCGAAGTAGACCAGATTGAGGTACGTCTCAAGCAGCTGCCCTTTATCAGCCTTCGTCTCAAGCTGATACGCCATGAGCGCCTCGCGGACCTTGCGGGAAAGCGTTCGCTCACCCTCGGTAAACAGGAGTTTGACCACCTGCTGGGTGATCGTACTCCCCCCCTGTCGATACGCTCCCGACTCGGCGTTCACCTTCAGCGCGCGAATAATCGCCTGAGAGTCAACTCCCGTGTGTGTATAGAAGCGTTGGTCTTCGATGGCAACGACGGCGTCTCTCATCGTCTTTGGGATCTCATCGAACGCAACGATCGTACGGTCCTGCTCGCCATGCCACTCGGCTAGCACTGTGCCGTCCGCTGCGTACACGACAGAAGTCTGCGGCGGCTTGAACGCGTTCGCATCGACCCGAAGATCGGGCAGCGTCGTCGAAAGCTGATACAGATACCCGCCGAGGCTGAGGAAGACCACAACAAGGCCCGCGAGCAGGCCCGCTGTGACGCGCAATGTGCGTGCAAGGCGCGGAGAACCCACGAAACCTCCCGCGGCGGCGGACGAGGGCTGCCTCCGCAGACGGAAGACCACGGAGTCGTACATCTCAAGTATGCTGTCAGTGCTAAGGCACACTGGCACACCGAGGAGCTGTTCGGGTTCATGGTAGCACGCTCGCCCGCAGGTGACACCGCACGAACCGGCCTCCTGACCGGGTGCTTCCTGGCGTGGCGACAGCTACTCACACGCCTGAGACAATCGGCAGAGACCGCGGCACGCACTTCCGCGACTTCGGTCCGCCGGGGCTTCAAACGCGCAGGTTCATCAGTACACCAGGGCGGCGCGTCTGTGCTGGAGGCAGCTCGAAGGACGGGCGCCGCAGCTATCACAGTGCCCCGCAAAACGGCCGACGATATGAGTGACAGCATCGGCTGGCTCTTCTCAGGATGGAAGCGCGTTTTGGCCCGAGTGGGCACC
The DNA here is from genome assembly GCA_002841295.1 of Actinobacteria bacterium HGW-Actinobacteria-6. Classification (GTDB taxonomy): domain Bacteria; phylum Actinomycetota; class Coriobacteriia; order Anaerosomatales; family Anaerosomataceae; genus UBA2286. Next base: position 5,482 of record PHEU01000031.1, read on the forward strand.
GCACTCTCGCCCGCTGAGCCGCTGAAGCGCATCGTGACCGTGCTCCGCGACGCGGCACGCTTCGTACGCGTTCCGGAGACGCTCGGGGATGTCGAGTCAGCCTCGGCCAATCGCGTGGCCGCTTTGGGAATCGGCGCGCTCTTCGTGGGCGCGCTTGCAGGCGTTGCAGTCGGCAGGTTCACGAGCGGCTCGCTCGGCGTACCTACCACGCAGGCGCTCGGCATGCTCATCTGGGCCGGTGCCCGACTGGCGATTCTCATGGCGCTCGCGCCACGTGGCGCCGATCCACGAAGACGCACATACACCGCGTGGGCGGTCTCGCTGATTCCTTTCGCCCTTGGCGCAACCGAGGGCCTGCGGCTCGTCGCATTACTCGCCTCGGCCTGGCTGTGCCTCCGGGCGCTTGAGTCCCTGGATGAATCACCTCAGACAGCAAAGACGATGGTTCTCTGGGCGTTTGGCGGTCAGGTTGCCGTGGTAGCTCTCGGATGGCTGCTGCGCGGCGGCATCGCCGCCATAGCGTCGCTGTTTTAGACTGCCGCGAGCTCGTCGGTACGCACGCTCGGCTCTCCCGGCGTGCGCCACTCAGCAGCTACGACTCCAGCCACGACGAACGCTGCGCCCACCAACTGGAGCCCGACCAGTCGCTCCCCCAGCACCAACGCAGCAAGCGCGATGGTGAACAGCGGCTCTGTGGTGGAGACGATTGCGGCCTGCGCAGGGCCAAGCCGACGAATCCCGTTAAGGTAGAGCAGCACCGCGATGAACGTCGGCACCAAGACGATGAGGCCGAGGAGCCCCCACAGCGTCGGAGTCCACGCTGCAACCGAAAGTGAACCGCCGGAGAGCAGCGTGATAGTAGCGAGCGCAACGGCCGAGATGCCAAACGTGTACGTCATAAGCACGATTCTCGGCTTGTCGCCCATCCAGCGGTACGAGAGCAGATTGAACACCGAGTACCCAAGAGCCGCACCAAGGCCAAGCAAGATACCGGTAGCAGATGCGTGAACATCATCCGAGAACAGCCCGACCACCATCGCACAGCCGACGAACGTCAACGCGATCGCCACGACCCTCGCACGGGTGAGCCGCTCGCCGAAGAGCATCGAGCTCAGCGCCGCCACCATCGCGGGGTACGTGTAGAGCAGCACCGCAACTACGGACGCCGTTGCGAACTTGAGAGCGAAGAAGTAGCAGATCGATGCCGCGCCGTAACCGGTGAGCGAAATCGCAGCGTACTTGCCAAGATCATGCAGCCCCGCACGAAGCGCTCGCGCGTTGCGAACAAGCTGATATGCGGCCATGAGAAGCGATACAAGTGCGAAGCGCCAGGCGAGCAAAGGGAGCGGCGAGGCCCCCTGCCGGTACGCCAACTGCGTGAGTATGCCGAGGGTGCTGAAGCATGCGGCTGACGCCACGACGGCAACGAGTGAGACCTTGCGATTCACGTGACCCCCCGGAACGACATTCTGAACGGTCACGGTCGCATGACGGAGTGCTCCAGGTCAAGCAAGGGGTCCAAGCGCGCATGATAAACTGCCCCGACGAACAACGATCAGGGAGCCCAATCGTGACGATATCCAAGATTCCCAGGACGGTGGCCTGGACGGCGGTCGTAGCCTGGGCTGGCGTGATCTTCTGGTTCTCCAGCCTGCCTGGTTCTCAGGTTCCGGGACGCTTTGGCCCGCTCGGGCATTTCGGAGAGTACGCGATCTTCGGTGCCCTCATCCTGATTGCGCTGGATGCCCCGGGACGACTTCTTGGAGCCGTCGCTCTCGCCTCGGCATATGGTGTGACCGACGAGCTACACCAGCTTTTCGTAGTCGGACGGCATGCCGACCCCATCGACTGGATCGTGGATACCACCGGCGCACTCGTCGGCGTTGCCGTCACCGCGTGGGTGTGGCGGCGCATTATCGCCAGATACGCCAACGGGCGCCCGTAGGCGCCCGCCAAGCGGTGCAACCGGCCCCCGCCGGTTACGCCAATCCGATCCATGCAAACACCCGGGAAACGAACCGGGTCATCGTCTGAAACACCGAGCCGAGAAGCTTGCCTGCGGTCTCGGTCTGAAGAACTTCTTCAGGCTCCGGGGCCACGACAACGTCATCACTGCTGTCCTGATCCATGGCGCGCACGCGACTCATCTCGCGCGTCCTCGTTGCGACACCAGAAGCCTCTTCGCTCTCGCTTGTCCGAACCTGCGACTGTGTCCTTGTCTGGCCGCGAGAGGCGGTAGCGCTTCCGTCGCCGTCACACGTCGCCGGACCGTCACACTCGGAATCGCAGCTGCCATCCTGGAGTTTGTCCTGGATGCGATCTTGTGTGCGATCCTGCGTGCAATCCTGAGCGGCATCGCCACTGGCCACCGGGGCGTCTGCTTTGACCTGCGCCCTTGTCGCGTCACCACTGCCCTGCCCGCCCGCAAACGCAGGCGTCGCAGATAACACCAGTGCGAGCACGAAGAACATGATCGCGAACTTTGTCCGTCTGACCTTCATCGTTCACACCCCCGTCGGCCGTTGCCATCCGCACAGGTAAACGAGACGAACCGTCGCGAGGTTACGGCTTGCGAACTTCCTTGAGGCCGCCGGTGGTCTCGCGGCTCCCTTGAGGAGCCCCACTATCGGACGAATCCCCTGAGCCGGAACCCGAATCGATCCCCGGGCCTCCCGAGGAACCACCACTCCCGGGCTGGGCGCTTTCGGACGGCGACGACCCAGTAGAAGAACCGGATCCACCCGAACCCGGGATTGATGGTGTGGCCGAAGGCTGGTTGCTGGATGGCACTCCGGAACTCCCGGAACCACTGCTTCCAGCTGGACTCTGCTGTTCACGTACCGCGGCTTCATAGCTAGCCTGCACTGTGGCAGCCATCGTCCTTATGCGGTCCACAAATCGCGTCTGGGCAGCAGTTGCATCGCCAAGATCTGCCTGCACGCCATCGGTACCGTAAGCGCACGAAACCGCGCGCTTGAATGCATCGATGGCACCGTCAACCTCAGCCGAACTCGCGCCGCGGCTTAGCAGACGGTTCATCTCGTCGCCCCGCCGCGCCGCAAGAGCGAACAAGAAGTCCTGCTCGGCAGCACCATCGGGAAGCATGGCGACCGCAACGTCCTCGGCACCACGCTTCAGCGAGTAAAGCAGGTCTCCGGGCAGCGATGCGGCTGCCGCCGCAGAAACGCCGCCGAGGAGCGTGGCGGTGACGGTAAATGCCGCCGCAGCGCGAGTGAACACCAACCGCTGCACCCGGAACGGTGTTCCGCCAGCGGCCGCCATCAATCTGCGTCGAATTTCGCGCTTTGAGCGCGTCGACATCTTCTCTGAGGCACGTGCAACGGCACCGGCGATGAGTTGCTCGTCGCCGGGCGTGCTTTCCGTATATTCGTCATGAATCATCTTCGTCGGCCTCCTTGCCCAGAAGTGTGGCCAAAGAACGCACTGCACGGTGCTGCATCGCCTTGACGGCACCTTCTGTCTTCCCAAGGGCGTCCGCAACATCCTTAAGGCTCATGTCCCACATGAACCGCATGATGATCACCGACGCCTGCTCCTCAGTCAGCTCACGCAGCGCAGCCCGCACGTGCTCACTATCGAGGCGCATGATGACTTCATCCTCAACCCTCAAACTGTCCTGGAGGGCGGCGGCGGCCGATATGTCTACCGTCTCAGGTTGCCGCTCACTCTTGCGATGGCTGTCAATGACCGCATTGCGAGCGATCCTAAAGAGCCACGCCGTGAACGGTAGGCCGCGGTCATCGTACGACCCGATAGCCTGCCACGCCTTCGTGAAGGCGACCTCGGTGAGGTCCTCGGCATCCTGAATGGTACGAACTCTGCTGCGGGCGAACGCGAAGACGCGATCAACATACAGGTCGTACACACGCCCGAATGCAGCAGCATCGCCCTGCGATGCTCGCGCAATCAGTTTCTCAATGTGCCTATCAGACACCGTGAACCCCCACGGTAATCTTCTTGCACATTGAAACGCTCCTCAGGTCATGGCGGATACGCTCGGACGATTAGTGTGGCCGGGGGCATTCTAGACGGTGGTAGCCCCAAGGATGGATGCCAGCGTCCTCACCGATGGGAAGGCATCTCTCTACCTTATTCCGGCTATGCCTTTCATGCCCTCAGGCATATTCTCGCCGAGGAAGTCGAACTGTTTACCGTAATCCTTCATCATTTGCTCGAACGCGCTCATCATGTAGCGCTTCTTGAACCCGTCTTCGAGCTTGGCAACCTCGCGCATCTTGTGCCCGTAGAACGTCATGTAGCACTTCGCGAGCGCGCGATACACGTCGTCGAGCGACATATCGTACGGCTCGACGATCGGCGTCATGAGGTTGTACTTGGAGTAGTCCGTAACCCGTATGCGGTCTTTCATCTCTTCATGCAGAGGGGTGAATGGCATCGGAGTGATCACCGGGAAGACGGCGATATCGGGATTGAGCCGCACGGCTTCGACAATGGTCTTGTCTATGGACTCCCATGTCTCATCCGGAAATCCGACCATGAATGACGCTTCACTCATGATGTCGTGCTCGCGCAGCAGATCGAGCGCGCGCTTGTTCATGTCACTATCGGTGCCCTTGTTCAGACTTTCCAGCATCGCATCCGAGCCGCTCTCGACGCCCACATACACATGGATGACGCCTGCTTCGTGATACTTGTGGAGAATCTTCTCATCCCGAATGATGTCCTCGACCCGCGTCTCCATGAGCAACTTCACGGGGAGGTTCGCCTCGATGATCAGATCCAGTTGCAGCTCCCAGCGATCGCGATCGAAGGTCGGGTAGGGATCGATGAAGGTAATAAACTCGACCTTGTGCTCCTCTACCAGGAGTCGCATCTCGTCGATGACGCGGCGCGGATCGCGTGAGCGCCAGTCACTTCGCCAGAACGCCCTGTGCGAGCAGAATGAACAGCCCATCATGCAGCCCCGGGTCGTGAGTATTGACGCCATGCGACCCCAGGGGTCGATGTTGTAGTGATAGTCGTCCCAGTCGAGCAGGTGCCACGCGGCCGTGAGTGTATCGAGGTCCTTGATATGCGGTCGCACCTCTGTGGCCACGATCCGCTCTCCATCACGAAACGCTATGCCGGCCACGTTAGCCGCCTGTCCGGCCGGGATTGCTGAGAGCAGCTCGCGCAACGTCTCCTCGGCCTCACCCCGGAGCACATAGTCGGCGTCGCAGGTGTCGTCGCTGAGAATCTCATCGTACAGAAATGTCGGGTGCGGACCTCCGATGAGCGTGATGATGCTCGGGTCAACGAGTTTGGCGAGACTAAGGGTCTTGAGGGCCGCCGGCACACTCGCGGTGCTCACTGCGCCCGAGACCGGCAAGTAATCCATCGTCATGACGTAGTCCGGTGCGACCCGCTCGATCTCCGCTCGCACATCATCGAATGAGAAATCCTTGTTCATGGCATCGCAGATTACAGCTTCGTGTCCTGCCTCGGCGGCTGCGCCGGCCAGATATGCCAACTGGACCGGGGGCCACGTGCCAATAGTTTGAACGCCCCAGCAATGATACGGGGGGACGATGAACAGGATGGTTGCCATCGGAACTCACTCTCGTTGATCTGGATGCACCAAGTGGATTCTATCGCACAACCACAGCTGGCATGCCTGCCGCCGCGGATACACGCATCACCCATCGTGAGATGCGTCATGCGTCCGCAAGAAATCACAGCACTGCAAGACCGGTGGTTCGCGCTAGTAGATGCCGGATTGCGCGGCTTGCTCAGGGGCAACGCCAAGTTGACGCACTTTGATCTTGAAGTCGTGCGCGTTTGCGGCCATCGCGATGGCGTCGTCGAGGGTGATCTTCCCTTGCTGGTACATCGCTAGCAGACTCTTATCGAACGTCTGCATCCCGTAGTACTCGCCCTCTTCCATCGCATCTCGGATCTTATAGGTCTGCTCCGGATCGAGGATATACTCCCGTACCGTGCCGGTCATCACAAGGACCTCCACGGCTGGAGTCAGTCCGCCGTTGATGGACGGAATCAGCCTGAGCGAGACGATTCCTTTGAGCGTGGAGGCGAGCATCAGGCGGATCTGCTTCTGCTGATACGGCGGGAAGAAGTCGATGATGCGATTGATGGTCTCGGTGGCGTCGATCGTGTGAAGCGTTGAGAAGACGAGGTTTCCTATCTCGGCGGCGGTGAGTGCTGCCGAGACGGTCTCGTGATCACGCATCTCTCCGATGAGCACGACATCAGGATCCTGACGCACCACGTGACGCAGCGCGTCGGCGTAGCTATCGGTATCAATACCAATCTCGCGCTGGTTGATGATGCACTTGTCATCCTGATGAAGGACCTCGATGGGGTCCTCGATCGTGACGATGTGACCGTCACGAGTGTGGTTGATGTGGTCGATCATCGCCGCAAGCGTGGTGGTCTTGCCTGATCCTGCAGTGCCGGTGACAAGCACAAGGCCGCGGGGCTCATCGGCCAACTGACGCACTACCGACGGCAGGCCAAGATCCTCTATCGAGGAACGCGTGGTGGATACGCGGCGCAGCGTCATGCCGACACTGCCACGCTGGTGAAAAACGTTCACCCGAAATCGGCCAATCCCTGAGACGGAGTATGCGAAGTCGATCTCCCGATGGTTCTCAAAGGACTGGCGCTGTCGCTCATCCATCATGCCGAGCGCCAGCGTCTTCGTCGCATCCGGGGATAGTGATGGCAGATCCCTGAGGACTACGAGCCGCGCATTCAACCTGATTGCCGGCGGACTTCCAACCTTGAGGTGCAAGTCAGAGCTGCCACGGTCTGCCATGAGCTTGAGGAGCGAGTCGATCTCTGCCATGCGGTGTCACCACATCCGATACGAGAATCCTGGGCGCCTATGAGAATACCGCAGGAACGGTACTCTCGGATACCCGCCCCTTATGCCTCTCGCAGCGCGGGGCGCGACCAGCCGAATGCGGAAACCATCACAACCAGCACACCGACCAACAGCACCGTGCTGGAGAGCCCGATGCGATCCGCAAGCAACCCGGCTCCGAAGAAACCCACCGTGGTGGCAACGCGGGACATCGCATTCTTGGCTGCAAACACTCTGCCTCGCAGCTCAGGGCGAGCTATCCGCTGAATGAGCGTCGCGCCGGGAACGTAGAACCACATGTTCGCCACGCCGCCTATGAACAGCAGCGGCACCGTCGTCCAGATTCCCGGGGCAAACGCCACAAGTACGAACGCCAGTCCGAATACCGTGAGGCTGCCGAGGAACTTGCGACCGGCCGCGCCAGATCCGCTCTGACCGATGGTCACGCTGCCCACCAGCAGGCCGACGGTAATCGCGCCGTCCAGAAGCGCGAGTCCGATTGCCCTGGAGCTGTCTGTGGCACCGTATCGCTGAAGTGCCAGACCGTTGACCGAGAGCACCGCGGCTGCGATGCCGGCAGCCGCAAGCGAGTACACGCTGACAAGATCTCGCAGAACGTGCGTATCGGCGATATGTGAAATACCGCGCCGGAGCTCGTGCACGAACGGTGCGGCGGGCTCTGCCTCGGTTGCACGACCACGATGAACAACGAACGCGACGAACATTGCAGACAGAGTGAATGTTGCGGCATCCAGGTAGAAAGCATTCGCTACGCCCATCGCCGCAACGATGCCCGCCGCCCCAACTAGACCAAGTAGCTCAGAGACGGAGGCCGTCACATTGTCGAGTGAGTTCGCGGCCATCAGGTCATCTGCCGGGACGATCTCCGGGATCAGCGAGAGCCTGGCGGGCTCGAAGAAGAGAGAGACTGTGGCCACACAGAATGCGGCAACGTACACGGCTGGCATGCCGACTCGAATAAGGAGTGGGATGGAGAGGACAATCGCCGCGCGCAAGACATCAGAGGCAACCATGGTCGCTCTGCGGTCCCATCGGTCAACAAACACTCCTGCCGGAACCCCGAAGAAGACCGCAGGCAGCGTTGTGATGGCGAGCATCGCGCCAACATGCGCAACTGAGCCCGTGAGTTTATAGACCAGAACGCTCATCGCGATCTGGTGCACCTTATCGCCGACAACGGACACAAGCTGCGCTATCCAGAGCATTCGGTAATCGCTCGAGCGCAACGGTGCCAGCAGACGCGGGCTTGCCATGACCCCCCTCAAGGTCGCCTCTCCCCAACCACAGCATGGACCGCAATCAGACCGCGTGTCTAGGGTCTGCAGGCACCAACGTAGTCGCTGCGGCTAAGGCTGGAGATCTTGACCACATCACCCGTGTGCGGTGCGTGAATGTACTGGCCTCCGCCGACATAAATGCCAACGTGGTGAATCGGTGATCCGAAGAAAACGAGGTCACCGGGCTGAAGATTCGACTTAGACACGTGCGGACCGCTGTTGTACTGCGCCCGGGAGCTGTGCGGAAGGCCTACACCGACCTGGGCATAGACCCACATCGTGAACCCGCTGCAGTCGAAACTGTTGGGACCATCGGCAGCCCAAACATATGGAGCTCCGAGCTTGCTCTTCGCGATGGCGACAATGCCGCTCTTGGGAGCAGTTCCCGGGTTTCCGCCAGAGTCGCCTGAAGAAGGTGGTCGCCAACTCCTGGCCGCCGCCGCTTCGGCTTCTTTCTCAAGCTGTGCGATCTCGGACTCAAGGCCCCTGAGAAGCTTCTGGCGACCGGCAAGCTGCGATTCAATCGACGCCTTCTGCTTCGCGAGAGCGTCACGTTCCTTCTTTGCCTGCGCCTGAGAGGTCTTCAGCTCGGCCTTCGCCGCCGAGACCTCGCCACGAGTGATCTTGAGCTCGGCCACAGCATCGGCGTCTTGCTCGCTGAGCTGCTGCAGCAAGTCCCAGCTGGTCGAGAACTCCTCAAAGCTGCTGGCGCCGAAGAGAATCTCAAGGAAGCCGAGGGGGCCTGAGCGATACATGCCGTCGACCCGCGTGTCCAGGTGGGACTGAAGCGTGTCCTGACGAGCCTTCAGCTTCTTCAGTCGCTTCTCGGTCTCGGTGACTTTGGCCGTGACCTTCTTGTAGGCTGCATTCGCCTCGTTATATGCCTCCGAGGCGATCTCGACTTTGGTGTCGAGTTCGTCTACCTGCTTCTGAACGGCAACAGCCTGCTCGCGCTTGGTGGCGACGGGTTCACCAAATGCGCGAACCGGCATGGCCGTCAGGACGGCGAAGCTGAGTACGAATGCGATGATCTTCAAGTATCTGCTGTGCAGGGCGAACGCCTCCTACACCGATTGTCTAATGGGCAAAACGCCGAGTCATAATACCATAGTCGGAGCCCCGGGGGTCAGCGCGAGGCATACAGCATCAAGCAAGCGGACTGCCAACCTTTGCATTGCCTGCTCATCTTCAGCCACGTCGCCAAGGTCGACTAGCGCTTCTCGGCACCCCTCTGCAGCTGCGAGAGCGGTCATCAAACGAGCCTCAACCGCGTCTTGCGCGGCCAGCCCGACCCTCACGAGAGGAACCCCCGCAAACTCGACTTCCGGGTCTGCACACGTGCCCAGATGCAGCAGCACGTCCACAGCCTCGGAATCAACATCATCACAAACATCAACACGAGAGGTCGGCTCGGTCGCTGTCGCGAGGTTCGCGAAGCGCGCAGCCACCGCTTTGCCACGCGGGTCAAGACAATGCACTCGTATGCGGGTGCGCGAGAGTACGTCGGCTGCACGAGCTGGAGCGACTGCGAGCGCGACAGGCGCGGTCGGATCCTTGTCCTCCCAAACGTGTCTCAGACGCATGACCGCGCGAACGGTGTCTGTCCCGACGATGCCGTCGGCCGGATAGCCGGTGTTCAACTGGAACTCCCTGGCCGCTCGCTCTGTGAACGCTCCGAAGATTCCATCAGGGTCACCGCACGCGAAGCCCAGAGCATTCAGTGCGCCTTGTAGCGTGGCGACGTCGGCTCCATGGAAGTGCGGAAAACGGAGGTAGAGAAGCCGGTCACCAAGAACGAACGTCGCATCGACAAGCGCCGACCACGTCTCCGCTCCGACAACGCCATCTTCGGCAAGTGCGCGTGTGCGCTGGAAGCTGAGAACCGCCTCAAGGGTGGCACCAAGGAACACGCCGTCGACCCCGGATGGGCCGAGGTCGTAGCCGAGACGCAAGAGTCGCTTCTGAATGTCCTCGACGCCTGGGCCGCGGGCCCCGCGTTCGATAGGTGTGCTCACTGGGGGTACTCCGTGTCTATCGCGGCGATCCACGGTCAGGATGATCCGTATCGCTCCCTGAACCGGGCGACGTTCGTCTGCATGTGGTTGTCCTGGGCGTGGCTCCTATGCAGGAACTGATCGAGTTCGATGCTCACTCCCACGTCGTAGCGGTACCGGAAGAGCTGCGGTACGTCGTCGAAGTCTAGCACGAAGGCATCGCTGAGCGCCTTCAGTATCGGCCGGACCTCCAGCACAAGATTGCCGGTCCGCCGCGCCACATCCTCAACAAGAAGCCACTCATCGGGGTGATGCGACAGAAACGTGACGACATCGCGGATAACGACCTCTGTGGCGTGGTCGTCGGGCAGACGCGAAAGCGCTCGAGCAAGGCTCACGTCTACCTCCGTTCCGCCCGACTGTCCCGCCGGGCTATGCTCAGTTCGCGACCTTGACCTGATTCTTCCCGTATCGCTTCGCCTCATACATCGCCTTGTCGGCAGTCTCCACGAGGCGCGCCGGCGTGGTCGCATGCGTTGGATACGTTGCTACGCCCAGAGACACTGTTTGCGTGACCGGGCGATTGTCCTCGCCCGTGAAGAATTCGAACTGAGACATACTCTTTCGGATGCGCTCGGCAACTGCAAGGGCTCCGCCGATATCTGTTTCCGGAAGCACGAGAATGAACTCCTCACCGCCATAACGGGCGGCGACATCGATCTCGCGGAGGTTCTGCAACATGATCGCACTGAGTGCCTGCAGCACCTTATCGCCCTTGGGGTGCCCATAGCTGTCGTTGAATTGCTTGAAGTCATCGATGTCGAGCATGATGACCGAGAGCTTGTGCCCGAACCTCGCAGCACGGCCGAGCTCCTCTTCCAAGCGCTGCTGGAAGTATCCATGATTGTAGAGCTCCGTGAGTCGGTCAGTGACCGAGAGACGCTCCAGCTCCTCATGGAGCAACGCGTTCTGGAGTGCAAGCGATGACTGGTTTCCGATCACCTGCAGCCTGTCCCGCTCGGCGGGAGTGAGCTCGCGGAATGTCGAGGATGCCACCAGTAGTACGCCGACGATCGACTCGCCCGAACGTAGCGGCAGTGCCGCCTGCGAGCGAATGTCGTCAGGATTCACGGACCACTCGGCAAGCTCAGAGCCGAGCGGCACGTCACTTTGCTGAGTGAAACCGTCTCTGAATGCCGAGCCGAGAATCGTCTCCGAAACAGGCACTACAGCCTGAAACGCCTCCTCCGGGCGCCCCTGACTGGCGCGCAACTTGAGTGTCCAGTCCTTCTGCTCGAAGAGATACACGCAAGATATCTCTGCGCCGAGGATGCCATTCGCACCGTCGACCATCAGGCTTGCGACATCCTCTACCGAGGAGTAGCTGGTTAGGGCTTTGAAGAACTCGTGTGTGAAGAAGATCTCTGCAAGACGACTCTCGAGCTCCTCGTTCGCCGTCTCAAGTGCCTCCTTGCTCGACTGGAGCCGACGCTCATGGCTGCGGATCTTGTCATACGCAACCTGCAGTTCGACGAATATCTTCTCCTGCTCTTCACTCCGCTTCTTCGCAATGAGAAGGTCCCAGACGAGCTCGGCGCCGTGACCTGCGACGATGCCAACATCCGGTGGCTTCTGGCTCTCAAGCGCCTTCTGCATGGAAGGTTCCTCGGACATGTCTAGGATAAGATCGAGATCGCCGATCTGAGAGAGCTCAGAGATCTCCGTTGTTGTGAACAGTCCAAGATCGTCGGCCAGGCGGACCGCCGGTGCTGCGCGATTTGAGTCGCACACGGCGACAATGACGAGATTCTCGACATCCGAGAGCAAGCGAAGCACCGACGTGGCCCTGAGGCCGCCGCCTGCTATCGCGATTCTCACCTGCCCGGACCGGGTGGCGGTCCCTGCGGCAGGAGCCGCAGAATACTCCATCATTGATGCGTCCCGTTTCGCTTGAAGGAAACTAAAGTTCTCTGATGCCATACATGTAGCTACGCACAACCAGCACCCCTGTGTCCAGATGTAGCTCCACAGTTCGTGCGTGGCTTCCCCCTGTATCTTCGGCCAAAATCGGGATGCGCAAGAGGCTCAACTGATGTCGAACTTCCTCTAGATTGCGCTCTCCGACATTCGAGAGACTGCTGTCTGACTTGAACATGGCGGCGCCGCCGGCGATCTTCGCCACCAGACGTCTGACTGCCGTTCCGCCGTTCAGCTCCTCGACCATCCGTGGAATCGCAACCGACGCGAAGCGGTCTTGACTACCATCTTGCGTCACATCCGAAGGCAAGGGCAGCATCACATGCGCGAGCCCACCACGATGCCGGAATGCATCCCACAGAGCAACGCCGATGCATGACCCAAGCGCCGGCGTCATCAGCACGGTCGGGTGCTCAGCCACGGCAAACTCTCCGGTGCCGACGTGAATCAGGTCGGCAGCCGAATCACCGTGGCTCAGGCTACTCAGGAAGCCCACGCTCATCTGTCTCGCCCGTCGCTCACACGATTCCCAGTCTGCCGAGAATAACATCGAGGCTATCAGGGTCTGGCATGTAGAACAGGGCTGCATCCACGACAGCACGCTCGTCGATGAAACTCGTGAGGATGAGAATCGCCGTATCCGCCTTCATGCCGATATCCACGGTCGCCACCTCGAGAATGGCGCCCATCATGTCGAATGCGAAAGCCGGTGGTGAGGGTAGCAGGCTCAGATCCGCCATTCGAGCGATCGCCGACAGATACGCCGAGATGAGAATCGAGCCGGTGTGCGTGGCAAGAGCCTCTTCCTCGGCGTTCATGGACTTGGTTGTCCCCGGCACGCGGCTGCGAAGCAAGTCAACGAGCGCCAGCATCGCAGTACGCGGCGCGATGAAGAGCATGCCTCCGCTGACATCACCCAGAAGTCGCGCATAGACCGCGCCGACGAGTGTCTCGGGGCCGCCAAAGAGCATCGGTACATCGCTCACCGGAACAAACCTGACCTCCGGCACACTGATCTCGACCGGATGGTCGAGTAGCTGAGACAACGCGGTCGCCGCGTGACCGGCGCCGATGCTGCCCAGCTCACGCAGAGCGTCAATCTGCAACGCCGACATGTTCTCAGGCTTCAAGGGTCACACCCCCATTCCGAAGAGCGTCCGAGGATCCAAGATGAGCGCAACCCGACCGTCGCCGAGCACCGTCGCTCCACCAAGACCCCTCAACTCTTTGAAGATCGGTGAGAGCGGCTTGATGACAACCTCGTGTCTGCCGACGAGCTGCTGCACCGCGAGCGCACGGATCTGCTCGGCCGACTCCAGTAAGACGATGTGGTCGCTTTCCTCCGGCATCATGCGACGATGCTGCACGGAGCCGATGACCTCATCCAGTCGGAAGAGCGGTGCTACTGACCCGTCTCGCAGGACTACTACCGGAGCTCCGTCAACAGTCTTGAGCTTCACCTCGTCGCGGGCAAGTACCTCAGTAACCGCCGAGAGCGGAAGTGCAAAGATCTGTTCACCGGCGCCGACAAGAAGCGACTGGATGATCGCGAGCGTCAGTGGCAACGTCAGCACAACGCGAGAGCCCCGCCCAAACTCCGAATGAATCGTCACGGTTCCGCCGAGATACTCGATCTTGCCCTTCACGACATCCATGCCAACGCCCCGACCCGAGACCGCCGTGGTCTTCTCAGCGGTGGAAAACCCGGGCTCGCATGTCAGCATCAGGATGTCAGAGACCGAGTACGAGTCTCGCTCGGATGGCGTGACGATGCCACGTTCGACCGCCTTGGCCCAGATGCGATCGCAATCCATCCCCTTGCCGTCATCCTGAACGACGATGCGCACCTGATCGCGATCACGACCTGCCTCCAGGCGAATGGTCCCCTTGGGCGGCTTGCCTGCTGCGATGCGCTCATCCTCTGACTCGATACCGTGATCGATCGCATTTCTGAGCAAGTGGACGATCGGGTCGCCGATCTCATCCAGAACGGTGCGATCAAGCTCGATATCCAGCCCGCCCATGTCGAAGCTGACAGAGCGACCGAGGTCGCGCGCCAGATCGCGCACCATCCGCGGGAACCGGTTGAAGATGTTCCCGACCGGAACCATTCGGGTCTGCATCACCTCGTGCTGCAACTCACCACTGATCTGCTCCAGCGCCGAAAGCGCATCCGTCAACTCGTTCGAATCGAGCTCTCCTGCAAGCCGGTCGAGGCGCGATCTGATAATGACCAGCTCACCCACGAGGTTGACCATACTGTCGAGATGCCCGATCGAGACGCGGACGGTCTGAGTCTCCGCCAGCTTTGGGATCGACTTGCGCTGGCGCTCCTCAGTGGGGCGGGTCCCGATAATCGGTGCGGCCACGTCCGCAGGAGAGACTTCGACCGACTCAACCTCGCTGATGGCCAAGACTGCAGCCGAGATCGCGGCAGCCTGCTCGCGCGTACGCACGATCACCGCGAAAGAACGATCGAACTTCTCATCCTCGATTTCCCGAGCACCCGGGTCGGTCTCAACGACCGTACCCATGTTGCCCAGTCTCTTGATTGCCATATACGCGCGCACAGCCTTCAGCACGCATGTCTCGATAAGCGTGATGTCCACCCGCCACAACACACCCTCGTCGGTACCTGAGCGTGCATTCGACGGAGTAGCGCCGCCATCCGAATCCGCCGCGCCGTCCGTCTGGACAGTGGCGCCCGTGCGCGAGACGAGCGCCGAGACGAGCGAAGCAACGTCCACCATCGTCCCGCCGCCGGACTCATCGGTAATGAGTTCACGAACTGCGTCGACGGCCCGAAGCATGAGATCGATCAGAGATGAGTCCGCTTCTTGCTCGCGCTTACGAACCGTGTCCATAAGACTTTCCATTTTATGGGTCAGCTCGGCCGTGCGCGTGTATCCCATAGTCGCTGACATGCCCTTGAGGCTGTGGGCGCCCCGGAACACTACTTCAACTGGCTCGAGGTCGTTCGGGTTTCCTTCAAGCGCAAGCAGGCCCTCGGTTATCGCCTGCACGTACTCGGCGCTCTCCGAGAGAAACACATCCTTGTACGCAGACATGTCGTCACTCATCGCACGACCTCCCCTCTAATCGTTCGCCTGATCTCAGCAGCGACACCCGCCAGTGGCACTATCCTGTCAGC
Source organism: Actinobacteria bacterium HGW-Actinobacteria-6 (assembly GCA_002841295.1). GTDB lineage: Bacteria > Actinomycetota > Coriobacteriia > Anaerosomatales > Anaerosomataceae > UBA2286. Next base: position 20,746 of record PHEU01000031.1, read on the forward strand.
TGCGCCCAAGCGCGCCGCAGAACCCGGCATGCCCCATACGACACTGGATTCTTCATCCTGCACGATCGTCTCACCCCCGCCGAGATGGATGTCGTTCAGGCCGACAGCACCGTCTGAGCCCATCCCCGTAAGAACCACGCCGACCGCACGGGGGCCGAAGTTTGCAGCCACGCTCGAGAGCAGAGGATCCGCTGCCGGACGAACGCCGTGAAGCGTCGGCGTATCCAACAACTCGATTCGCGGCCTCTTGGCGTTGGCGACGACCATATGGGAACCATGAGGAGCGAGATACGCGGTGCCAGCTTCAAGCAACACCCCGTCTCGTCCCTCGACTATGTTGATGTCGGTCACTTTGCCGAGGCGACGGGCGAGCGACGCGGTGAAGCCTGCGGGAAGGTGTTGCACCACGACGTAGGCACACGGCAGCGACCGTGTGAGACCTGAGAAGACAAGCTCCAGTGCAGGCGGACCGCCGGTCGACGCCGCAAAAGCCACAAGGCGATTCAGCACACCACGGGAGCCGACTCCATGATACCCGCTCCCGACCGGTGCACCGCCGCCTACAAGCGCCACAGGCGCAGCTCCGTGCGACAGCCGACGCTCGGGGCTGATCCTGTAGGCGGTCTTAATCTTCTTGATAACGAGCTCTGAAAGCTCGGCGAGTGACGTGGCGAAACCAGCCTTCGGCTTTGATATGAAGTCGACGGCGCCTAGCGAGAGGGCCTGATATGCCAGATCGGGATTATCAACGCCGCTGAGCATGACGACGCGCGCGCACGAACCCTTGATCAGATGTGGAAGCGCCTCGATGCCTGTGAGTTCTGGCATTTCGACATCCAACGTGATGACGTCAGGCTCAAGGGAGCGCGCCTTCTCGATCGCCTCTACACCCGTCTTCGCTGTGCCGACGACATCGATACGCGGATCCACGCTCAGGGCGCGGGTCAACAACTGGCGCGTCAGCGCCGAGTCATCAACAACAAGGACCTTGATGATCGAGGACATGACCGCCTCAGCAGCGCGGCGTGGACTGCAAGCACTTCTTGACAGTCTCGAGCACCTTCGTGGGCTGGAAGGGCTTGACCAGGAAATCCATGGCTCCGGATTCAAGAGCTTCAACGATCATGCGCTGCTGGCCCATCGCGCTCACCATGAGCACTCGCGCTGCCGGATCTTGCTGCCGGATCAGTCGCAATGCATCGAGGCCGCTCATCTCAGGCATCGTTATGTCCATCGTCACAAGGTCAGGGCGCAGCTCGGCGAACTTCTCAACGGCGTCGCGTCCGTTAACCGCCTCGTGGATGACATAACCCTCCTTGGAGAGAATGTCACGAATCATCATGCGCATGAACGCAGCGTCGTCAACGACGAGTACCGACTTAGACATCGCTTTGCGCCTCCTCGATTGCAGTCGACGGTCCGTACGACACACGGGGCAATGCCTTCTCGGGATCAAGCAGGATAACGAGGCGATCCCCGCGATTCGCGACACCCTGGAACGCCTCGGCGGTCTCCACAGTGAGCGCGGCAGACGGCGTCGGCATGATTTCCTCAGTGCTGAATGTCGCTACCTCGTGCGCCGACCCGACTGCCAGACCGATGAGGCCTGAGTCAGCTTCAGCGACCACGATTCGGGACGCAGCAGAGTGTTCGATCGGCGCGCCGAGCAGTCGCTGAGCAAGGTCTATGACGGGAATGACCTGACCACGCAGGTTGATCACGCCCTCGACCATCTCGGGCGAATGGGGAACCGGCGTCGGAGTTTCGTAGCGGATGATGCTCTGCACGCGCTCGATAGGAAGCCCGTACTCCTCCGTCCCAAGACGAAAGAGCACAAACTGCCTAAGTTCGGCGCCGAGTGTCGATTCCACTCCGGTACCTTCCTAATCTACCTGGAACATGTGCACTGAATCCTCGAGGCGGCGAGCCATATCGGCAAGCTCCTGTGCCGAGGACGAGATTTCTTCCATACACGCCGTCTGCTGCTCAGCTGCAGCTGCCGTCTCTTCGGCCGACGCCGCGTTTTCCTCGACGACTGCGGCGATATCGTGCATCGCACGGTCGACGTCCACGGTGCGCTGAGCCTGACCTGACATCGCAGCCGCGATCTCCTCGGCAAGGGTGGCTGTGCGAGATACGGCCTCAGTGATTTGGCGGAGCGCATCGCCAGAGCGACCGACCACCTCGGTGCCCCTGGCGACCTCGTCGGTGCCAATCTGCATGTACTTGAGCGCCTTGGCGGTCTCAGTCTGCACATCCTTGATGAGGTCGCCGATCTGCTCGGCAGCTTTGCCTGAGCCCTCGGCCAGCTTGCGGACCTCCTCGGCAACAACCGAGAAGCCGCGACCGGACTCGCCGGCACGGGCAGCTTCGATAGCCGCGTTGAGCGAGAGTAGGTTCGTCTGATCGGCGATCGAGGTGATGACATCGACGATGTTGCCGATTTCCGCAGAGCGTCGGCCGAGCACCTCAACCGAACCCGCAAGCGTCTCGATGGCCTGGCGGATCTCAGCGATCTTGTTGATCGCTTCATCGGTAGCTGCCTCGCCGAGAACGGACGCCTTGGCGGCCTCTTCGCTCGTCTTGCTCGCTTCGTCTGCACGACGCGCGACCTCACCGACCGTCTTGGTGATTGCCTCGATGGCTGACGACGTCTCTTCGACCTTGCGGGACTGCAGCTCTGCACCATGCGCAATCTGCTGGACCGAGGACGAGATCTCCATCGACGACGAGTTGATCTCCTCGGACGATGCCGAGAGTTGTGTCGCGGCGTTCGTGACCGACTCGGCAGAGCGACGGACGTTGCCGGCGATGTTAGCAAGCGATTCGATGAGGCTGTTGCATTCCTCAGCAAGCAGGCCGATCTCATCCGGACGGACAACCTTTGCGCGCACAGTCAGGTCGCCGTTGCCGGCTTCGATCATCGTCCCGCCGAGGGCGCGAAGCGGGTCCAGGACCCTGCGCTTGAACACCCAGCGCCACGCCAGCGACCCTGGTATGGCGCATATCGCCATCGAGATCGCACCCACGATCGCGACGTACATGAGATCTGAAGGAGCCATGTTGAGGACGAAAAGTGCAAATGCGCCTGTCACCATCAGACCGATGAACACAGCGGGCCCGATCGTGAGCCACGTGTACATCGTGAAAGTGAAAGACAACCCCCGCTTAACCGAGCTGTTGCGGTGCTCCCTCTGCATGCTGCGGTTCCCTCCTCAAATGAACGCTGTGACCAGCTGGGTCACCTTGACAACAATAACAGAAGCCAGGCACTCAGAGCAGCTTCAGGGGCTTGCGATAAATGCGCTCCCGACCACTCACGAGCTCGTAATCGTGCTCCACCTGCGGGCCGATTCTCTCGCTACGTCCGAGTACAAGGTAGCCACCCCGTGCCAACGCCGACCAGAACACACCGAGCACCCGTTCTTGCTCCTCGCGATTGAAGTAGATGAACACGTTGCGACAGAAGATCACATCCACTACATGTATCGGCTTGTCCTCGAAGAGGTTCAAGTAGTCGAACTTGCAGAGGCGGGCGACTTCAGGCTTGATCTTGAAGTGATCAGCCTTCACATCCAAGTAGCGCTGCTGATCCGCTCTCGGAATCTGATCGATCATCGAGATGTCATACTCGGCGCGACGCGCCACCGCGAGCGCGTTGCGGTCAAGATCCGTTCCGAGAATCGTGAGCAGGAAGTCCGTCGACAGCGGCCCCATCGCCGACAGGAACGACATGGCGAGCGAGTACGGCTCCTGCCCTGTCGCACAGCCGGCCGACCAGACGCGAATCATGCGCTGGTGCCTCGCGGCCTTCTCGGTGAGCAGCGTCGGGAGGATTTCCTTGCGAAAGAGCTCGAAGACCGTAGCGTCTCGGAAGAACTGCGTCACGTTGATCGTGAGCGTATCGAGGAGCTTTGCGTACTCTTCGGGGTGCTCGTCGAGGTACGTCGCATACTGACGATACGTGTGCAGATTCAGTGCGTGGAGACGCGCAGCAAGGCGCCGCTCCACGTATCTCGGCCGATACTGCGCCATGTCGAGGCCCCGCGCGTCGCGAACCTTATCGAGTAGGCGCGTCAGGTTGCCCCGGTACACCGCGTCGGCCTGTCGGCCCTCCATCACACCCCCGTTGTACGTAAGTATCCTCGCCATTGTAGAATATGCGGCAACCAACCGGCAGATTCATCTGCGCGCAAGGAGCGTTCATGTCCCGAGCATCCACTCCCGTTCGTATTCTGGCGATGTTCACCGCCCTGCTGCTCTTCGCACTTGCAGGCGGCTCCGCATTCGCGGTGGCCGACGATTTCGCCACCCGG
>PHEU01000002.1 GCA_002841295.1 Actinobacteria bacterium HGW-Actinobacteria-6
GGCATTTCCCGAGGAGTCCGAAGCGGTCTTACCTGCGTCGAAACGACCCGGATCCCCCGTGAACCCTGTCTTCAGAACCTAGAACCCCGTCCATCTAACAATGAATGTACTGACTCAGTATGAACGCATAAGTGCCAGAAGTACTGACTCTGTAAGACACGGGCGCAGCTGCGGTATTCCGTGTAAGTGAACTCCCCGCGCCCCGATGGCCAGAATACCCCAGGCGAAGGCGGATGGCACGAAGAGTTCTGCAGTCTGCGTAAGCGCACTCGGGAACTAGGTACTGTCCGCCCGCGGAACCAGGTGTGTCCTGACCCAGCCCGCGAGATCTTCCTCGGTAAGCTCGCCTGCCGCGAGTGCCACGATCGTCGTTACGACCTCGCTTTCGGCGGCGCGCAGATCAAGTCCGTTCAGCCCCAGGAACACCGCCATCGCAACGAATGCGACGCGCTTGTTGCCATCAGCATAGGGATGGTTGCGGGCGATTCCGAAGCCGTACGAAGCAGCCAGTGACGCTAGGTCCACCTCGGGTTCGTACGCGTACCGTTGCTGCGGCCGTGCCAGCGCCGACTCGAGCGAGCCCTCGTCACGCAAGCCGGACAAACCACCGTGCGTGCGTAGCAGATCAACATGAATCGCATCCACAACGAGACGCGACACCCACCGGGGTTCTTGTGACGGCGCCGACACCGAGTCTACTTGGCCAGCTCGCGCAGGGCGTTGCGGTAGGTGCGGCCAACCTCGGCGGCAATCGCAAGCGCCTCTTCGGTGTCGGGATCGTAAGGCGTCAGCAAGATGCCGCGATCAGTCTCGATCGCGATGACGGTGTCCCCCGCTGCGAGTTTCAGTCGGTCAGCCATGTCCTTGGGCAGCGTGGCGGCAATCGAGCCGCCTGCCCGCCGCAACTTCACTCCCTGGACCATGGTGGCCTCCGATTCGATGTCGTATGCCGAGTGTAGCATATTTGTGCTACTTCAGCTTAGTAGTGGTACCGCAACTGCGCGATGAACACCGACTCGCCTTCAATGCGGTACACGAGCCTGTGTTCGTCGTTGATTCGGCGCGACCAGTAGCCGGCGAGCGCGTGCTTGAGTGGCTCGGGCTTGCCGACGCCTTCAAACGGCGTGCGTTCGATCTCGCGAATGAGCGTGTTGATGCGGCGGAGCACCTTTCGGTCCGTCCGCTGCCAGTAGAGGTACTCCTCCCAGGCGCTCTCGGAGAAGACGAGCCTCACTCGGCCAGCTCGCGTTCGTGTCCGCGGCCCGATTCCAGCTCGGCGATAGACTCAAGCAGCCGCCGGGCGTTCTTGGGACTGCGCAGCAGATACGACGTCTCTTCAAGCGCCTCGTAGTCTTCAAGCGAGATCATAACCACCGACGACGACGCTCTGCGGGTGACGATGATCGGCGTGTGATCTTCGCACACACGGTCCATTTCGCTCGCGAGATTGCTGCGAAGTGTCGTGTAAGGGATGGCGTCCATGGCGGTCCTCCGATTATCTGACCTGCACAGGTAATGGTACAGGTTACAACCGCCCGCGTGCAACACGCTCGCTCCCCTCACAGCGCATCGAACGGGCTCTTCACGCCAAGTCCTCCCTTGTTGAGCACGTGGGTGTAGATCATCGTCGTGTTCAGGCTCTTATGGCCGAGAAGCTCCTGGATCGTGCGGATGTCGTAGCCGCACTCGAGCAGGTGTGTTGCGAACGAATGCCGCAGCGTGTGGCACCCGACGTGTTTCGCCACGCCCGACGCGCGTGCCGCCTCGCCCACCGCTCGCTGGATGATCGTCGGGTGCACGTGGTGGCGCCCCTGCTCGCCGGTCTTCCTGTTGCACCACCGGCGCTCCTGGGGGAAGACCCACTGCCAGCCCCACTGCGTCGGGGCGTTGGGGTACTTGCGATCGAGCGCGTCGGGGAGCACCACGCGACCCCACCCGTCGGCAAGATCGCGCTCGTGGACCGCCCGCGCTCGCCGTAGCTGCGCCTGAAGCGGCGGCTTAAGCGTGTCAGGGAGCATCGTCACGCGGTCCTTCGCGCCCTTGCCGTTGCGCACAAGGATCTCGCCGCGCCCGAAGTCGATGTCTTGCACCCGCAGACGCAGGCACTCCATGAGCCGCAATCCCGAGCCGTACATGAGCGACGCCATCAGCCACTTGTCGCCGTCGAGCTGATCCAGCAACTCGCGCACCTCGGCACGCGTCATCACAACCGGCAGCCGTTCGGGCTTGCGCGCACGAATCACCCCGCTAAGCTGACCCACTTCGCACCCGATGACGTGCCGGTACAGAAACAGCAATGCCGAGAGGGCCTGCGTCTGCGTGGAGGCGGCTACATGCTCTTCCACGGCCAGATGTGTGAGGTACGCATTGATCTCGGCCTCGCCCATCTCGGCAGGATGCCGGAGATGGTGAAAGCGGACGAAACGCGTCACCCACAGGCAGTACGCCTGCTCTGTTCGACGGCTGTAGTGGCGCGAGCGTAGCGCCGCCCGCAACTGCGACATGAGTTGCCCCGGACGCGTTTTCTGCTCCACATCGCTCCCCTCGGCAAGTGTTCTGCCGAGCGTATACGGCGGCGCTAAACGACCGCTGAACCCGCTCTTAACGGAGGCGCCGTTGCGTTCATCAAGCGCTTGGGAATACCACTAGTGTGCACAACCGGCGACTGAGGGGCTGCCGAACACGATGTTGCGCGATGCACACAGCGGGCAGCCAGACAGCGCCCGTGAACACGAGATGCTGCGAGCCCTGGTCGAAGGCACCCCGGATGCGGTTTACGTCAAGGACGCGTCAGGGCGCTACCTGCTCTTCAACAAGGGCGCCTCGGCCGTCGTCGGCCAACCCGCCGAGGCCGTGCTCGGCAACGACGACACCGCACTATTCCCTGCGGACGAGGCGGCCGCAGTCATGGCTGGCGACCGGCGGGTCATGGACTCGGGCAGCGCGCAGACGTACGAAGAAGTCGTAACCGACGCCGAGGGGATCACGCGGACATTCCTCTCGACGAAGGGTCCCATACGCGATGCAGACGGCATCGTGACGGGGATCTTCGGTATCGCACGCGACATCACCCCTCTGCGAGATGCCGAGGCGGCAGAAGCAGCATCCGCACTCCAGCTCAAAAACACCATGGATGCGATGCTTGAGGGCTGTCAGATCATCAACCGCGACTGGCGCTACACCTACCTCAACGACACAGCTGAGCGGCAGGCACATAAGTCGAAGGCTGCTCTGCTCGGAAAGGACTTCCGCACGGTATGGCCGGGAGCCGAGGCGACAGACCTCTTCCGCGCCATGAAGGACTGCATGGACACGGGCACCGCGCATCGCATGGAGAACCGGTTCGAGTACTCGGAAGATGAAAGCGGATGGTTCCTGCTCGACATCCAGCCGGTCCCAGAGGGCATCTTCATCCTGTCGACGGACATCACCGAACGTAGAGATACCGAGGACGCGCTCAAGGAAGCACTCAACCGTCTGCGTACGTTCGTCGAGTCGAATATCGTCGGGGTGGTAATGGCCAGCAGCTCGGGAGCTATCGTCGAGACAAACGACTACTACCTGAACCTCATCGGGTACAGCCGCGAAGAGTTCGATGCCGGCCTGGTTGATTGGCGCTCGATCACGCCCCCCGAGTGGCTGCCTGCCGATGATCGTGCGATCGAAGAGATGAACGAGCGCGGTGCCTGCACGCCATACGAGAAGCAGTATCTCCGCCGAGACGGCAGCCGGGTTTGGGTCTATCTCGCCGATACACTCCTGCCCGGTCCCGATAGGCTGATCGCCGCTATCGCAATCGACATCACCGGTCGCAAGAACGCCGAGGCAGAGCTCGATCTGCATCACCGTCATGTCGAGGATCTTGTGGAAGCTCGCACCCGCGAACTGGCGTCCGCAAATCAAGAGCTAGAGATGTCGAACGAGGAGTTGGACGCCACGAACGAGGAGTTGCAGGCGGCTAATACCCGGCTGGAAGTCTCGACCGGCGCGCTGCTACAACTGAACCATGAGCTTCTCGACGCAACGCAGGCCAAGAGCCAGTTCCTAGCGAGCATGAGCCACGAGCTCCGCACGCCGCTTAACTCGATCATCGGCTTCTCGGACATTCTGTACCGCGGCATGGTCGGTGAGTTGGAGGAAGAGCAGCATAAGCAAGTGGGAATGATCTACCACTCCGGTCAACACCTGCTCTCGCTTATCAACGAAGTCCTGGATCTGTCCAGAATCGAAGCTGGCGCCGTCGAGATCAACATGACGGAGGTCGACCTCGCCCAGACGGTCCGCGAGGTGGCCGAAACCCTGCGTCCACTTGCAGCCGAAAGAGACCTGAAGCTTCAAATTCACGTGCCGGCGACGTTGAATTCGGCGATCACCGACGAAAGCAAAGTCAGACAGATCCTGCTCAACCTCGGCGGCAACGCAATCAAGTTCACGGACCGCGGACAGGTCCAGATCAGCGTGACGGCGGCCGTACATGAGTTCCGCATCGCAGTGGCAGACTCTGGCCGAGGAATCGCCGAGGGCGAGCTCTCGCACATCTTCGACGAGTTCGCGCAGATTGATCAGGTGGACCAAGCAAAGTCCGAGGGAACCGGACTCGGCCTAACGATCTCACGCCAGTATGCCGAGTTGCTCGGCGGCAGGATCGAAGTGACGAGCACACACGGCACCGGCTCCACGTTCACGCTCGTCCTGCCCGCGAACTGAACGAACGCTTACCCGCGTCCTACGTCCGGTTGTTCTTTGCGCCTGATCTCGTAGCACTGGTGGATCTTCGAGTTGCGCTCAAAGTCCGGCGGAATGGTCACGTTGGTCACGTTCTGGATATCGAGCTCGGGCAGCTCCTCAAAGGCAAGTTTGAACTTGCGGAAGTTGTTGGAGAACACGAGCACGCCGCCTGGCGCCAAGAGCGCCGCCGTGTCGCGCAGCAGCTCCACGTGGTCGCGCTGCACGTCGAAGGTGCGCTCCCCCATCTTCTTGGAGTTCGAGAAGGTGGGCGGGTCGAGAAAAATGAGCCCGTACGGCTGCTGGTGGCCGACCTCGATGCGCTTGCGCTCGTCGACGATCCACGACAGCACGTCCACGCGCTCGAAGCGCACGGTGTTGCTCTCGGCAAACCCATTGAGCGCCATGTTGCGGCGCGCCCAGTTGAGGTACGTCGCCGACATGTCCGCGGTCGTGATGTGCGTCGCCCCGCCGGCTGCGGCATACACGCTCGCAGCACCGGTGTAGCCGAAGAGATTGAGGAAGCGCAGTCCGTCCGCGTACTCGCGCAGCGCCTGCCGGGTCATCCGGTGGTCGAGGAAGAGCCCCGTGTCGAGGTAGTCGTGCAGGTTCACCAGCAGGCGCAGTCCGCCCTCGGCGACCTCGATCTCCGTGCCGAGCGTGTCCTCTCGGCGCTCGTACTGCGACTCACCGCGCTGGCGCTTGCGCACCTTCACCGCGACGTCTTCAGGTGCCACGCCGAGAACCTCCGGCACGGCCGCGACGATCTCGGCCAGGCGCTCCTCGGCACGACCTGAGTCGATGCTTGGCGGCGGCGCGTACTCCTGGATGTGCGCGAAGCGACGGCCCTCATCGAGACCGGCACCTTCGTAGATGTCGATAGCCACGGCGTATTCGGGCAGGTCAGCGTCGTAGACGCGCCAGCACGTAACGCCCTCGCGCCGTGCCCACTTGCCGAGGTGCCGCAGGTTCTTGCGCACGCGGTTCACGAACATCTCGGCACCGGAGGACAGGCCAAGCGGCGCCGGGCGTACCTCGGCACGCACAACGCGCGCGGAGAGCTCGAAGAGGTAGAGCTTCACCTCGACCGCACCGTTCATGAACGAGTACGACTTATGCGAGCGCAGCTTGGTCGCGCGCGCCAGGTCCGGCTCGCTCGTGAGGATAGCTGCGGTCCAGCCGTCGAAGCTCTCCACGAGCCGCTCGCCGAGACGCGCGTAGAGCCCGGCAAGGTCTTCCCCGCTGCCGAGACGCACGCCATACGGCGGGTTCGTGATGATGAGTCCGGGCGCGGCATCTTCCGGCGGCTTGGTGTGCCCCAGCTCGCGCACGTCGAGCACGACCGAATCGCCGAGACCCGCACGCTTCACGCACGCACGCGCAAGCTCGATAGCGCTTGAGTCGACGTCGCTGCCTGCGATGCTCGGCATCGCTTCCACACCCGCCTCGGCACGCGCGTCGGCGTCGTCGAGCACCGTGTGCCATACGTCCGGATCATGGCCGAGCCACCCCTCGAAGCCCCAGCGCTGGCGCAGTAGGCCCGGCGCGCGGTCGGCGGCCATGAGCGCGCCTTCCAGAAGCAGCGTGCCTGAGCCGCACATCGGGTCGAAGAGCGAGCCGCCAGCTTCAGCGATCGCTGGCCAGCCGGCGCGCACGAGAAGTGCGGCGGCGAGGTTCTCCTTGAGTGGCGCCTCGGCCTGCTCGCCCGGCGCGCGGTAGCCGCGACGGTGCAGCGGGTCGCCCGAGAGGTCGATCGAAAGCGAGCCAGCGCCCTTGTGCAGGCGAAGGTTGAGGCGCACGTCCGGCGACTCGATATCCACCGACGGCCGCTCGCCCGTGCGCTCGCGCACCTGGTCGACGACCGCGTCTTTCACCTTGAGCGCGGCAAATCCCGAGTGTGTGATCCCCGGCGTGCGCCCGACGGCGTCGACCGCGATCGTCGTCTCTGCCGAGAGGTGCTGCTCCCACTCAACGGCCGCGACGCCTGCGTACAGGTCATCGGCGGTCATCGCGGGGAAGCTCGCGAGCGTGAGCAAGATGCGGCTGGCAAGCCGCGACCAGAGGCACGCGCGATATGCGATCTCAAGCGTGCCCGAGAACGAGACGGCAGCGCGCGATTCGCGAACGTCGGAGGCGCCCAGGGCGCGAAGCTCCTCGGCAAGGAGCGACTCGATGCCGATGGCGCATGTGGCTATCAGTGTGTGAGTTGTCATGCGGACACGGTACCACGGCTGGCAAGCCGAGGCGGGCTTACTCCGGTGCCTCGGCGGTGATCGAGTACATGAGCGGCAGGTCGGGAGCGCCTTCCGGCATGCGCCAGAAACCGTCTGCGCCCTTGACCATCGTCGGGAACCACTGGAACGCCAGGTACGGGTACTCGCGAAGCGACGTGATGCGCAGTCCCGCACCGACGAGCGAGTTCACGATCTCATCAAAGGTGTGCTGCCACGAGTACGACGTGGCCTTGATGCCCGAGTCGGGCGCGGCGTAGCTGCCGTCTTCTTCCCAGCGCAGCACGTTGGCGTCAAAGTACGGATACTTGAACGGCGGGACGAGCGCCTCGGTGTAGTCGTCGAACATCCACAGGAACGGGTGGTGCTCGGCGATGAAGAAGCGGCCGCCCGGCTTGAGCGCACCGGCGATCACCTCGGCCCATCGCTTTAGATCGGGCAGCCACGAGATTGCGCCGTATGAGGTGAAGATGACGTCGAACCGCTCACCCTCCAGATGCTCGAGCGTGTCGTAGATGTCGCAGCAGATGAACCGCGCATCCAGCTCGAGCTGCTCCGTCAGTTCGCGCGCGATCGCGACGCCGCGCTCAGAGAAGTCGACTCCCACTACGCTCGCGCCGTGGCGCGCCCACGACAGCGTCGTCTGCCCAAAATGACATTGCAGGTGCAGAAGCGACTTGCCCGCCACGTCGCCGACGCCTTCAAGCTCGACTTGATCGATCGTCTCTCGGCCGGCGAGGAATCCCTCGGTGTCGTAGAACTCGGAGCCAACGTGCGCATCGGCCCAGGCGTTCCAGAGCTCGCGATTGGCGGCGATTGGATCTTCCACAGTATCCCCTTCGTCGGCGACTATGCCTCCGTCAAGAATACCGCAGCAGGCGTCAGCCCCGCACGACCGCGCGGGCTGTCGCGCGCAACCAGTACACCCAGAATCCGGCGACCTCGCGTGCAACGAGCTTCGGCGTCTGCACGATCGGCAAGCTCGCAGTCGCGGGCACCGTGCTCACGTCCCAGCCGACGGCCGCGTACGCAAGTTTGATTCTCGGCAGGTGGTAGAACTGGCTCACGACGAGCACGCGCTTCGTATGGTCGCGCGCAAAGAGCGCGGTCGTGTTGCGCACAGTTGAATCCGTGTCGAAACCTTCGTGGTCGAGCACGATCGCCTCGGCAGGGACACCAAGCGCGATGGCGCGGGTGCGCATCGCTTCGGTCTCATCCACACCACTCGCACCGACCGCCCCGGACATGATGAGCTTGGGCACAAGTCCGGCTCGGTAGAGATCGGCGGCAGTCCGCACACGGTCCTCTAGTGACGTCGAGAGCGAGCCATTCGCGTTCGCCTTGGCGCCAAAGACGACCGCGGCATCCGCCGCGCGCCGGTAGTCCGTCGTGCCGAAGAAGAAGACCTGCGAGAGCGACATCAACAGCGCGGCGACAACAGCCACCGCGACCACAGCACGCATGTCTCGGCGGGAAGGTTGCCCTGGGCTGCCGACAAGCACCCGCCATGCGATGAAGCCGAATCCCGCAGCGATGACTGCCGAGAACGGCAGCGGCACAGCCGGAGTGATGCTCCCGGCGTGCCATGCGGTGTAGAACCCGGCAGCGTTCCAGATGGCTGCAAGCGCAAGCGCCGCGCAGAGTGCGGCAGTGGCCGAGGTACGCCTCGGCGACATCACGGGTTTCAGCGCGTACGCACCAAGCGCAAGCGTTGCGCCAAGCAGTAAGAACGCGGAGAGTGCCGGACCGAGGAAGTGCAGATCGACCCACCAGAGGTTCTGGACGAGGCCCTGGCCGCGGATGCCGGCGAGCCCATTGGCGAACGAGAAGAGCCCAAAGAACAGTGCGATGCCACGTGCGATCCTCGTCATGAACGTCCCCCTGGCGTCGGCGACCTGCTCAGCCAGTATCGCCTGGCGGGCAGCCCCCGCGCGGGAGTCGTCAACGGGTCGTCACTCGGCTTCGGCGTGCTGCTTGCCCGCCTTATAGAGGCCGAGGCTGACGCGATGCGGTCCCGGCGTCCCATACGGCACGAAGGCGATACGGTCGCCGGGCATCACGATGCGCTCAAGCGGATAGACGGTCCCGTTGCAGAAGATGCCCTCGATCTGATCGTGCGGCAGGCCGAGCTCGGTGGCGATGTCGCCAGCCGACATACCGCCCTCCGGCACCTCACGTGTCACGGTGGTGGGCTGGCCGTTCTCGCACCGCAGCGTATGCAGACAGCCGAATGTGCGAATTGTTACTTCTCGCGTGTCGCCCATGAAGTGCCTCCCAGCTTTGCCGTCTTCTCAGATGTACCACAACCACGACCTCCCGCCACGCGTTACCATGTACGCGACGCACAAACCCGAAACACGGAGCAGCAGCCGATGAGCGAGAAGACCGAAGCATTCCGCGCAGCATACGAGGCGTTCCTCGGCAGGTATGCAGGGTATGACGCGGCCGCCATCGACGCGCTGCGCGCCGATGGCTACGAGCGGCTCGACCGCCGCGAGCACGTCTACCTCGACTACACGGGCGCGGGCCTGTACGCGGCGTCGCAGGTGGAGCAGCACCGCGAGCTTCTGCTGGACGGCATCTTCGGCAACCCGCACTCGCACAACCCGAGCGCGGTGGCGGCCACGCATCTGGTCGAGGCCGCGCGCGAAGCCGTCTTCGCGTACTTCAACGCGTCGCCGGAGGAGTACGAGGTCATCTTCACGGCGAACGCGAGCGGTGCGCTCAAGCTCGTCGGCGAGTCGTACCCGTTCACCCCCGAGAGCTGCTACCTCGTGAGCTACGACAACCACAACTCGGTCAACGGCATCCGCGAATTCGCTCGCCGAAAAGGTGCGAAGGTCACCTACGTGCCAGTCCGAAACCCCGACCTGCGCCTGGACGCCGAGCTCATCGAACGCGGCCTCGCCTGCGCAGAGCCAGGCAGCGACAACTTGTTCGCGTACCCCGCGCAGAGCAACTTCTCCGGCGTGCAGCACCCGCTTGCGTGGATCGCCGAGGCACAATCGCGCGGCTGGGACGTGCTCTTAGACGTGGCGGCGTTCGTGCCGACGAACCGGCTCGACCTCTCAGTCGTCAAACCGGACTTCGTGCCGGTGAGCTTCTATAAGATGTTCGGCTACCCCACCGGCGCGGGCGCGCTCATCGCGAAACGCGAGAAGCTTGGCAAGCTCAAGCGACCGTGGTTCGCCGGCGGCACGATCACGCTCGCAAGCGTGCAGGGCGACGGCTGGTACCACCTCGCGGCCGGCGCAACCGGCTTCGAGGACGGCACAGTCGACTTCCTCGGCCTGCCGGCTGTGACGATCGGGCTTGAACACCTCTCGGCGATCGGCATCGATGCGGTGCACGAGCGTGTCTCGGCGCTGGCAGGCTGGCTGCTCGAGCAGATGACGTCGATGCGGCACAGCAACGGGGCACCGATGGTGCAGATCTTCGGGCCCGAGACGATGGACCGCCGGGGCGCCACGATCGCGTTCTACCTGCTCGACCCGACAGGCACCCCCTACGACGTCTACGGCGTGGAGCGAGAGGCTGGCGCGCAGGGCATCTCGGTGCGAACGGGCTGCTTCTGCAACCCCGGCGACGGCGAGGTCGCACACAACATCACGCGCGAAGAGATGGCCGAGTGCTTCGAGACGCCGGAGGTTCCGGTGACGCTGCAGCACTGCCAGAGCATCATCCAAGACGCCACCGGCAAGGCGCCGAACACCATCCGCATCTCACTGGGACTGGCGTCCAACTACGCGGACGCTCACAGCTTCACAACATTCGCCGAGACGTTCCGCGACAGAGTCCGCTAGCCAGCCCAGGGCGGCACGAGCCGCTCGGCTGTGCGCAGCGCGCGACGGTGACGCTCGAAGCCGGGGTCGTGCTCGGCCATGATCGCCCAGAAGCGTGCCGAGTGATCCATCGCCCGCAGGTGACAGAGCTCGTGCAGGATCACGTAGCGCACCAGCTCCGGCGACAAGAAGAGCAGCTTCGCATTGAGGCTGACGGTCCCGCGCGGCGAGCAGCTCCCCCACCGCGAGCGCTGCAGCCCCACCCGCACGCGCGCGACACTGAAGCCATTTGAAGCAGCCAACTCCGACACCATCGGGCCGAGCACCGCGTGCGCGCGACGCGTGAGCCAGCGCCTCAGTGCGGCCTGGCAGGCAGCTTCGTCGTGCACCGCTCCAGTAAACGTGAGTCGCCCGGCACCCTCGCGCGCCGTGACGCCGCTCGCTGCCGAGGCGCGATACCCGATCGCCAACGTCTCGCCAGTCGCGAGGAGCGCCACTTCGGTCGGGAGCCCGTCGCCGTGCTCGGCACGCACGACCTCCGCCCGCGTCCTCGCGCGTTCGAGCGCCTTGAGCACCCATTCGCGCCGCGCCTCCACGATCGCAGGCACGCGCCGGGCCGCAAAGCGCCTCGGGATCGTCACGACCACCTCGGCATCGCGCGTGACCGTGATCCGGACGTGCTTCGCCCTCGGGCTTACGCGGAGCGTGTAAGCGATATCGGAGTGGTCGGCGCTCGGTTCCGGGGTCACGCGTGTCCTCTCGGCTGATGTCGTCGCCAATGGTACCGCGAACTGAACGTACAACCGCTGGAGTAGTTGTGAATGCCGTGCCTCCCCGGGGAGCAATGCAAAGATGCGCCCCCGGTCAGACGCTCGACCATGCATGTCAGAGGACGCTGGTAGCGTGGCGGAACGACCCGACCCGGACGGTCGGCTCATCAGCGGGAGGCATGATGAACGCAGTACACATACGAACTCACGGTCTTGAAGACGATCAGTGCACGGCAACAGTCGAGATGGTGGTGGATGAGCTCGAAGGGGTTGTGGCGGTCGTGGCGGTGAAATCTCTGGGCATCACATCCGTGCTCTTCTACGAGGAGACGATATCGACACGCTCGATTCTCAGGACAATCAGGTCGGCTGGATACGATGCACGCCTGTTGCGCGGCGACCCTGTGGCCGCCGCAAGCTGACCGCGCATCGGAAACAGCTACCGTTCAGCCCATGTAGGGGGAATACTATGATGAGAGTTCGCGACGAAGGGACACCGATGCCGTACCTGGAGTGGAACACCGAGCTGGAAACAGGTGTCGCAGAGATAGATGACCAGCACAAGATGCTCTTCAAGCTGATCAACGACCTTCACAGCGCAGCGGAGGAAGCGCCCGACGACGCTGACGCCGTCGAGGACGCTATGTACACGCTTTCTGACTACGTTGCGGAGCACTTCGGCGACGAAGAGGCGCTCATGGCCGAGCACAACTACCCCGGACTGGCCGCACACCACGACATGCACCAGCGTCTCATCGCGCGAACGCTGCACTTCATGACGCAATTCGTGAACGGCGGCAAGGTATCGCTCGCCGATCTCACTGAGTTCCTCGGCAGCTGGCTCCAGGGTCATATCGTCGAGCAGGACTGCAAGTTCGCGGCGACACTCAAAGGCTGACATCCGCCACTTGTGACGCAAGACACGCATAGTGCTATGGAGCCGCCAAAGTGGTGCCGATACTCCTACTGAGGATTGGTCAAACCCTGTAGGAGTTGATTATTCATGGCACGCCTTCGCGCGCAGCGCTTCTCGGCCCGAATCGCACTGCTGCTCGTCGCAGCACTGTGCGTCGCCGTTATCCCGCCGACCGCGATCGCGGACACCGCTCCCCCCGACTACACGTACTGGTTCGGCTATGCGATGGACAAGATCTACCCGACCACCAACTCCTCAAGTGCCAAGCTCGCCTCGGCAGCACCGGGCACAATGACGCTCAGCGGCGCGAGGGCCGAATTCGAGGGCCGGCAAATCGCCATTCGCCCGACCGCCTCCTCGCTCCGGGACATCTGGATCGCGCCGTCCAACCTCACCGCGACCGACGCCAGCGGTAACGTCTCCACCATCTCTTCCGAGAACGTCAGCACGTACAAGGTCCACTACGTGAACATCACGAACCCGTCGTGGGGGTACACCCGCAAGGGTCTCGAGCCCGATCCGCTCCTCCCGATGACGCTCGCAAACGGCGAGCGACTCGGCTGGCGCTCTGGCCTCTCGGCGGACCTCACGCGGCGTAGCGCCACGGCAGGCAAAACGCAGCCGTACTACGTGCTCTTCCGCATCCCGAGGGACGCCACGCCCGGCACCTACACCGGCACCCTCAAGATCACATGCACCGGCACCGACGGCACACCCGCACCCGACCTCGTGATTCCCGTCTCCCTTAAGGTCTACAAGTTCTCGGTCGAGAAACAGACGATCAAGACCGCGTTCGGACTGAATTTGCAGTGGGCGGCCTACGCGAACAGCGAGGCTCACGGCTGGCTCTCAAAGAATGCGAATCCGCCCAAGACGCGCGTTGCCGAGACGACCACGTTCAAGGGCGACCAGATCGGCGGCTGGATGCAGTACATGGCCGATCACCGTCTCACGCCACAGACGATGATCACGGCATGGGAGAACGGTAGCGACTGGGCACCCCCGGCAGACAGCGGTGACATGGTTGCACGCGACGCGCTGCTGACCGACTTCTTGAGTTCCGGGGCGGCGACCACCTTCGACGGCAATCGATACAGCTACTCCGCAGCCAAGCTGCCCGAGTTTGGCGCACCCAGCTACGTCAAAGACCCGTTTGCGAGCGCCGCAAACACGGCCAAAGCGGCGCAGTACTACCGCACCATGACCGCCGAGCTTGCTCCGTATTTGAACCGCACGTACGCGTACCCGATTGATGAACCTACAGCCTCGCAGCGTACCTTCGTCGAGAAGTACGCCGCCTTCATACACAAGAACGCTCCCGGCGTTAAGTACATGGTCACGGCCGATCCGGTCGTCATGAACTACAAGCTTCTCAAGGACGTGGATATCTACACGAACAAGCTGCACTTCTTCTATCGCGACTACACAACCTGGATCAAGCCGATCCTAAACGCGAAGAAGAGCGTCTGGATCTACTCACACTGCACCACCTGGCAGACCGTCGTACCGACATACATGATCGACCAACCACTTGCCGGGTCACGCGCGCAGGGTTGGCTCGCATACGACACGGCCGCCGAGGGACTGCTGTACTTCAGCGTCAGCGCCTGGCGCCCAAAGGTGAGCGCAACCACCTATCGCGACCCGTACGCCGACCCGCTCTCGTATCGCACGACATCGGGCGGTGTCCCCTTCTACGGTAACGGCGACGGTTCGCTCGTATACCCCGGCTACTACCCGGCGCTCGGCCTGAACGTTGAGGGTGCGCCGCCAGTCGGCAGCCTCCGAATGGAAGCCCTCCGAGACGGGCTCGAAGACTACGAGTACCTGAAGCAGATCAAGACGCTGTATGGTTCCTCGGCAGCAACCACGTACCTGCGCAAGATCATCGGGCCACTCCCGGCACGTGTCGCCGGCGTGCTGCTGTTCCCGTCATGGTCCAAGACGCCGTCGGCCTACAACGCCGCTCGCAGCGACATGGCGGACAAGATCGAGCGCTACCGCGTGCGGCCGGATCGCACCGGTGCGAAGAGCCGCGGCATCCGCTAGTCCAGGCTGATCTGTCGATACGTCGCCACGTTGACCGAGAGGGTCACGGACGTGGATTCGCTGAGTGCCGCAATGCGGGCGCCCCGTTTCTCGGCGACATGCCATGCGCTCGGCCCCATACCGGCCACGGCCGCCACGTCGTCGCGTGACAGCTCCAGCTGAGTCTCGACGAGCACGCTCGCGACCCGCTCAAATCGTCCCTCGAACGCCGTCTCAAGACGCTCGTCCTTGCGGTCGTCGACAGTAAGCATGCCAAGAATCTGCACGATCTCACCGAGATGCCGCGGCGTGGGCGTCACGACAACGAGTGAACCGCCTGGCACCAGCACGCGCTCGAACTCGGCCGGGTTTCTCGGCGAGAAGATGTCGAGCAGCACGGCGACAGTGTCGTCGCGCATCGGCAAGCGGTCCCACGCGTCACACACGACCGCGCCGATACGCTCATGCGCACGAGCAGCCCGCTTCGAAGCCGCCTTTGAGATGTCGAGTGCGATACCAACGCGCTCGGGAAGCCGATCAAGCACCGCCGAGAGGTAATATCCGGTCCCGGCGCCAACCTCGGCGATGCAGCCCTCGGCGCCATCGGCGAGCGCATCCGCTGCTGCCTCGGCCACCGCATCCGCAATCGCCGAGTAATACCCACTGCCGAGAAACGTCGTGCGCGCTTCGACCATCGCCGGCGTGTCAGCCGTGCCGATGGACGCGTCGCCACGCAGCATGCTCACGTAGCCCTGGCGCGCGATATCGTACGCGTGCCCCACTTCGCAGCGGAGCACGTTGTCCACCTCGGCAAGTGCATGGCCGCACTTCGGGCACTCGATGTACTGCATGATGTCCGCGAGCACGACCTCTACCCGCCCAGCGGATCAAAACGCGCGACATCCGCACCTTCAAGATCGGTCCACGTGCCCGAGACGCCCTCAGCGCGCGCACCGAGCTCCGCGTGCAGCATGGCAATACCGGCGTCGAGGCGTCGCGTGATGTGCGGCGCGAACTCCGGACCTGCCACGCGCACCACGAGTCCGCCGTCTTCGAAGGCGAAGCGCCACGGCTGCCGGTTCACGGCCGATGGCGCCCACTGCGCGTGCTTGACGGCGCCGTGCGCCCACGCGGGCCATGCGCCGTTCATATCCGGGGCGAGCACCGCGAGAGACTTACGGCGATCGAGGGTGTCCACGTGACGTTTCGGGCGTCCAAAGACGCCCGTCTCGGCCACCGGCGTGCCGAGCGGCGATGCGCCAAAGACGCGCTCGTCGTCGCCGAGGCCGGTGAGCGCCAGCGCGCGCTTGCGGTCGATGCCGCCGCCGACCCACACGGTCCCGAGGCCAAGCGCAGTCGCTTCCAGCATGAGCGCCTCGCTCACATAGCCCACGTGGTTGTCCCGGCCGACAGCTTCCCCGCTGCCGAGGAAGATCATGGCCGAGGCAGCCCCGGTGATGCGGCCGTACGAGCCGACGATGCCGGTGAACATATCCTCAGGCGATTCAGCGAGGACAGCCGTGCGAGCGTCGGAGAATGGCCGGAATTCCTCGGCCATTGTGGTGAGCGACGCTATTGCCGCGGCGTCGGCGGGACGGTTATCGTACGCGCGCTTTGAGCGACGCGTGAAGATTGCGGCCGTCCATGTGTCGGCGCGGGACTCAAAGAGTTCACGAACATCGGTCATTGTGTGCCTTCCTCTGTCAGTTGCGAGTGCTATCGTCGTACGTAACGGTCCGCAGGTAAACCGCGGGTGTCGTCGCTGGTGGATCAGGGGGAACCATGACGAGCATAGACCGAGACAAGCTTACCGAGCGAGCGACCGTGCATCTTGAACGACTGTGCGCCGGCCTTGCAGATCGCCACACCGGCGGCGCCGGGAATGTGGCTGCCAACGCGTACTTCGCCGACATCGCTTCGCGCGCCGGGCTCGACGTTGAGCGCATCGGATTCGACTGCTTCGAGTGGGAACCCGGACCAGCATACCTTGAGACGACCTCCGGCATACTCACGGCAAAACGCGGCCCATACTCGCTCCCATGCAAAGCCGAGGCCACATTGGTCGCGGCCACCACCGTCGGCGAGCTTGAAGCACTCGATGCCGAGGGGTGCGTGCTGCTACTCCATGGACCGATCGCCTCGGCGCAGCTCACGCCGCGCGGCTACCCGTTCTATTCGGTGGACGAGCACACGCAGATTCTCTCGGCCATCGAAGCCGCGAGGCCTGCCGCCATTATCGCCATCACCGGTCGAGACGAGATGGCCGGCGCCATCTACCCCTTCCCGCTCATGAACGACGCAACGGTCGATGTCCCCTCGGCGTACGTCAGAGACGTCGACGGCCCCGCACTGCTCGCCCACGTGGGTGAAACAGTGCGCTTCACGATGGACGCGAAGCGCATACCCACCCGTGCCGAGCAGGTCATCGTGCGTACGCCCGGCACCGGCGTGGGCCGCATCCTCGTGAGCGCTCACATCGACACCGCGCGTGAGACGCCTGGCGCGCTCGACAACGGCACGGGCGTCGCGTGTCTGCTCGGACTGATCGAGGAGCTCGCAGGTCGCCCGTCGCGTCACACGATCGAAGTGCTGCCCTTCAATGGCGAGGACAACTACGCGGCCAAGGGCGAGCTCGTGTACCTCGCGGCGAATCCTGACGGGTTCAGCGACGTGACCGTCGTGGTCAACATCGATGCAGCCGGGCTGGCCGGAGCCGCCACAGACGTGTCGTTCTACAGCTGCCCCGATGTGGTGAACGAGGCTGCAGAAGCCGCAATGGCGCCGCTTGCGTCGGTGCAAACGGGTCCCGCGTGGCCGGCGAGCGACCATATGGTCTTCGCGATGCAGGGCATCCCTGCGATGGCGATTGCCTCGGCCGAGCTCACACGAGTCGTCGGTGAGATCGCACACACAGAACTCGACACGCCGGACCTCGCGGATCCGGCGCTCATGGCCGACATCGTCGAATTCATCCTCAGGTTAATCGAGGAGCTCGATGCCCGCGCGTAGCCGCAACTAAGAAGGGCGGCCGGGCACCTCGTGGCAGTCCGGACAGCGCGCTTCGTAGAAGTCGCCACCGCCAACGAGGATCGTCGGCGAATCCCACGGCGCAGGTGTGCCGTCGATGATTCGCTGCGTTCGCGTCGCGACGCCGTGGCATTTCTGACAGATCGCCGTGAGCAGTGAGAGCTCGTCGGCCAGCGACATGAGCGCCGGCATGATGCTGAACGGCTCGCCGCGGAAGTCCTGGTTGAGCCCGGTCACGTACACCTGACACCCGTTGCCAAGCAAGTGGCGCACGACGCCGATGAGGTTCTCGCCGAAGAACTGCGCTTCCTCGATCGCCACCACACGACATGGCCCCTGCTCGATCTCTGACGCATCCGAAACGACGACCGCGCCCATCTCGGTTCCAAGACGTGAACGCGCCTTGTCACCATCGCGTGAATCGACCTCGTGCTTGTAGATGACGATCTCATCGCCGATCACGCGGTGCCGCGAAAGCAGCCTGATGAGCTCGCCGGTCTTGCCACTGCTCATGCATCCCGCGATAACGTGTAGTCGTCCCTGCTTTCCGATCACGTTCGCCTCCCGTTGCGTCGAGTCACTCCCCCAGCATACCGCGACCCGTCAGATATGTGAGCCGCCACATAGGGAAACCTCTTCTCTACCGCTGCGGAGCAGTGTACCGTTGAGACTAGGCCAAATGGACACGCCTCTGGCGGATGCTCGTTTGGGCTTGTTGTCCGCGCCGATTAGGAAGCGGAGTGCCGTGGCTCTGAGCCTTGTTCAGAATATCGCGCTGCTCATCATGCTTAGCGCAGTACTGCAACTCATAATTCGGCGCTGGCACACGAACTCGCTCGGACGGCAAACACTCACGGGCGTGCTCTACGGTGCCATCGTGATTGTCGGAATGCTCACGCCGGTCGAGTTGGCGCCGGGAATCATCTTCGACGGCCGCTCCATCATCCTGGCGATCGCAGGACTCTTCGGGGGGCCGATCACCGCGACGATCGCGGCGCTCATTGCAGGCGCGTATCGGCTGTACCTCGGCGGCTCGGGCATCATTATGGGTACGCTCGTCATCGCCGAGTCTGCAGCGATCGGCTCGATCTTCTACTACGTGCGTCACCGCCACGAAGCAACCATGCACTACCTGAGCCTCTGGGGCATCGGCCTGGCGGTACACGCAGTCATGCTGGCGCTTACACTCACCCTGCCTTCGGCGAGCAGCACCTCGGTCTTCAACTCGATCACACTTCCTGTCATCACGCTCTACCCTCTCGGCTTCGTACTGGTCGCACGCCTGCTGCTCGACCAGGAACAGCGACTTCGCGATGAGATCGAGCTACGAGGACTCAATGAGTCACTCGAAGCGCAGGTCGCCGAGCGAACCAGCGCGCTTCAGGCTGTCAATGAACGCCTCGCGGCGGAGAGCGATGCGAAGACGCGGTTCCTCCGGTCGATGAGCCACGAGCTACGGACACCACTCAACTCGATCATCGGGTTCTCGGACATCCTCGGGAAGGGCATGGCCGGTGATCTCAATGAGGAGCAGCAGCGACAGATCGAGATGATCGGCGGTGCAGGGAAGCACCTGCTCGCGCTCATCAACGACATCCTCGATCTGAGCAGGATCGAAGCGAACGCCGTGAAGGTTGAGCGCGACGCGATCGACCTTCACGGGCTGGTCGACGAGATTACCGCAACGCTCGCTCCCGAGGTCGGATCGAAGGGCCTCGCGTTCAACGTTGATTTCGAGGCCGAAGAGATGACGTTCGTCTCGGACAACCGCAAGCTCAGCCAGATCCTGCTGAACCTCGCAGGCAACGCGATCAAGTTCACCGCGCAGGGCTCCGTCACTCTGCGCGTTCACCGCACAGGGAACACACTCACCTTCGCGGTCGAGGACACGGGCTCCGGCATCGCCGAGGATCAGCTGGCAGCCATCTTCTCCGAGTTCACACGGGGCGAGCGCACGCCGGATCAGAGCACCGAAGGAACCGGCCTTGGTCTGGCGATCTCGCGCGGCCTCGCCGAGATGCTGGGCGGACGCATAGAGGTCCAGAGCGAGATCGGCCGCGGCTCTATCTTCACGCTCGTGTTGCCGGTCGAGCACTAACCGACATGCATCGCACGCCGGAGTCGTATCATGGTTCCCGGCCATTAGAGAGGACTCCGCGTGAATCAGAAGGTTGTTGCTGCCCAGAACGTTAGCCGCATGTGCATGGTCTGTGGCCGAGACAACCCCTGGAGCCTCAAAGCGCGCTTCTACGAGCTTGAGAACGGCGAGCTCCTTGGCGAGTTCGATCCACTGGATGCACACCAGAGCTATCCCGGTCGCCTCCACGGCGGGATCTCATCGGCAATGCTAGACGAAACCATCGGGCGCGCCATCAACATGAATGACCCCGATGCGTGGGGCGTCACCGTAGAGTTGAGCGTCCGCTTCCGCAAGCCCGTCCCCACCGACGCGCCGGTACGCACCATCGGTCGCATCACAAAAGACTCCAAGCGCATCTTCGAAGGCAGCGGCGAAATCGTCCTTGAAGACGGGACCGTTGCCGTCGAGGCCACCGGCCGCTTCATGAAGCTCCCGATCGACAAGATCGCGGACGGCGATTTCTCGGCCGAGTGGTTCACCGACGAGCGCGAGCATCCGGCGGACGTCGAGCTGTCGTAGCTCCAACCGCGCTGTAAGAATCCTCAGAACCACCTTGCGCTTCACGCTGCACGCGTATATATTAGCCACCTAACTATTAGGCATCTAACCATTAGCATGCTCACTAAGGAGCTCGCGCATGCACCACAGATTGCATGACACTGAAAGCGACCACGAGCATCACCGGATCGAGGGTGTCGATCCTCTCTCGGCAGAGGTATTCCGGGCATTCAAGTCGCAGATGGTGCTGAACAGACGCCTTATGACGAAGATGTTCACCGTCGAGACGATGCACCCGGCACAGGCGATGTGCCTGCGCGCGCTCAGCCGCGAGGATGGCATCAGCCAGACCGACCTTGCCGATGCGCTGCACGTATCGCGTCCGACCGTCACCACGATGCTGCAGAAGATGGAGGCAGCCGGTGTGATCGAGCGGCGCGACGACGAGCACGATGCGAGGCTCACGCGCATCTACATGACCGAAGCCGGCAGGGCGATGAGCGAGCGCTTCCACGCGCTCTTCGCCGATAGCATCAGCGCAAGCGTGGGACAAATGCCAGAAGATGACCGCCGAGAACTCGTGCGGCTACTCGACGATTTGAACGAGCACGTCCGTCGCGCGATCGAGGCCTTCGACGAGACGGATACCAAAGGAAAGGGCGAAACCACCCGATGATCAAGCTCATGCGTTTTCTGAAACCATACTGGAAGCAGCTCACCATCGTCATGGTGCTGCTGCTCCTGCAGGCTGTCGCGAACCTCTACCTGCCCGAGCTCAACGCCGACATCATCAACAACGGTGTGGCCAAAGGCGACACGGCGTACATCATGCGTATCGGCGGCTGGATGCTGCTCGTCACGCTTCTTCTCGGCATAGCATCGATCATCTCGGTGTATTGGGGCTCCAAGACCGCCATGGCGTTTGGCCGGGACGTGCGTCACGCGCTCTTCCGTCGCGTGGAGAGCTTCTCGCTCGCCGAGTTGAACGTCTTCGGTCCGCCGTCGCTCATCACCCGCAACACCAACGACGTGCAGCAGGTCCAGATGGTGACGCTCATGTCACTGAACGTGATGATCTCGGCGCCGTTCATGGCGATCGGCGGCGTCATCATGGCGCTTCGCCAGGACGTGCCGCTCTCCGGGCTCATCGTCGTGGTCATCCCGTTCATGGCGGTCATCATCGGCAGCCTTATGCGCAAGGCGCTGCCGCTCTTCCAGTCGATGCAACTGAAGGTCGATCGGGTGAACCAGGTCATGCGCGAGAAGCTCACGGGTATTCGCGTGATTCGCGCATTCGTACGCAGCGACTACGAGGAGCGCCGCTTCGACGAAGCCAACCGCGACCTCACCGACACCTCGCTCAGAGTCGCGCGTCTGTTCGCTATCATGCTGCCGTCGCTGATGGCGATCTTCAACCTCACGCTGGTGGCCACGATGTGGTTCGGTGGCCTACGTATCGAGAGCGGCGCGATGCCCATCGGCAACCTCACTGCATTCCTCACGTACATCATGCAGATCCTCATGTCGGTCATGATGGCGACCGTCATGTTCGTCATGGTGCCGAGAGCCGAGGCTTCTGCCGTACGCATCAATGAGGTGCTCGACACAGAGCCCCAGATCGTCGATCCGGAGGTTCCCACCGAGCCCACCGGCAGCCACGGCTATCTGGAGTTCGACAACGTCGAGTTCCGTTACCCCGGTGCCGAGGATGCCGTGCTCTGCGGTATCTCGTTTAAAGCCGGACCCGGACAGACGACGGCGATCGTCGGCAGCACCGGCTGCGGCAAATCCACACTCATCAACCTCATCCCGCGCTTCTACGACGTCACCGGCGGGCGCGTGCTCGTCGACGGTGTGGACGTACGCGAGATGACACAGGCAACGCTGTGGGAGCGCATCGGCTTCATCCCGCAGAAGGCGTTCTTGTTCAACGGCACCGTCGCAAGCAACCTGCGCTACGGCAAAGAGGACGCGACCGATGATGAACTCTGGCATGCGCTCAAGGTAGCGCAGGGTAAAGCGTTCGTCTCGGCGATGGATGAAGGGCTCGACGCGTCTATTTCACAGGGCGGCTCGAACGTCTCTGGTGGTCAGCGTCAGCGACTGGCGATAGCGCGTGCACTCATCAAGCGCCCCGAGGTGTACGTCTTCGACGACTCCTTCTCGGCACTCGACTTCAAGACCGACTCTGCATTGCGCGGAGCGCTCAAGGCCGAGACACACGACGCCACCGTGCTCATCGTGGCGCAGCGCGTCAGCAGCATCATGCATGCAGATAACATCATCGTGCTCGACCAGGGCACCATCGTTGGCCAGGGTACACATGACGCGCTCATGCAGAGCTGCGAGACGTACCGCGAGATCGTGAGTTCGCAGCTCACCGAGGAGGAGATCGCGTGAGCGAGAACACCACACACACTGAAACTGCCGCCCCCCGACCGGGCGGTCCCGGCCGCGGTCCCGGCGGTGGCGGCCCCTTCGGCGGCCACGGCATGTCCGCGCCGGTCACGAAAGCGCGCGACTTCAAGGCCTCGCTCAAGCGGCTTGGCAACTACCTGGCGCCCTTCAAGGTGCAAATCGTCCTGGTCGTCGTGCTCGCCGTCGTGAGTGTGACCTTCAGCATCATCGGTCCGAAGATACTCGGCAACGCAACGAACCTGCTCTTTGAAGGCGTTATCGGCAAGCAGCTTGGCAACTCTCTTCCGGCGGGCCTCACGCAAGATCAGGTCGCGCCAATGTTGCGGGAAGCCGGACAGACCGAGTTCGCCGACATGATCGCGAACATGAACATCGTGACCGGGCAGGGCGTGGACTTCACGGCGATCGCCGGGCTCCTCGGCCTGCTTGCCGGCGTGTACCTGCTAAGCGCGCTCTTCGGCTGGCTTCAGGCGTACATCATGGCCGGCGTCGCGCAGAAGACGATCTACGGCATCCGCAAGCAAGTCGATGAGAAGCTTGCGCGCCTCCCGCTCAAGTACTTCGATGACAACCCCCGCGGCGATACGCTCTCACGCGTCACGAACGACATCGACAACATCGCCAACACGCTCTCGCAGTCGGCGACCCAGATCATCACCGCCGTGCTCACCATCATCGGCGTGCTCGTCATGATGTTCTCGATCTCACCGCTTCTGGCCGGCATCTCGCTCCTCGTCATCCCGACGAGCCTGGGCGTCGTCATGCTCATCGCAAAGCAGTCGCAGAAGCAGTTTGCGGCGCAGTGGGAGCGGACCGGCAAGCTCAACGGCCATGTCGAGGAGATGTTCACGGGCCACAGCGTCGTGAAGGTCTTCGGGCGCCAGGACGAGGCCGTTGAGACGTTCGATGTGGAGAACGAGGCGCTCTTTGATGCCAGCTTCAAGGCGCAGTTCATCTCGGGCACGATCATGCCGACCTTGAGCTTCCTCAACAACCTGAACTACGTGGGCGTGGCGGTCATCGGTGGGCTGCGTGTGGCCAGCGGTCGCCTGTCACTCGGCGACGTACAGGCATTCATCCAGTACTCGCGCCAGTTCACGCAGCCGATCACGCAGACCGCAAGCATCGCCAACACACTGCAGTCCACGGTCGCCTCGGCAGAACGCGTCTTCGAGCTGCTCGATGCTGCCGAGGAACGCCCCGACACCGAGACGCCCGTGCGCATCGAGAAAGCGACCGGCCACGTCGAGTTCCAGAATGTCGCCTTCAGCTACGACCCGTCGAAGCCGCTCATCGAGGACCTCAGCCTTGAGGCGATGCCCGGTCAGACGGTCGCAATCGTCGGACCGACCGGTGCCGGCAAGACCACGCTCGTGAATCTGCTGATGCGCTTCTACGAAATCGACGGCGGCGGCATTCTCATCGACGGCGTCGACACCCGCGACATGACCCGCGACGACCTGCGACGGACCTTCGGCATGGTGCTGCAGGACACGTGGCTGTTCAAGGGCACCATCCGCGCGAACCTGGAGTATGGCCGAGAAGATGCCAGCGATGACCAGATGGTCGCCGCCGCCAAGGCCGCCTACGTCGACCACTTCGTGCGCACGCTTCCCGACGGCTACGACACCGTCTTAAACGACGACAGCTCCAACATCTCGCAGGGTCAGCGCCAGCTGCTCACGATCGCTCGCGCCTTCCTCGCCGACCCGCGGATCCTCATCCTCGACGAGGCGACGAGCTCGGTCGACACCCGTACCGAGGCGCTCATCCAGCGCGCCATGACCGAGCTTATGAAGAACCGTACGAGCTTCGTCATCGCACACCGTCTCTCGACGATTCGCGATGCCGATCTCATTCTCGTCATGAACGAGGGTGCGATCATCGAGCACGGCACGCACGCAGACCTGATCACACAGCACGGTTTCTACTACGACCTGTACAACAGCCAGTTCTCAGAAGCGCTCGAGGAAGCCGTGTAGGCCCCAAGAGTCGCCAAGACCGACAAACGCGCCGCTTCCGAGTTAGGGGCGGCGCGTTTGTATTCCCGGAGTCTCTACCCGAGCTTCGTGTGGGAGCCGTCGCAGTACGGCGGCGTACTTGTCAGCCCGCAGTTGCAGATCGCGGCCGAGCCCTTGTCGGTGATCTCGAACACCAATGGTGTCGCCTCGCTCCCCTCGTGTGAGCCATCACACCACGGTACCGTTGCCGTCTTGCCGCACCTGCACCATGCATACGTGCCGGGACTCAACTCGGTCATCAGCGGGTGTGTCGTCGCCTGATCATTCTGGAATCTCACCATTTTCGCCTCCTCTCGACAGCGCATGGGGGGAACATACCCACAAGGAGCCGAGAAGAAGCCGTGAAGCAGAATCGCTAGCGGATGCCGTACGGCATGACAGCGATTGCCTCGGCAGGTCGACGTGCGACGGCGACCTCATGGTGCTCGCTTGGTACTGGGACCTGCAGCTGCATCGCGAAACTGCCGGCCATCAGCGCAGCGGCAGCCGCGATCGAGTACGTCAGGGCCGGTCCGAACGCCCCCAGCAGCATGATGACCGTCGCGAAGAACGCGGCACCTCCCCATGATCCGAGAACCGCGCTGCGCAAGAGGCCGTGCACCGCATCGCTCTTGCTGTTGCGGTGGAATGAGACTGCCATGATCGTCGCCAGTACCGGCAGTGGCGCGAGGAGTCCGCTCATCTCCGGCCCCAGGAATCGCGCGCTGGCTGTGATGAGCAGCACCACGAAACCGGCAGCGACCATTCGAATCGCGAGCGAGCGCTTGCGCGGTGCCGCCACCGTCGGCGCCTCGTCGGGCTCGGCGATAGTGAAAGCGAGCGACGTGAGAGCCATGAGGACGAAACCGAGTATCCACCCGAGCGACATGTGGACCAGCGACAACAGCCACACGCTCAGGAAGAATGCCACGAGCGAAGCGAGCAACGACTCCTGCCACGGGCGATACCGTGAAACGAACGCATACGACGCACAGAATGCAGCTGCCGCAACGAACCCCAGTAGCGTTCCGTACGCGGCACTGACAGCGAAGCGTGACCCGTACTGGGCGAACAACATCACCGAGACCGGACCGGACACCAGAGGCATGCCAAGGATGAGTCCGCCGACCACAGCGCCCCATTTGTGCATCGCGAACGTCGATGTCGCAAGCAACAGTGGGCTGATCAGCACCTTGGCCATTATGAGCAACAATGTCTCTCCAAACGTTGAAGTGTCCAGGTCTCACTGTTCACCTTCGGCGTTAAAGAGCGTAGAGTCTATTTGTTCTTATTTGTGGTAAGCCTCATATTTATTGATGCTCTGGAGAAACGATGCTCAACACGAACCGTCTGCGAATCCTGCGTGAAGTGGCCGAGCGCGGCACGATCATCGCCGCCGCCGAATCGCTCTACCTCACACCACCGGCAGTGAGCCACCAGCTCAAAGTCCTCGAGGCCGAGGTCGGCATCCCGCTGCTTGCACGCACTCCCCGCTCGATACGCCTCACGGATGCCGGCATCCGGATGGTCGCCCATGCCGAGACGATCCTCGCTGAATGCGAGACCGCCGTCGCCGACGTGATGGCCTTCTCGACGCAAGTGACGGGTCACATACGACTCTCGACGTTCCAAACGGCAGCGCAAAGCTTCGCCTTGCCGGCCGTGGCAGACGTCTTGCGACAGTATCCGCTGCTCAACGTGGTCATCAACGAGTTCGAGCCAGAGCGAGCGGTTGCCGCGCTCAAGGCCGGACAAATCGACATCGCGTTGTCGCACGAGTGGGATTATGTGCCTCGGCCTAAAGACCCCGGAATCGACCGCTACGAGCTGCTTTCCGAGCCGATCGTCGTACTGCTCCCGGTCGGACATCCGCTGGCATCGGGGCCCGTGCGACTCAAAGACCTCGCGTTGGAGCGCTGGTGTGTGGCGCAGGAGACGACCTCCAGTCGGCGCGCGGTTGTGCGCATCGCGCAGTCCGCCGGGTTCGTACCCAACGTCGTCCTGGAAAGCAACTACTTCCGAGCGATCGGTTCTGCGGTCGAGGCCGGACTTGGCGTGGGCGTCGCGCCGCTCATGACCGACCTGCGCGGGCTCGACATCGTGATACAGCCACTCCTGGAGCCAAGGATGGAACGCCGCATCTTCGCGGCAGTGCGGCGTGGGTCGGGCGGAGCACCCGCGATGCGCGCAGTACTCGACACGCTCAAGGCGGTCGCGGATTCCTTGGGCCCCGAAGGGCTGCCTGAGTTCCGGCCGTAAACGAGTCAGAACGCAGAACGGCCCCGCCTGAAGCGGGGCCGTTCGTTGGTGCAGAAGCGTCAGAACACTCGTCGCCTACATGCCAAGGATAGAGAGCACCTCGGCCTTCACAGCCGGACTCACCGCAGTCGGACCACCGAGAATGTAGACGGTGGTGATGTCCACGGCATTGTCCTCAAGCTTGCTTGCCGCTGCTGGCGCAAGGGCTGCAGGCGGGGTCAGCAGCACGACCGCGCCCAGGCGTCCGAGCGAAGCTCCACCGGCAAGCGCATCCGGGAAGTTCATGCCGCAAGCGATACCCACGCCGTTCCAGTGCATGCCGCTGTCCACACCGTACTGCGCGATCATCGCCGCAGTCTCGTAGCGATTCGCACCGGCGAGGCGCTCAACGTCACCCGCACCGATGAGCGACGCCAGATAATTCTCTGCGGTCTGCGAGACAGCGGTCTCTCCGCCGAGAATAATCGCATGGCTCAGGTCAGCTGGCGCGTAGACACTATGGCTCAAGGGATTCTCGAGAAGAATCGGCCACGCAAGCGCAGCTGAAAGCGGCGCTGCAGCCATCGCGTCGGCGTAGTTGCCGCCGGTAGTCACAAGCGCTGTGCCGTCGTACGCACTAGGCCGAAGCTCGATCACCTTGTTCGTGATCGCCTTCGCGGTCCAGTAGCGGTCCCTGCCGGCCAGACGATCGACGTAGCCCGAGAGCATGTCATCGAGAACCTGCTCGATGGCCACTGAGACTGCCTTCTCATTGCCCAGGATGTACGCGTCAACCGCACCTAGACGCGTGATCTCTGCCTTCACCGCCGTAGAAAGCCCGCCTGGCGCTGCAAGTAAGATCGGAGCGTCAACAGCGCCGGCCAACGCCGAGCCGCAGAGCGCATCCGGCCAGTTAGCACCGGTTGCGATGATGACCGCGTCGGACCCGTTCGGGAACGCTTCCTGCGAGATCTGGACGGAGGTCTCGTAGCGATCGGCGCCCGCCAGACGGAAGTCGCCGTCTGTCAGGTCCACTTCGAGCATGCGAACGAACACGTCATCTTCGAAGTTTATGTCCGTAGCTGAGAACATGTTCCCCGACTCGAAGGCGACCGTGCTACCGTCACCGCTCAGGAAGATGTAGTCCACGTCATCCCCGGGCGATGCTGACGCCGGCGACACGTTCTTGGGACTGATCGTCGAATACGGAGGCATCGCCATGTAGTGATACACGTCCTCTGCAACGTCATACCAGTACAGGTCCTGATCGTAGTTCGTGTCCTCAGGAACGTAGTCGCGACCCGTGAAGAACACGACCCTGCTGGCGTCATCGTTGATTGCCGCACTGCGGGCGCCGCGATACGGCTCGTCCATGGTCTCCAGAACCGGTGATATCAGCTGGATCTCCTGCGTCATGAAGCTATACAGGTAGACATCCTTGTCGCCGTAACCGCTGTTGGTGTCCTCGGGAACCAGGCTGGAGAAACACTCGAACGACAGATACTGCCCGTTGCCGCTCAGCATGACCTCGCCGCTTTCGGGCCAATTGGCATCAGCAGCGGTCGTCCCACCGTTGAGTGCGACAAAGTCGATCTCGCCGGTCTGCATGTCCTTGCGGTAGTAGTCGTAGCCGGAGCCGTTGATATCGGCCGCATCAACGTTGCGCCGCGTGATGAATGCGACGTAGCGACCGTCATCGCTGATACCGACGGGCTTGGCGCCGTACATCCAGTTCGACATGTCGGTGTCAGCGGGAGTGACCAGTGTCGTCTCGCCCGACTCCAGGTCATAGCGGTACACATCACGGTAACCGGAGTTCACATCTTCGGGTGCAATGCTTGCGTGCGTGCCAACCACAACATACTCGCCATTGCCGCTGATCATCGCACTGAGCTCGCCATCGCCGATGTCCGAGCCATCGCCCGCGAGGTCGCAGTAGATGAATTCACCCGTCTGCATGTCGCGGACGTACACATCGATGCCATCGCCACTTCCGGGGCCGTTCCCATTCGTGTCCTCGGGGACGAAGTCCTTGCCCGAGATGAAGGCCACGTACCGGCCGTCATCGCTAATGGTTGGACTCCTCGAGCCACGATCCCAATCGGAAGCATCCTCGCGGATCGATGAGACCATCGTGGTCTCGTTCGACACCCGGTCGCGCAAATAGATGTCGAGCGTGTAGTCATTGACGTCATCGCCGGCAAGATTGGTCGCCCGCGACTCGAAGGCGACATAGCGCCCGTCATCGCTGATGGCAGGCGTACTCGACCAGTCATCGCCCTGCGCGCCGCTGCTCGAGACACTCACGAGCTCGGGAACCAGCGGGGAGTACATCGTGGTCGGCGTGACCGCAACGGCCCCCGCGGGTCCGGCTATAACCCCGAACACGAATACCACCGCCATAAAGACGCGTGCAGCCGATCGGCCAAATGTACGCCGAGAAGTACCGAACATAGCGTCATCCCCTCCCATGTAGACAATCCCACGCCCTACCAAGGCGGAGGTCCACCAACCCTATGCAGGTACTATACCTATTCGGGCCGCGCAACAATCACACGAATTCCTTCGCGCCACGTCTGCGAGACCACCGGCGATCCCGGGCGGTACGCGAGGTGCACGTGCGACGGCGCGTCAAGCGCTGCGAAGTCTGCCGAGCACCCCGGTGCGAGACGCCCGATGTCAGTGCGCCTGAGTGCGGCGGCGCCTCCGCGCGTGGCGGCAACGAGCGCCTCGGCGGGCGTCATACGGTACTCGCGCACCGCAAGCGCGACCACGAATGGCATCGAGGTCACAAACGCCGAGCCGGGATTGCAGTCAGTGGCGAGTGCGACGGTGATGCCGGCATCGAGCAGCGCGCGAGCGTCTGCGTAGCGCGAGCGGGTCGAGAACTCGGCGGCTGGCAGGAGCGTCACGACGGTGTCGCCAAGTGAGAGCGCGTCCAGGTCCTCCTCCGAGAGGTACGAGCAGTGATCCACGCTGGCGGCATCGAACTCGACTGCCAACTGCGCGCCGGGACCATAGCCGAGTTGGTTGCCGTGCACGCGCGGAAGCAGCCCGGCTGCAACGCCGGCAGCGATCACACGGATGCTCTCAAGTTCGTCGAACGCCCCGTCCTCGCAGAAGACATCAATCCAGCGTGCAAACGGGGCGCACTCGGCCAGCATCTCCCCGGTGACGAGCTTCAGGTACGCCTCGCGATCATCCATGTACTCGGCAGGCACGACGTGTGCGCCGAGGAAGGTGGTCTCACTGCTGAACTCGCTTGCGACCTCGAGGATGCGACGCTCGGTGGCGACGTCCAGGCCGTAGCCGCTCTTGATCTCCACGGTCGTGGTTCCCGAGGCGTGCATCTCGGCAAGCAGGCGGCTCGCAGTGGCGCGCAGCTCATCGGTGCTTGCGGCGCGCGTGGCCGCGACCGTCGTCATGATGCCGCCGCCGGTGTACGGCTCCCCCGCCATCCGCGCCCCGAACTCCGCCGAGCGCTCGCCCGCGAACACCAGGTGCGTGTGGCTGTCGACGAAGCCCGGCACCACGGCGCGGCCACCAAGCTCGACGCGCTCATCGGCTGCGGGCGCATCGCTTGCGCGACCCACCCACGCGATGCGGCCGTCCTCGGCGATGAAGGCAGCGTCGTGCAGGAGCCCCAGCGCGCTTTCGTCGCCGAGCGTCGGCTCGCAGGTGGCAAGCTCGCCGATGCCAGTGAACAGCGTCGCGCTCATCGGCCGTCCTCGCGCATCGGGATGCGCACGTCGCGCTCCTCGGCCACCTCGACGGCGCGGTCGTAGCCCGCGTCCACGTGGCGGATGACGCCCATGCCGGGGTCGTTGGTGAGCACGCGCGCGAGCTTCTCGGCGGCAAGCGGCGTGCCGTCTGCGACCGAGACCTGC
The DNA here is from genome assembly GCA_002841295.1 of Actinobacteria bacterium HGW-Actinobacteria-6. Classification (GTDB taxonomy): domain Bacteria; phylum Actinomycetota; class Coriobacteriia; order Anaerosomatales; family Anaerosomataceae; genus UBA2286. The sequence goes on from PHEU01000002.1 coordinate 30,661, forward strand.
CCCGCGTGGAGCGAGCGGCCGATGCCGACCCCACCTCCGTGGTGGAACGATACCCACGACGCGCCGGATGCCACATTCAGAAGCGCGTTCAGCACGGGCCAGTCGGCGACGGCGTCGCTCGTGTCGAGCATTGCCTCGGTCTCGCGGTACGGGCTTGCCACGCTGCCGCAATCCAGGTGGTCCCGCCCGATGACGATCGGTGCCGAGATGCGCCCGTCGGCCACCATCTCGTTGAAGAGCAGGCCGGCGCGGTCGCGTTCGCCGTAGCCGAGCCAGCAGATGCGCGCGGGCAGGCCCTGGAACGCGATCTTCTCGCGGGCCTGGGTGATCCAGCGCCGCAGTCCTTCGTTCTCGGGGAACAGTTCGAGCACCGCGTCATCGGTAGCCGCGATGTCTCTCGGATCGCCCGAGAGGGCCGCCCAGCGGAACGGGCCCTTGCCCTCGCAGAAGAGCGGCCGGATGTACGCCGGCACGAAGCCGGGAAACTCCCATGCGCGGTCAAAACCGCCAAGCTCCGCCTCGCGGCGGATGGAGTTGCCGTAATCGAAGACCTCGGCACCAGCATCCATGAAGCCGACCATCGCCTCAACGTGCTTGGCCATCGACTCGCGGGCCTTGAGTGTGAACTCGGCTGGATCGCGCTCGGCCTCGGCATGCCATTCGGCGACGCTCACGCCGATCGGGAGGTACGACAGCGGGTCGTGCGCCGAGGTCTGGTCGGTCACGATGTCAACCGCCACGCCGCGGCGCAGGATCTCCGGGAGCACCTCGGCACAGTTGCCCTCGAGCCCCACCGAGAGCGCGCGGCCCTCGGCCTTCGCGGCGAGCACGCGATCGAGGGCGTCATCGAGGTCGCTCGTCCACTCGTCCAGGTAGCGGTCGTGCACGCGACGCGCGAGGCGCGACGCGTCGACCTCCACCACCAGCACGACGCCTTCGTTCATCGTGACGGCGAGCGGCTGCGCGCCGCCCATGCCGCCGCACCCGCCGGTGAGCGTGAGCGTCCCCTTGAGCGTGCCGCCAAAGCGCTTCTCGGCAATGGCGCCAAAGGTCTCGTACGTGCCCTGCACGATGCCCTGCGTGCCGATGTAGATCCAGCTGCCAGCAGTCATCTGGCCGTACATCATGAGGCCGAGAGCGTCCAGGCGCCGGAACTCCTCCCACGTTGCCCAGTCGCCCACGAGGTTGCTGTTGGCGATGAGCACACGCGGCGCCCACTCGTGCGTCTGGAAGACGCCGACCGGCTTGCCCGATTGCACCAGCATGGTCTCGTCGGCCTTGAGGCTGCGAAGCGTGCGCTGCAGCGCATCGAAGCTCGCCCAGTTGCGGGCGGCCTTGCCGGTGCCGCCGTACACGACGAGATCGTCGGGCCGCTCGGCCACTTCGGGGTCGAGATTGTTCTGCAGCATTCGCAGCGCGGCCTCCTGCTGCCAGCCTTGCGTGCTCAGCTCCAGCCCGCGCGCTGCGCGGACGGGGCGTGCTCCCTCGCTCATTCCAACGCTCCAATCGCTTCTTCCACGGCGGCCACAAGCGCGCCGGATACAACCAGTCCGTGCACCGCCTCGATCTCCGCCGAGAGGAACCGGTCCGGTCCCGGCCCTTCTACGTGCTCGCGCACGAGCGCGTGCACTGCGCCCGTCGCAGGCGCCGGCGTGAGCGGTGCGCGGAAGTCGAGCGCCCGGGCCGCCGTCAGCACCTCGATCGCAAGCACCCGCGAAAGCCCGTCCACGCTGCGCCGCAGCTTGCGCGCCGCGCTCCAGCCCATCGACACGTGATCTTCCTGCATTGCCGAGGACGGTATCGAGTCCACGCTCGCCGGCGCGGCGAGGCGCTTCATCTCGCTCACGATTCCTGCCGCCGTGTACTGCGCGATCATGTGGCCCGAATCCACCCCCGGGTCGCCCGCCAGAAACGGCGGCAGTCCGTGGTTGCGAGCCACGTCCAGCATGCGGTCGGTGCGCCGCTCGGCCATGCTCGCCAGGTCGGCCGCAACGATCGCCAGGAAGTCGAGTACGTACGCCACCGGCGCGCCGTGGAAGTTGCCATTGCTCTCAACGCGACCGTCCGGCAGCACCACCGGATTATCGACCGCCGAGGAAAGCTCGCGCGCGGCGACCATCTCGGCGTGCGCGATCGTGTCGCGCACCCCGCCCGCCACCTGGGGAGCGCACCTGAGCGAGTACGCGTCTTGCACGCGGACGTCTCCCTCGGCATGCGAGGCGACGATCCCCGATCCCGCCAGCACGCGCGTGATGTTCCGCGCCGAGGCGGCCTGCCCGGGATGCGGGCGCAGCGCCTGCAAATCCGCCGCGAACACGCGATCCGTGCCGAGCAGCGCCTCCACGCTCATCGCCGCCGAGATGTCGGCGAGCTTGGCCAGCTCGCGCAGGTCCGTGAGCGCGAGCGAAAGCATGCCGAGCATGCCATCGGTGCCGTTGATGAGCGAGAGGCCTTCTTTCTCCTCAAGCTCGACCGGTGCGAGGCCGGCTGTCGCGAGCGCCTCAGCAGCGCATTTGCGGCTACCGTCCGCCGTCCGTACGACGCCCTCGCCCATGAGCGCGAGTGCACAGTGCGCGAGCGGCGCGAGGTCGCCAGAGCACCCCAGCGAGCCGTACTCGAAGACGATGGGCGTGATGTTCGCGTTCAGCATGCCGAGGTACGCCTCGGCAGTGGAAAGTCGCACGCCGGTGCGGCCGGTCGCAAGCGTCGCGAGACGCAGGAGCATCATCGCGCGGATGACTTCGGTCTCAACCTCGGCGCCACTGCCCGCCGCATGGGAGCGCACGAGCGAGCGCTGCAGCTGGTGGCGCATCTCGGGCGCGATGTACTTGGTCGCAAGCGCGCCAAAGCCGGTGCTTACGCCGTAGACGGGCCTGCCTGATGCGGCGAGTTCGTCGATCCGCGCGCGGGCGGCCTCGATGGCGACGACGGCCTCGGCGGCAAGTTCTACGCGCGCACCGCCACGTGCGACGGCGACGACATCGGCACTAGTGAGCGAACGTGCCCCGACAACTACGGTTGAGTTCATTGTCTCTGAATCGCCTCTCGCTCGATGCCTGGTGCGGGCAGTAGATCGCACCAGTCTGCAACTCAGAATACAGTCTACCCCCGAATGCGCCGGGGGTTTCTCATGGACCGGCCTGGTCTCGGCGCTCATCCGACAATTGCCCTCATGCTTAACACATGATTCTGTGACCAAACCTGAACCGCTGAGCCTCACTCGTTCGACAATTCACAAAAGGTTTGTTAATCTAGACTCAACCACCAAATAACAAAGCGTGCGGACGCGCGCACAAAACCGGTTCCGATGCGCCATTCAACCAAGCGGCTTCGCAGGACACATTGGCAGAAGCCGCAACGCCTAGGACTTGACTGCACACGCTCAGTACCTGGTCTTTTATCCACTGAGCTGCGAAAAGTGAAAGGAGTTGATGTTGATGGAGAAGAAGGTTGATGACGAATCAGAAGTCGTCCGACCCGCCCGGAAGAAGAGGCGGCTCTATGTTCTCCTGGGAGCGCTCGTTGCGGTCGGACTCATAGCTTTTGGTGCCATTGAGTACACCTCATCGCCCGGATTTTGTGCGTCGTGTCACGAAATCGCTCCCTCTGTCGACGGATGGCGATCTTCGGCCCATGCCGTTGACGACGCTGCGACGTGCCTGGACTGCCATGCAGATCCCGGCTTCGTCGGCGAGATGATCGCGCACATCGGCGGGCTGCAAGAAGCATACGTTCACGTGACGGAGAAACCCTCAGCGCAGGACATCGATGGCCTCGTGCCGCAGGCTCGCTGCCTCGAGTGCCATGACGACGCGTGGGACGACGACGCATTCCCTGACGACCACCCTACCAAGGAAGCGCCGTGCGGAGTCTGTCACCGTGAATCGGCTCACACGAACGAAAAGGCCGCGTTCATTCCTGCCGCCAAAGGAGGTGAGTAGATCTTGAATACCAGAATCGCTAAAAGACTGCTCACAGTCGCTCTCGTCGCTCTCGCGGCCGCTGCTCTGCTCGGCCTGACGGGCTGCGCCACTGAGCAACTCAAGGCCGAAGCAGGACAGGTATCATGCGCTGGCTGCCACACCGATCGAGAACTGCTCAAGGCTGATCTCGCTGCTACGCCGCTCCCTGTCGTCGAGAAGGCCGAGAGCTCGGGCGAGGGTTGAGGTGGATCGTTGCCTCCGGTGGAGGCCGACCTCGCAGCACTCGTTAGCCTGGAGTTCTTCGACACCACTCACGGCAAGATGGATTGCCGTGATTGCCACGGTGGCGTGAAGTTCGCCGCCAACAGAACCGAGGCTCATGAGGGTATGGACCCGCTCCCTTCCGCGAAGTATGCGGAATCGGTTTGTGCGCCCTGCCATGACGACATGACCTCAACGTTCGCGACGAACATGCACGCCGACACGTCGGCTGTTTCGGGTGCCACTGACGCGCTGGTACTTGAGCGCGCCACCGACGTTGAGACGGTGAAGATGGGCCTCGCCAATAACTGCGCGACGTGCCATGTCTCCGGCTGTGGCGATTGCCACGTCTCCCGTCCGCAGTTCAACGGCGGCGGATTCGTTCGTGGTCACGTTTTCTACGCCGAGCCGAACTCCTCGCTCAACTGCATGGGCTGCCACGGAAGCCGCATTGAGAAGGAGTACACCGGCAAGGGCGAGAGCGAGAAGACCACGCTTACCGCTGATGTGCACTGGAGTCCCGGTGGCATGCAGTGTGTCGACTGCCACACGGTCGAGTGGATGCACGGTGGAGAAGAGTACGCCTCGCGATATGAGTCGCCCGAAGCTCCCCAGTGCACCGACTGCCACGAGATCGACAAGAGCATTGAGATGCACGCGGAACATGCACTGCCTGACTCAGAGGTCTACCTGCAGTGCCAGGTCTGCCACGCGCAGGATTACAACAACTGCAGCTCATGCCACGTCGCAAAAGACGCCAAAGACCTTCCCTACTACGAGACCGAGTCCAGCGGCTTCGATCTGAACATCGGACGCAACTACGCGCAGGACGACTCGCGCCCATGGGACTACATCGTCGTGCGGCATGTCCCTGTGGCTGAGAGCACATTCGACTTCTACGGGAAGGACGCGCTCGGCAAGCTCGATGCGCTTCCGACCTGGAAGTACGCAACACCGCACTCGATCCAGCGCGTCACCCGTCAGACAAAGGACGGTTGTGACAGCTGCCATGGGAACCGCGACATCTTCCTCACCGAGGACGACCTCGCCGGTCTCTCTGATCTTGAACGTAAGGCGAACACAGACGTGTTGGTTACCGATATCCCGTAGTGGGACTCGGAAGTAACGAGGAGGAAAGAATGACAAGCAAGAAATGGTTAGTGCTAGCGTTGTCCATGGTTCTCGCGATGTCGCTCGTCGCAATGCCGGGTTGCGCCGCGAAGGACGAGGCGCCTGCAGAAACTCCGGCTGCTGAAGTCGAAGCTCCTGCATTCGATGCATCGCAGGCAATGGTCGACGCCGCCGCCGAGTACTTCAACGGCGAGCCCGTCCCCACCATCTCGGCCGACGATCTCTACACGATCGTTCAGTCCAAGGACCCCGGCTACCAGATCGTCTCCGTACGCAGCCCCGAGGACTTTGCCAAGGGTCACATCGAAGGCGCGATCAACATCCCCTTCAAGGCAATCGGTACCGAGGAGAACTTGGCCAAGCTGGACCCGAACAAGAAGATCGTCGTGGTCTGCTACACCGGTCACACCGCTTCTGAGACCAACATGTTCTACAACATGCTCGGCTACGACGCTGTGACGCTTAAGTTCGGCATGTCTGGTTGGACGAAAGACGAAGCTGTCTATGCCCTCGGTACGTTCCCGACTGGCAAGGCTGCCGGCTACCCCACGGTGACCACCGTGACCGAGTCCGCCGGTGGTTTCGATCTCCCGGCCGTGACTGCCGAATACGCTGACGCACGCGCAGCGATCATCGGCCAGGCAGATGCGTACTTCGCCTCTGAGCTGCCGTTCACGATCACCGCTGAGGACGTCTACAACCTCGTGCAGTCGAAGGATCCGGGCTACCAGATTCTCTCGGTGCGCGGCGCTGAGGACTACGCCAAGGGCCACATCGATGGCGCGATCAACGTGCCGTGGGTCAAGATCGCCGACCCGACGATGCTCGCCAAGCTCGACCCGAACAAGAAGGTCATCGTCTACTGCTACACCGGTCACACCGGTGGCGAAGTGGCAATGTTCCTGAACCTCATGGGCTACCAGGCCATCAACATGAAGTTCGGCATGTCCAGCTGGAACAGCGACGCCGCTGTTGGCGGCAACGCTGGCTATGATCCTGCTACGGTCAAGGGCTATCCGACCGTCAAGTAATCAGAACCAAGCGTATGTAGCCGAAGGGGCTCTGCAGAGATGCAGAGCCCCTTCGCTATCCCGCGCCTACGAGGTTCACGCCGCACCTGATGGGGCATCTTGTGAGAGACTCTGAACAGCGAAGATGACATCCGCCGCCTGAAACAGAGGAACCACGATGAGCGCACACGACCTTCCTGGCGACCCGCTCTGGCCAAGAGCATCCGCGTGGCTCACTCCCGCGAGTGACGCTCACCCCGAGGGCGACATCGCGCTACTCGGCGTGCCTGCGTTCCGCTCCTCGATCACCCCGACAGGCGCGAATGCCACGCCCGCCGCAGTACGCGAAGCACTCACGCGCTACTCGACCTACTCGGCCAGCAGAGATATCGATGTCGCAACGGTCTCGGCGATCGACCTCGGCGACGTGGACGAACCTGATGGCGCCGCAGGGCACGCGCGTGTCACTGCCGCGTCGGCCGATGCCGAGGGCCGCTTTCCACTGCTCATCGCCATCGGCGGCGATAACTCCGTAACGCTACCGGTGATGACAGGCCTCGCGCGCGGCGACCTCAGCGGCTGGGGGCTCGTCACGGTCGATGCACACCACGACCTGCGCGACGGCAAGAGCAACGGCTCCCCCGTCCGCCAGCTCATCGATGCCGGGCTGCCGGCAGAGCACGTGGTGCAGATCGGCATCGCGGACTTTGCCAACTCGCCCGCGTACGCGAAGCGCGCCAAAGACCTCGGCATCACCGTTATGACGCGCGCGTCTCTTCGCGGTCGCAACATGGCAGAAGCTGCCGAGGAGGCCCTGCGCATCGCGGGACACGGCGGTCGCCCGGTCTACGTGGACCTCGATGTCGACGTCTGCGATCGCGCTGAAGTGCCCGGCTGCCCCGCAGCGGCGCCCGGCGGCATCACAGCCGATGAGCTACGACAACTCGCGCAGCTGTTCGCCTCGGACACGCGGGTGCGAGGCATCGACATCACTGAGATCGATGCCACGATCGATGCGGAGGACGGCAGAACCGTGCGGCTCGCGGCGCTCCTGGTGCTCGAGATCGCGACGGGCTATGCGCTACGCCCGGATGCGACCTGAGTTCTACCGACGCTCCGAGGGCACCTCGGCAACAACGTTGGTGCCGGCTTCACCGGTAACGATGAGCGCAATGTCCTCAAGCTTGCCGATTGCTGCACGATTGCCGGTCTTGCGGACGAAGCGCTTCGCCGCCTCGACCTTCGGTCCCATCGAACCAGCCGCGAACTCGTGCTCATCGAGCACCTCAGGAGTGGTCCAGCCGAGCACACACTGCTGCGGGGTGTCCCAATCAAGGCACACGCCCTCGGCATCGGTGGCCATGATGAACAGATCGGCACCGAGCTCGCGCGCAAGCAGCTCACCCGCGAAGTCCTTGTCGATGACTGCTTCGATTCCAACGAGCGTACGGGTGCCATCGGGCAAGTAGACAGTCGGGATGCCTCCCCCGCCAGCGCAGATAACAACCGAGCCCTTCTCGACGAGCCACTTGATGGGCTCAAGTTCGAAGATGCGCTTGGGCTGTGGTGATGCGACAACGCGGCGCCACGTTCGACCGTCTTGCTTGAACACCCAGCCCTTCTTGAGGGCCAGCGCGTCGGCGATGTCCTTCTCGTAGCAGGGCCCAACGAACTTCGTCGGGTTGTCGAAGGCCGGGTCGTTCGGGTCCACTTCCACCATCGTGAGCAGCGTAGCGAGCCGCTTTGAGAACGGCAGCACGTTGCCCAGCTCCTGCTCGACCATGTACGCGATCATTCCCTGCGTCTGCGCGCCGAGGACGTCAAGCGGGTACGGCTCAACGTCAGTGTATGCGGCGGCTTGCAGTGCGAGCAGTCCCACCTGCGGACCGTTGCCGTGCGCGATGATGAGGTTGTGGTCCTCGGCAAGCGGAGCGAGAGCGCGCGCAGCAATCTTCACGTTGGCGCGCTGTGCTTCCGCGGTCATCGGTTCCGAGCGACGCAGCAGCGCGTTGCCGCCGAGCGCCACCACGATGGTTAACTTCTCCATTCACGATCTCCTTCGTCATTAAACTTATGCGGCGTGACCGTATGCAGAAACTCTGCATGCCGATACATACTACCCGCCGGAACCCAGCGTTGACAGCAATACCTGTGCTAGAATTCGCCGACGTTGAAGGCGGCGTTTCACGGGAGGGCGCGTGCAGTTCACTTCAGTCGAATACCTGGCCTTCCTAGCCCTCTCGGTGATGGTGTATTTCGCGCTGCCCGGCACCAAAAGCCGCACCATCTGGCTGCTAATCGCAAGCTACGTCTTCTACATCTCCCTCTCGGCTCGCTGGACGCTCGCGCTCTTTGGAATCACTGCTGTGGGATACGTCTTCGGCCTTCTCATCGAACGCAGCGGACCAGCCTCCCGGGGTGCCGCAATCCCCCGGCGAACCCGCCGCTTGCTTGCGGTCGGGATCATCCTCGTGGCGGGTACGCTCTTCTTCTTCAAGTACGCCGCATTCTCGGCAACGCTGCTCAACGGCGCGCTTTCACTTGTCGGCACGTCCGCGCGCACGCCCGTACTCACACTGGCGCTGCCGATCGGCATCTCCTTCTGGACGTTCCAGTCGATCGCGTACCTCGTCGACATCGCCCGCGGCAAGCTCGTGGCCGAGAGAAACCCACTCCGCTTCGCGCTCTTCGTGAGCTTCTTCCCGCAGGTAGCCGCCGGCCCGATCGCGCGCGGCGGTCACCTTCTGCCCCAGCTGGCCGAGAAGCACAGCTTCTCGTATGAGCGCATGCGCTCGGCGCTCCTGCTGATGGCGTGGGGCTTCCTCAAGAAGTTGCTCATCGCAGACCCACTCGGCGTTATGGTGCGTACGGTCTTCGACAAACCTCACGCGTTTGGGAGCGACGGGGTGCTGCTCATCGGCGCAGCCGTCGCGTTCTCCATTCAGATCTACTGCGATTTCTCGGCATACACCGACCTCGCGCGCGGCGCCGCCCGGCTCTTCGGCGTTGACTTGATGAAGAACTTCGATCGTCCGTACGCGGCGCGCTCCATCAAGGAATTCTGGCGCCGCTGGCACATGACGCTCATGGCCTGGCTGAAGGATTACATCTACATCCCGCTCGGCGGAAGCCGGGTCGCCGCGTGGCGGCGGTATGCGAACATCCTGGCGGTGTTCCTGCTGAGCGGCCTGTGGCACGGTGCCGGCCTGACCTTTGTCGTCTGGGGCCTCCTGAATGGCCTCTATCAGATTCTCGGCGACGTACTCGCCCCTGCACGCGCGAAGGCGCTCGCAGCATTCAGGATTGACCGGGACGGGCACGTGCACCGCACGCTTCAGACCCTGACCACCTTCAGCCTCATCACGATCGCGTGGGTGTTCTTCCGGGCGAACACACTCGGCGACGCCCTCTACATTTTGCCGAGGATGCTCAACTTCGGCCCGAGTGCGCTCTGGCACCCAGGCACCCTCGAACTCGGTCTCTCGGTACCGCAGATGCAGGTCACGGCAATCGCGACCGTCATCGTCTTCTCGGCAGAGTGGCTCTCGGCCCGGGTCAGCCTGCCGGCGCTCCTCTACCGACAGCCCCTCGTGGTGCGGTGGTTCGTCTACGAGTTCACGATCCTCGCGATCGCAATCTTCGGCTACTACGGCCCGATGTTCTCTGCCGCCGACTTCGCCTACTTCAAGTTCTGAGGACGCGATGACTTCTGTGACACATACAGGTCGCTTCAGACGCCTCGCGGCGTCGGTTGCCTTCTGCCTGCTCACAGCTGCGCTGTTGACGTACACCGGCGACGTTCTGAAACCGCCGAGAACCGGAGCATCGAACGGAGCCATCTGGTCGACATTCACCAAGCTTGAGCCCGACAGCATCGACGTGCTCTTCCTCGGCAATTCACACACCTTCACCGGCGTCGACCCCGCCACACTCTGGCGCACCTCTGGCATCCCGTCGTTCGTCAACGCCGGCCCCACCCAAAAACTCGCCGTCACCAACTACTACTTGCGTGAGTCGCTTCGCAGCCAGCACCCGAGCGTCGTGGCAGTCGAGATGTCGTCGCTCTCCTACCCCCGCCTCAAGTTCGACCAGGCCTTCCACGACATCAACATCAACTACATGCCCTGGTCTGCCGAGAAGATCGCCGCCGGCATTATGGCGACTCCCTTGAATGAAAGCGTCGGCGCTCTGCTCGACCTCTGGACGTATCACGGACGCTGGCCAGACATCAGGCGGTCGGACTTCAACCTTCTCGAGAAGGACCGTGGCGGCGAATACCTCAACGGCTTCTCGCCGAGAACGAAACCGAAAGCCGTCCCCGAGACCCCGCATACGATTGCGCCTGACGCTATTGCCAAGACGAACAGGTCACTCGAGTACAACCTTGAATCGCTGCGGCAGATCGCAGCCACCTGCGATGAGCGTGGAATCGAGCTGCTCCTGTTCCTCACGCCGACCGGTCCGCCGAACGACTACAGCTATCAGCTTGGTCGCGTCGGCGCCACCCTTATGGCGGAGTTCGACAACGTGCACGTCCTCGACCTCAGCGAGCCGGGTGCTGTTCCGGGACTCTCGTACACCGACGATTTCTTCGATGGCGGCCATCTCGTCTACACCGGGGCCGAGAAATCCTCCGCCGTACTGGCGAAGTATCTCGCCGACACCTACGGGCTTAAGGATCGCCGGGGCGACAGCGCGTACGCGAACTGGAGCGAAGCTGTCGAGCTGCGAGACGCGTTCGTCCAGCGCCACAAGGAAGCGCCCAAGGAGAAGTAGCGCGCTCTGAGCGTTCTACTCGAGTGCGTCGCGTGAGATCGGGCAGGTCATGCAGTGACAGCCGCCCCGACCCTTGCCAAGCTCACTACCCTCGATCTCGAATACCTCGATGCCCGCGTTACGCAGCGCCGCATTCGTGTGCATGTTCTTGGAGTATCCGATGACCACGCCCGGCTCAAGCGCGACGACATTGTTGCCGTCATCCCACTGCTCGCGCGCCGCCTGAAACGCGTCACCACCGGTCGGTATGACTCGCAGCTTCTTGACCTCAAGCGCGTCTGCAACGGCGTCGAGCAGGCTCTTCTCGGCGGTTATGTCGAAGCAATCGGCCGCCTCACCGGGTCGTATGCTGTAGACCTGCATCGACTCGATGACCGGCGGGTACATCGTCACGGCGTCGCGATCGACAAAGCCGAAGACGGTATCGATGTGCATGTACGCGCGATCGACCGGCATGCGGCACGCGATGATCCGCTCGGCAGCGCCTGCAGAGAAGAGCGAGTGCGCCAGATGCTCGACCATTCGGCCGGTGGAGCGCTCCCCCATCCCCACGAGGACGGTCTTGTTGCCGATAGGCATCAAGTCGCCGCCTTCAAGCGAGTTGCCCTGACCGAGGTCCTCCACGCCAAACCGGCCTGCATCGCCCTCGGGGGGATACCAGAACTCAAAATCCGCCCCGGCAAAGCGCGGGTGGTAGCGGTAGATGATCGAGGTGTTCACGACCTCGAGACGCCGCGCATGCCAGAAGAGCGGCGGCAGGATCACGCCGCCATAGAGCCACGCGCTGGAATCGCGCGTGAAGAGGCTGTTCGGCAGCGGCGGCAGAACGAACGAGTTCGGCTCGGCAAGCACGGCACCGAGCGAGTGGCGATTGAGGGCGTCCAGGTCGAAGCCTTCCAACTCCTCGATGAGCAGACCACTCACAAGTGCCTCGGCGAGCTGCTGAGGCGGCATGCCGAGCAGGAAGGCACGCAGATCTCGCACCATCGACGGGCCGACGGTGTAGGACGACACGAGGCGCGTCACGACGTCGGCGCGTGCCTCGGCAGATGCCGTGAGCGTCTCAACCAGCAAATCGAAGAGGTAGAGCACCTCCACGCCGCGGTCGCGCATGACCGTGGTGAAGTCATCGTGCTCGCGCTGCGCGCGCTCGACCCACACGAGGTCGTCAAACAAAAAGCGCTCGCGATTATGCGGAGTCATGCGCTCGAGCGCAAGGCCCGGACGATGTACGAGCACGGTTCTGAGTTTACCGACTTCAGAGTATGCACCGAGCGTTGTCATGTGACCCGACCTTCTGCGCGGATTAAGCTGCTACGCCATTCTATCCGGTCGGGCGCTCGTCGGCACCCTGCGTTCACGGGCTGGTTGAATCGGGCGGCAACGTGGGTATGTAACCACTTTGCTCGGGGGCGAATTCATGATGGACGCAGCATCCCCCCAACGTGTCGTGCTGATCGAGGCCGGCTCGCCGGGTCTGAACATCTACTCTCACGTGGCTATGGGACGCGGGGTACCGTTGCTCGCCACCGTCCTCCGTGACGAAGGGTACGACATCACGGCCTTCGTCGAGGACATCTCCGGCAAGGATTCGATCGCGTGGGACGTTGTCGCCGAGGCAGACGTGGTCGGCTTCTCGGCAATCACCTGCACGCTCACTCGCACTGCCGAACTCGTCCAGGAGACCCGCCGCCACAACCCCGACGCGACCATCGTCATGGGAGGGCCCGAGCCCACGTGCGCGCCGCAACGCGCGTTCGAGGCCGGCGCCGACTTTGTCATCCTCGGCGAGGCCGAGTTCTCGCTGTCGCAGTTCCTGCGCGCGCTGCGCGATGACCCCGCCGCCGTACGTGAAGTCCCCGGGATCGTCTGGCTGGAGAATGGTGTGCTGCACTTCGGCCAGCCGCCCGTGCAGCTCACCGCCGAGGAGATCTCGGCGCTGCCGCTTATCGACATGGGTCTCGTACACCAGGCCGAGAAGCGGACCGTGGGGCTCGTCTGGCGCTCGCGGGGATGCCCGGAACGCTGCGAGTTCTGCGAGGTACACGAACTGTGGCCGCGGTACACGCTTCGGGATGAGCAAACCAGCGTCGAGGAGCTGCTTCACTGCCAGGAAGACGGCGTTGGCGGAAGCTTCCTCATCGACGACAACTCCGCCGCGAACAAGCCGTCCTTCAAGCGCTTCCTTGAGGGCGCGATCTCACGCGGGGCTGCTCGGCCGCTCACGCTGCAGCTCCGGGCCGATGCGTTCTTCGACAAACGAGGCCGCCTCGATAAAGAGTTGTTGCGACTCCTTCGCGACATCGCTCCCGTCACCACGGTATGCGTCGGCGTCGAGTCGGCCGAGGACACCGATCTTGCGGCGATCGGAAAGCAAACGACGAGCGCACTGACCGCCCGTGCCCTCGCCGCGGTGCGGCGATACGGCCTGCTGGTGCATGGCATGTTCATCGCCTTCGGCAATGACACGGCGGAGACGCTCAAACGAAACGGGGAGTTCGCCCGCAAGTACGTGACATCGCTGCAGTACCTTTTCGAAGCCCCACTGCCCGGCACGAAGAGCACCGCGCGTCACGAGAGCGCAGGTCACGTGCTCTTCCACGAGATCCCGGAGCTCAAGTACGTTGACGGGATGCACGTCGCGATTCGTCCGGAGCGCATGTCGGCGCGTCAGATGCAGGAGATCGTCACTGCCGAGTACCGCAAGTTCTACTCCACGATCAGGATTGCCCGGGCCTTCATGAGCGGCCTGTTCCTCCGACATCGACGACTGGGGCGCGGCATGCGCCGCTACCTGAAGACGCTGCCGCTCAGACGCCGGATGCGCGAGTGGGTGTGGCTCCACCTGGAGTTCAAGTTCGCACCGTGGGCAGTGCTCCGCGTCGGTCGCGAGCGCGTGATGGCGTTTCTCGAAGACACGGAATACGCGATGTACCTGCGCAGGTTGGACGGCTAGCGTCCTAGTGCACGGAGACGACCTCCGCCCCACCTCCGTCATCAGAGCTCGGTGCCGTCAACGCGAACGTGAACACGAAGGTAGAGCCTGTCCCCTCCACGCTCGACAGCGTCACATCGCCACCCATGAGGCGCGCCAGCCGGCGCGAGATCGGAAGTCCCAGTCCGGTACCGCCCTGCGGGTTGTCGCCGGGGCGGCCCATGCTTTTGAACTCGTCGAAGACTTCTTCGAGACGGGACTTCAAGATGCCGACACCCGTGTCAGTCACGGTGATGCGAGCATGGTCGTTGACCGTATCAAGCGCGATCGTCACGCCGCCCGTGTCGGTGAACTTCACCGCGTTGCTGAACAGGTTGAGCAGAACCTGCCGCACGCGATCCTCGTCCGTACGCACCAGTAGTCCCGCTTCCGGCACGCGGATATCAAGCGAGAGCCCACGATCCTTCGCCATCGGTGCCATGATCTCCGCCGCTGAACTGACGAGTTCGGCAATATCGAACTCATCGACCTCAACGAGCATCGCTCCTGCCTCGATCTTCTCAAGATCGAGCACGTCGTTCACGAGCGCCAGGAGGTGATTTCCAGAACGCACGATCATGCCGAGCTGTCGTTCCTGCTCATCGTTGACCGGCCCCGCGAGTCTTGAAAGCAGAATATTCCCGAAACCGAGAATCGAGTTCAATGGCGTCCGTAGCTCGTGGCTCATGTTCGCAAGGAAACTCGACTTGGCGTTACTCGCGGCATCGGCTGCCTCGGCCGCTACGCGGAGTCGGGCCGCCTCTTTCGATTCTGTGATGTCGATCATGACGCCAACCAGCCGAACGCCACCGGATTCATCTGCGTGCACCGAGACGACGTCCTCGATCCACACGACCTTGCCGTCGGGTCGGACTACCCGGTACTCGATATTGTGGTCCCCGCCGTGACCGGTCGCCATCACGCAGGCATTCACCGCGGCGTCACGGTCCTCAACGTGCAACGTCTGCGCCCAAGAGTCGAGATCAGTCCATACCTCGGGCGCATAGCCGAGAAGCCGCTCGGCCTGCGGACCGACGTACACGAATCGATCTGCATCCATGTCGTACTCCCACGGAATGGCCTGGAGCGACTCCACGAGGAAGCGGTACTGCCGCGCGGAGGCCGCGAGGTCTTGCTCACGCCGTTTCACCGCATCGGTCATATCATGAAGCGCCGATCCGAGCCTCTGAAGCTCGACTTCCCGGAAGCCCGTGGGTGCCGATCCGTACTCTCCTCGAGCCACGTGATCCGCATAGGCCGCAAGTTCACTGACCGGCTGCGCCAATCGCTTTGAGAAGGGTTCTGCCAGCGTCATCGCGAACGTCGCCGCAAGGATGATCAGCAGCACGACAACGTACTGACTTCCCAGAATCGTCTCCCGCGCCGGTTTCCACGGTTGCATCGCAAGGGCGACCCAGCCGACTTGCCCCACGACGCGTGCCGAGCCGAGATACTCCGTTCCCTGCCAGGTGTAGCGTCCGTGCGCCAGGGTTCCACCCGACAGAACCGCATCAACGATTGCGATGCTGCGAACGTTCGGACGCTGCGCCAAGACGATCTCATCGGGATAGAAGATCGGCACACCATTCCCATCGATCACGACCGGCAGCGCAGACAACTCCTCGGGAATGTCAAAGACAACCATCTCCGAAAGTGTCAGATTGACGACGATCACACCGGCTCGAACGGGTACGACGTAGGAGAGCGCCGGCTCGCCGGTCATCGGTGAGAGATAGACGTCGGACCACGCGGGCTTACGTGTTGCGAGGGACGAGGCGACCGTACGATCCCTGGACCGATCCAGACCGACGAACCATGCACCCTGCATACCGGTTCTGGTCTCGAGCGCGGCCGCCTGCACGATGCCAGCATCGTCGAGCAACAACAGGGATTCGATTTCGGGCGTGCCGTCGATGATATCCCGCCAATGCTGCCCGGGATCCTCGGTGTCGAGGATCTCCTGATAGCTCTGGCCGAGATACGGTGCGACTACCGCTTTCGGCACCTCGAGCGACTGCTCGATCTGCGTCGCGAGTGCTATGGCACTCAGATCATTGGAACTGACGATCTGGTCGGACAGCATGCCCCGCACAAGGATGACCGAAACGACTGCAACGACAAGCAACGGTAGCAGCGCGGCCAGCACGAGTCGTCGCGAAATCGCTGTTCTGAACGAGTGAGACCGCCACATGGCTACTCGGCTCTTACGAACGCGCTGTCGAGGATAGTCATGAGGAAGTAGTCGCGCACGACATCACCGTTCTCGTCAATTGAAACGACACCCTGTACAGCGGAATACGAACGACAACCGTCGAGCTCGCGCTTCAGTGCCTCGCGCGTCTGGGCTCCTTCCAACAGCGAGACGGCAAGCCGCGTTGCATCATATGCGTGCACTGATGCGAATCCCGCTTCGTAGCCGAATCGCTTGCGGAATCGCTCGGCGAAGTCCCTGTACGCAGGCGCTGAGGACTCCCGGTCAAAGGTGTTGAGGAACATCATTCCCTCGACCGCACGTCCTCCGTAGCCGATCACGACCTCGGTAGCTGACCACTCACTGGTGATGAGGTGGCCTTCGAACCCCCTGTTCCTCATGAGCGTGGCGATCCTGGCGGTATCGAGCGCATTTGCCAAGACGAACACGCACTGCGGATCAGAGACAAGCGCGTTGGTGATGGCAACGTCGTACGTATCCAGCTGTCCCGAAGTGATCTGATCCGAGGCGACCACCGTACCGTTGAGATCAGTGAAGGCCGCGGTGAAGTTGCGCGCCCAAGTCTCGGTATGCGATGAGTTCGCGAGGTCATATATCATCGCGACTCGTGTATGGCCGAGACTGTCGTGGACGACTGTCGCAAGCTCGTGAGCGGCGCTCGAATTGTCAGGGTAGAGACGGTAGAAGAAGTCAGCCTTGCCTGTGAGTGCATCCGTGCTCGTCGTGGGGCTGATAAATGGCACCTTGAGCTCATCTGCCAGCGGCGCGACCGCAACCGCTATCGCACTTGTCATCGGGCCTATCACAGCAAGGGCACCTGCTGCTTCCAGATCGCGAAACGCGCTCGCTGCCCTGGTGGCATCCTGTGCGTCATCGGCCGGAAGGAGCATCACTTCTCTGCCAGCGATGCCGCCGGCGAGATTCGTGTCCTCAATTGCGAGCAGAGCGCCATCGCGGCCGGCAACGCCGAGGTCGGTCGTGCGCCCCGACATGCCGCCGAGGTAGCCGATCACGATGGGCTCGCGATGCGAGGTGCAGGCCGGGATGAGGCCACACGCGACGACAGCAAGCGTGACTACCAGAAACACTCGAACATCTCGGGTACGTTGCATCTTAGCGCCCATCGTCGGGACCCCGAACCAAGAACGTGTGTGTTCAATGTATGCGCGTTCAAGGCGAACGGCAATAACCCAACGACAGGCGGTACGGCAGCCCCCAAACGTGACAGCGTAGCCATTCTTGATGCTGGGTACAATTCCCTGTGACACTCAAGGCCCGAGCAGCTACGCTTCGGGTCCGAAACCCGGGAGGACAGCGTGGCAGACGACACCCGCTTCAAGCGCTTGCGGCTCTACAACATCGTGATGGGATTATTCCATCTCGGGCAGGGCATCGCGATCGCGACGCTCTCGAACAGCTTCAAGCTGCCGGTGACCGCCACACTCATGCAGGGACCTCCCGGCACGCCCCCAGGAGTGCCGACAACGCTCTTCGAGATCCCGCTCGGTTGGGCTGTGGCGACGTTCGTGTTTCTCTCGGCGCTGGCGCACTTCATCATCGCGTCGCCGCTGGCATTTGACTGGTACGTGAAGAACCTCAAGCAGAACCGCAACTACGCGCGCTGGATCGAGTACTCGGTCTCCTCGACGCTCATGGTCGTGCTCATCGGCCTGTTGCCGGGCATCTTCGACATCGCGGCGATCATCGGCATCGCCGGCGCGAACATCTCGATGATCCTCTTCGGCTTGCTGATGGAGAAGTACGAGTCCCCCGGGAATCCGAACTGGCTGTCGTACATCTTCGGCTGCATCACCGGCGCGGTCCCGTGGATAGCCATCGCCGTCTATCTCTGGGCTCCAGGTCAAGTGGCCGAGCCGCCCGCGTTCGTCTACTGGATCTTCTTCTCGATGTTCATCTTCTTCATGAGCTTCGCGCTCAACATGGTGCTGCAGTACAAGAAGATCGGCCCTTGGAAGGACTACCTATTCGGCGAGGCTGCGTACATACTGCTGAGCCTCACCGCGAAGTCGCTGCTCGCATGGTTGGTCTTCGCGAACACGCTGATTCCGACCTAGGCCGCACCTACTCAGACTCCGGCGCGCACCAGCGCTCGAGCCACCAACGAACGGAACGGTTCATCTCGGCCATATAGGCCGGGGTGAACTTCCGTTTGTAGACCTTTTGTCCGATGTTCGTGATGCCGGGACCGAAACCGTGCGGCGAGTGCATCGCCCCGAGATCGTCGGATACCCCGGCAAGCTCTTCATCGGTTAGGCGATGGTATGAGTTGGAGTGCACCATGTGCTTCTCGTAGTGAGGCGTTGGCTCACGAATGGCCGCGGGATGCCCGAAGCACAGCATCGCGATCGGCAGCGTGTGTTGCGGCAGGCCGAGAAGCTTCGCATGGATCTCCCCCTGCTCCAACACGTCCCCGATGTAGCACGAGCCAATGCCGAGCGATTCAGCGGCGACCACCGCGTTCTGCGCAGCGATGAGCGCGTCAGAGCACGACATCATGAGGTCGCCGACGTCGGGGGTCGCGCGGTGCTCGACGCCCTCGACCTGCTCGGCACCTGAGAAGCGGAACAGATCGATCCACTTCTGCATGTCGGCAACGAACACCAACACCAACGGCGCTTTCGCAATGAACGGCTGATCGTCGCAGGTGTCCGCAAGGCGGTCTTTCAGCGCCTGATCGGTCACGTCGATGATCGAATAGAGCATCATGTTGCCCGCAGTAGGCGCGCGCAGTGCGCTATGGAGTATAGCTGCCTTCTCGGCAGCGGTTATCTCAGTCGCGGCGTAGGTGCGAGTCGAGAAGCGCGCGTCCAGCAGTGCCAGCGTAGAGTTCATCGCGAATCCAATCGTCCGGTTGACTTGAGTATACGGAACCTCGGCAATCGGACCGACCCGGGATACTACTCGACGACGAGCACGCCTTCATGGCCGTCCTGGCTACACACGATCTCGTACTCGCCCGCATCAAGAGCGGGCAGCTCGACCGTGCCGCCACTTGAGATGTCCTGTTCCACGCCAAGTTCCGGCAGCTTGACCGATACCCGGCACTCTTTACCCGGCGCGAACTCCATGGTAAGCGGGATTCCGGCCTGAGCGAGAATCATCGTGGGGTCGAAGTGCGCCCCATCATCGTTGATAGCGATCCGCTGGGTCGCGCCATCTTCGTCCAACATGGTCTTGGTGTAGTCGGCTGCTGTTGCCACGAGATAACCAGCCTCCACGAGCTTGCCTCTAATCGTATCTTCATCGATGACGGCATCGTCGAACGTGACCGTCAACACCAGGCTCTCGGCATTGAGTTCAGCCTTGCCGATGCCCTGAACACCAACGAGCGGCTGGAAGATATGCGTCGATTCATGCTCCGCGTCTGAGCCCTCCAGCAGCTTCACCTGGAAATCGGCCGAGGAGTTGGTATCGCCCATACCGATCACGAGAGAGATCGCGTCGGCAGAGACGCTCCGCGATCCGGCCCGCTCCATCACGAACTGAGGAACTACAAGCAGCGCCAGAACGACGACGACGGCCGCGAGGATGATCTGTGGTGGCTTGATCCGCTTCATGTGTACCTCACTGTTCGGGGTTCCGCATGACGTGCATACGCGCGCATAGCAGCACTGAGTATGCCATTCCAGGCTGTGCTGAGCGCGGGGTAGTATGGAACCACACGAGAAGTTCATACGTCCGAGGAGCCCTCATGCCGGAGCGTTACACCGCAGCAGTCGTCCAGGCCGCGCCGATCCCCTTCGACCGCGACGCAACGATCGACAAGGCCATCGCTCTCATCGCTGAAGCCGCCGAGAAGGGCGCCGCACTCGTGCTCTTCCCTGAAGCGTTCGTGCCGGCGTACCCGCGCGGACTCGCGTTCGGCACGGTCGTAGGTAGCCGGGCTCCAATCGGCCGCGATTTGTGGCAGCGCTACTGGAGCGCATCGGTGGACGTTCCGGGCGAGGCGACCGCGCGCATCGGCGAAGCCGCCCGCGAGCACGGAGTGCACGTCGCAATCGGTGTGATCGAGCGCGAGGGCCGCTACGGAGACGACGGTGGCACCCTTTACTGCACAACGCTCTACTTCGGCTCAGACGGCACGCTTCTCGGCAAGCACCGCAAACTGAAGCCCACAGCCGCCGAGAGACTCATCTGGGGCGAGGGTGACGGCAGCACGCTTACGGCCGTTAGCACGGAACTGGGGACGCTTGGCGGGCTGATCTGCTGGGAACACTACATGCCGCTCGCACGCATGGCCATGTACGGCAAGGGCGTGCAGGTGTGGCTCGCGCCCACAGCCGACGCACGCGACGAATGGCAGTCAACGGCACGCCACATCGCACTTGAGGGTCGCTGCTGGTTCCTCGGCTGCAACCAGTTCGTCACCAGGGACATGTACCCAACGGACCTTCCAGAGGTCGAGCTGCTCGCCAATCAGCCCGAGGTCATGTCGCGCGGCGGCAGTGTCATCATCTCCCCGCTCGGACAGGTCGTCGCTGGCCCGCTGTGGGACCGCGAAGGCATCCTCTACGCAGAGATCGATCTAGCCGAGGTAAGCCGCGCCAAGCTCGACTTCGATCCAGTCGGTCACTATGCGCGTCCGGACGTCTTCCGCCTCATCGTCGATGAGCGCGAGAAATCAGCGGTGGAGTACAAGCGTTAACAACGGGTATAGCCCTCCTATGTGGAATGCCGGGGCTGTGATTTCTGCCTTTCACGCCACGGCGGGGTAGGCGCTCTCAGGGGAAGATGCGCAGCTCGCACGGACTGCATGGCACAAGTGTGACATCGTTCGCCTCTGCCCTACGGGGTGCTCGACTCAACCTCCACTGCACTCGGAGCCGACATGGTTCGTGTCGGCAGATGGAAGGGGGAGCACGATGAGAGGCAGACGCACACTGACGGTCTTCCTGACGACCCTGGTGGCGATGTCGCTCACTGTTCCAGCGTGGGGAACAACCGCCTTCACCTCGACCGGCATCGCCACTGGCGGAGCCGCCATGGAGACCAACCCCGAGACTGCTGGAAAGTGGGTGGTCTATCAGACAAGCACCCCGATCATACCCAGCTCTCATGGCAACGTGGTGATGCGCGACATGACCAACGGCTCCATCGTCACCATTGGCAGTGGTGACGATGCTGATCAGACGAACCCGGACGTCTCGGGCAACAGGGTGGTCTACGAAGACGACGCAACCGGGAACAAGAACGTCCGGGTCTATGATCGAGAACTTGCGGTGGACTTCCCGATCGCTACCACAACTGCGAACGAGGTCCTGCCTCGAATCTCCGGCAACCTCGTCGTGTGGCTCAACGACAGTACCAAAGAGCTCTGGTACCGCGATCTGTCGCGTGGCAACACGGCAAAGGTGCCTGTGGCATCAAACGTCACGGTCTTCGATGTCGACAACGGCAGCATCGTATGGGCCGAAGCGCTTGTTGCCGAGTACATCTACATCTTCGATCCGAGTCAGGACGCGTCACCCAGGCTGGTCTACGCCGTCAGCGCTGCTGACGACATCTCGTCCATCCGGTTCCACGGCGAGGCGATCACCTGCACAGCCAACAGTGCGAGCGGACCAAGAGTCATTCGCCTGAAGTTGAACTTCACGGGAATCATGACGTTCCCCACCGACACGATGAACCCTGATGCATTCCACGATACGCTCGCGTTCCAAGACGACGTGGTAACCAACGACCAGATTCGGTGGACGCAGATGGATGGCGATACGACGTTCATCGGCTCAGACTCCTACAACGAGGGTGACGCTGCGATCTTCGGGCGGCGCATCGCCTACGAGCAGTACACGGCCATGCTGAACACCGACATATACGTGGCGAAGTCTCCTTCCGAGGTCGCCCGAACCGCCGGGTCGGACAGGTACATGACCGCAGTGAACACCAGTGAGTCGTACTTCACCAGGTCGAAGAACGTGATTCTGTGCACCGGAGAGAACTTCCCTGACGCGCTTGCCGCCGGCCCCCTCGCGAGAGCTCTGAAGTGTCCCCTGCTGCTCACACGGAGAACGGCAGTCCCGGCGGCGACGATGACGGAGATGGCGCGGCTTGATGTTGAGAAGGTGTTCATCATCGGCGGACCTGCGACGATTTCCGCCTCGGCGGAAGAGCAGCTGGTGACCGCGGGGTACACCGTGCGCCGAATCGCAGGGGACGACCGCTACGAGACATCGGTGAAAGTCGCACTGGCGATGACAGAGGTCTACGAAGGCATCTACGGGATCGATATGGCCTTCTTCGCCAAAGGCGATAACTTCCCGGACGCCCTGGCGCTCGGACCGGTCGCCGCCGGCGCACTCTCGCCGATCATCCTGGTGCGCTCCACCTCACTCCCCGGCGATGTCGCAAGCGCTGTCGACACGCTCAATATCACGAGCGGTGTCATAGCAGGAGACACATACGCGGTTTCAAGCAGTGTCCAAAGCCAACTGGAATCGCTGATGGCCGCCAACGGAGCCGACCCGCACCCGATAGAGCGCTGGTCTGGCGCAAACCGTTACGCGACGGCCGTAGACATCGTGGAGAACGGGCTGGCCAACCGCTGGATAGACCTTGACACGGTGGGCGTGGCAATCGGCACGAACTTCCCTGATGCGCTGGGGGGCGGCGCTGCACTTGGGTACTACGGCTGCCCGGTTCTGCTGGTGGGCAATCCCGACCCGCTCATCAGCTGGGTCGGCGCTCATAAACATGAAATCGGCAGAATGGATATCTTCGGGGACACTAGCTCGGTTCCATACCTGGTTGAGGAGCTTCTCGACAACACCATGGCGTACTGATTTCCGCAAAGCAGTAATCACTGTGAGGGGCGGGCCTCATGCTCGCCCCTCGAGCTGACCGTCAGCTAGAACAGCGACACGGCGCAGTAGACCAGCAGCCCGGCCATGATCCAGGCTACGACTTTGCCATTCTGAGACAAGAAGCGCTCGAAGATCGAGCCGAACATCGCCCAGCTGCTTGTCGCTACGAAGCTAACCGCCGCCATGAAGAAGCAGAAACCCGCGAGGACCCACGGCGACTTGTAGTACGGCACCAAGAACGTCGACGCGGATGTGACGCCGTACAAAATGGCTTTGGGATTAAAGAACTGCAGTACGACTCCCGAGAGGAACCCACTACCTGACGCATCCTTCTCGGCATGGGTGCCTGCGGTGAGAGTCTTGTACGCAAGCCACAGGATGTACGAGGCTCCGACGACCGTCATTACGGGCTTGATGCTGGGCATCGCGTTATAGAGCGACAAGGTGAATGCGCAAGACAGCGCCATCACGACGAAGAAACCGGCGAACACACCTGAAGTGAACCGCAGGCTCTTGCGAAAGCCATGCTGGCTTGCTGTAGACATCGACATGATGTTGTTTGGCCCGGGAGTGAATGTTGTGAGCATCACGTAGGACAGGAACGCGAACGGGTTGGGCACTCTCACGCCTTTCTCGGCGAGTGTTAGAGTTCAGGACAGCTTGGACTTCACGTACAGGTCCTCGACTTGCTTGCGAGCCCAGGGCGTGCGCCGCAGGAACTTGAGCGCGGACTTGACGCTCGGGTCGTTCTTGAAGCAGTTGATGTCGATCATCCCTGCAAGCCCGTCCCACCCGTACTTCTCCTGCAGCTTGACGACGATAGTCTCAAGCGTCATGCCGTGAAGCGGGTCCTTCTGGTGCGTCTCGGACACGGTTCAGCTCCTTCGAGCTACGTTGAGCAACTGGTTCGATGACACGACAGTACACTCCTGGTACTGTTGCGACCATGCAGAATCACAGATTCGCCTACTTCAATGGAGCAATCATGCCGGCCGAACAGGCCGCTGTTTCGCCGTACGATGTCGGGCTCCTCAGGGGCTACGCGGTCTTCGACTTGCTCCAGACGATCGGCGGCGTGCCGTTCCAGTTTACCGAACACATCACCCGCCTCCGGGCCTCGGCCAAGATGCTCGGACTTGAGGTCCCCGCGACTGATGATGAGATTGCCGAGATCACGGTAGAGCTCCTGCGGTTGAACGAATGTACCGAGGCGACCGTGCGCTACGTTCTCACCGGTGGCGAGTCGCCGGACGGAATGCATTTCGACCCCTCGACGCCCACATTCCTCATAATCACGCACAACATGTTCGAGGTTCCTGAGCAGTTCTACGTAACGGGAGCGAAGCTCATCACGCACGAGTATCGCCGAGAACTTCCTGAGGCCAAGACCACGAACTACCTCACGTGGCTGCGTAATCATCATAAGCTCGACGCGGCCGGTGCGATTGACGTTCTGTACCACGCCGACGGACTCGTCTCGGAAGCCGCGACCGCAAGCTTCTACGTCGTCCGGGATGGCCGGATCTGCGCGCCCGGTGAAGGCGTCTTGCGCGGAACCATTGGCGAACTCGTGATGGGCCTGACCGCCTCGGAATACGAACTCGTGCTCGGCCCCGTTACGCTCGAAGAGGCGTTCGGCGCCGAGGAAGCCTTCATCACCTCAAGCGTTCGCGGAGTCGTGCCGATTACCCGCATTGACGACAGCACGATTGGCGACGGCACGGTCGGCCCCGTGACCACGCGCCTCATGGAGATCTGCCGCGCTGCGATGAAAAAGGCGGACTAAGCTCGAGCCGTCAGCGCCCGCTTGCCTAGACCGGCGGATGGCAGACAAGGCCGATGCGATCGATTATCTGATCGAGCACATCCGGATGCGTCGCGAAGTTCAGCCGCGCAAAGCCCTCACCCGCCGCGCCAAAATCGGGACCCGACGACAACCCGACGCGGCCGTGCTTGAGCAGGCGTGCTGCGGGATTCGCTGCGATTTCGGTCTCCCTGAAATCGAGCCACGCGAGGTAGGTCGCCTGCGGCATCGCGATTCCGACCTCCGGGAGCTCAGACGCGAGCCTCGCCATCAGATGATCGCGGTTGGTGCGCAGGACGCCGAGCGTCTCAGTTAACCACGGCTCTCCATGCGTCCAGGCGGCGAGCGTCGCGCGTGCGCCAAGCGCATTCACGCCGCCGAGTAGGTGCGGCGGCAGTGCCGCAACGCCCTCGGCAACCCGCGCATCACCCAGGTGAGCCACCGCGCAACTCAGCCCGCCGAGGCTGAAGCTCTTGCTGGCTGCAGTCACAGTGACGCACCGCGACATCGCTTCGGCGCCGAGCGACGCGAACGGGATGTGGCGCGCGCCTGGATACACGAAGTCCTGCCAGATCTCGTCGCTGATGACGAGCAGGTCGCGCTCCTCGGCAACAGTCGCTACAGCACGCAGCTCGTCGAGGTCGAAGACCCTGCCGGTCGGGTTATGCGGATTGCAGAGAATCACCGCACGGGTTCCCGGCTCGATTGCCGAGCGGAGCAGGTCTTCGTCGATGCGCCACTCGGCCTGATCAAGACGATACTCGACAAGCGTGCGCCCCGACTTCTCAATCATCCCGAAGAACGGCGGGTACACCGGCGTGAAGAGCAGCACGCCGTCCCCCGCCGACGTGCCGACCATCAACGCCGTTGCGATGGCCTGAAGCGATGTGGAGAAGACCTTCGTCCGCTCGACGTCAGGGCGCCAGCCGAAGCAGCGCTCGGACCACTCGGCCCAGGCCTTCGGGATGCTGTCGTCGAACGAGACGCCGTTGTAGCCGAAGTCGCTCGCATCGACCATCGTGCGCAGCGCATCAGTGATTGCGGGCGCGGTCGGAAAATCCATGTCCGCCACCCATGCAGGTATGACGTCATCGCCAAAGTAGCGCCACTTGATTCCCGAGAGCGCCCTGAGGCGCTCGATGTCGCTCGATTGGCTCACAGGCTCGCCCCTCTAGACAAGCTTCGCGCCGACGATTTTGGCCACCTCGGCCTTGTCGCAATTGCCGCCGGTCTCGGCACCAACCAGGCCAATCACCTTGCCCATGTCGCGCTTGCCCGCGAAATCGCCAGCGGCCAACACGCGATCAACGACCGCGGCCAGCTCGTCGCCGGTCACCTGCTTGGGCAGGTACCCCTCAAGAATCGCGATCTGCTGCTGCAGGAGCGCGGTCCGCTCGGCGTTGGTGTCTGCCTTGATGGAACCCTCGAGCGTCTCCCCCGTCTGCTTCAGCACCTTCTTGAATGCCGAGACGACCTCTTCGTCCGTGAGGCTCTTACCGGTATCCTTCTCGCGGGTTTCGATCTCGTTCTTGATGAGCCTCAGAATCCCGAGGCGGATCTTGTCATGCTCGCGCATGGCTTTCGTAATCTCGCTGGTGATGAGGTTCTTGTCCATGTTCTGCTCCGTTCTTCGCGCACACGTGCGCGCAAGGTGTCCAGCAGAACTTACCACGACCGGCCGAGAACGTCCCGCCGCACCAGACGGGCGCTACGCGAGACCGCGCATGACCACGACCGTGAAGGTCGATCCCACACCCGGCTGGCTGGACACGTCGATCCGTCCCCCGAGAAGCTCTGCAAGGCGACTCGCAATAGCAAGACCAAGACCGACACCATCCGGTCTGTCCCCGTCCGGCCGCGGAGCCTGGTAGAACTGATCCATGATTCTCAAAATCTCTCCCGATGAGATACCTGAACCCGTGTCCGTCACCGCAAGCGTGACAACTGACAGATCGTCCGCCCCAACACGTATCTCCACCGAGCCCTCGTCGGTGAACTTCACTGCATTTCCGACGAGATTCAAGAGAATCTGGTGCAGTTTGGCCGCATCGCTCGTGATAATCACGGCGTCATGCGGCAGCTCGGCCGTCAGCGTGAGACCGCGCTCCTCGGCGAGTACGCGTGAAGATCCGACGACGGTATTGACCAGGTCGCGGACATCGAATTCGGACAACTGCACCTCAATGGCTTGCGCCTCGATGCGCGCCAGATCGAGGATCTGCGAGACGAGGGAGAGCAGGTGCCGACCGGATGACTGCACCATACTTAGCTGCTTCGTTTGCTCATCATTAAGGGGTCCGGTCAGGCCGCTCAACATGAGGTCGCTGAAGCCGATGATCGAGTTGAGCGGCGTCCGTAGCTCGTGACTCATCGTCCGCATGAACTGGTCTTTCACCTGACTCGCCTCTTCAAGATCTGCGATGACCTGAGTCAGCTCGGCCGTACGGGCTGCGACCTCGTGCTCAAGGTCGGCCCGTTGCCGCTCGGTCTCCGAGAGCAGCTCATCGCGATCAGACCTGAGCCGTATGGCGTCGATGGCGTTGCCGATACTGACGGCAAGCTGAGCAACGAGCGTCACTTCTTCGTCATCGAAGCGATTGACCTCATCGGAGTACAGATGAATGATCCCAAAGCACTGTCCACCTGCGAAGACCGGCAGAGCGGCGAGGGACATGAGACCGAACTCCGTCGCAGAGCTCGCCCACGGCCTGAAGCGCGGATCGTTCATCGTGTCGCGGCAGACAACAGGCTTGCCGGTGCGGATCGCCGTGCCGGCCGGACCGCGACCACGCTCCGTATCAGACCATACGATGTCAAGATTATCCGCGTAACCTAATGCTTTGCCGGAGGCACCCACGACAGTAACGGTCTGCGCAGCATCGCTACACGCCTTCCCGATGAGTACCAGCGCATAGTCGCCCCTCTCCACCGCCACACGACACACCGCCTCGAAGAGATGCTCGGTGGTATCCACGTCGGTGATGACCCTGCGACATTCATTCAACATGGAAAGTGCCCTGTTTGCCCGCGTCAACCGTGCGTCATTGGCAACCAATTCCGCGTAAACGGTCTCAATCGGGCGTGAAACCGCCGAAACGAAGATCCCTGCCATCACGAGCACGAACCCGGAGAGCTGCGCCAGATGACCGAGTACGTTCAAGAGTCCGGTCGTGTCGACGTAGAGCGTGAACAACAGACTGGCTGCGATGAAGAAGCCGATGGCGAGCAGCGTTAGGTCAGCCATTCGGCGACCGATTCGTTCTCGGCGTTGCCAGAGCATCACTGCGGCGAACGCAAGCACCGCGACAATCGCGTACTCGCTCCAGATCTTGAACGCGGTGAGTCCGCTGCCGTCGATGTAGCACGTCGGGAAGATTCTCCACACGATGATCGACATGACCAACAGGCCGACCGGAACGCACGTGATGAGGAATCCGACCATGACATTGGCGCGGCGGCCTGTGAAGAACGGCGCCGTGACGAGCACCGCCGCAAGAATGTACCGGCCCACGACCCAGAGCTGAGTCGTGGGGTTCGCATCACCCGGCATAAGCGGCGGCACCAACACGTTCATGCCTTTGTACGCGACCGCATGAAGAAGCAACACGAACGCCAGTGGCGCCATCCCCGCCCCAAGAACCGCAAGGAATCCGTTCGGGGCGGTCTTTCGCGTAGACCAGGCGACGAGTGCGATCGCGGAGGCTGCAAGGACTGCGGTCAGTTCAACAAGCATGTGGAAGAGCAGGTAGTTCCACCCGGCGACAAGCCAAGCGCCCGCGATCAGAACGACGAATACCGAGAGACCCATCGCCATGGTGCGGGGTGTCAACAGAGTGTTGGGGTTCCTTGCATTTGTGCTCTCTTGTGTCACTCTGTGCTCCTCCGACCGACCAGCAACCGCGTAGCGGCGATGCCAGTATATCCCCATTGCGGTCATTGGAAGCGCGACACATCAGGAGGCTACGAACGGGTCGGCAAAGCGCCTAGGCAGTCGCTGGCTCCGCTGCCAGTTGCGGCTCTGCACCGGGAGAGAGCAGCAAGAACGCGTACCGGACTGCGACATACGCGACCAGGAGCACCACAGCGGCATCAATCGCCGCAACGACCCCCGGAGGCGCGAGCGGGCCAGCGCCAGCAGTTGCGAAGAACAGGCTCGACTGCTTGAACGCAATCGCCGAGATGACGATGGGGAACGTGAGGGCCGAGCAGCTGGGGCAGAAGCGGTTGGTGAGGATTCTCGGGAGGCGCGTAAACACGTAGAGCAGACTGACCGCAGCCATGCCGAGAAGCGCATACACGACCCCGACCTGCTTGACGGGAGCCACTGCCAGGTAGCCGACGAGGCAGAGGCTGGGCGGCGCGGCGAAGATGACCACCGTGGGCAGCACAGGCTCCGGCAGATCGCCGGCCTTCACCATGCGATACACGACAACAGGCAGTATCGCGACGTACCCGGCCATGCCGGCGTACGCGAGAATACGGCCCAGGGCTACGGCCTCGAATGCGGGGCTGGTGACGCTAGCGACGACGAAACCGACGAAGATCAAGAACCAACTGGGAAGCACCTGCGCGAGCTTGAACGCTCCAACGAACCTCACCAGGAACACCGCGGAGACGAGGAGCTGCAACACGAGCGCCGCGACCCAGAGTGCCTTGGCCGGCGCGGCGGCATACGGCTTGAGATACGTGGCCAGCAGCATCAGCGCCATGAAGAATGTTGGGAACACAGCAAGGATAGCGGGGTTCTTCAGCTCGGCGCGCACGGCCTGGAAGTCGAAGGCAATGCGCAAGGTGATCATGATCACGAGCACGGCCGAGACCGCGCCGCAAACTGCGCGGGCGATTGGCGAATACGGGAGCAGAAGGTTTCCGAGCGCGGCGGCGCCAAGGGCGAGGCCGGACATCGGAATCGGGATTCTACGGATGAAAGACATCGGCTAGCCTTCCTGCTCGACGTCGCGAAGCCCTAGCTCGCGCGCAATGATCTCAGCGGTCTTCTCGGCCATCTCGCCGGTGAACGCGATGCACTGCGCCTTGTGCTCGCCGCTCGCCATGTCCATGCCTTTGGTCTGGACGCTGCAGCACAACACGCGGTGGCTATCGCGGAACGCCTGCTGAAGTTCGTTCGCGAGTGCCATGGCCTTCACCGACTTCGGATCGGTCGGCGTGCTTGGGCCCGTTCGCCCGAACACGTAGCCGAGGCTGATCACGCCGCCGGACACCGCGCCGCACATGCACTTTGAACGACCGACGCCGATGGGAAAGCCTGAGGCTGCGGCGATCAGCGCCTCGGGCATCTCAGGGGCGACGTTATCCCTGACGGACGCGACGATCGACTCAGAGCAGTAGTAGTTGCCCTGCCGGAAGTACGCCTCGGCATCTTCCTTGACCTTCTGAACGCTGAATGACTCGTTCACTGGGATCCCCTTGTGCTGAGTGTGTAGGCCTCGGCGCCTGAAGAACCGTCTCATATCGAGGGTCCACGAGCGTGTGGTTATACTATGTGATACATTCTATAAGAGCAAGTGATGTTCTGTGTCTCAGAGAGTTCTAACACCAAGCAGGCCCGCCTCTTCCGAGACGGGCCTGCTTGGTGTTACGCAAAGACTAGCTATGAGGGGCTAGCAGCTACTCTTGCCGCCATCACCGGTCGCCGTATAACCCTGATCCGCTGCCACTGCCTCAAGAACGGCTGTGACCGCGTCCTCGACAACCATCGAGACTGGCTTCCCAAGATCGTCGATGAACGTGAACTTGGCGTAGCCGTGACACTCCTCGCACAGGTGAAGTCGATGGGCCGAGTCTCCCTCAACGTACGTGTAGCGAAGCACGTCGGGGTTCCGGGTTCCGCACCGAACACACCGCAGTCGCTCGTAGCTCCACTCGGCATGGCAGTGTCCGCACCACAGCCTGCGCTCCGCGCCCTGAAGCTGTGAGCTCTCGCCCATCATCCCCATAGAAGCGTCGGCACCGCACACCGGGCAGCGACCTGAGCCCCAGGCACGGAAGTCGAACTCCGCCGCCTCCAGGGCAGCCCCGGAGGGGCCGACAAGGAACGGCACGAGCGCAGAGACGAGAACGAAAGCGATCGTCACCGGTGCCAGGGCGGTCTCCGGCGTCAGATTCATCCCATTCGCGACTTCAGCGACAAACGCCTCGGGCGAAAGCACTGCACGCGCCAGCAGATCCGCGTTGATTACACCCGCAAGATCGGCATCCAGCAGCGCGGAGCTCTGCTCGGCAGACAAGCCCGCTGCATCGCTCACGTAGTGGGCGATTTGCACGGCCACATCCACGTACTCAGCCACCGACATCTCAGGCGCGCTTACGCTGAAAATCGGCCGACCGGCGACGAGCGCCTCACGCGCGGCATCAGCGGCGGGCGCATGGTACGGGCGAATAACTGCCGCAGCGCCTGCCTGGATCTCCCACAGCCCTTTGAGGAACTGCAACCTGGCCGCGTCGCTGCCTCCAGCAGTCTCGAGATACGCGCTGGTTACTTTGTTGACGAGATCCATGTTCAAAATGACTCACTCCTTCTCGCGGCGACGGGGTCGGACCCGATGGTCCGACCCCCCGCACGCGGAATGCGTATCTAGCGTAGTGAAACGGTCGAGCAATTACTCCTCGATTACGTTCTTGCCACTCGCCAGCTCTACCTCGGCCCAGTGACCCCAGTGATAGCGGGCCTCCTCTACGGTCACGCGACCGTTGCCGAGCATGAGCCGAGCCAACCCGCGATACGGCTGCCAAACACCCGCACCGAGGTAGACGTGCACAACCATGATGCACGCAATCAGGAAGAAGGCGACATCATGCAAGAAGAGCGCAATGCGGAAGACATCCGCCGACACAAACGCGCCGGCCCACAAGACAACACCCGTAACGGCAATGAGAACCGCCGCGAAGATCAGCAGAGCGTCCGCAAGACGCTGTCCTGACTTGACCTCATGCTGTTTGGGCATGTGTGTGGTCTTTGGCGTGAACAGGTACTTCGCAAACAGCACCATGAACCGCTTGTCGTCCGCGTCCCAGGGGGCGAACAGGTTCTTCACGATGTGCACGAATCCCTTGGGGGCCGCAATCAGGCCGTACAGGGGAGCGACGATGAACACCACGGCGAACACCCTGTGAGAGATCCTGAACATCTGTACAACCTCGGGTCCGACGGCGCGGCCAAGCGCAGGAATGAACACTACCGCTCCGCTCACGAGGAGAATGAGAGTCGCGACCATGTGAACGCCGTGAATCACTCGCTTGAACAGACTATGGCGCTGAATGTAGACAGTCACGGTTACTTCGCCTCCTTCGCGGCATCGTCCTTCGGCTTGCTCTTGACGTTCATGCCTTCACGCTCGTAGCCCATGCTCGCCAGGAAGGAAACGCCGAGACCACCGATCATGGCTGCGACGCCCAGGCCCGTAAGCGGCTTGAGCAGCGACATCAGGCCACTGACATCCGACGCCTTCGGGTCACGAATGAGACCGTGCGCCTCGTAGCCGTACTTGGCGACGAACAGCGAGTGCATGCCGCCCATCTCGGTCACTCCGTAAAGCTCAGCCTTGTCGAAACCGGCCGCCTTGAGCTCGGCAACGCGCGCCTCGCCCTCGGAAACCATCTCGTCACGTGAGCCGAACGTCATCGCACCGGCGGGACACGTCTGCACGCAGGCGGGTTCGCGGCCCTGCTCGACGCGGTCGTCGCACATGGTGCACTTGTTGGTGACGCTGAAGTTCTCACGGTACTTCGGAACATCAAACGGGCACGCAACGGTGCAGTACTTGCAGCCGACACACTTGGAGCTGTCAAGCTTGACGGTGCCATTCTCAAGCTTGCTGATGGCGCCAACGGGGCAGACCTCGAGGCAGGCAGGCTCCGCACAGTGGTAGCAGGCTCGCCGAGAGAATGCCCACTCGATGCCTTCAGGCGCGTCCTCCTCGCGAAACTCCATGAGAAGGCGTGTGTCGCCGTTCAGATCGGACATGCTCTGGTAAGAACCCGTGAACTCGTAGTCATCCTTGGTCAGGCTCGAAGGGAGCATGTTCCACTGCTTGCACTGGACCTGGCAGCCCTTGCAGGCGCTGCATTTCGACGAGTCGTACAGAATCGCTGATTCAGTCATCAGTCATTCCCTCCTTAAGCCTTCTCGATGTTGACGAGGTACGCCTTGAACTCAGGGATCGATGTGTTTGCATCCCCGACGTTAGGCGTGAGGTCGTTGGCGATAGCACCGGTTGCCTGGCCGGAGGCGTAGCCCCAGTGCCAGGGCATGCCCACCTGATGAACGGTCTTGCCGTCGATCGTGAAAGGCTTGAAGCGCGGCGTGACCATGGCAAGCATCTCGACTGAGGCGCGGTTGTTGTACACCTTGACCATATCGCCGTTCGCTACGCCCTTCTCCTCGGCAAGCTCCACCGACATCTCGACGAACATCTTCGGCATTGCCTCGGCAAGCCACGGGATGTTCCGAGTCATGCCACCGGTCTGCCAGTGCTCGGTCATGCGATAGGTGGTGCAGACGATCGGGAAGTCCTTCGGGTCACCGGGCTTCACTGACTCGGCCTTGCCAAAGGTGAGGTTCGGAGTCGACTGTCCACCGTTGATACGGTTGATCGCCGGGCTCTCAAAGGGCTCGTAGTGCTCCGGGAAGGGACCGTCCTTCATGCCAGCCGCGAAGAGCCGTGCGCCGCCCTCGGCGTTCATGATGAATGCCTTGTTGTTCGGCGGGGTCGGCGTGATGGTTCCATCCGCAGCGACCACCTGGAAGCCGAAGTCCGGCACGTCGCTGTGATTCCACTTGGTGCCGTCCCACTCGACGAGCATCCGGTCTGCGTTCCACGGCTTGCCAGCGACGTCGGCCGATGCGCGGTTGTACACGACACGGCGGTTCACAGGCCAGGAGAACGCCCACTCCGGGAAGAGCCCAAGTCCGCTCGGATCGTCCTTGCCACGCGAGCCGGTCGGCTGCTTGGTCGGGTCCGAAGGAGCATCGTTGTTGTTGTAGTAGCCGGAGTAGATCCACACGCCGCATGCCGTCGAACCGTCGGCGGCCAGCTTCGTGAAGTTCTTGACCAGGACACCGTCTGCGACGGTGTAGCCGTTCATGCCCTGAGCGACCTTTGTGATGTCTGGCTTGCCGTCGGTCTCATAGGGCCAGTGCAGCTTCGTGAGCTGCTCCGGGTTAGCGCCACCTTCGGCCTCATAGAGCTCTTTCAGCTTATGGAAGAGCTCATCAAGGATCTCGAAGTCGTCTCTGGCTTCTCCGGGAGGATCGATGGCCTTGTAGCGCCACTGGATCCAGCGACCCGAGTTCGCAACCGTGCCCTGCTTCTCAAAGTGAGCCGCAGCAGGGAGCAAGAAGACCTCCGTCTGGATGTCTCCAGAGTTGATTCCTGGTGCCTTCCAGAAGCCCGCAGTCTCGGTCTCCCACAGGTCGACCGCAACGAGCCAGTCGAGCTTGCCAAGCATTGAACGCTCAAACGATGCGTTCGGTCCACCGACGGCCGGGTTCTGACCCCAGCACATCATGCCCTTGACGATGCCGTCATTGATCGACTCGAAAATGCCGATGTGCGAGTGGTTGATGGCGTTCAGCTTCGGAAGCATGTCGTACGCGTAGTCGTTTTCGGCAGTGGCGTACGGTCCGTAAATCTCCTTGAGCTGGCTCACGAAGAACTTCGGCTTGTTCGCCCAGTAGCCGGCAGCCACAGTCTCCGTCTCGATCCACGCCTTAAGACTCGGATGCTTCGACGCGACAGGGACGGCCATGTACCCGGGCATGATGTGGAACAGAACGCCCATATCGGTAGAACCCTGGACGTTCGCCTCTCCACGCAGTGCGTTGATGCCACCACCGGCAATGCCGATGTTGCCGAGAAGAAGCTGCACAACAGCCATGGCGCGCACGTTCTGCGAGCCGTAGGTGTGCTGCGTCTGGCCCATCGCGTACAAGATGGTGCCCGACTTAGCGGCAGCGCCCGTTGCGGCGAAGGCTTCGTACACCTCGAGGAGCTTGTCCTGAGGACAGCCGGTAACGCTGGTCACCAGTTCAGGTGTGTAGCGCGCGTAGTGCTTCTTCATCAACTGCCATACGCAGTTGGGATCCTGCATTGTCATATCTTTCTTTGCGACCTTGTTCA
The DNA here is from genome assembly GCA_002841295.1 of Actinobacteria bacterium HGW-Actinobacteria-6. Lineage (GTDB taxonomy): Bacteria > Actinomycetota > Coriobacteriia > Anaerosomatales > Anaerosomataceae > UBA2286. The sequence continues at coordinate 65,712 of PHEU01000002.1, forward strand.
CGAGCGGCGTGAACCCAGGCACTCCAGGCGCCTTTGCCCATGCGTAGGGTCCGGCAGCGGAGGTATCCCAAGGCTCTTCAGCTTCGACCTGGTACTTCCAGGTATCGCCGGCACCATAGGAATTGGTCGCCTCGTCCCAACCAGAGAACAGACCATCGGCCTCTGTGAAGGCGAAGTCGGGATTCACCAGGAACGTAGCGTTCGTGTAGTTGGTGACGTACTCCTTCTGCCACAGGTCGTTATCGATGATGTACTTCATCAGACCGCCATAGAAGGCCATGTCTGAACCTGATCGCAAAGGAGCGTAGATGTCCGCCAAAGCAGCGGAGCGAGTGAACCGAGGGTCGACGACGATGTACTTGCCGCCCTTGGCACGCGCTTCCTGTACCCAAGCCATGGTGACAGGGTGATTCTCGGCATTGTTGGAGCCGATGGCCATGATGACATCAGAGTTCTTGAAGTCGCAGAAGTGGTTCGTCATCGCTCCGCGACCAAATGAGGCGCCCAGTCCGGACACCGTGGAGCTGTGTCAAATACGAGCCTGATGCTCGATGTACGTCAGACCCAGCCCGCGAGCCAACTTCTGGGCGATGTAGCCCTCTTCGTTGTCGAGAGCTGCCGCACCAAAGTGTGCGATTGCCTCACAGCGGTTGACAGTGACTCCGTCGGCCTCGGTCTCGTAGTTCTCGTCGCGGGTCTTCTTGATGCGCGCCGAGATCTCTCCGATCGCTTGCTCCCAAGAGAGCTCTTCCCACTCCGACTGGCCTGCCCGGCGAACCTTAGGCATGGTGAGTCGGTTCGGGTTGATGATGCGCTCGCCGTTCTTGTCGTCGTAAACGGAGTTCACGCCAAACTGCGACGAACCCTTCGAACAGAGGCCACCCCGGTTGATGGGGTGATCCGGGTCGCCCTCGATATTGACGAGCTTCCCGTCGCGTACCGAGACGATCGTGCCACACCCGCCAGAGCAGTAGCAGCAAATGGTCGACGTCTCTTTGACGTCAACGAGCTTCCACCCCTGAACAGGTCCTAGTGCCAGTGCGGTTGACTGTCCAGCGAACTCGTACATGACACTCGAGAAGAGTGCAGCACCCGTCAGCTGGAAGAAGCCACGCCGTGTGATACTCATCCGTGCTCCCTTCGTGCGTACAGTTCGAATCTGTGTTACGCCGGTCGTGCACCACGAAACCCTTAGCCCTCTCCCTGAATCCCACCCACTCTCTGACTAGCAGCGACTCCTGCATCCGGGCATAAAAATGGCCGTTACATCGCAAGCCCGCGGTGGGCTGCCCTGCTTCGGCCAGAAGAACCATGTACGAATCCCCTGCCGGGAACATCGCGAAGTAGGCAGCTCCGGCGTCTGCCGGGCTACATGATCGCGACCTCCTTTCCGGTGGGAGGCGCCACTGTTTCCCGTGACACCCTATCGGTTCAACGTCCATAGCGCGTGCCGGCGCGACAGGCTCGAAGAACTCGGAGATTCATATGAATGACATGTCAAAGTAGCGCTCAAGGTCGAGCGTTTGTCTCATGGGCAGAGCCCACGGCTACAAGGGGGTGAAGTTTACATTACGCTTAACAAACAGTTCAGTCAAACAGGTTTAGACAGCCGGGTGACGAACGAGTGGCGGCGGTAAGCTGTCACACGCAACAGTGCGCTGCATAACAGCAACCTCAAGCCGCTAAAGCGTGAGCTCGCCAGCGAGATCCTGCTGCATCATCCGGCGGACGGTCAAGGCATCAAGGCCCTGCCCGAGCAAGACGGCAAGCTTCGTGAGCGCCGCTTCGGAGGTCATGTCGAAGCCCGGAACCGCACCGGCGCGCATCAGCGCCGAACCAGTCGCATACGCACCGGGCTTCACCGAGCCTCGGACGCACTGCGTCACGACAACGACCGCGATGCCATCGGCCACTGCTCTCTCGATGGCTGCCAGGAACTCGCGGTCATCTGACGGACCATTGCCAGCACCGTACGCCTCGACTACGAGCCCACGCAGCGGCGGCCTGCAGATGTTCGCTAGAATCGATGCCGAGAACCCGGGGAACAGACGCACCGCCGCAACATTCCCGAGACGAGCAGCCATCAGCCCGGGTTCCCCTGCGGATGCCCTCACCAGCGAGCGGTTGACCACGATGTCGGCACCAAGCTTGGCGAGCGGGGCGCATCTCGGCGATTCGAACGCGTCCAGCCCGAAAGCGTCCACCTTCATCGCACGGTTGCCCCTCAGCAGAAACTCCCCAAAGAGCAGACTCACTTCCGGAACATCGGGGCGCGCTGCCACCTGGAGTGCACCGATCAGGTTCTGCCGACCGTCGCTTCGCGCCCTGGCGATTGGAATCTGTGAGCCGGTGACCACCACGGGCTTGCCGAAGTCGGGCAGCAAGAATGAGAGTGCCGAGGAGGTGTACACCATCGTGTCGGTCCCGTGCAGTACCACGAATCCGGCATGATCCTCTCGGCGGTCGTACAGGATTCGGGCGATCGTACACCAGGTATCCGGCGTCGCGTTCGACGAGTCGATCAGAGGGTCCAGCTCCATGAAGGAAATCGGTGGGAGCTCGCCCTGAGAGTTGGCGACGATGTCTTCAAGATACGGAGCCAATGCGGCCGGTGCCGGCGCGCTCCCGTCAGGAGTGTCCACCATCCCGATCGTGCCGCCGGTGTGGAGAACAAGCACGCTGTCACTCATGTTGGCTCCGCCTCCGCATGGGTCTGGCGCTAGGAACCGATCGTACCGCGGCCTGCAGACAGCTTGGTCTGTAGTCGCCGGGCGATGGTAGAGATGATGAAGTTGATAGTGAAGTAGACGAGCGAGATTATCACGTAGATAGTGATGATCTGTGCCGGCTTCCAGTACTTCGCCGCGAGGATCGTGCCTTTGAACATCAGTTCATAGGCGCCGATCGCCATCGCGAACGATGAGTCCTTGATGACCGTGACGAACTGAGAGACGATCGCCGGAATCATCTTGACCACTGCGGGCGGCAATATGATGTGGCGCATCGACTGTAGGAACGAGAATCCCTGCGACCGCGCCGCCTCCCATTGCCCCTGAGGCACCGAGTTGAGACCACCCCGGATGATCTCGGCAATGATCGCCGACGTGTAGATGGTAAGACCGATCGTTGCAGCCCACATAGCGGGCAACCCGAGCACAAAGTAGCTCACAAGAATCAACAGAAGCGCAGGCAGGTTGCGGATGAACTCGATGTACGTGGTTGCGACCTGGCTGATCACCGGCAACCCCGAGTACCGCATCGAGCCCAGAACCGTGCCGAAAACGAAGCTCAGCACGATAGAAAGCGCGGATATCTCAAGCGTCAGTATCAAGCCGTAGCCGAGACCCAGATAGAGCACCGGATCGCTGAGCATCTGCATGACGGGGGTGTTCATGAAGGCTTCCATTATGCTGCCCTCGTTTGGTCTTCAAGACGCCGCGTGAGCCGGGCGAGCGGGAAGCACAGCAGGAAGTACAGGAGTCCGACGACAACGTACGTCGGGCCGTAGTGACCGTACCTGCCAGCGAACGAGTCACCGGCGTACATCAGGTCTCCGCCGGCGATGATGGCGATGACCGAAGTGTTCTTGATCAGGTTGACCGCCTGGTTGGTGAGCGGCGGCAAGACGATCCGCATCGCCTGCGGGATGATGATGTACCGCATCGTGCCTACGTAGCTGAATCCCTGCGACAGCGCGGCCTCGAGCTGACCCCTGCCGATGGACTGGATGCCCGCGCGGACCACTTCGCCGATATAAGCACCGTGATACATGCCCACGCCGAATATGCCGATCACGACGACAGGAATAAAGAGTCCGGGATACATGAGTGGAATCGCGTTGTAGAGCATGAAGACCTGAATGAGCAGCGGTGTGTTCTGGAAGAACTCGACGTACACGCGCGCGACGGCGCGCGCAATCCGCCAATGCGACGTGGACATAACGCCGATGACGGTCCCCAGGGCTAGCGCGAGCACCAGCCCCAGGGACGCCACCAACAGCGTAACCAGCAAGCCTTGCCAGATCACGTCGATGTTCGAGAACAGCGCTTCCCACCGGGGGATCGCGAACGGCCCCTCCTGCAGGAATCGTATGTTCTGGATGAGCTCAGACATGTCTGGTTATGAACTGATCCCTCGGGATCAGTTCAGCGACCACTTCTCGAGCAGAGCCTGCATCTCGCCGTTCGACTCCATCTCAACAAGCATCTCGTTGATGAAAGTCGTGAGATCGTCGGTGCCCTTCTTGCTAGCGATGCCGTAATCCTGGGGCGAGAAGCCGTCAGGAAGGATGACCGAATCGGAGGTCAGATATCCCGAGAGAATCGACTTGTCGACCGAGAAGGCGTCGACGCGGCCGGACTCAAGGGCGGCGTTGATTTCAGGATATGAGGCGAACTCAAGGAAGGTGACCTTGATACCGGCCTTGTCGGCCTCCGCCTGCACCGCATCGCGGGTAGTTGCGCCCTGCGCGACACCGATGGTCTTGCCGTCGAGACCGGCGAGACCGGTGATCCCGGAGGAGTTCTTCACGAGCAGACCGACTTCGTCCTGGTAGTACGGGGCGGTGAAGTTCCACTGCTCAAGACGCTCGGGCTTGATCGTGAACGTTGCAATGACGAGGTCGAGCTGACCGTTGTCCAGGAGCGGACCACGCGTCTTCGCGGTGACGGCCTCGAACTTGATCTTGTCCTCGGCAATGCCGATACGCTTCGCAATCGCCTTCGCGAGGTCGATCTCCATGCCCTGGAACTCGCCAGTGGCGGCATCCAACAGGCCGAAGTTCGGAACGTCAGCCTTGACGCCCACGCGAAGCGTTCCTGCGTCCTTGACGGCCTGAACACCGGCGGGCAGCGATCCAGTCGACTCGCCGTCGTTCTCAGCGGGCGTATCGGAACCGCATCCCGACAGAGCGAATGCCCCGAAGACCAAGGTAAGTGCGAGCAGCACCAGCAATACTGACCTCTTCATGCTTCCTCCTTCTCCCGGACCTCGTCCGGGATATCTGATAACGCAGACAGTGCGGAGTACTAGAGGCCTCCACGGCCTCGACCAACCCGGTGATTCGCGCGCTAGCGCAGTATCTTGCTGAGGAACAGCTTGGTCCGATCGTGCTGCGGATTTTCGAAGAAGTGCTCGGGCGTGCCGTCCTCGATGATGTGACCTTCATCGACGAAGATCACGCGATCGGCCGCCTCCTTGGCAAAGCCCATCTCATGTGTGACGACCAACATGGTGATACCGCTGTCTGCCAGGCCGATAATGACTTCGAGCACCTCTTGGATCATCTCGGGATCGAGTGCCGAGGTCGGTTCGTCGAACAGCATGATCTTCGGGTGCATGTTGAGGGCGCGGGCGATTGCGACTCTCTGCTGCTGGCCACCGGAGAGTTGCGCCGGGTACTGATCTGCTTTCGCGCTCAGACCCACTCGCTCGAGGTACTTGAGCGCCGACTCAGTCGCTTGCTCCTTCGACACGCCACTCACGACGATAGGGGCCAAAGAGACGTTCTCAAGCACGGTCTTGTGGGGATACAGGTTGAACTGCTGGAAGACCATCGCCACTTCTTGCCTGACCTTGGCGATAGGTGCCCGGTGCGCCGTCAGATCGACATCGTCGATGATCACCTGACCGGAACTCGGCTTCTCGAGCATGTTGATGCATCGGATGAGCGTCGATTTGCCCGAGCCCGACGGGCCTATGATGACAAGCTTCTGCCCGGTCGGGACCTCAAGGTTGATGTCCTTCAGGGCGTAGTGCAATCCAAAGTGTTTGCTGACGTCGACAAGCTTGATCAACATTGCTCCTCTGCCGCAGCAGCCTTGATGTGCGCTGAGTGGTACGCGAAACAGCGATGACGATAGTCCTGAGAACGCCGCCGCGGAAACCGTTTGCTTCACGTGGGAGTCAGTGTATCAGTATGTGGTCGCTCGACATATCAGCGGCGCGGTCGGACCTGGTACCCGGCGACCCGAACGTGCCGGACTCGATGTGCATCACCACGCAAAACGGGCCCCGGTCGGCAGTGACCGGGGCCCGTTTGTGACAGTTAGGCCACGCACAGGGCTCGAGGAGCCTTCACCTTATTTGGGTGCTTTGAAGACGGTCGTCATGACAGTCGCTATGTATCTGGGCGATCCTTCAGTATTGAGACTGCCCCACACGACCGATCCGATGTCCCCGGTCTGGCCCCCCAAGGCCGTCGCGAACGCGGCCTTATCGAAGCGGATACCGCGGTCTGCGATATCGTCACCATTGTGATCGCCGACACCGCTCAGGTTCGTTCCTGGAAGCACAGCGGTAGCGCCGCCCACCGGCGGCGTCAGAAGAAGGTCGACATGGCCAAGCACACTGAGGCGCTGAGTGGCCGGATCAAGAGCGCCAACGTCGTACGGGGCGGGGAACTGGACGTCGACGTACATTCCGCCACCGCTGGTCTTGTCGTTGAGCTTGATAGGCTTCGATGACGCAGTCGCATCGATCCACACCTCGAACTCGTACGTAGCGTAGGCCATGTTGCCAGCCACATCGTAGGCATAGACCTCAAGGGTATGCCTCCCGGCCTCAAGCGCGAGGTCGACGAGTTCGCCGTTCCCAACGAGCACGCCGTCGAGGTAGGCCACGGTACTATCGACGCCGGAGAGCGCGTCGGTCGCCTCCCAGCTCGCGAGCAGATCCTGGCTGGTGAGGTAGTTCGGCCGCATATCCGGGAAACTGACCTCGGGCGGCGTTAGATCAAGGGCGATCTCGATGTCGTTTCGTTCCACATTGCCGAACATGTCGGTCGACAAGCAAGCGAGTGTATGAATGCCCTCGGTCGAGATGCCCCAGGACGGATCGCTTTCGTTTGTCGGAGTCTGACCGTCAAGCTCGCCCCACGCCTTCCACACCCCGGAGGCCCTTCCGAACGTTTCGTCGTCCTCGGCACCGGTTATGTGCGCGGTCACAGGCGAGTTGTTCCACTCGGCTATCGGCTTGCCGTCAGTCCGCGTCAACTCGACGGTCGAAGATGGGGGTCGGCTGTCGAGGGTGCGACGCCACGCGTTGATGGCGCCCGGGACGGCGCGAAACGCAGTCCCATACGCAGTCTGGTAGATGCTCCAGAGCTGGTCGTCGGCGTTGCACTGGTCGCCCTTGCAGGTCGAATGGTCGCGCCCGTCGTCCAAGTCGCATCCGGCATCGTTGTCGGAGAGGTCGTAATCCTTGAGCGCAGGGTCAAGCTGCGTGAAGTCCACCCAGCCCAGATAGTCGAGATCGTCCCCGGGGAAGCCATCCGACGCACAGAAATCGGCTGTCTGATTGACGTACGACATCAGGTAGAAGAGTGGCTGGACTCGATGGCCCCCGTAGAAGTTCGTGAGCTCATCATAGAACGCGCCGTTGGGGCAGTCGTCATGCGAGAACGAGGTCGCATCATCCTGCCAGATGTCGGGACACGCATTGATGTCCGCAAGGACATCGCTCGCAGGTGGATCCCAGATGACGGGGCCGGGGTTGATCGTATCCGGCCGATACCAGCTGAATTTCTCGGCGTCGGACTTGCCCGACCACTCTTCGAGAGAGTCGTCGTCGGGCCAGTGCAGGTCTCCGTGCGGGTGCGCAGGTTGGCCTTGGTCAACGAGCAGGTGGATCACTTTGCCCAAGTAGAAATAGGCCTTGCCGTCATTGCCCGCTCTCCACTCATCGATGGAGTGAGCCCACATCTCTTCCGCCTTCATCCAGGCGTTGTAGTAGGCAGATCCAGGCTGATGCAGGACGCCGTGGTCGAGATCCCAGAAGTGGGAGACGGTCCTCTGAAAGACCTCCGCGTAGCTGTACTCACTGTCGTAGTCATCCTCGCGCTTGGAACCCCAGTAGATCCAGTAGCGATTGGATGAGGAAACGACCGCAACATCGTTGCCCTCGTCGTCCTCACCGCTCTCCCAGCCGTATTCCCAGAACGTCGACTCGCTCTCAAGGGCGGGGAATAGCGGGTACGCCGGCGCTCGAGTGATAAGCGGCTCACCCGGAGAGACCTCATCGCGCATGAACGGCGTGAACAGCGCCGTACCCTCCCATGCAGCGTGTTTGTGCGATTCGCCGCCGTAGGCGAAAGCGACAGCTGGTGCGAGTGGCACGAGCGTTCCCGCGAGGAGCAGACACAGCCAGCAGCGCAGCGCACGTGAAACGGTCGGTAACATTACGCATCACCCCAATTGGTTGGCACGAACCAGGCACGCCCCAAACCGCCCCTGCCTCGACGGTAGGTACGCTAAGCGGCGTGCGTGGCGAGCAGGGTGATGCGTGCTGGCGTTTCGTGCGAGGGGCCCCGTAACGCGGCGCGCGCCGCCCAAACGTCTGACGGAGCGCTTAGAGTGCTATATACCGCGAATTCGGATATCAAACGCGACGGCCGCTTGCGAGGGTGGAACGCGCCGAGACACTCTCGCAAGCGGCATGAACAGCGAAGTTGGCTGCGCAGATACGAGACGGATGACGCAAACGACCGGCAAGGCATTCGCCTAGGGAGTCAGGTCCCGCAAGAACACCCAGACAAGCGTGGTGTAGGCCGAGAGATGTTCCATGGGACGACCGGGCAGCTTTGATTCGATGATGGCGAGGTCATCGTTGGCGGTGTGCCAGAACGAACCGTACTCCTCGGTCTGCTCGTATCCGTCCAGATTGCCGATCTCCCAGTTGGTGGCCTCAAACGCCACAATAGGGATTCCGGCCTTGTTGAACGCGGTGTAGTCGCTGAACTCGTTGGGAGTCAGCCCGGCAGGGTACTTGGGGCTACCATGCGTGATGATGGGCAGACCATACTCCTCAGCGATCCCCAGCATCTCGTCTCGCGCCCACGTCTTCTCGTTCAGTCCGGCGTGGATGTAGCAGAAATCGCCGACGATGAGCGAGTCGAAGTTGATCATCGCTATCGTCCGCGCCTTGTCCTCATCGCTCATCTTGCCTACGTAGTATTTGGAGCCCTTGAGCCCTGCTTCCTCGGCACCGAATGCTATGAACACGATGTCATAGGGCAGCTCCTGGGATTTCAGGCGCGCTGCGACCTCCAGCATCGCCGCCACACCTGACGCATTATCGTCGGCTCCCTTTCCTACCGCCACCGAGTCGTAGTGTGCTCCCACGACAACGAGGGGCGTCCCGGCTACGGTGTTGACGGCCGGCTTGCGCACGATGACGTTCTGAGAATGGTACTGGCCACGCTGACCGAACACGAACTTCTGGAACTCAGGCTCGTACCCCGCTGCCGTGAACCAGTCCGCGACTTTGTGCGCTGCGTTCAGCTCCGCGCCCGTACCCGCCACTCGAGGCTCGACGGCGAGCTCCGCAGTGTAGGAGTACGCGGGGGCTCCCATATCGGTCGGCAGCACCACCTGAGCTGCAAGCGTGCCTGGAACAGTCAGTGCAAGCAGCAGCAGAACTGTCATGCAACACGCGGTTAACTTCTGTAGACGACTCATAGACTCACGCTCCTTCGATGATCCAGCCGGAACTCCAGTCCGCACACACCCCCCTCTTCTGTATAAACGGCCGACCTTCATCGGCGGGTACGGGGTGCGATGAAAGGGTCGAGATCAATGAAGGCGATAGGTGGGAGATCGCCCTGAGAGCCCGCCACGATCTCATCGATATACGGAGCCAGCGCGGCAGGCGCCGGTGCGCTCCCGCCAGTCACAGCATGCATACTATACTCATCGATTTGCATAGAATCTGACGCATCATTTGTGACTTCTCCTTGAATACGGTATACTCATAGGCATCTTGGTACTGTTTCCGCCGCAGGGCGACGGTCTTTTCGTCATGCCCAGGCTGCCTTTTTGCGCCGCCGTCGGAACGGTTCCGAGCGACCGAACGCCGAACTATGGAGGCTAACTATATGAAGAAGATTTGGATGATTCTGCTCGCAGTGGCAATGCTCGGATCTGTCGCCACGGCAACAGGCTGCAGCACAGACACGGCCGCAGAATCCCAGGAAACGTTCGTGTTCGCTAACTCCGGGGCGTACAAGCCCTTCAGCTTCGATGAGAGTGGCCAGATCGTTGGCTTCGATGTGGACATCGCGAATGAGATCGCAAAGCGCCTCGACCGCGAGCCCGTCATGAATTCGCCCGTCCCATTTGATGCACTCATCCAGGGTCTGAAAGCTGGGAAGTACAACGCGCTCGTGGCGTCGCACGGAATCACAGAGGAACGCGCCCTGGTCGTCGACTTCAGCCGCCCTTACTATCGCTCGGGTGCACAGATTTTCGTTGGTGAGGGCACAACGGACATCAGCGGTCCGGCCGATCTCGCGGGCAAGAAGATCGGCGTTGTAAAGGCCTCCACCTACCTGGACCTCGCGGAGTCGCTCACTGACCCGGACAAGGTCACCACGTACGACAGCGATGTAATCGCACTGCAGGACCTCACTACAGGCCGCCTCGACGCGGTCATCACCGACAAGCTTGTCGGTCTCATGGCTCGCAACGAAGCGGGACTCAAGATCAACGCTATCAGTGACCCCCTGCAGCAAGACGAGATGGGGATCGTCGTGCAGAAGGGCGACACCGAGCTGTTGGCCGAGATCGACAAGGCGCTCAACGACATGATCGCCGACGGCACATACGAAGAGATCAGCATGCGCTGGTTCGGTGAGAACATTCTCGGCGAATAAGCCGCAGCCAAGCCATCGGCGTGACAGAACGCCCATGAGCAAGAAGTGATATACGGGGGTCGGCTAACAGGGCCGGCCCCCGCTTAACGCAAGGAGACCAATGTGACGCTCATAAACGTCGTACAGGAATACTTCTGGGGCTTCCTGGTAGCAACCGGCATGACTTTGCGACTGACCGCCGTGTCGCTCGTGCTCGCTGTCGTGATCGGCCTACTATTCGCGTTCCTGAAGATATCGAGATACCGTGTCGCGAACATCATCGCCGACGCTTACATCGGAATCACTCGCGGCATGCCGCTGATCGTACAGCTGATGTTCCTGTACTTCGGCATCAGCTCCATCGTCGCGCTCAGCGCGTTTTGGGCGGGCTCGCTCGCCCTGGCGCTCCACGCAGGCGGCTACGTCGCGGAGTTGTTGCGCGGCGCGATCCAGAACGTGGACCGGGGACAGACGGAGGCCGCACGGTCTCTCGGCATGTCTAGCAGTAAGTCGATGCGGCTGATAGTGCTTCCGCAGGCGTTTCGCCGAGCGATACCGTCGCTCGGCAACCAATTCATCATCGGTCTGAAAGACAGCACGCTGGTCGCCTATCTCGGCGTGCCTGAGCTCTTCAGCAAGGCGATGACCGCCGCAGCCGCCAACTACTCGCCATTCAACACGTACCTTGTTGCGGGCACGTATTACCTCGTGCTGGTCGTCATCTTCACGTGGATGGTCCGCAAGCTTGAGACCAGACTCACGCCGTATCGTCAGGAGGCAACCCGATGAGCGTCATCGACATCAAGGGACTGCACAAGAGCTTCGATGACCTTGAGGTGCTCAAGGGCATCGACCTCACGATCGAGACCGGAGAGGTCGTCGTGATCATCGGGCCGTCGGGATCTGGTAAGAGCACGCTCCTGCGCTGCCTCAACTTCCTGGAGTACCCGACTGAGGGTGAGATTCGCGTCAACGGAGAGCTTATCGACCCCAAGAAGAGCGACCTCGACAAGGTCCGCCAGCATATGGGCATGGTGTTCCAACACTTCCAGCTCTTCCCGCATAAGAACGTGCTTCATAACGTCACGATCGCGCCCATCAACGTGAAGGGCATCTCCCACAAGAAGGCAAACGTCGTTGCGCGCGACCTGCTCGGCAAGGTCGGCCTTCCCGACAAAGAGAAGGCGTGGCCCTCGCAGCTCTCGGGCGGACAGAAGCAACGCGTGGCTATCGCCAGAGCGCTCGCGATGGACCCGGACATCATGCTATTCGACGAGGTCACCTCGGCGCTCGACCCGGAACTCGTCAGTGAGGTCCTACAGGTCATGCAGGATCTGGCGGCCGGTGGGATGACAATGGTAGTCGTCACGCATGAGATGGGTTTCGCCCGTGAGATGGCCAGCAGGGTGATCATGATGGACGACGGAAACATCATCGAACAGGGCACGCCGGAGCAGATATTCGGCGACCCTCAAGAGGAGCGTACCCAGGCATTCCTCAGCCAGGTGCTCTAGCAGTAATCAGGCGCAGGCTGCTTCGTCGGTTTCGCAGTAAGCACAAGAAAGGCCGCCATCGCTGGCGGCCTTTCTCTATCGGTTCGGATTTCTCCCGTGCTAGGCCTTCCTCGCCCACTTGAGCCCGGCGAACTGCCCGGAGACCTTCTCCATGAAGTCCGGCAGGCCACCTGTGTACTTAAGCTCCCGGAGTCGCGCGTCTGCTTCGGCAGGAGTGAGTTTGCCGGTCTGCACGTCCTTGATCGCCTGCATACCGGCGTCGATCTTGGGCGGCAGCTGCTTGATCCCGTAGTGCTGAACTGCGTAGCCCTCGCGCACGCACTCCAAGGAGTGCACCGCCTTGTCGGCCTGTGCGTACGCGTCGAGATGGTTGCCCTCGTGATAGGCCTCGGCCACTTTTGACTCGTACGTCTTGCCGTAGCCCTCGGGATCGATCAGCGTCGATTCTCCCCGCTTGACGAGGTCGGCGTTCGGCGTGAGCTGGGTCCTCTCCCACTTGCCGGTCCGCTCGTTGTAGATGGTCCCCTGATCCGCCATGTCCACGCTCGCCTCGGCATGGTACTGATCGGTGGCGAGCTGCTGGTGGTCTTTCGCCCACTTGGCAGCGCCCTTGGGATCGGTGGGCCCGCCGGTCTCCTTAGCGAAGATCCGCTGAGACTCGCCCGCCCATGACTCCTTCTTGAACTCGATGAATCGCTGCGTCCCGTCGGGGCCTGTGGTCACGTAGCCGGCACGGTAGTCGCGATCGACGCCGTCTATGGTGCCGACGCTCCGGATCTCGACCCGGCGGCCCTCGGCATCGGGCACGTTCTTCTCGATCCACTCCTTCAGATCGGCGTCGTGTCCCTTGTAGACCTCTGCACGCGTCTCGTTGATCTTTGCCCACGCCTCAGGGTTGGTGTTCTTCAGTTCACGCATAGCATCGGGGTCGACCATGATCCGCTCGACGGTTGCCCGGTCAAGCGGCTTGCCGTCGGCTGTCTTGGCTGCGATGTCATCGGCGATCGCCGCAGCGCGCTCTTGTGGCGAGCCCTTGGGCTTCTTGGGCGCCGACTTCTCCGGCGCATCCGGTTGCTTCTCGGGCGCGTCGGGCTTCTTCTCGGGCGCGTCGGGCTTCTTCTCCGGTGCGTCTGGCTGCTTGCGCGCATCAGGGCTATCGGGCGTGCCGGACTTCTTCGCGGTCCCAGCATCGATCCCCGGTCCGCGTACGGACTTCATGTTCGCGATGTGCCGAAGGAACATGATGAGTCCCTCATCACGCAGCTGCTTCCCCACGTTCTTCATCGCATTGGTGACCGACAGGTTCGGATCGTTGTAGAGCTCTTTGGCGAAGTAGTACGCGATGAACAGCGCCCAGGCAATCGCTTTCTTATCGGCGGTAAGCTTGGAGAGCACGTCCGGGTCAGTGAGGAGCCCCTCGGCCGTTCCGGTGAGCATGGACGTCTGTGCGGCAAGCCAGTCGTCAAGCGACCCACCGGCGAGCCAGACCTCCATCGCCGAGACGAGCATCGGCTTGAGCATGCCGATCGCCACCGCGCCGACAACCCCCAGGTAAGTGCCGCTTGCGACGCCGAAGGCGATGTCGCCGCACCACGAGACCCAGTCGAGCGTGTCCTCGATCTGCTGGATCCACCAGCCCATGTCCATGTACTCGTGCGCCTCTTTGGTGAGCTGGTCATGCGCGAAGCTCCATAGCTGCATGCGCATCTTGTACAAGCCCTCGGCGCCCATCGTGAGCGAGCGCTCGTTCACGAGCGCGTGCAGGCGCTCCTGGTACTCGTGGGGCACATAGAACTGGATGACGTCGCGGCACCCATCGAGTTCGGTCTGCCATGCCGCCGAGAATGGATCGGTGTTCACGCCTAGCAGACGCAGCGGCACGAGCGTGCTGTAGGGGCCCTCGTCGTGTCCGGGCACGCTGGCGCGCAGGGTGGCAGGGAGCGCCTCGCCGCCGGTGGGCAGCTGCCGCTCAATGCCGAGGCGGAACGTGGCGCTCGGCACGTTGCCCGGACGCACACCGGCAGGCGCAACCAGCAGGCCGCCCGACTTCAGGCCGGCGCGGCCCGGAGTCCCCTCTTCGCCAGCGATCTCAAGCTGCACCCGCTGCGCGAGTGCGATGTCGGGCGCGATCGTGTTGGTGGCAGGGTCGCGGACGAAGACCCGCACGTCGATATCAACAGGCGTAGCGCTGCCGTCAGCCTTCAGGTGGAACGCACCGGTGGAGGGGTCGACGTTCGTGCGGTCGATGAAGATGCCTTCCTGGGTGACGATGACCTCGATCTCGCGCTTGAGCGGCTCGAAACCCTCGGCGCGCGCAAGCACCACGAGCGTTGCGGCCGTCTGCGGACGTGCGGGGTCGAGCCTGTCGCCCGCACTCTCGGTGAGCGTGAGCGTGGCCGTCGACGCGCCCGTCGAGGTGATGTCGGGCGTCGCTATCAGCCGGGCTCCCTCGCGCCACTCGGTATCGAACTGCCACTGCACGCCGCTGCCACTCTCGACCCACACGCGTATCTCGGCAGACTCGCCCGAATCGGCGGCGAGCGATATCTGGTCGGGCTGCGCTTCGAGCTGAGGCAGGCGTGCCAGCGTGATGGTCACTATCGCTGTCAGCGGTCGCTCTCCCACCATCGCGGTCACCCGCACCGCGGCGCTCTCGGGCGGCTGCACAAAGCTCGTCGAATCCGGCCGAGACGCCCTCACCGTGATCGCGCGGCCATCCTCGTAGTCGGCGGGGGCCGATATCTCGAGCCACTCGGAGTCCTCGGCGAAGGCGATAGATGCGCGGACAGTAGCCGGGTCGATTGCGGGATCCATCGCATCGGCCCCGATGAGCTCTACTGCTGCAACGAGCGTGACTGAGTCCTCGCCCTCACAGCGGAGCTCGAGCTTGCCCGCAGGCTCGAAGCGCGTGGCTATGCGGCTCGCTCCTGCGGCTGCAACGCGCACCATGGCCTGCGTGGTCCCGGAAGGTGCTGTCGCCTGGATCGCGATTCCCGCGCCCATTGCGACAGGTCCGGTCTGCCACACGGCCGCAGACAGCGTGCCGTACGCGCTTGAGGGCTCCACGCTCACGCCGCTTGAGGGCGTGACGGCTATACCCGCCTCGGGAGCCGGCTGATATTGCCCGCTCGGTAACACCCGGAATGCCTGGATGGTAAGGGTGGCCGAGTGAGCCTCGCTCACCGTGAGACGTGCCGCCGAAAGCTGGAGCACGTAACCCACGGGCTTGTCCGGCTCTGGCTCAGGCTCCCCTTTCTTCGCACGCGCACTCGCGGCCGCTCCGGCCATCGCAATCGCTGCAGCGGCCACAGCGGCGATGCCGCCCGTGACAGTGCGCCACGGCGAGGAGCCTTCACCGTCGCCGGGTACAGCGGGTCCCGCGCTCCCGCCGGAAGCGTTGAATCGAAGCGACGTTAGGACCGACTCGACGTCGTTGGTCATCGCATTGAAGTTGGCCTCGGTCTCGTCGCCCGCTATATACCCTCCTCCAGACACGTAGATGCCGCCGTCATCGGTGGGGATCCAGTACTGGTACTCGGTCTGGAACCAGTTGTAGTCGTCGTATCCCTTGTACACGCCGACGTTTGACCAGGCTTCAAGCCCGCCGAGGGTCGTCTCCTTGGCTCCTGCCCACACGTAGTCGATCTGCTCGGCCACCTGATCTGCGCTCGTGTAGAGCGTCACTGACCCGCCCGAACGCGCGGCGAAGTCCTCAAAGGATGTGAAGTAGTTCTCCTCGGGCAGGCCTGTGTAGGGGTTCTCGGGAGTCAAGGCCTTAACAAGGACGTCCGCCGTCCCGCCCCAGCCATCGATGTCGCCGTACTCTCCGTTGGCCGAGAAGTAGCCCTCGTCATTGCTGCCCAGCATCCAGAAGCCCGGCAGGTCGTAGTCAGTCACCAGATTGCCAGCGGCCAAAGCCAGGGCCGGCAGCACGAAGATCACCGCGAGGGAGATGAGCGTGCAGATAGCGATTGCGCGGCGGAGCCGGGTACGTCGATGTGCGCGTATCATGACCGCCTCCTCAGTGCCACCGAGGCTGTCTTGAGCGCCATCACGAGCGCCGAGGCGGTCGCTACCGCCATGGGCACCAGCGTGAGCAGCGGCGTTCCGTTTGCCAGCCCCGCGAGAAGCGTCCCGCCGAGCGAAACGATCTGAACGACAGCCGTCACCAGCGAGACCACGCCCGTGAGGCCGCGTAGCGCGCCGCCTTTGGAGCCGGTGATCAAAGAGAGCAGCGACGTCAGGCCTCCGCCAAGTGCACGAGGGATAGCCGCCGCTAGTGCTGCCGGTCCCCCGGAGACACCCGCCACGAACAGGTCGAGCGCCACCGTGGCGGCCATCGAAAGACCGGGTCGCCTCAAAGAGCGCTGCACGACGGTCCGAGCGGCCGGCATGGCTGCAGCCGACAGCATCGCGCGAAGATCCGGTGTCTGGCCGGCTACGATCGTCTGCCAGGGAAGACCGGCGACCATGGATGCCGCCCCGGATGCAGTCGCAACGACACCCGCAACGGAAGTGGGCCGCGGCGCGGGTATTGGCCGACCCGCTGCCGGGAGAGTTCGAGGACTCCCACATCCGGTACAGAACGGGTCAGAACCGACGAATCGTCTCCCACATCGAGTGCAGAATGGCGCGGACCCGTCACTCATGGAGCCCCCCTAGGCTCGTGTTGCATCCGAAGTGACTATAACGGAGCCGGCGCAGTACGAGCCACCTTCGCACGTCATTGCTATGATGAGCCCAGACTACGATGCAGGATGGATGGGGGTTCTCGTGCCTAAGATGCCAGACACTGCGACCACACCTGATCCGATCGAGTGGACCTACGACATCCCGCTGCTTACCAGCCGCTTCATGGTGTGGGACTTCGTGCGCGTGATCTTGCTCTCTGTTGTGGCGATGTATGTGATCGTCGCCCTGGGCGGTCTGATCATCGAACAAGAACTGATCATCTTGCCGCCGATGGTGTTCGTCCTCACGACCGGCATCATGGCGAGCCTGTTCGTCCTCACGAGCCTCCTACTGGGCAACCGCCAGGGCGCGCGTTTCACCGTTGGTGCACGCGGCGTCGAGTACCGTGCCGAGAAGCGCGAGCGCTCCATGAACAAGCTAGTCGTACTAGTGGGCCTGCTCGCGCTCAATCCCACCACGGCCGGCGCAGGAACGCTTGCTATGACACGCGAACGAATGCTTGTCCCCTGGGAGAGCATTCATCGCGTCGTCGTCTACCCCCGCGCTCGCGTCATCGCACTACGCAACTCATGGCGCACGGTCCTCCGCCTCCACTGCCCGGCAGAGCTGTTCGATGACGTCGTCGGCGCGGTCGAGACGCACCACCGCGCTGCAATCGAGAGCGCCTCGCCCAGAGACTAGAACGCCCGCCCCTCGTCACGAGGAACGGGCGTTGGTATCTATCTGGCAGAGAGGGAGGGGTTGAACCCTCGTGGCGAGGGGATGCCCCCTGAACAACCTAGCCGTGTCGCGGAAGGGCTGCACTCGTCGTCAGGCCGCACGCACACCAAACAGTCACTCGACGACCAGCACACCCATCACCATGTCGCTCTGACAGATCAGCGAGTACTGTCCCGGATCAAGTGCAGGCAGTTCAACCGTGCCGCCACCGTCGGTGAGGTCCTCATAAATGCCGAACTGATCGAACTTGACTGCGGCGGTGCACCCCCCGCCTGGGCCGAACTCGAGACGAATCGGCTGGCCAGCCTTTGCGGCGACAGCTGGCTCGAATGTGCCTTGCGACGACACCTCGATCACCTGTCGGCCATCCGCCGACTCTTCGGCACTCTGTGCACACCCGGTGACAGACAGAGCGACCAGCACCGACACGACCAGAACGAGTAGACGACTCCGCATGCGCACTCCTTTGACGTTGACTCTCAGTACGCACCTTTTGCAACAAGCGTGCCGGACTCCCTTCGAGTGCTCTCCCGACGGAACAGTCAGGCGCTTCACCGCGCGGATCCAGCCTGATGGCTTCTCGTCTGCGAACGGTGAGCCCAGCACACACTCATACAGAACGCCCTCGTGCTCCGGGTCTGCGAATGCCGCAAAGCCGAAGCGACCGTACCACCGGGGGTCACCGACCAGCCGCATGCGTCGATGCACCAGCGTTTGAGTCCCGGCAGCGGCTACACCGCGAAAAGCGAACGCCCGCCCCTCTTCACGAGGAACGGGCGTCGATATCTTTGTGGCGGAGAGGGAGGGATTCGAACCCTCGTAGCGGGGGATACCCGCTAAACAGTTTTCGAGACTGCCGCATTCAACCACTCTGCCACCTCTCCAGGTGGCGCTCGCCGCACACAGCGGCTCCAGGCGCAACGGCTAGTATAGCCAGCGAACGCGTTCCAGGCAAAGTCTTGTATCGGCAATACCCCTAGGGGTATACTCGCACACTGCCCTACCCCGGCACGAAGGAGATTCGTGGATCCTACAGGCATCATCTACCTCATCGGCGTGGCTCTCGCCTACGCATTCTTCTGGCGCCGGTCACCCGGGCGTGCGAGCAAGGCCCTGGCGGGTGGCTCCAAGTCATTCACCGGGATGCTCCCCACGTTCATCGCCGTGTTCGGTCTCGTCGGGCTCTTCGAGACCTTCATCCCCCCGGCGCTCATCGAGCGCCTTATGGGCTCGTCATCCGGCGCCCTGTCGCTGCTGGTCGGGACTGCGCTCGGCACGGTTGCCACCGGCCCGCCCGCTGGCGCATACCCCATCGCCGCGACGCTGCTCAAAGGCGGCGCATGGGCCCCGGCGGTCGCCGCGTTCATCGTGTCCTGGATACTCGTCGGGTTCGTTTCGCTCCCCATGGAGTCGCGCGTCTTCGGCGTGAAGTTCGCCGTGCTGCGCAACGGGATCTCCATCCTGGCGTCCATGGTCATCGGCGTATTGATGGGAGTGGTGCTCTGATGGTCGGTCCTTCTGCCGAGAAGCCCTCGTTCTCCAAGGCGCTTGCCCCGTACCGGGTGGTAGCGCTTGTCGGCGCCGTCTACGCGGTGGCAGCCCTCATCTCCCCTGAGCGCGCCGGACACGCCGCACTAGTCGCCGCGAAGTCGTTCCTCGGCGTCGCCCCGATCATCGTCGCAGTGTTCGCTGCGCTCGGCTTGGTCCAGGTCTTCGTGGACAAGCAGGCGCTGGCGCGACACCTCGGCGATCGCGCGGGACTCCCCGCCCTCCTTACCGCAGCTGCGGCCGGCACTATCCTGGTGGGTCCGGTCTTCGTCATCTTCCCGCTCATGAAGACCCTGCGAGATCACGGCACCAGCTGGGCGGTAATCACCACCACACTGACGGCCTGGGCGGTCAAGCTGCCGATGCTCCCGCTAGAAGCTGGTTTCCTCGGCTGGAAGTTCGCTGTGGCACGTACGGTGCTCACACTTATGACCGCAGTCGCGATGGGCGCTATCATGGGACGCCTGATGCGAGACTCGGAGCAGACGAAGAGATAGGAAGCCGGTGGGCAGATATGTTCTCCTGTCGCTGGGATGGATCTTCCTGGGGATAGGCGTCATCGGGATGGTCCTGCCCGTCCTCCCAACAACGCCCTTCGTTCTGCTTGCCGCGGCTTGCTTCATGCGAAGCTCGGAGCGCATCCACTCCTGGCTGGTCACGCATCCCATCTTCGGCAAGCAGATCGCGGACTACCTTGCGGGGAAGGGTCTGCGCCTGAGGACTAAGATCGTGGCGATTGGCACTTTATGGGCAAGCATCATCGCCTCCGCAATCTGGGTGGTCCCGTACCTGATCGCCGACGCAGTCATGGTCGCGATCGCGGCCTGGGTGACGGCGTACATACTCCGGTTGCCGACAGCTTCCCCGCTCTACGCCTCGACAGAGTGAGAACATGCCCGCAACACAGCCGTAAACGCCAACGACCCCGATCATCGTGATCGGGGTCGTGTGTGTTCAATCTGGCGGAGAGTCAGGGATTCGAACCCTGGATACGGTTTAACGCCGCATACACGATTTCCAGTCGTGCTCCTTAAACCACTCGGACAACTCTCCGCGCGCGCGTCCTGGATATGGTGCGGAGCGCAAACGCGAGTATAGCGAGTGAACCCTGGTCGGGCAAACGCTCCGAGGTTACAGTGGTAGCAGGTCACCGAATGGGGAGGTTCGAGATGACGTCTGAGAACGCAGGATTCTGCGCCAAGTGCGGGGCGGCGCTTACCACCGGGAATAGCTTCTGCACAGGCTGCGGCGCGCCGATTCCCACGCCGACAGAACCGGCCCCACCTTCAGCGCAAACCGTCGCGGCGCCTGTCTATGCACCGCCATCGTCTTCCGAGCAGATCCTGTCCATCCTCGGCGGGATTACGATTGCGAGCGGCTTCATGGGTCTGAAGCGCACGTCGTACACGATGATCATGACGAGCACGCGTGTGATTCTGGCCGAGCTCACCCAAGACATGCTCAAGTCCGCAATCGAAGACGCGCGCTCAGATACCAAGGCCGAAGGCGGCGGTTTCTTCAAGCAATGGGGCGCACAGCTGGCCGCCTCCTTCTCGTACGCAGAGCGCTACTGGGAGATGGCCCCCGATGCCGCGCTTGCCGAGACACCGGGGAACTTCGCCTGGGACAGAAACGCGATCGAGAAGATCAAGCTGCGGGCCGGGATGACGCGCGACGAGGCCGCAGATGATCCTGACTACATCACCGTCAAAACGGGCGGCAACAAGTTCAAACTGCTGATGGGCGCGGGTTCGTTCGCACACGCGAAGAAGGCTCTCCTCGCGGCAGGGCTGATCTAGAAACTAGACCTTCGCCTCTGGATGCCGCACGGGCAGCTGGAATGTGAACGTTGAACCCTTGCCGAGAACAGACTCGGCACTCAGCGAGCCACCCAGCAGGGCTGCGAGCCTGCGCGAGATCGACAGGCCGAGTCCCGCACCGTCCTCGACCCTGCGAACCAGACCTCGCACGGTGGCGAACCTGTCGAAGAGCCCGTCCATGTCTTCCGGAGCTATGCCGCATCCGGTATCGGAGACCGATACGGTTGCCGAAATGCCGTCCCAGGTACCTGCGACAAGAATCTTCACAGAACCCTCGGCGGTGTATTTGATCGCATTTGAGAGCAGGTTCAAAATGACCTGCCCGACCTTCTCACGATCGGTCCACATGGGGATAACAGGCTCTGCCGCATCGACCGAAATGCCAAGACCTTTCGAGGCCACCATCGGTTGAACCGTATCGACCATGGTGGTCACGAGTGCGACCAAATCGAATTCCTCGGGAATGATATCGAACTTTCCGGATTCGATACGACTCAGGTCAAGGACGTCGTTGACGAGACCGAGCAATCGCTCCCCCGAGTCCCGGATGATCGCAATCTGCTTGTGCTGCTCGCCATTGAGGGGACCAGCGAGCCCCTGTGCAAGGATGCCAGAGAACCCAATGATGGAGTTCAGTGGCGTCCTGAGCTCATGGCTCATGCTCGCGAGGAAGTCGTCCTTCACGCGATTAGCCTCCCCGAGCTGCACAAGCAGCGCCTCAAGTTCGGCAGTGCGCTCGCTAACGAGAGACTCAAGGGCCTTCTCGGACTCTTTGTGCATAGTGATGTCTCGGAAGACGGTCGCAAAACGATCGCCGACTCCCGCACGAAAAGTCGTAACCCGGAGCCATTTCTGGATTGGCGAAGACCAGACCTCATAGGTGGAGCTGCCCCCGCTGCTGACCGCAGCGGAACACGCTGTTCGTCAATTCATCCCGAGCGGATTGCCCGGAAGCCACACTTCGTCAATAAGCTTGCCGAGAACATCGTCGTGCGAGAGCCCGAAGAGCACCTCGAACGCCGGGTTCACCTCGGCAAACCGGTAATCAGTGATAACACCGGCTTCGTCTCGCACTGCAACATGCTGGGCGACCGCATCGATCATGTTCTCGAAGAGTGCGCGGTACTCGGCGCGACCCTGCAGCACGTCGTCCTCAACCCGCTTGCGCTCTGTCACATCTGAGAGCGCTATGGTAATCCCCCGGAACGTGCCAGAAACATCCTGCATGCGTTTGAGCCGGACGATATAGAACCGGGGACCGGATGTCGTTTGCAGAGAGCGCTCGAGCTCGCGCGCTTCAGCCGTGTCGTCCAAGAACGCGGCAATCTCCGCGTCAAGCGGGGCGAAAGGAACTCCAACATCCACGTGCGAGTAATACGCCGAGCCGCTAACGGACCCCATACCGAAGGCCTCGGCAGCAGCCTCATTGATGTTTTCGATCAATCCATTCTCGTCGAGAAGGATCACGGGGACGTTCAGACTCTCGAAGATCGTCAGATAGCGGACCTTCTCGTCAGTCGCGCTGCGGTTTCGCTCCTGGAGTTCTACCACAGCGGCGCTTGCGCCCAACCCCGCCCATTCTTTCGAGAAGCCGATCTTGAGGCGGTCGAAGTACTTCTGTACGACAAGCGAGTATGACTTCGCCTCAGTGGCGTCTTCGACCGTTTCGCACAAGTCGAGAAACGCGCGCTCGTAGTAGTTCATGAGAGCCAGGAACATCTCAAATGGAACACCCCGGGTGCGGTGCTGCCGCGCCTCGTGGACGCCGAATTCCACGGCCGGGTCTTCGGAGATATCCTCCTCGCAGCGGATGTCGAGGTCGCAGTCGCTCTTGCGAGCAGCTGCAAGGAGCGAGTCAACCAAGCCGTGCACTGAGAGTCGCCATGGCTCTTCAAGTGCCGAGGTGTACCGCGTGTAGCCGAATTCCTGCGCATAGCCCAGGATGCGTTGCATAAGCCACTGTTCACCTGCTCTGAACAGCTGTTCAAGCTTCTCAACCTGCGGTCGGCTTGATGGTGTGAGCTGCGACAAGTGACCCTCCAAGTGGGCCAAAGGTGCCTGGTCAGGCGACACAACGATAGCACACGGCAGTTGGTCGGAAGCTACGCCAACTCTCGGACGCGCTGCGCTGCCGCGCTGGCAAGATCCGGCCCGACAACCAACTTCAGTTGCTGTGAGAGATTGTCCGCGATCACCGGAAGGTCGACTCGTGTGACTGACTCAGAGTCCTTGCCGATGCGCTTCGTTTCCAGGTCCACGGACACAGCGGCCAGCACCGTGCCAACGATCGGCCGGAGCACTTCCTCGATGCGCTCTGCGAGGATGTTAGACACCTTCACCGTCCTCGTTCCCGGGAAGCTCCGCATCGGGCTCCAGCACCGAAATGAGATTCTGCTCCTGGCCGGTGAGTCGCCCGAGGAACTTGGACATCGCTCTGCGTACTCGGAAGAAATAGATACCTAGGAACACCATCGCCACGATCGCGAGCAGATCAGCATCAAGTCGCGCCTGCTCGGCTGTGAATCCGACAGAAACGACCTCTGAGACCCACCCGACGAGCACCGACGTGGCGAGGCATATCACGCCGAGAATCGCGTAGGTGATGTTGTCAGCGATTGCTGAGCCCTCCGCCAGCCTGCGAAGCGAGAGCATCACGACGAGCAGCGCAGCCGCAACGACCAGCGTGCCGATTCCGGCACCGGTCGACACAATCGAGTAGACCCCGGACGCGTCCCGCGCAACGGCCACTGAAGGTAGCGCGAACAGAAGGACGAGTGTCATCGGAGCGAGCTTACTGGGGCGCATCCATTGCCTCCCAAGGACGTGCGCTGGTATGTCTGGCGTAATGCCTCTAACACTACTGTATCGACCACGTAGGCCACATGGCGTGTGGTCGACGTCACACCGTGCCGACAGGCGGACGACCATTACCCTTCTTCGTCCGCAGTTCCCCAAAGAACTGTCTCAATATGGCTGAGCTTTCCTCGGCAAGAATACCCGAAGTCACAGCGAAGCGGTGGTTCAGACGCTCGTCATTTGAAAGGTCGTAGAGCGTGCCGACGGCACCGGCCTTCGGATCGGGCGCACCGTAGACCAGCCGCTCCACACGAGCCTGGTGCATCACGCCCGCACACATCGGACACGGCTCAAGCGTCACATACACGGTGCAGTCCGAGAGTCGCCACCGACCGAGTCGCTGCGATGCCTCGCGAATCGCAAGCAGTTCCGCATGCGCGGTCGGGTCATGGTCGATCTCCCGCAGGTTGTGCGCACGCGACACGACGGCACCATCACAAACGACGACCGCGCCGATCGGGACCTCGCCCTTCTCGGCAGCTAATCGCGCTTCTTCCAGAGCCATGCGCATGTAGGTAGTGTCTGCGTCCATACTCTGATGCTACACTAACGCCGCCGAGGAGCGCTTCGCGCACCGGCAGTCACCTGTGGAGGGGTGGCAGAGTGGTTGAATGCGACAGTCTTGAAAACTGTTGGGCCTGCAAGGGTCTCGTGGGTTCGAATCCCACCCCCTCCGCCACAAGACACCCACGCCAGTGCGAGGGCTAGTCTCCCGCTCCAGCGCCTGAGTCTTCAGCCCCGTGGCACTCATCGCACGTGTCCAGTGCAAAGTCCTTATGACTCTCAGGCAAGGTGCTCTGCAGCTCGGTGTGATGGCAGTAGTCGCAATCCTCAAAGACGCCATCCAGGACATGCGGGGTTACGTTCGCCGGGCTCTTGGACAGGCCAGCAGGCTCGGGCTCTTTATCGTAGTTGTCGGCCGAGACGGGGTGGCAGAGAAGACACTCCTCCGTCTTGTATTGCAGATGGCCGGCGGGCATACCGAAATCGCGGGCAGGCT
The DNA here is from genome assembly GCA_002841295.1 of Actinobacteria bacterium HGW-Actinobacteria-6. Taxonomy (GTDB): domain Bacteria; phylum Actinomycetota; class Coriobacteriia; order Anaerosomatales; family Anaerosomataceae; genus UBA2286. The sequence goes on from PHEU01000002.1 coordinate 90,489, forward strand.
CTCCATGACACAGCGGACAGCGCGAATCGCCCATGGCGACCGAGTGAGGAACGCGCACGGCCTCAATCGTCTGATGGCAAGACTCGCAGGTCTTAAGGCTGAAGTTGCGGTGAGTAGCCGGGATCGTACCCAGCTCGGCGCTGTGACACTCCATGCAGGACTCGGTCCGGCGCGCGGGTGGATGCGGGTTGCCCGGAGCGGCAGCGGCACCAGTGAGGGGTGCCGTCGCAGACGCGGTCCAGGTGAAGGCAGCTGCAGCGACTGCGAACAGTGCCACGATGACCACGACCAGGGTCGACACGATGCGATGGTTCACTTCTGCCCCCTTACACCATGTCGAAACGCTCGGTGTGGACACGGTCCGCCGGCACGCCGATAGACGGCAGCACCTCTTCCATCGCATCCATCAGGGGTGTTGGCCCACAGATGAAGTACTGGAAATGTCGGTAGAGCGATGATGGAAGGTAGCGCGTGAGGATCTCGGCGTTCACAAAACCGCGTTCTCCATCCCATGAATCCTCGGCGCGCACAAGAACCGTCACGAGCGTCAGCGAAGGCATACGCGCGGCCGTGGCCGCGAGCTCCTCTCGGAATGTCAGATCATCGAAGTCATTGGCCGCATGGAACATGAACACCGGTCGAGAGTCAGTGCGTGTCTCAAGGGCCTGCAGCATCGAGTAGAGCGGCGTGATTCCCACACCCCCGCCGATGAGGACGAAACCGGCGCCCTCCTCGCGATCGATCGTGAACACGCCGTGCGGCCCGTCGACCCAGGCCCTGGCGCCCACTTTGGCGTTTGGCACGATGCCGCCGGACCAATCCCCGAGCTCCTTGATCGTGAAGGCGATGGCGCCGTCGTGATTTGGTATGTCTCCGTTGGAAGAGAAGGAGATCGGATGCTTGTCCGTGCTGAGCGGACTCCGTCCGAATCCGATCCATGCGAACTGACCGGGCTCAAAGCGGAAGCCTTCATGACCAACCGGACGCAGCACGAGCGTGTGCGACTGGCCGTGCTCTAGACGGTTCTCCACGACCTCCCACGGTCGACTCATGAGCGAGATCGGACGCAGGAGCCGGTAGCGCAGAAACATACCAACGAAGAACACCAGGTAGATGATGAGAAGCGTTCGCATGATCGGGATGGCGGCGAACCGGCCGAGGCCCAAGATGTGCGCTGCGCCTACCCCGATCAGAGCGACGGAAAGAATCCCGTGCGTCGTGTGCCAGACCTCGTAGGACATGCGCAAGAGGCGTCGATAGACCGACAGTCCAACCACCAGCGCCGCCAGAATGAACGTTGCGAAGCCGAGCGTCACCGGCCAAGGCGTCGCAGCCTCCGGCACGAGCAGCTTCATGGTGTACGCGCGATCGGCGACGAGCAAGACCGGATGCGCCGCCGCAAGCGCCATCGAAGCGATGCCGATCTGCCGGTGGAACTGCAGCAGCGAGTCGATGCCGAACGCGCCAGCGACACCTTGCAGGCGCGAAACCAGCGCGAGCTCGGTCGCCATGAGCGCCAGCGCAATGTAGCCGACGGCATCCGAGAGATAGACAAGCGGACCAACCGCCTGCCTCGGGTCAAAGAAAATCACACCCAAGATGAGCGGAAACAAGATGATCGTGAGGTAGAGACCGAACCAAAATACTCCCCGGAGAATCAAACGCATGCGTATCTACCTCGCGATGCCAGGTGCCAGTAGACTGTGTTATCCCCTCAGTTGCCGCTACTTTCGATCCCCGAGCGGCACGTACTCCTGCAGCGGAGACACGCTCTTGTACGCCGGACGGATGATCTTGCCGCCGTTGGCGAGTTCCTCAAGCCGGTGCGCGCTCCAACCCACAACGCGTGAGATCGCGAACAGCGGCGTGTACAACTCGGGCGGTATATCGAGCATGCGATAGACGAAGCCCGAGTAGAAGTCGACGTTGGCGCTAACGCCCTTGTACATTCTGCGCTGTGCCGAGACGATTAGCGGCGCGATTCGCTCGACGCGGGTGTGGAGTGCGAACTCTTCGGAGAAGCCCTTCGCCGCAGCAAGCTTCTCGGCATAGCTGCGCAGGATCATCGCGCGAGGATCAGAGACCGAATAGACGGGGTGACCCATTCCGTACACGAGACCGGAGCAGTCAAATGCCTTCTTCTCAAGCAGCAGGTGCAGGTAGTCTGCGATCTGCTCATCGTCCTCCCAGTCCGTCACTTTCTCGCTCAGGTCATCGAGCATGCCGACGACCTTGAGGTTCGCGCCGCCATGACGGGGGCCCTTGAGCGAGCCGAGTGAAGCGGCGATCGAGGAGTACGTGTCGGTGCCGGTCGACGACACGACGTGCGTTGTGAATGAAGAGTTGTTGCCTCCGCCGTGCTCCGCATGCAGCACGAGCGTCATGTCGAGCACGAGGGCCTCAAGCTCAGTGAACTCACTGTCGGGGCGCAACATGTGCAAGAAGTTCTCGGCGGTCGAGTAGCTCGGCTCAGGACGATGGATAACGAGGCTCTTGCCGTGGAACTGGTCGAGGTACGCCTGGTACGCGTACACCGCGAGCATCGGCAGCTTCGCGATCAGGTGCAGACTCTGGCGCAGGACGTTGCGCGTGGAGGTGTCATCGGCATTCGGATCGAGTGTGTAGAGGCCGAGAACCCCACGCATCATGGCGTTCATGATGTCCTTGCTCGGCATGCGGAGGATCCCGTCGTGGATGAACGACCGCGGCATCCGGCGCATACCCGAGAGGTACACCGCGAACTCGTCGAGCTGTTCTTTGTTGGGGAGCGCGCCAAAGAGGAGCAGGTACGCCGTCTCCTCGAAACCAGGCTGGTGCTCGGCCACAAACCCATTGACGAGATCCGTGATCTCGATTCCGCGATACATCAGCTTGCCGGGAGCGGGAACCAGCTGGTCGCCCTCGGTCACGGTGCCGACGACGTCACCAATCCGGGTAAGTCCTGCGAGCACACCTCGGCCGGTCTGGTCGCGGAGACCGCGCTTAACGTCGTACTCGACGTAGAGCCCCGGATCAACCGGGCTACGTTCCTCGGCGATTGCAGTCCAGTTGTCCAGTGCCGCGTCCCGACCGTTCGGGAGCTTCGAGGTTGGCTGCGATTCAGTGGCGCAATCGTTCTTCGCCATGGGTTTCCTTTCGTCTACGAAGTCCAGACCCGATGGGTAATCGGCGGACATTGTCGCGCTTGTGTACACATAGAATACCTGAAATCGCCAAGAAGCATCTCGGCGGCTTCCGAACGGATGAGGGCGGCACCCTTCCGGCCACCGCCCTCAGAAGCGCTTCGCTCGGTTCGCTCGCGCTATTTCTCTTTCGGCGTTTGTTGCGAGAACTTCTCTGCGAGGCTGCCGGCCATTGAGACGAATTCGCTCGGCATCATGACAATCGTGGTGGTGTTCTGCTCGGCACCGACCTCGGTGATCATCTGCATCCGGCGAAGCTCAAGCGAGAACGGGTTGGCCGCCATGACCGCAGACGCCTCGGCAAGCTTCTTGGACGCCTCGAACTCGGCGTCGGCCTTGATGAGGCGCGCGCGCTTCTCGCGAGCTGCCTGCGCCTCTTGCGCCATCGCACGCTGCATGCCCTCGGGCAGCTCAACGTCTTTCATCTCTACCATCTCGACTTTGATGCCCCACGGGTCGGTCGCCTTGTCCACGACCTCCTGGAGGATCTTCGAGATCTGGTCGCGCTCACGCAGAATCTCATCTAGCTGATGCTGCCCGATGATGTTGCGCATACTTGTAAGCGCGATCTGGTACGTGGCCGCGTAGTAGTTGGCGACGTCCACGACCGCCTTCACCGGATCCATGATCTTGAACCACAAGACAGCATTCACCTTGATGGTCACGGAGTCTTTTGTGATGGTCTCCTGGCGCTCAACGTCAACCGTATTGGTTCGCAGGTCGACCTTGCGCTGGGTCTCGATTCCGAGCGGGATGAGCCAATACAACCCCGGACCCTTGAGCCCCCGGAGGCGACCGAGGCGAAACACTACTGCTCGCTCATACTCATTAGCGATGCGAAGTCCGGAAATCGCTATTGCCGCAAGCAGCAACACCCCGATGAAGACGATGCCGAGACACGTGTCCAATGTAGCCCTCCCCGGTAACAGCGAACCCTCTGTCCGCACAAAACGGAGCGTACCACGAACCGCTGTCGCGAAAACGCTTGCGCCGTGTATAATCACTTGCGCGTCATTGGCGCGGAGAGTTGGCCGAGTTGGTTGAAGGCGCTCGCCTGCTAAGCGAGTAAAGGGCTTGAAGCCCTTTCGAGGGTTCGAATCCCTCACTCTCCGCCACTTGATATCTCGCCTGCACTCGAAGCCGTGATTGACACAAGCGGTCATTCGGTGGCAGGATACGTGAGCCTTTAAGGCTGCGCGCCCTTAGCTCAGTGGATAGAGCGTCCGGCTACGAACCGGGAGGTCGCAGGTTCGAATCCTGCAGGGCGCACCATTGCACTTGCGAGACCCCGCCAACATGGCGGGGTCTTTCGTTTCCCCAGGAACTTCCACCTTCCCTCGCGCGTCATACTCTCAAGACAAACAGTGGCGGCTGCTTGCGGTCGTCCTTTGGAGGGAGGCTCACGATGCGCATCAAGATATGGCTCGTACTCGCGATTGCACTGGTCGCAGGCGCTCTGGTACTCGGCGGGTGTACGACAAAGGTCGTGTCGGCACCGTCCGGAAGCGTCCTGAACACCGTGACAGCTGCCGGCGAAGGCAAGGCGATTGCCGCACCAGATCAAGCCGAGATGAGCTTTGGCGTGACCACGCAGGGCACCGAGGCGAAGAAGACGCTCGATGACGCCGCGAAGCAAGCCGACAAGATCATCGCCGCACTCAAGAAGGCCGGAGTCGCCGCGGAGGACTTGCAGACGAGCGGCGTGAGCCTGTATCCGCAGCAGGATTACAGCAACAACCGCGCGCCGCGCATCACCGGCTATCAGGCCACGGTCGAGGTCCGCGTGACGATGAAGGACATCTCAAAGGTCGGGGACATCATCGAGGCGGGGGCTGGCGCTGGTGCGAACCAGATCTCCGGCCCGACGTTCACGCTCTCCGAGAAGTCAGCTTCTCGCGAAGAGGCGATCAAGGCCGCTGTAGCTGACGCGAAAGCGCGCGCCGAGGTCATGGCGAAGGCTGCCGGCAAGTCCGTCGGCGACGTGATCAGCATCAGCGAGACCGGCGTGAGCGCTCCGCCGATCTACTACGGTGGCGGTGCCGAGAGAAGCGCTCTCGACTCGACCTATGCCGCAGCTATCGAGCCCGGAACGCTCGACGTGACGGCGAACGTGACCATCGTCTTCGAACTGAAGTAGCCACTCGCCCGCATGAATCTCCCACAGGGGAGCCGGAACATCGGCTCCCCTGCCGTTTACGCCCAGGGTGCGCTACCATCGACCCGGAGGTGCGACATGCGCAGAATCGTTGGGGTCATGGGTTCAGGACGCCCGCTCTTGCCTGCAGCGGCTGCCACGGCACGACGTCTCGGTTCGCTTATTGCGGCTGAGGAGTGGGTGCTGCTCACGGGCGGCAGAGCAAGCGGCGTCATGGATGCCTGTTCTCGCGGAGCGAAGGATGCCGGTGGACTGGTCGTGGGAATCCTCCCTGATACCGACACGGCGCGTGCTTCCTCGGCCATAGATATCGCGATCCGGACCGGCATGGGCGACGCGCGCAACGTGGTGAACGTGCTCTCCAGCAACGTGGTCATCGCACTTCCGGGCGGCGCGGGTACGCTCTCCGAGGTGGCGCTCGCTCTCTCGGCGGGCAAGCCTGTCATCGCGCTCGGATGGGATCCCGGCGCGGCACTTCGCGGCGCCGGGCGCATCATCGACGCCGAAACGCCTGAGGCCGCAGTCGCAAGCGCCAAGGAGCTCTTCGCCAGGGGTAGCGTGTGAGCGCGCTCACCGGCAAGATCGTCGTCGTCACCGGGTCAACGCGCGGCATCGGCCGCTCGATTGCAGAGGCGTGCGCAGCATCTGGCGCGACTCTCGTGCTGTCATCGCGCTCGGCTGACGCCGTTGCCGAGGCAGTCGATGCTTTCGAGGCGTGCGGTTGGCGCTGCTCGGGCATCGCGGCCGACGTGGCAAACCCCAACGATGTCGAAGCGCTCTTCAAGCACGCACTTGAGTCTCACGGTCGCATAGACGCGTGGGTCAACAACGCGGGCATCTCCGAGGGGTATCGCCCGCTCGATGAGCTGTCTGTGGCGGAGCTCGACGACATCGTGCGGATCAACCTGCTCGGCCACCTCTACGCCCTCAGGCTCACGGTTCCGTACTTCCGCGAGCACGGCGGCCACATCCTCAACCTGACCGGCCGCGGCTACAAAGGCGAAGCCACGCCGTACACCGCCGCCTACGCCTCCACCAAGACCGCGATCGCGAGCATCACCAAGAGCGTTGCCGAGGAAAACCACGACTGCCCGAACATGTCGGTGAACGCGCTCGTGCCGGGCATGGTGGCGACGGACTTTTACGTGGACATCAAGAGCAGCCCTCGTCTTGAGGCGACGAAGGACAACTGGCGCTATGCGCTCGATGCGTTCGGCGTGCCGCTGGACGTGGTTGGCCGAGAGGCCGCGGCGGTTCTCGGCAAGGAACCCGGGCGAGAGACCGGTCGCATCTACAACCTGCTGCGAGGGTCGAGACTGGCGCGCGGCATCGCACTCATCTCATGGTATGGGATGACGGGCAAACTGAAGGGGCGTCACTAGGAGCGGAGGGGTTTTGAGCGACTACGGAAGCCTGCACGATCCGTCGTCTCGCTCGCGATCATCGCGGGCACGCCGCGGGACGCCGCGCTCCCGGCGCGAATCGAAGATCATGTCCACCACCTCCGGAATCTTCTCGCAACCCAGCAGCCACGGGCGCGGCGGACATCGGACCGCACCCCACGCGCGCCATCGCGAGAAGGCGATCTTCGCCGGACGCCGCCGCCGCAATGCTGCTTCGCTGCGCTCCATCGCAATCGTCCTCGGCGTGTTGGCCCTTATCGTCGGCGTGACGGCGTTCGTGCTCACGCGGCCTGCATCGGTAGCAATCGCAGTCACACCGGCCGACGCGAGCATTACCTTCGACGGCTCACTCAGCGCCATCGGAACCCTCAGCGCCGAGGAACTTGAACCCGGTCCGCACACGGTCGAGGTGAGCCGCAAGGGTTTCGAGCCCGTCTCGGCCGAAGTCGAGCTCAAGCGGTGGCGGAAGACGAAGCTCACGTACGACCTCACGCCGCAGCCGTTCGGGGTCGCAGTGGTCACACACCCCACAGGCGCGACATGCACACTGACGACTGCTTCGGGCGATGAGATCTCAGGCGCAGCGCCCTTCTCGGAGGAGACAGCAGCCGGGAAGTGCACGCTCACGGTCGCGATGGCGGGCTACAACACACTCACGAGAAGCGTCTTCCTCGACGAGCCGCTTTCGCTCGACCTCTTCTTGGATCCCGAGGGGCAGATTCTCCATGGACTCGGCACGATCACGACCATGGGTGCGCCGAAGGGCGTCTCGGTCACGCCTGACGGCGGAGAAGCGTGGACGAGCATTCTGAACGGGCCGCCATCGATCGAGATCTTCAACCCGCGCACCGGCAAGAAGATCGGTGAAGTCGATATCGGCGAGTACGGCGCGGTCGAAGTCATCTTCAACAAGGCCGGCACGCTCGCGTACACGTCACAGATGGAGACCGCTGAGTGCTTCGAGATCGACGTGAAGACCCGGAAAGTGCTGCGGGAGTTCAAGAGCGGCAGCGCGTGGACCAAATGGGTGCAGCTCTCACCCGACGAAAAGACCCTCTATGCCAGTAACTGGTCGGGCGACGACGTCTCGATCATCGACCTGACCACGGGGAAGCTCGTGAAGCGCATCGGCGTCTCGAACACGCCACGCGGCATGTACGCGACCGCCGACGGCACGTCGCTCTACGTTGCAGGCTTCGACTCCGGGTTTCTCGACAAGATCGATCTGGCCTCAGGCAAGATGACGACCATCTTCAAGAGCGGCGGCGCGCTGCGGCACATCGTGGCCGATGAGAATACGGGCAGACTGTTCATCTCGGACATGTCCAAGGACAAGATCTGGGTCCACGACATGAAGACGGGGGCGACGACCAAGTTCGTCGATACGGACGAGAAGCCGAACACGATCGACCTCTCGCCCGACAAGAAGATGCTGTTCGTGAGTTGTCGGGGCGAGAACAACGCGAAGTCGTACTACGTACCCGGCCCTGAATGGGGCTCGATCCTGGTCTTCGACGCAGGGAACGGCAAGCCGCTTGATGCAGTCATCGGCGGCAACCAGTGCACCGCGCTCGACGTGAGCGATGACGGGAAGATCCTCATCTTCAGCGACTTCCTCGACAACCGCCTTCGCGTGTACGAGGTGCCGTCGTATGAGACGTTCCTCAAAGGCAACGGCGGCCGGTACCAGGCGCACTTCGCCGAGATCAAGAAGTAGCTGCTGCTACATCGCGTGCCCGCCGAACTGATTCCTCAGCGCCGAGAGCACCTGCCCTGCATACGATGGTGACTTCTCGGACTCTTTGCGCACCTCAAGCGCGTCGCGAATCACGCGCGCATCCACCCCGAGCGCATGTGCTGCGCGCACCGTCCACTCGCCCTCGCCGGTGTGTCCGACTGTGCCCGAGACGCCCTCAAGGTCCTCGCCATACTCGCGATATGCAGACTCGAGCCAGCCGATGAGCCGCGACTCGATGACACTCCCCCGGTTGTAAATCTCGGCGGCGGCATCCAAGTCGATACCAAGATCGGATGCCCGCATGAGCGCGAATCCCTCGGCTATGGCCTCCATCATTCCGTACTCGATGCCGTTGTGGACCATCTTCACGAAATGGCCGGAGCCGTGGCCCTCAAAGAACCGATAGCCGTCACGCACGGAGATATCGCGCCACAGGTGCTCAAGCCGATCGAAGTCATCCCGGTCGCCGCCAACCATGAGGCACGCTCCGTTGCGCGCTCCCCCGGGACCTCCGGACGTCCCCGCGTCCATAAAGTGAAATCCCGCCGAGAGAACCCTCGGCGCTCGCTCGATCGTCTGCAGGAAGTGCGAGTTGCCGCCGTCGATGATGAGGTCGCCGGGCGACAGCAGCTCGGCCAGACCTCCGGCGCCGAAGATGACGTCATCAACGGGCGCTCCCGCCGGCACCATCAGCCACACCGTGCGCGGCTGCTTCAGGCTGCCCACGAGGTCGGCAAGCGTGGCTGCCGGCTCAAGACCCTCGGACTCCATCTCCTCGGCCACAGAAGCGGTGCGATTCCATCCAACCACGCGCCAGCGATGATCGATGAGGTTGCGCGCAAGGTTGGCTCCCATCTTGCCGAGGCCAACGATGCCGATCTCAAGACGCGCAATATGCGACTCGTCGACTTTCGCGCGAGCGCGCTCAACCACTTCGGAGCTATCGGGCTTATACGACTCGAGCGGCACGGCGTCGCTTCCCCACACGCGCACGAACGGGTCGATGAACGCCCACATCGCGCGGACCTCATCGGTGGCCACAAAGAGCGTCTGGTCACCGGCAATCGCATCAAGCAGGAGCTTCGCGTACTCCTCAACGTATTGGACTTTCTCCTCCTTCTCATACAAGAAGAAGGTGAACTCTCGCATCTCGAGCTCGCGCTCAAAGCCCGGCTTCTTCGCCCAGAACTCGATCTTGATCGACTCCTCGGGCTCCAGCTGGAACGTCACGCGATTCTCGTACGGACCCGGCATGTCGACCTCGCACAGGCACTCCTCGGGCGCGCGGAACGTGACCGAGATCTGCTTGAGCGCCTCGCCCATCCGCTTCCCCGACTCCATCGTCACCGGGACGCCGCCCCAGCGGCTCCCGTGGAGCGCGAACCGCAGTCGGAAGTACGTCTCGGTCAGCGACTCAGGCGACACGCCCACTATGTCGCGGAACCCGTCGTACTGCGCGCGGAACGAATGCGCGGTGATGTCATCAGGCGATGGCGACCGCAGCTCCTCGAGGAACCGCGTGCGCTGCCCCCGGATGCTATCCGCCGAGAGATCTGCCGGCTGGTCCATGAGCACGAGCGCGAGCATCTGCAGTAGGTGGTTCTGCCCGACATCGCGCAGCGCTCCAACGCCGTCGTAGAATGCGCCTCGCTTCTCGGCACCGATCGATTCCAGCAACGTGATATCGATGTGGTCGATCGACCCCGCATCCCAGGCCGGTTCAAAGAGCGAGTTGCTGAAGCGGAACGACATGATGCCCTGGAGCATCTCTTTCGCCAGATAGTGATCGATCCGGTACACCTGCTCCTCGGCAAAGAGGCTGCCGAGCAGCTCGTCGAGCTCGCGAGCCGACTCGCTGTCCTTCCCGAACGGCTTCTCCACCAGCACCCTCGTGAAGCCGGAGCCGTCGCGGCACGCCTCGGCAAGACCGCTTTCAGAGAGCCGGTTGAAGATCACGCGGTAGTTCTCCGGCGGCACGGCGAGGTAGTAAAGCTTGCTCGCACACACATCCCAGTCGCGGTCGATCGCTGCCACGCTCTCGGCAAGCTCTGCGTAAGCCAGAGCGTCATCGAACGTCCCGCGCTGGTATGTGAACATGCCGAGGAACTCATCGCGTTGAGACGCTTCGGGAGCAAGCCCTTCGTACGCATCCAAGATGGAGCGCACGTGGTCCCGGATGTCGTCATCGCTCCAGTCGCGACGGGAGAAGCCGATCACGCGGAACTGTTCCGGTAGGCGACCTTTTGCTTTGAGGTATGCAAGCGACGGGACGATCTTGCGCGCCATGAGATCCCCGGTAGCGCCGAACACGACGAGAACGGTCGGGGTATTCGAGTATTCACTCATAGGGAGGCGGCCTCCGGGTTCGTGGTTGCGGTCACAGTAGGTCTGTTCCCTTAATGACGTCCCCACGCTCCGGCCCTGGCCTGCTCGCCCCAGATATTCATACGTCCGAGCGAACCAACTAGGCCGGTTTGATGACTTCCTGGCCGCCCATGTACGGGCGCAGCACCTCGGGAATCACGATACTGCCGTCGGCCTGCTGATAGTTCTCAAGCACAGCAACCAGGCAGCGTCCCACAGCGAGTCCCGATCCGTTGAGCGTGTGCACCAGGCGGCTGCCTTTGAAGGAGCCCTGGTCGCGATACTTGATGCTTGCGCGGCGTGCCTGGAAGTCCCAGCAGTTGCTGCAGCTTGAGATTTCCTTGTAGTTGTCGTAGCTCGGCAGCCAGACCTCGAGGTCGTACGTCTTGGCGGCGCCAAAGCCCATGTCGCCGGTGCAGAGCACGATCACGCGGTACGGAAGGCCGAGCAGCTGCAAGATATTCTCGGCATCGGCGGTCATCGCCTCGAGCTCATCCATCGACGTCTCAGGCGTGGCGAACTTCACCATCTCGACCTTGTCGAACTGGTGCACGCGGATCATGCCGCGGGTGTCTCGGCCAGCGCTGCCCGCCTCTTCGCGGAAGCACGGCGTGTACGCGCAATAGCGGCGCGGGAGCGTCTCGGCCTCAAGGACCTCATCACGGTGGAGGTTCGTGAGCTGCACCTCGGCGGTCGGGATGAGGTAGAGGCCCTCGCCCGTCTTGAAGAGGTCGTCCTCGAACTTGGGTAGCTGACCGGTGCCGGTAAGCGTGTCGACGTTTGCGAGCGCAGGCACCGCCCACTCGGTAAAGCCGCGTGATCCGTGCGTATCGAGCATGAAGTTGATGAGCGCACGATTGAGCCGGGCGCCGTCACGGCCGAGCACCACGAAGCGGCTTCCGGCAAGCTTCACGCCGGCTTCGAAATCGATGAGCCCGGCCTCGGGCCCGAGGTCCCAGTGCGGCTTGGCCTCAAAGTCGAACTCGCGCGGCGTGCCCCAACGGCGCACTTCCACGTTCTCGCTCTCGTCGGCGCCGACCGGCGCGCTCTCGTGCGGAATGTTCGGGATGGTCATGAGCAGCTCGCGGACCTCGGCATCGACCTTGCCGAGAAGCTCCTCATCAGCTGTGATCTCATCGTTGATGACGCGCACTTCTTCCTTGCGCGCCTCGGCGGCATCGCGCTCGCCCGCCTTCATGAGCCCGCCGATCTCCTTGGAGGCCTCGTTGCGACGCGCCTGACGTGACTCGACCTCGCCGATGAGGCGGCGGCGCTCTTCATCGAGTGCTGTGAAGCGATCGAAGTCCCAGCTGCTGCGGCGATTCTCGACGGCAGCGCGGACAAGATCGATGTTCTCTCGGACGAAGCGTGCGTCGAGCATGGTAAGCCTCCGGTCGGAGATCGTTCAGGTACGAGTAGTTGCTAGCCAGGATTATAGCCGACAAGCCGACCGCGTCCGCGGGTTCAGCCGCGTGATATTCGTCACCGTTTTCTGTCACCACGATGCGTTACTCTTTCCTTATGAACTCTAAGGAGATTCGCACCCACAACGGAATCATTCGAATCATCCGCGGCGACATCACTGTTGAGCATGCTGACGCGATCGTGAACGCCAGCAACTCCAGTCTTCGTCCCGGCGGCGGCGTCTGCGGTGTCATTCACAACGCCGCTGGCCCAACGGTTGCCGAAGACTGCCGTCGGGTGATGGCTGGCCGAGACCCGCTCGAACCGGGCGAGGCCGTTGCGACCGTTGCGGGCGACCTCAACGCCCGCTACGTCATCCACGCGCTCGGCCCTGTCTGGCACGGGGGCGACATGGGTGAGCCCAAAGCGCTTGCCTCGGCATATCGTACGAGCATCGAGATCGCCGATCAGCTCGGCTTGAACTCGATTGCATTCCCGAGCATATCCACCGGCATCTATGGCTACCCGATGATGGCAGCCGCGCACGTCGGGCTGGACGCCATCAAAAAGGCAATGGAGCACACTCGCTCGGTGCGCGAGGTACGCATCGTGCTCTACGATCCCTACGCCTTCGACGTGTGGATCTTGGCCGCGCGCTAACCCACGGCGCTACAATCGGTGCATGGACACCCGCATCGAACTCACTCCAACATCGCCCGAGGTCATGCACCTCTCGGCAACTGATCCCGTGCTCGGCGAGCTGATCGCGCGTGTCGGCGACATCTCACAGCGCCTCGAGCGCGACGGCTTCAACTCGCTGGCAAGCGCAATCGTGAGCCAGCAGCTCTCGGGCGCGGCCGCGACCACCATCTGGAAGCGCGTAGAAGCGGCTCTCGGCGGCGTTACGCCCGAAGCCATCATGGGTGCCGAGGATGACACCCTGCGCGGCGCAGGCCTCTCCCGGAGCAAGGTCTCGTTCCTGCGCGACTTGGCCGAGCGCACGCTCGACGGCCGCCTCGACATCGCGCACCTCAGCTCGCTCTCTGATGACGACATCGTCGCCGAGCTCATCTCGGTCAAAGGCATCGGACGCTGGACCGCCGAGATGTACTTGATCTTCTCGCTCGGCCGACCGGACGTCCTGGCGCTGGACGACGGCGCCATCCGCGCCACCATCGGCTGGCTGTACGACCTCGGTGGTGCTGCGGAGCGCTCGGATGCGGAGCGCATCGGCGAGGCGTGGCGGCCGTACCGCACGACCGCGTCGCTCTACCTGTGGCGAGGCCTCGCACTCAGACGCGCCGAGGAGAAAGCCGCGCGCTAGGCGCCAGATTGGTCCACAGTAATTGTGCCGCCAGTGGCGTCACAATCTCGAGTTCCAGGGACAGCTCCGCGTACTGAATCATCCGGGACAGGTTCCGCCTGCCGAGCGCCGCTTCATTCCTACCCGAAGCCACCGGCCGGTACAATGAGATGCGTTGCCGAGAGGAGACCAGACAATATGAGCCGAGAACCGCAGATGCCAGCAGCCATGATGGCCGCGTTCGCGGGCATGCAGAGCGGCGGAGCCGGCGTGGCCAGCGCGTTCGCTGTGGCGCTCGTGATGCACACGCTCGCACCATGGCGGGAGCCGACCGGCAAAGACCTGGAGCGCGCCCTTCGCACCGCCGAACGCTTCAAGCTGACCGAGGATCTCGCGATCTTCCTGCCGCCCGAGCCAGGCAGGTTCGCCGGCCGAGCGAAGAAGGACGCGTACAAGGGCGTCGTGATCGCGCTCAAGCGCGTCGACGAGCTAGCGGGCGACGAGCGTGCCGAGGCGATCTCACAAGTGCGGGGGCTGCTGGGGGCTGGGTGAAGGACTAGGCGAGCAAGACTTCTTCTGGTCTTCGATGCGCAACCAAAGCTCCGTGTGACGTGATTGAGTGCCGAATCACGTCCTCCACGTTCCCTCCATAGCTCTCGTAGGCCATAAGCCGAACCTCTCGCGCAAGCCGCAAGCCGTGCACCAGCACGATGGGATAATCGTCTTCAATCATCTCAAGTTGCGCCGCACGACTGTACGTTCCTGTGGTCACGTACGCGCCTATCCACCCTCGCTTCAGGCGAGCAACCACTCGCGACAACTGCTCGGCGGAGACACTGCTCTTCGGAACAATGCACTTGGCCTGGCCGAGAACGACAAGGTGCGCTGTGGCTTCCTCGCTGCCCGCGTCGAGTCTTCCGACAAAGTCGATTCCCCGATCACTCGACGGTTGAGTTAGCCATCCGGTGTGGTAACGGCCAGACCCCGCATCGATGACGCGACCAGCAACCGTCGACGCCAGTGCCTCGAACATCGCTTTCTTGCCATCAAAGCTCCGGTACACCGTTTGCAGGACTTTGTGCTCAGGCGATCCAGGAACAGGAAGTTGCTCCGCCGTACTCATCAGTCGACTTCTCGCAACCTGTCGTCGGATTCGATTCAGAGCCGAATGGCCCTCGCGCACCCACGTTTGCCAGCTTCGCGGCGCTAGACGTAGTGATGCAGAGTCTGTTTGCGTGGGGTCTCGGCGAGTGTTTATCCAGGTCCAGTCGAAGGCTTCGTCTTCTCCGCCGAGATCCAAAACTGCTATATCGAAGACATAGTTCGGATACGACCGCTGCTCTCGTTCGTCCCATTGAACGATGAGCTGTGCCTGCTCAATCACTCCTAGCCCGCAGAACTCCAGGTAGCCTTGGTGCGCGCCTTCCACTGAAGCTGTGCGGAAGATCACGAGCGGGGTCGCCTTCATCCTGTCAGTCACGGCGGCACTCTGATGAAGCTGAACCTCGCCATATAGCGCTGCGTTTCCACGAGTGGTGCCAAGCCGCACCTGTGTGGTCGCTTTGTGATCACCAAAGTAGCGAATGTGTCCGTGATCAAGATCGAAGACATCATGCCATGGGGTGGTCGCGCTTCCCGCCTTGCGCGGGCTCGACCGAATCAGGAGGGCGGGACATCTCGTTCGCTCACCAACACTGATCCCGGCTATCGGATTAATTCCGGCGTCAAGGCTAATGAAGCGATCTCCACCATGAGTAACTGCCAGGACGTTTCTGTAGTCCCCGAAAAACAGCTTGGCTTTGTCAGTTCCAGGATACCGAAGTATCTCGTGCATTCTGAGTCGCGTATCCACTACCCCTCCGTCTACCACTTTGGAATCTCCTGGAAAGCACCTCCAAGCAGATCCTACACCACCTCCCCCCCCCACCCCGCCCCCTTGGGTACAACCTATCTGGGGGTGGTTCACATGCAGAAGCTTGCAACGGTTCTACTCGCGCTCATCGTCGTGTTCGCCATGGTCGGTTGTTCGAGCTCGGAACCTGACGCCGACACTGGGGAGCAGCCCGGAATCACGGAGCCAATCTCGCCGGAAGCCGAGATGCCGGTCCTCACCGGCGCGTGGGAGGTAACGACTGTCCTCACGGACATCGACATCCCTGCGATGACGCCGGCGGCAGACCAGCCCGGCGCGCAATGGACGTGCACGGTGGACGGCGGCTCCATGACGCTCGTGACCGACCAGCACACGTACACGGGCAGTTTCGAGTCCAATGACTCCGGCGGCACATGGGTCTACGATGCCGCATCGACCTACACCGACGCCGACGGCACGGCCTGGACCAGCACCATTCTCGTGCGCGCAACTCAGGACAACGCCGACGCATTCACCGGCACCATGGAAGGCGAGATCTCATCCGACGCGGACGGGCATCTCTACTCGGCAGTCTGGGATATCACTGGCGCGAGACAGTAGAGTCGGTCTCGGCTCGGAAGATTACTCGGAAGTCTTTCAGCCTTCATACCTTCCGAGTATTCTTCCGAGTATGGAACTTGAAGCTCTCATTCGCCGCGCTGAGGGCAAGACGCTTGAGTTCAAGCGTGATGCTTCTTCGTCCGGCCCCATCCTCAAGACCGTGTGCGCCTTCGCCAACGCGGCGGGCGGCACACTGCTCATCGGAATCGAGGATCGCAGCGGCACCGTGCTCGGCGTGAGCGATCCGCTCGACACCGAGGAGCGTCTGGCGAGCATCATCGCCGATGGAATCTCGCCCCGCCTGGTCCCCAGCATCGAGCTCCTCCCTTGGCGTGAGACCCGGGTGCTGGCGGTCAACGTGTACCCGGGGCCGTCTCGGCCATATTCGGTCACGTCCGGTTCGGGAACGGCGGCTGCATACGTGCGCGTCGGCTCCACCAACCGCATCGCCGACGATGCGCTCATGGCCGAGATGGGTCGCAGCGCTCGCAACATCAGCTACGACGAATCGCCGCTACCCGAACTCGCCGAGTCCGACATCGACCTTGCGGCGCTGGGCGAAGCGCTCGGCGGGATGAGACGTATCGGCGCAGCCGACCTACGCACGCTGCGCCTCACAGTCGACGACCAAGGCCGTCGGGTACCGACAGTGGGCGCCATTCTGCTGTTCGGTCGACGCAGACTGGAGACCTTCCCGGACGCCTGGATACAGGCCGGACGGTTCAAGGGGACCGACAAGCGCACCGTTATCGACTCGGCAGACTTCCGAGACTATCCGATTGCAGCAGTGGAGCAGGTGCTGGCGTTCATCACGCGCAACACCTCGATGAGCTACGAGATCCATGGTCCGCGTCGACTCGACGTTCCGGAGTATCCATCCGTCGCGGTACGCGAGGCCGTGATCAACGCCGTCGCGCACGCCGACTATTCGCAGCAGGGCGCGCCGATCCGCGTTGCCATCTTCGATGACAGGCTGGAGATCACCAGCCCCGGGCTTCTTGTTGCGGGACTGACGATCGCAGACGTGCTCTCGGGCGTCTCCAAGCTCAGAAATCGCGTCATCGGACGCGTCTTGCGCGAAGCGAACCTGATCGAGCAATGGGGCAGCGGTATCCAGCGGATGCGCGCGGCCTGCGAAGCTGCTGGTCTGCCTGAGCCGCTTCTCGAGGAGATCGGAACCAGCTTCAGGGTCACGATGTTCTCGGCGCGAGAGCGAGAGGCACACCCCACGAACCCGCTGGATGAGCGGACGCTCGACGCGCTGCGGAGTGCTGACGGCCTCGGAACCAGCGACGTTGCAGAAGCTATAGGACGCACGGCGCGCGCCACTCGCACCAGACTGCAGCGTCTTGTGGAGGCCGGCCTGGTGGTTGAGATCGGAAGCGGACCGAACGACCCGCAGCGACGCTACTACATCGCAGAGGATCCAGGGCGGTACGGCAACTAGCGCCCTACCCTACCTCGCTTGTGCACGCGGGGCACCGGGTCGCTGCAAGCGCGATCTCACTCTTGCAGTACGGGCACTCCTTGGTGGTGATCTCCTTGGCAACGGGCTTGCGCAGCCTGTTGATGCCTTTCACCATCATGAAGATGGCAAGCGCGACGATCACGAAGTTGATGAGCGTGTTTATGAACACTCCGTAGTTGAGTGTGACCGCGCCCGCATCAACTGCCGCCTGCACGCTCGGATACGGACCCGCCACCACGCCCTGCTTGAGCACCCAGAACAGCTGCGAGAAATCCGCACCGCCGAGCAGCGCACCAATCGGCGGCATGATGACATCATTGACGAGCGAGGCCACCACCGCGCCGAACGCGGCGCCGATAATCACACCGACCGCCAGGTCGACGGCATTGCCCTTGATCGCGAACTCCTTGAACTCCTTGAACATCTCGGTTCCCCCTTGGTCTAGCTGATCGAGGCCACGCCGCCGTCAGGGTTGACCTCAAGCTGGAGGACGGATTCGGCAGCCTTCAGGTAGTTGAAGCGGTACCCCAGAATCTTGATGTCGAACTCTTCGCCAGGAAGGGCCGTGCTGAGAACAGCCTTCACAGCGGCGGCCGCTGCCTTCTCGGCATCGCTGGCCGGCTCGGCAAGAATCGCGCCGGAGTTGAGCGAAGCGTCCTGCTTCATGATGGTGGTGCTATCGGCGGGCTTGGTTGGGTTGTAGAGCGAATGCGCAACGCCGTCGGCGTGCACCTCGAAAAGCACCAGCGTGTTGCCGCTGACCGCCGAGACGAGGTACGCCGTGAACGTCGGATCGATTCCCGCGATGTCTGGCTCGGGCTGCCCGACGCGCATCTCAAGACCTGCCTTGAGCGCGCTCGGAACCGCCGCAACGGCAGCCTTCTCGTTTGCGCCGCTCACCGGAATCGCCGTGTACCCCTCGGGTACCGCAGCTGCCGACTCGGCATCTTTGACGCCGTGCGTCGATTGGCCGGGCGCCGTGCTGGTCGAGGTGCCGGAACATCCAGCGCCAGCCAGGCAAACGACGAGTCCCACCGTGACTAACCATGCTGAGCGACGCATTGCGACCTCCCGTATGCCGCGGCCCCCTTCGGGCCTCCTCGGCTCAGTCTATGCCGAGAAGCGCCCACCGGTCACGCCCTGTAAGCGCTTGGAACGGGTTTAGTGACCGACAAGCGTCACCCGCTACGCTTGCAGGGCGCCGAAGCGCTAGCGGCGCCCGACCTCCTGTACGCGGAGTGTGCAAACGCGATCTGGAAGCGAGCACGTCGAGGCTTACTCCCGCAGTCCGACGCAGACGACCTGGTTGTTCGCCTGCGCGCGTATCCGCTCCAAGCCATCCCGCTCGGCGACCTCACGGCCGATGCGCTGCGCATCTCGCTCGCCTTCGACCACCCGATCTACGACTGCTACTACGTGGCTGCCACGATCCAGAGTGGCCACACGCTCGTGACTGCTGACCGGGTGCTGGCGAAGCTCGCCCGCGATGTCGGGCTGGACGAACGCGTGATGCTTCTCGGCGAGGATCGCGGCTAGCGCTCGAAGCTCAACGCGGCGCCGTACGCGCCAACGATCTGCGCCTCGGCCGGCACGAGCACCTCGCCCGCAAAGCCCTCCGAGATGAGCGCGACCATGGCGGGGTTCTTTGCGACCCCGCCCGCGAACACGAGCGGACCCTGCGCCCTCACGCGCTTGAGCGAGCCGAGCGTGCGCTTCGCGATCGACTCGTGCAGTCCACGTGCGATGCGCGAACGGTCCTCGCCGCGGTGTACGAGGCCGGTCACTTCGCTCTCGGCGAACACCGTGCACATCGACGAGATGCTCACGCCTGTGGATGCGGCGATACCCTGCTCGGCCATCTCCTCAAGCGTGAAGCCGAGGGCGCGGGCCATGACCTCAAGGAACTTGCCTGTCCCCGCTGCGCACTTGTCGTTCATCTCGAAGTCCGTGACCTTGCCGCCGGGCCCGAGCGAGATCACCTTGGTGTCCTGCCCCCCGATATCGAGCACCGACGACGCGTGCGGAAACAGCCGGGCCGCTCCCACGCCGTACGCGGTGATCTCGGTGACGGCGGTCCCGCCGAAACGCTCCCGGGCGCCATGGCGTCCATAGCCGGTCGAGACTATCGCGTCGTGCGCCCCGCGGTCGACGAAGACGGCTGCGGCCGACCCGGGATCGAATCCCGAGTCGGCCACCGCCCAATCCACTATGCGCCCATCCTCGACCCAGACGGCGTCAACGCTTCGCGAGCCGATATCGAGGCCGAGTACGCGCATGGTTTACAACATCTCCAAGAACGCTTCGATGCGGGTCGCGAGCTGGCCCACGTCTTCAGCAGAGTAGTCGGTGGTGATCTTGAGCACAGGCAGATCCGCCTCACGTACCGCCGCGTCTACCGAGGTCGACTCGATCTCGTAGAGACCACAGAACTGCAGCGAGTAGTCGATAACGCCATCAGCGCCGAGCTCCTTCGCCATCCGGATGACATCGTCGATGCGGCCCTCGTTTGGCGTGAAGCACGCGCAGTTGATGTCGAGGTACTTGGCGGCGATGCCGTCGAGCATCTCGTCGATCGTCGTGGCATCTTCATCGACGAGCTTCTCGTAGTAGCGAGACCCGGTGCACATCTCCTCGCCGACGACGACACCGCCGGCCTTCTCGACAAGCTCGTGCAACTTCCAGTTCGGAAGCGCCATCGGCGTGCCGGTGATGAGAACGCGCTTAGCACCCTTGGCTGCAGCGCCCACCCCATCGGCCGCCCGCTTCTCGAGCTCGTCGGCCAGAGCGTTCATCATCTGAGTGAACCGCGGAACGTCGTCGTAGAAGGCAACCTGGACCGCGAGCAGCGAATCGAGCCCCGAGATCGGCGCGGGGTCGGCGGCGCGAGCTGCGTTCACACGCTGGAGCGCCCGGCGCTTGTCGTTGACTTCCTTTATGGCTACTTTGAGCGACTCAGCCGTGACCTTCTTGCCGGTGAGCTCCTCGAGCGTTGCGACAAGATCGACGAGCTCGGAGCGCCAGAACGCGAGATCCTTCTCGCGCTTCATCTGCGGCAGCTCGAGCACGTGCAGGTTCTGCAGCTTGCCAAGTTCCTCGTACGCCTTCTTCTTACCGTCGCACGTGGTCTCGCCGATAAGCAGGTCGGCTTCCTCGAGGTACGGGCACACCTTGCCAAGCTTGAATCCCACCATCGATTTGATGAGCGCACATGTGTTGCGCGGCAGAATCTGCTCCACCTCGTCGTAGGCCCACTCGGCGCCTGCGCAGATGCCAACGCTCCATGCGCCAGCCGCGCGGATGAGCTCCTCGGGCACGTACAGGCAATACGTGCCCACGACCTTGCCGCCAGCCTTCCGGAAGTCGTGCAGCTCCTTGATGCGAAGGCCGTGGACCTCACTCATCACGAAATCGAGGTAGCCCATGCCCTCCGGGCGGTTCGTCTGGGACATGAACGTAGCGCCGTACATGCCGCCGACCGCTTCAAGCAGCGCGTCGTGCATAGGCAGGTCGAGACCAAGCTCGGCCCACATCGGATGGTAGTCGACAGGCTGATCGCTCATCGTGCGCTCCTAACCGAGGTGTTCATTACGTTTAATACTATCTATCGCTTCTTCTTATACAAGAGGGCACAAGGGTTGTCTACACAGGCAGACGGGATTTCGGGACCTAGCGCGCCTTCGGGTAGCTGCCGAGGATCTTCACTTCGCGCAGCTTCAGGCGCAGACAGTCGAGCGCAAGCCGCACGTGCGGATCCTCGATGTGGCCCTCGCAGTCGATGAAGAACATGTAGTCGCCAAGCTGACGCTTGGTCGGCCGGCTCTGGATCTTCGTGAGGTTGATCTCGCCGTATGCAAACTCCGAGAGAATCATGAGCAGCGCGCCCGGCTTGTCCTTCTTCATGAACAGAGCGAGCGACGTCTTGTCGTGTCCGGTACGCTCACGGATGCCGCGCCCCACCACCACAAAACGCGTCTGGTTGCCGGCGTAGTCCTCGACGTTCGCGTGCAGGACCTGCGCGCCATACAGCTCGGCCGCAAGTGCCGTGCCGAGCGCCGCAGCTCCTGGCGTGGCTACGGCGGTCTGGACCGCCTCGGCGTTCGAGTTCGCGGCCACGATCGCCCGTCCGGGAAGGTTGCGCTCCAGCCACCGGCGACACTGCCCGCTTGCCTGCGGGTGCGCTATGACCGAGGTGACCTCGGCCATCTTCGTTCCAGGCGCGACCAAGAGCGAGAAGTGGATGTCCAGCACCAGCTCGTCCTGGATCTCCAGCTGCGTGTCGAACACCAGCCCGTCGAGTGTTGCGGGAACCGAACCTTCGATCGAGTTCTCGATCGGCGCTACGCCAAGGTCGGCTCGGCCACGGTCGACGGCCTCGAAGACCTCACCGATGGTCGTGCACGACACGGGCTCCACGTCTGGCATGTCCAGCGAAAGCAGCGCCTCTTCCGAGAACGTACCTGCCGGACCGAGGAATGCGACCTTCGTCATTGATCTGACTCTCCTTCGGGCGGTGCCGGAACAGCCGTCGGGCGTCCCAGTCGGGTCATTCGCAATTGAGGAGCACGGACGCGGTCCTTGCCCATCGTCTTGGCCTGATACACCGCGTCGTCAGCGGCCTTCAGTAGCGATTCTTTGTCCTCGGCATGCACGGGGAAGTTCGCCAGACCGATGCTGACCGAGGCGCGAACGGTTCGGTCGCCGTCTTCGTCCGGGAACCGATGCAAGGCAACTGCTTCCCGAATCTTCTCCGCGACGATAAAGGCGCCCGCCGCGTCAGTCTCGGGGAGCAGCACCGAGAACTCCTCGCCACCGTAGCGAGCCACCATGTCGACTTCACGAACGGCCGTCTTGAGGACCTGGCCAAGTTCGGCCAGAACGACGTCGCCCACGAGGTGACCGTGGCGATCGTTGACGGCCTTGAAGTCGTCCACGTCGAGCATCAGGAATGACAGCGTCTTGCTGTAGCGCCTTGCTCGGCCGATTTCATCGTCCAAGCGCTGCTGCAGGTATCGGTAGTTGTACAAATCGGTGAGTTCATCGGTGATAGAGAGTCGCTTGGTGAGCTTGTACAGGCGCGAGTTCTCGACTGCCACAACCAGTTCCGAGGCCACCGCCGAGAGCACCATTCGATCATCGGCCTCAAGCGCTTCAATATGCACCGAGTCCGCACAGAAGACGACGAGCATCTCGTTGTGGTCGAGCAGTTCAAGACATGCGAAGTGATCGTCATGGTCAAGCCCGGCCTCGGCGATCAGACCGGGGCCTGTGTAGGAGTATGTGCCTTCACTTCGCAGGCCCTTGCTCGCACTGAACAGCGTCTGCTGCTTCGCCTTGTCGATGACGAAGATGCAGGCGGCAGGGATGTCGATGACCTTCTGAAGGATATCGATGACGACCGGCCCGACGCTATCGAAGTCGAGCGTGGAGTGGATGACCTCGGAGATCTCGGAGATCGCCTGGAGTTCCGCCACGCTACGCTCAAGCTGACGGTTGAGATCGACGACCTCCCGGCTACGCCCTTCGAGCGACATCTGCCGCGCAGACTGCTGCTCCATCACAAGCCCGACCGACCAGCCGAGAAGGACTATCGTAGCTGCCTTCATCACGACGAACGCGTAACCGCCGGGAGCGAGCATCTCCGGAAACATGACGAGGTGTGCTGAGAGGTACGAAACAACGAACAACCCCGAGTACACCCATGCGCGTGATCGCTTGAATGCCGTCGCATAGACTGCGGCTAACCCAACGTAGAAGGCGTAGAACGGATCCTCGTACTGCCAGGTCGAAACCACGAAGAAAGCCAGGGCCACCAGATCGAAAGGCAGGCTGATGAACAACAGTCGCTTCGCGCTCCGGTTATTGCCGCCCATGCTCGATACAACGGTTATGACGGTGGCTGTCAGCCAAAGTGCGACTCCCACGAAATACAACCGGCTGTCGCCCACACCAAGTGCCGGGCGAAGCCACACCAGATACATGCCGAAGACAAAGAGGGCGCTCACAATCCTCGCGATGAGATACGTCTCATCGTCGGCGTCCAGCCTGACATGTAAGCCAGTCTTCAAGAAACGTCCCCCTAATGGCGGCTGACCTTGGGAAAGAGTATAACCTCTAGGATGGTCGCCCATGCGGCCTCCCTCTCAGTATCGGCAACTTGCACCTGGAGCTTTCATGGACCAAAACACACTGCGCGCACTCCTCGACGCCGTTGCTGCCGGGACGACCTCGGCAGACGATGCGCTTTCCCGGCTCGGGACGTCACCGTTCTCCGACCTCGGCCATGCCAAAGTCGACCATCATCGTGAGATTCGTTGCGGCTTCCCGGAAGTCGTGTACTGCGAAGGCAAGACGCCGTCGCAGGTCCGCGCAATCGCCCGCGAACTCCTGGAGCACGGCGAGGTCTTCCTCGGCACGCGGGCAAGTGCCTCTCACTATCAGTCGGTCGGGCAAGTCGCCCTCGACGCTCGCTACTTCGAGGACTCGCACCTCATCGTGGTCGACCGCCGTGATCCGCGGCCCGAGCGCGGTCACATCGTCGTGGCGACCGGAGGCACTGCCGACCACGCAGTGGCCGAGGAAGCAGCCATCACCGCTGAGACCATGGGCAACCGCGTGACGCGCCTCTACGACGTCGGCGTTGCCGGAATCCACCGTCTGCTCGCGCACCAAGAACTTCTCCGAGAGGCAAACGTGATCATCGCCGTCGCTGGCATGGAGGGCGCGCTGCCATCGGTCGTTGCAGGGCTCGTTGCATGTCCGGTGGTCGCGGTTCCAACATCCGTTGGCTACGGGGCGAGCTTCGGCGGCGTTGCGGCGTTGCTCACGATGCTCAACTCGTGCGCATCCGGCATCGGAGTCGTGAATATCGACAACGGCTTTGGCGCCGCCGCTCTCGCAAGCCGCATCAACCACGCCGCCGCGGGGGCCGCCGAATGATCGGCTACCTCGACTGCTCAACCGGCATCTCCGGAGACAAGTTCCTCGGTGCGCTGCTGAGCGCCGGTTTCACGACCGAGGCGCTACGCAAGGCGCTCGCGCCTATCGGACTCGCGGACACGTTCGAGGCGCGCGAGGTCCGCTCGGCGGGAATCGCGGCTACCGGTGTGTTCGTGGAGCAGGCCGAGGATGCCCGTTGGCGCCACTGGTCCGAGATCCGCGAGATGCTCGAGGACGCCAAGCTCTCGTACCCGGTGCGGGTCGGCGCGCTGCATGCGTTCACCCTGCTTGCCGAGGCAGAAGCCGGCGTTCACGGCGTGCCTGTGGAGAAGGTGCACTTCCACGAGGTCGGCGCAGCTGACACGCTCGTCGACATCGTCGGCGTTGCAGCCGGCATCGCCGCACTCGGCATCGAGCACATCATCGCATCGCCGGTGGCGGTCGGCAGCGGAACGATCGTGTGCTCGCACGGGACGCTCCCGGTTCCCGCGCCCGCAACCGCCGCGCTGCTTGAAGGCGTCACGATCGTGCCCGGCGACGTGCCCGGAGAACTCACGACACCAACGGGCGCCGCGCTCCTGCGCGCGTTCGTGAGCAGCTACGGGTCCATGCCCGCAATGACACTCTCTGCATGCGGCACCGGTGCCGGAACGCGTGAGCTCGGCATACCCAACGTGGCGCGCCTGATGATCGGCGAGCCGACCACGCCCACAGTGCTCGAGCCCGGTGCCGAGGCGGTCGTCGTGCTTGAAAGCAACGTCGATCACCTCTCGGCAGAGCATCTCGCATATGCGGCGGAGCGGCTGCTCGCGGCCGGCGCCCTCGACGTGTGGCAGACACCCATCGTCATGAAGAAGGGCCGAGCGGCCGTGACCCTGAGCGTGCTTGCCACGCCGCGTGACGCCTCTGCGCTCTCGGCCAGGATGATCGCTGAGACCGGTACGCTCGGCGTACGCATCGACCCCACCACCCGCTTCGTGGCGGTACGTGAGGTCGTTGAAGTCGACACGTCCCTGGGGCGCATCCACGCTAAGGTCTGGCAGCTTGGTCAACGTCGCGGCGTACGCCCCGAGTTCGAAGATGTGGCGCGCATCGCGCGTGCTGCCGAGCGGCCCGTGGCGGAAGTGGCTGGCCAGCTGAGTGCCGAAGTCCGGGAGGCGCTCGGCATACCGGAATAGCGGCCCGCAAAAACTGAGGACCTGCAGGAGGGGCATCCAGCAGATCCTCACCGTCATCGTCAGATTATTTCCAGCGCCCGCGACGACGGCCCTCGGCGCTAGCGTCCCGTGAGGAACGCCATTTTGGAACCTACGGTATTCATCGGAGTTTCGTGCCTCGAAGTTGACCACGATTCGACAAGCGGATGCGCCTGTTAATCCGTCACATTCGCGCTCACGCGATCCGGTAGACGCCCCCCTCTGCCGAGAGAAAGCCTTCGGCGGTGAGGGCCCTGAGCGCCTCGGAGACCCGCTCGGGTTCAAAGCCGATCGCTGCTGCTGCTGACGCAGCGTCCTGCCCCGGTCGCTCGGTGAGCTCGCGGAGCAGCGCCCCGCGAATCTGGCGCATCGAGCCTTCAAACTTCGATTGCCTCACGTGGTGCGCACTGCGCCGAGACGGGTTAGGGAGCATCGACTTCAAATACGTGCCGTAATCCATGAGCGCGTAGTACCAGCTCCGAGGATCATCGCAATCGAGCGTCTCCTCAACCAGGAGCAGAATCGCGCTGTCGGGCACATCGTCGGCACCATCGAAGAACTCATGGATGTACACCGAGCGGATGTTCGTTTCGATGAATGCCACCGGCACATCGAATGCGAACGCGAGGATTTGCGCGGCGGTCGCGTGGCCGATGCCCGGCAGAGCGACGAGCCCTTCAAGGGTGTCGGGCACCCGCCCGCCACCTGCAACGATGATCTCGGCAGCCTGTTTGAGCGACTTCGCGCGTCGGTTATAGCCGAGCCCCGACCACAGCGCCAGCACGTCAACAAGCGGTGCGGCCGCAAGCGTCTGCACGTCCGGAAAGGCCTCGAGAAAAGCACGGTACTTGGGGATGACGCGCGGCACCTGCGTCTGCTGAAGCATCACCTCCGAGACGAAGATCGCGTACGGATCGCGCGTACGGCGCCAGGGCAAGTCGCGCTCATGCTCCTCGAAGTAGCCGAGGACCGTTGCTCTGAATGCCGTTTTGTCTCTGCTGTCCACACGCACCTCCAGCGCAATCGTACCCGACGTGAGTGGCGCTCCGCGCCCATGTTGGGTAGATTGCTCGGGGAGGCTTTGCCTCAATAGACCAATCCCGGAACGGAGAGAGGTGTCGCATGTCCGCTGCAAGCACTTCGCCGCTCCTTCAGGTTGAGGATCTTCACGTGAGCGTCGGCGACCGCGAGATACTCCGCGGCGTCGATCTCATTATCGCCGAAGGCGAAACGCACGTACTCCTCGGCCCGAACGGTGGCGGCAAGACCACGCTCCTTAACACCATCGTCGGGCTGCCCGGATATCGAGTCACCGGGGGGCGCATCCTCTTCAAGGGCACCGACCTCGCCGGACTTGAGATCGATGAGCGGGCCCGACTCGGCATCGGTGTCGCGTTCCAACGCCCACCGGCAGTCCGTGGCATCAAGCTCAAGCAACTCATCGAGGTCGCCGGCGGAGACGATTTCAGCGAGAGTGACATGGCTGATCTTGTCGGCGAACTCTCACTTGAGAAGATGATAGATCGCGACGTGAACATGGGCTTCTCAGGCGGCGAGATGAAGCGTTCCGAGATGGCACAGCTACTCGCTCAGGCACCAGACCTCACGCTCTTCGATGAGCCGGAATCGGGCGTGGACCTCGACAACATCGCGGTCGTCGGCGGAGCGATGAAGCGCCTGCTCAAGGCCGAGCGTGTTGGCAAGGGCACCCGCTCCGGCCTCATCGTCACGCACACCGGTCACATCCTCGAATACGTGAATGCCGACATCGGCCATGTCCTCTACGGCGGAAAGCTTGCCTGCAAAGGCAACCCACTCGACCTCATCGGCGAGATCGGCAAACACGGCTACGACAAATGTGTGGAGTGTGCAGTATGCCAGCGATAGAGAAGCCATTTGACGTGCAGGCCCGGATCGCCGAGATCCGCACCCTTGCTGAAAGCGCGATCGCAAAGCCGGCCACCTTCGGCCCGGACCTTGATCTCATGGGATTCGACGTTGCGGCAGACGCAAAATCGGTTGAGTCGCTCGAGTCGCTCACCAAGCAGACGAAAGAGGCCGCTCTCAACATCGGATTCGATACCACCGAGGCTGGCCGCTCGGGAAGCTACTTCCAGATGGACCGCTCCCCCATCTATCGCAAGGTGGAGGAGATGTTCGACAACAAGCTCGAGATCATGAGCACGGAAGAAGCGCTCGCGATGTACCCAGAGCTCATGTACGAGAAGTACTACTGGCGCAATGTCGCGCCCGATAAGGACAAGTACACAGCGCAGGTCGCCATGACCCGCACCGAGGGGTACTTCATCCGCGTGAAGGCCGGCCAGAAGATCGATAAGCCGATCCAGGCATGCCTGTTCGTCTCGGAGAACAATATCTCCCAGAACGTGCACAGCGTCATCATCTTAGAAGAGGGCGCCGAGGCAAGCGTGCTCACCGGCTGCACCATCCACCCGAAGGTGCGTAACGGGCTGCATGCAGGCATCTCGGAGTTCTACGTGGGCAAGGGCGCCAA
Source organism: Actinobacteria bacterium HGW-Actinobacteria-6 (assembly GCA_002841295.1). Taxonomy (GTDB): domain Bacteria; phylum Actinomycetota; class Coriobacteriia; order Anaerosomatales; family Anaerosomataceae; genus UBA2286. The sequence goes on from PHEU01000002.1 coordinate 118,626, forward strand.
GCTCACCTTCACGATGATCCACAACTGGTCCGAGGACTTCCACGTGCGCCCCCGCACGGGAGTCACGGTTGAAGAGGACGGCGTGTACATCAACAACTACGTGATGCTCAAGCCTGTTCAGTCAATCCAGAGCTTCCCGGTCGCCCGGCTCATCGGCGACCGCTCGCGTGCGGTCTTCAACTCGATCATCCACGGCCTTGAAGACAGCTACATAGACATCGGTTCGGAGACATCGCTTGAGGGAGCGGGAACGCGCTCCGAGGCGATTGCGCGCACCGTGTCGAGTGACCGCTCGACGATCTACAGCCGCGGACGCCTTATCGGCAAGAACAACGACTGCAAGGCGCACCTCGACTGCCGCGGCATCGTGCAGTCCGAAGAATCGACGCAATGGGCCATCCCGGACCTGGCGAGCGTGGGCGCACCGGGGGCCGAGCTCTCCCATGAGGCCGCCATCTCGCCGATCGCCGCCGAGGAGATCTACTACCTCATGTCTCGCGGCGTCCCGAAGGACGAAGCAGTCTCGATGATCACACGCGGGTTCCTGGATATCGAGATTCCGGGTCTGCCGCCGGCGCTTCGCCGTCAGATCGACAAGGCGCTCGAGGACACTGCCAAAGAGTCTCTGTAAGAACACTGAGCGAACAACTGAGGGTCCGAGAGTTGAAATACTCTCGGACCCTCAACTATACTTAGCTGGCATGAACGTTGCTTAAGACTATCTCGAAGGCGTCTCCCAGGAGGTGCGGGATGGTTAAGAAAGAGACCTGCCCGGTCTGCAAGGGCAACAAGGTGGTACAGGTCACAGTGACCGCTGGTGCCGCGAAGCATCGACCTTGTCCGGGATGCAACGGCATCGGATATCAAGTGAAGATGAGCTCGTACTAACACGGACTGCGGATTCGTCTGGCAGTGCACGATCGGCACTCGCAAAGGACACAGTCAGACTACCGACAGCGGCCCCGGGGTTTCCCGGGGCCGCTGTTTATTTCTACATACACATCACACAGGCTAGCCCGACTTGATGTAGTAACGGCAACTGCGCCGATTCGGGCAGTCGGAGGGTATCTCTTTCATCTTCATACTCCACATGTCGCCCTCAACGAAGCACGTACATGTAACGCGCTTGTCCTCTTTCTTGACCGACATGTCATAAGCGTCATCCAAGTTCGCCTGCTGGCGCCAGTACATGCACTTCCCTCTGATTGGCGAGAAGGCGTCCAAGTCGTTTCTCCCTGCAGTTAGCGACGGTCTCTGTACGGAACCGCATCCGGAATCGCAAACCTGTTGTGTTCCTTCAGCTCAGCGAGGCTGAAGACGCCGTTCATGAAGAGGATTCCCTGAACCATGCCTATCCATCGATAGACCTTGGCAAATCGTCCGGCTCTCAGAAACTCGCGAGTCCTGTCGCACATCCACATCGCATGACATAGCGTCTCGAATTTCGGCGTATCGAACTTCTTGCCACCAAGCCGCGTTTCAATCTCCGGGTACGCGTGTGATGTGTAGCCGCGGGACTCAAGCGTCTTACAGTAGAAGTCGAGCATTCTCAAAGCGTGCTCTGTTGAGAAGTCCTCACTGAATCCGAGTGGCTCTTCGATTTCGAGCATACGCGCCGTCCCCTCGCGAGCAGCAACTACCTACATCGCGATAATACGCCCAACGCACAAGCGTGTGTTGCGGCCGCGCTGAACGGCCGCTAGAGTACGGCTCCAAATACGAGGCACAGAAACGCCCCGAGCATGTACACCGAAGCCGACTTGAAGAGCATCCAGTTCACTTTCTCGGAGGGACGAAGCATCCCAAGCACGGCAAGCGTACAGATCGCCACACCCAACACCCCGAGCAACCCAAGCGCGAGCGGCGCGATTCCCTCAAGCACTCCAGCGAGCATCAGCGCGACTGCGGCCAAGAAGGTGGCAGCAGCGATCGTTCGCCGTGTGATGTCAGCCCCGTAGACGCGTGGCCAGACCGGCACGCCCGCCTCACCATACTCACCTTCATACCGCATCGCGAGGGTCAGGATGTGCGACGGGATCCACAGGACCACCCCGGCGGCGAGCAGCAGTCCAACCGCGTCGACTCGGCCAAGCGCGAGAACGCGCCCCGCAAGCGCTGGCATGCCGCCAGAAATGCCCCCAAAGAGAATCGAAAGCGGTGTGCGTCGCTTTAGCCACATCGTATAGATGACCAAATCAAAGAAGAAGCCGCACCCGATCACAGCCCAGAACAGCGGTGAAATCATCGCGGCAACAGCAACGCCGGACACAGATATGACCATGCCGAGCACCGTCGCCACACGTACATTGATATCGCCCGCGGGTAGCGGACGATTCGAAGTCCGCCCCATCATCGCGTCGATATCGCGGTCGAGCACCATGTTGAGAACCGTACATCCTGACACTGAGAGTCCGAGTGCGATAACGCCAAGAGTCAAACGAGTCCAGTCAACGCTCGGTGCCGCAGTGAGAATGTAGGCCCCCGCGCCAGTGGCGAGCAGCAGCGCGGTTTGTTTCGGCTTCATGAGCGCGATATACGATGACAGCGCGCTGACGCGCCGAACCTGAGCAGCCGCTGTTGATGCTGTGCTGTCGCTCATCGGTTTCCGTCCCACATGGAGTTGCCGGCCCTCATCAGTCGCAATCCTAGCTTGCCGCGAGGCACTCCTCGGCGGAACGCGCTGTCACGCCCGGCCTGTCATCGAACAGCAGTGCTTTCTCATCAGCAGGCAGGAGCGTACGCTCGTGATCACGGATGTCATTTGAGGATGCAAGCGTCTCGCGCATCATCACGAGAAGCAGGTAACGCCCCTTGTCAGTGAGCGTCAGCGTATGTCCGTCGTCGGATGCGATACCGCCAGCCAGATGCATGAATGCCATCTCGGCGGGAAGTCCAAGCTCGACCGAGACGCCGAAGTCCTTGCGGAAGCGGTCTTTGTCGAGCCGGAGCCCGAACAAGTCGGTCACGAACCTGTAGCGCATGAGAGCGATGCGCCCATACGGCTTCCCCGCTTTGGATACGGCCATGCGGTCTTCGCTGATACGACGTTCGTAGTCCTGCAACGAGAACGTGTTGTGATAGACACGCCCGTCCAGGAAGGAGAGCGCGCCGGTCCCAACGCCCAGATACTCCTCGTGATCAACAATGTACTCGTCGATCATCGAACCCTTGTCCTGCGAGAAGGTCCATGCCGAGGAACTCTCGAACTCTGGAGCGAGCCCGTCGCAGATCGCACGGTAGAACTCCACCTCGCGGGGATAATCGATCTGACCGATGGTGCGGGCGAGCTCACAGCGCATCTTCGGAGACGCCATGAGCGGATAGAACGTGGTCTGGTTGGCGCCGGTGGCGCGAACGAGCTCGATGTCACGTTCAAGCATCTTCCGGGTCTGGCTCGGGAAGTTGAAGATCATGTCCACGTTCAGCGAGTGGAAGTCGCCAGCGGCAGCGCTCACCGTCTCAAAGACGTCCTGGCCGCATCCATACTTGTCGTAGCGAGCCATCTGCTGCAGCAGCATGTCATCGAAGGACTGCACACCGACTGAGAGCCGCTGCACGCGATGCTTGAGCGCAGCAATCGTTGTCTCAGTGAGATGGTTCGGGCTTGTCTCGGCCGAGACTTCCCCGATACCGGGGAAGAGGGACCGCGCAAGATCAATCGTCTCGCAGAGCTCGTCGACGAGAATCGTCGGCGTACCGCCGCCGATGTACAGCGAGGCGAAGTCGTAGCCAAGATCTGCAACCATGCGCATCTCTGAGCGAAGGTTGACGAAGTACGACCGCGCCCGGTCCTCCTGATAGAGGAAGCGATTGAACGAGCAATACGGACACAGTCGCTCACAGAACGGCACATGTGCGTACAGCGTGTAACCGTGTCCTTCTCGCGGCCGCGGCAAGCGCTTGAGATCGACGTCCGCTGTGCTCAAGTAGCTCTTATTGAGAAGCCGCAAAGCGGCGGTGATAGTTCTTTCGGAAAGCATACGGGGTCCTCCACGTGGGCTGTGCAACTTCTTGCGGGTGCTCTCGGCGAGTTCTCAACCCATGCTTCGACGCGCGGCGCGTTTTCCCTGCCTCAGGAGAACGATAGGATGCAACGTCCGCACAGTCTGGCACGCCGGCCCGGCCTCTGCGTGGCGACCATGATACCTCAGCGAACGCACTGGCGCGCCAAAGAGTCGAGAGGCCCCGCAAGCGCGGGGCCTCTCGGAAACACTACTCGCAGCGAACGCTAGACCTCGGCGTCCGGGACCCGCTTCGCAGCTGGCTTGTCCTCAGCGGCGGCTGCAGCAGCCTGATCACGCAGCTGCTGCTTCATGCTGGCGACCATCTCGGCCTGCGCCGGGTCCGCGATGCGCTCGGCCGCGGCAGTGAAGTCCCCGAGCTTGTCGGTGGCCATGAGCGACATGAGCAGCCCGAACGCGTTCATGTTCGCGCCGTCGCCACTGCCGCCCTCGCTCGCGCCCATGTTGACGACCGTGCTCGGGACGATCGGCACCTTAGAGGTCTCGATCGCCGTAGCGAGCTTCGTCATGACGTCCTGCATGAGCTGAAGCTGTGGGCCGCCGTACGCCTTGACCTGCTCGTCGATGGCGATGGCCTTGCCGATACCGACCTTGGCTTCCTTCTCTGCGTCGGCCGCAGCAATGAGCTTGACGCGGAGTGCGTCGGCCTCACCGATCTTCTTCACGCGCGTCGCGTCAGCCTGAGCCATCAGCTCGACCTTCTGGGCGTCGGCGCCGGCCATGAGCTTGACCTTCTCGGCGTCACCGGCCGCAAGCGTCTTGACCCGATCGGCATCGGCCTTGGCAAGCGTCCGCACGCGCTCGGCGTCCTGCACGGCGCGCTGCAGATCGGCGCGGGCCTGGTTCTCCTGCACCTGGATGTTGATCTGCGACTGCGTGAGCGCGGTCTGCTGCTCGGCCACCGACTGCGCCTCTTTGAGCTCGCGTTCTTTGTCGGCGGCGATGCGCTGCTTCTCGAACGTCTCAAGCTTCTCGTACGCGATCTGGCGGTCACGAAGCTGCATGAGGATCGTCTCGATTTTGTCGTCACCGGGCATCGAGTGCGGCGTACCGATGAGGACCTCTTCGAGTTCCAGGTTGTAGTGACCGAACTTCTCCTGCATCTCGACCGAGGAGTTCTTCTGGATCTCGGAGCGCTGCTGGATGAGCTCGATGATGGTCTTGGTCTGGCCGATGTTCTTGAAGTACGCCGAGACCATCGGGTCGAGCGTCTGGTTAACGAGCATCTTGATGTCGCCGAACCGCTGTATGACGAGTGGCGCCTTCTTATAGTCGATGTGGATGACCACCGAAAGCGGCAAGAGCGGCTCGAACGCGTCCTTCGTGATGAGGTTCACCTCGGCCAGGTTTTCGTCATAGTGGTGCTCTCCGACTTCGCCGCGCACCCACTTCAGGATGATGTTGGTCGTCGGAACCATGACGATCGCGCCGGCGTACGTGTTGAAGGCATACTTGCCCGGCAGAAGTGCCTCGTTCCAGACACCGCGGTTCCCGGGAGCGACGAGCTCGCCGTGGCGATATTCCTCGCCCGACGTGTCGGTGCCCTTGGGGCCGATATAGCTCACGACGACACCCGCGAAGCCCACCGCGACCGTGACCTTCGGAATTACCTCAACCGTACCGAAGAGCCGGTTGATGAAGTACGTACCTTCCGTCAGCACCTGATACTGGCGACCGCGGTAGCCCCCGGCGGCGAGGAACTTCTCGGGATTCTGGAAGTTGTTGTGGTAGTTCGGATCGTCTGACTTATCTCCCACGGCCGGTGCGATGATATCGCCCATTTGCAGCGACGGACCGTCATGGATCGTGACGATGCCGGTACGGTCATCCGCGCCGCGGATGATGACCGGGTCGAACCCGCCGAGGCTATGGAGGTAGGTGGCCATCGACTCGATGGTCATGTCCTCTTCCTTGCTGCCCATCGGTAGGTAGAACGTGCGGGTCTCCGTGATCACGACGAACTGCGCCAGGTTGAACGCGTAGGTACCTTCTCGCAGGATGGCGCGCTGCGGACCACGCTGACCGCCGTTAGCGAAGAACGCCATGACGTCCTGGTAGTAATTGCAATCGACGAGTCGCGCGAGGGTCTGCTCGGGCTCAAGCGGCTCTCCGTCACGCGAGAACACGTAGCCGATCTTGCCCTGCGGGATCGTGATGAGCGGCATCACGTGCACGCGGTACATGAGCGGCGTGCGGAAGTGGATACCGCCTCGCAGTACCTGAGGCTGATACCCTGCCTCACCCTTGAGCGCAATGATGTTGTCCTTGAGCGAACCCTTGGGCGACCACCATTTCTCCATGATCCCCACGCGGTCGGATCGTATGATCCGAACACCAAACAAGAACCAGAGCACCCAGAACAGCACGAACAGTCCAAAAATCACTGCTCCAGCTGCCCCGATGGTACCGACGACTGTTTCCACAAGCCCCCCCATTCATCTTGTGCGCGTCATGCGACGAACACGAGTCTACACGCAATCTATGACTTCTTGGCTCGCGAAATCTGCGCCGCTGGCAGGCGCACCTCCGCTGACAGAGCTATGCGGTCGGCTTCACCCCAGCCAACGTGCGACGAAGTACCCGGCGGTCGACACGACTGCAGTCAGAGTCGTGCCCCAAACCATGTCGACAACCGCGACCACAGTAGGCCAACCCACGAGGGTCGACAGGTTAGTAATGTCGTACGTCCCGTACGCGACCAGTCCGAGCAGTGCTCCCCCGAGGACTGCTTGGATAAGCGAGCCCTTCTCGGCAGCAGGAAGGACAACCAACACAAGCGCGCCCACCACATAGACGAGATAGAAGAGCAGTGCCACGCCAAGGTCGGGCGACGGACGCATCATGTCGCCGAGCTGCTTGCGATAGAAGCGGTCGCCCATCGTCGACAGCCACACGAAATCGATGCCGAGAAAGACAACCACCGTGATGACGTAGAGGCCGATCATTTTGAGCGGTGACATGAACGGTCCTTTCTAAGACGGCACATTGAACTGATATACCCGCAAAGGAGCCAACCGTTCACTAGAAAATGGTACCGCTCGCGTACCTGCAGGTACCTTTCGCCGTCTGGTCAAATAAACAGCTTGCAGTTTACGACCGTTAATCTCACATTGGTGACGTACATCACACAAATGAGGGGGTTGCCCATGAAGTCGTCGTCCGCAAGTAGACATCCTCGAGCCGCGCGAGGTCTGGCAACGCTGCTCGTCGCAACGGTGTTCTTCGTGTATGCGACCGCCGCCTTTGCAGCCGTCAGCGTCCCACTGAAATCCGCCCACGTCGGTGCAACCAGCCAGACGTTCACCCGAAGCTCCGATGATGGTGGCCTCTCCTCGGCTGTCGCCTGGCACTTCGTGCTCAATGGGCTCGATAAGACAGCGCCTGCTGCAACGCTCACCGTGTCGTTCGCTGGTGCAGGGACGAAGACCGTCACGGCGCGGAATGCTGGAAAGACGCAGCACTTCTACGTCGGCACGTCCGGCCATGATGTTCTCGCGGGCGGGAACGCAGTGGTCGAATCTGCAAGCTTCAACAACCTCGTCCTCAGCCATGTGTCGTACGACGATGAACCTGAGAATCCCGGTGACCCTGGCGATCCTGGTGACCCCGGTGATCCTGGTGACCCCGGTGATCCCGGTGACCCTGGTGACCCTGGCGATCCCGGTGACCCCGGTGATCCCGGCGATCCCGGTGATCCCGGTGACCCTGGCGATCCTGGTGACCCCGGTGACCCCGGCGATCCCGGTGACCCTGGCGATCCTGGTGACCCCGGTGATCCCGGTGACCCTGGCGATCCTGGTGATCCCGGCGATCCCTTCCTGCCATACACCGAGACGAGCGACCCCTTCCTGCCATTTACCGGCAGCAACGCAGCGCTCCTCGCATCTCTCGCTGCAGCGGCAGCCGCGACCGGTCTTGGCCTGAAGCGCTACTCGGTCCGCAAGAGCGATCAGGATTCGCCCGAGGAATAGCCCTCAGCAGATCTCTTCTGGCAGAGGCGGCCCACGGGTCGCCTCTGCTGCTATGTGTGGTTCAATTATGTGAGTCGACCGCCGGGGAGGGGACGCACATGGGCGACGTGCTCACGGTCAAGGGTCTACGGAAGCAGTACGGTCAGCTTGAGGCGGTCAAAGGCATCGACTTCAGTGTACGGGGAGGCGAGGTCTTCGCACTCATCGGCCCGAACGGGGCCGGCAAGACCACTGCACTCAGAATGGCCGCAACCATCCTACAGCCATCGGCTGGCTCGATAGAGCTCAATGGCATCGATATCGTTAAGGACCCGACGCGAGCCCGCGAGCTACTGAGCTACTTGCCCGAGGAAGCTGGTGCCTACAAGAGCATGAGGGGCCGCGACTACCTGAAGTTCATGGCCGAGGTATTCTTCGATGACGCCACCGAGAGGGCAGAGAGCGTGAAGACGGCCGGCAGAATCTCCGGCCTCGGCGAACGGCTGGACGATAAACTCGGCACGTACAGCAAGGGCATGACGCGCAAGCTGCTTCTCGCGCGCTCGATCATGACGAAACCGACGCTCGCGATCCTGGATGAGCCAACGAGTGGCCTCGACGTACTCGGCGCACTCGACATCCGCGACACCATCAAGGAGTTCACACGCAACGGGATGGCGGTGCTGCTCTCAAGTCACAACATGTTGGAGATCGAGTACCTCTCGGACAGGGTCGCGATCATCAACAAGGGCGTCATCCACGCGACTGGCACGCCTGACGAGCTCAAAGCCAAGTACTCGGCGCAGAATCTTGAGGAAGTCTTCGCGGAGGTGGCCCGATGAGACGCTTCTGGGTGCTGCTTCGCAAGGAGATCAAAGAACTCGTGACGCCGCAAATCCTGCTGCCGTTCGCGATTACCATCGTCATGTTCATGTTCATCGGCAACATCGTCGGGTCCCAGGGCACCGAGGCGCAAGCGAACCGACACCTCGCCATGCTTGATTCCGACCAGAGCGCAGCCTCGGCGGGACTGCAGGGCGCTGTCGAACAGGCGGGGTTCAAGGTCGACACAGTCACGGAGGGTAATGCCGAGACCGCCCTGCGAGACGTCGCTGACCATGGCGGCACTCTACTGCTCGTGGTGCCGAAGGGGTACGGCGAGTCGCTCGCAGCGGGCACGCCAGCGTCTCTCGATGTCTACTCGGTCATCCGGACATTCTCGTTCATGGCAGGCCAAGATAGCGGCATGCTCGCGGAAGCGCTCGCAGCCGTCGAGCAGAAAGTGGCGCAAGAAACCGTCGCGAACAGCGAGTCCGGTCTCGACTCCGCGTTCCTCGCGCACCCGCTTGAGGTTCGAGATCATGTCCTCATCGGCGACAAGCAGGCCGACGTCAGCCCCGAAGTCGTCATGGGCTTCATCACCAGCCAAACGACGTTTGTGCCCATAGTGCTGTTCATCGTCGTGATCTTCGCGGCGCAGATGGTCGCCGTCGCGATAGCCACCGAGAAGGAGAACAAGACGCTCGAGACACTGCTTGCGATGCCGATCTCGCGTGCCGCAATCGTCACGGCAAAGATGCTCGCGGCTGGTCTGGTCGCGCTTCTGTCGGCAGCGGCCTACATGGTAGGCATGCGCTTCTACATGGACGGCCTCATGAAGGGCCTCGGCGGGGCCGAGGGTGCAGCAGCGCAAGCCGCATCGCAGGCGTTCGCCGACCGGCTCGGCCTCACGCTCGGCGTCAGTGAATACGCGCTGCTCGGCCTTTCGATGTTCAGTGCGATTCTGGTGGCGCTCGCATTTGCGCTCATCCTTGGCGCGTTTGCCGAGAACGTGAAGGCAGTCCAGTCGCTCCTGGCGCCGCTCATGGTGCTGCTTATGGTGCCGTACTTCCTGTCGCTGTTCATCGACATCAACTCGCTCGCACCGATCGCGCGCACGCTCGTGCTCGCGATTCCGTTCTCGCACGCGTTTCTCGCAGCGCCCAACCTGTTTCTCGGCAACACCGGGGCGGTCATCACCGGGGCGCTCTATGAGCTTGCGTGGTTCGCGGTGCTCGTCGTGATCGCCGGTCGTATCTTCAGCTCCGACCGGCTGCTCACGATGAAGCTCAACTTCAGCCGCAAGAAGAAGCGGGCGGCGTAGTCATAACGAAAGACCGTGGGAGTGGCGGCGCATGTGATGCCGCCCACACCTCGGCAAGCCTCCTCCGCCCTCCGCGAGCACGCCAGCGGCATGACAGCACACCTCGTGCATACCGGTCGTCGGACGCCGCTTCATGTGGCGGGTTCCTGCGCCGATAGATTTGGGTAGGACTAGTACTGTCTAAGGAGTGTGCACATGAAACGGTCGCTGTATTTCATCCTCGCAGTTGTTCTCATCGCTGCGCTTATGTCGCCGACACTTGCATTCGCAGGCAAGGGGAATGCCGGAGGCAAGGACAAGGCCGCCAACGCGGCCAACGCCTCTCAGTCGCCAAAGAAGGCCGAGTCGCAGGACAAGGCTACGGCGAAAGCAGCAAAGTCCGAAGCGAAAGCCGAGCGTAAGGCTGGTAAGGCACCGCTGCTGAGCGAGGAAGGCCTGGAGTCAGATGACGCCTCGCCGCCCGCCTCTGTCGAGGCGACGAGCGTAGCCCCCGGCAAGCTCAATGCGTTCGAGCGCATCACCGCTAACATCGAGAAGTCACTCGATAAGATCGTCGCGGGAACCAAGAAGCAAGTGCCTCCCGGACTTATGCGGGTGTGGTTGAAGTTCGCCGGCTGGCTCGGAGTGGACCCTGCAACGATGCCGCGCGCAGCAGATGGGCCGGACAGCAGCGAACCCACCGGTACAGTAGAGCCGACGAGTACGGTAGAGCCTACCGCTACGGTTGAACCGACGGCCACTGTCGATCCGCCGGTGGAGCCTGAACTCTAGGTCAAAACTGCACTCCCCCAAGAAACAGAAACAGCGGCTCCGTCGTTAGTCCGACGGAGCCGCTGTTGATTTCTGTGGTGCGGGTGAAAGGAGTTGAACCTTCACGGGGTTGCCCCCACATGGACCTGAACCATGCGCGTCTGCCATTCCGCCACACCCGCGTGTCGCGAGGCATGATGATAACACCGCTGGTCACGCCGCGCAAAGCACCAATCGGCAAGGCAACGCTCGGGTCGGGGTAGACTGCATGTAATGGAAGCCACAACCGACACACCTACCCCGGGCACCCGCTTCTCCGAGCGGGTCGACATCGCATGCCGTGCGGCAGCACGAGCTGTACGCGTAGACACATTCATGCTCAACGTGGGGCTTCGTTGTGATCTCGCTTGCATCCACTGCCATCAAGCGTCATCGCCACACCGGGTTGAAACGATGCCACGCCAGACGATGCTGGACGCGCTCGTGCTGGCTGATTACCTGAAACCCTCGCTGCTCGACATCACCGGCGGCGAACCCACACTCTGGGAGCACCTTCCCGAGCTCATCGAAAAGGCTTACGCCACCGGCCTGCACGTTCGCGTCCGCACGAACCTTGTCGCGCTCGTTCATCCCGATCGTTCGCACCTACCGGCGCTCTTCGCCAGACACCGGGTCGAGATCCTGGCCTCTCTCCCCGGTGTGACGCCATGCAAAGTGGCCGAGCAGAGAGGAGCCAGCTTCGACGCTTCGGTCGGCGTCCTGCGCTCGCTCGCGAACCTTGGCTACGGCAGCGAATCAGGTCCGACTCTCGAGCTCGCGTACAACCCGCCGCTCGGTGAACTACCACGCCCCGAGCCAGAGCTTGCCGAGGAGTTCCGCGCTGCCCTGACGCCTCTCGGCGTGCACTTCAACCAGCTCAGGGTGATTGCGAACGTTCCAGCCGGTCGCTACGCGGAACGCCTGAAGGCTAGCGGCGAGTACCAAGCAGAGCTCGGCCGGCTGGCCGAAGCGTTCAATCCGGCGGTGCTCGGCGAACTGAGCTGCCGCTACGGCATCGAGCTCGCGTGGGACGGCTCCTTCGCGGACTGCGACTTCAACCTCGGCGCAGGACTGCGTGTCATCGATGGCCCGCGCACAATTGCCGAAGCGCTCGCGTTGGCCGATGCCGGAACTGACGTGCGAGCCGCTATCGCTTCGCGTCGCATCGCCTTCGGGCCGCACTGCTTCGCCTGCGCGACAGGCGTCGGCTCCGGTTGAGACGGCCCGCTCACGTGACCCGGTCGGGCCGCCATAACCGCATCTCAATCCTCACTCGCTTCCCTCGGATCGGCGAGGTGAAGACGCGCCTCACGCCACCCCTCTCGGCCGAGGAGGCGATCGAACTCCACGAGCAGCTCACACGGCAGACGCTGCGCAGCGCGCGGGCGCTCGTTGCAACCCGCGACGCGATCGTGGAGGTTCGCACCGACGCGGCGTTCACCCAGGCAGCGCGAGAGTGGCTGCGCACGCCCGACGTGACCTGCCGCTATCAGGGCGAGGGCGACCTTGGCGCACGCATCTCACGTGCCTTCGCCAACGCCTTTGGGCGAGGTGCCCGAGCGGTGCTCGTCGTCGGAAGTGACTGCCCCAGGCTCTCCGGGCCACTGATGCGCGATGCGCTGCGGCGGCTCTCGGCGGTCGATCTTGTGCTCGGCCCTGCCGAGGACGGCGGCTACTACCTCATCGGCCTCAGCCGTGCGTGCGCAAGAAGAGCGATGCCCGCGCTCGTGACCGGCGTTCCATGGGGCACCGGCGACGTGCTGGCTCGCACGGTCGACCTTGCCGAGCAGGCAGGGCTCACCTACGCACTTCTCGCACGGCTCCCCGATGTCGACCGACCTGAGGATCTGCCCGACGCCGAGGTCGCGCTCGGGCGAGCCTGCGTGAGTGTCGATGCCAGCGTCTCCGTGATAATCCCGGCACTCGATGACGCAGGGCTCGTCGCCAGCGCCGTCGCCAGCGCGCAGGCTGCGGGTGCGCATGAGGTGCTGGTCGTCGATGGTGGATCCCAGGACGCCACCCGCGACGTCGCGGCCGCTGCAGGCGCACGCGTGATCGCCTCGGCAGCCGGACGCGCCCCACAGATGAACGCCGGAGCCGCCGAGGCAACCGGCGATGTGCTGCTCTTCTTGCATGCCGACATAACGCTCCCGGGAACCGCCCGTCACGCACGGCTCATCTCGACCGTCGGACGGGCACGCAGTCTGCTCGGCGGTTCGCCCTGGGGCGACCAGGCGCTCTTCGTAGGTCGGGACACGTTCACCGAACTCGGCGGATTCCCGGAGCAGCCGACGATGGAGGACTTCGAGTTCGCGCGGCGCCTCAAGCGCTTCGGACGCGTTGTGACACTGCGTGAGCGCACGGTCACCTCGGCCCGTGCCTGGGAAGAGCATGGCCTGCTGCTGCCCACGCTCATGAATCTTGCGGTGATCGCTGGCTATCGGCTGGGCGCTGACCCCGAGGTTCTCACACGGTGGCGCAAGCGTATCGCGCCGAGCAGAACCGGGCGCTAAGAGGTAATCGCGCCACGCGCTGGCTCGAGTATGCCGTCCAGCTTCACGATGTCGGTGGACGAGACAACGCCCGCGATCCGGTCGGATCCCTCGGCCTCAACGATCGGGACACGATCGAAATCACCCTCGGTCATGAGCTCGACCACGCGTCTCACTGTGTCGCCCGGGAGCGCAGTGGCAACATCACGCGCCATCACCTCGGACACGAGGACTACTCCGCGCTCATCGGAGGTGAACCTGTTCACATCTGAGAGCCCGATAATGCCCACAAGCTTCTTGCCATCGAGCACAGGGAACGACTTGTGGCGAAGCCGGACGACGTAGTCGCTCACGAAATCGCGCAGCGTGATGTCCTGGGGCACACCGATCACATCGCGCGTCATGATGTCGCTCACACGAATGCCCAGCATCCTGTCGAGCCGCGACTCACGCCGCCACCTCTGGCTGGTTGAGATAGAGGTCTTGCCCGCGATGGCGTACGCAACAGCCGCCCCGACAAGGCCCGGGATCAGATACCCCGACCCACCGGTTGACTCCGCGATGAACGCCGCGGCCGCAAGCGGTGTGTTGTAGCCCGCAGCCAGGAATGCCGCCATGCCCACTACCGGGAAGAGCGCAGCTGGTGATCCGGCTGGCAGCAATCCGCCCATGAGCGAACCTGCCGAGGCGCCCAGCACGATCATCGGAATGAACACGCCACCCGCCGCGCCGGAGCCGAGCGTAGCCACGATGGCACCGGTCTTGAGGATGAGCAGCCAGAACGCCTCGCTCGTGGTGAACGAACCACCCACCAGCCCCTGCACGAGGTCATACCCCGTGCCGAGCACCATCGGCTTGCCGTAGAGCAGGTGTCCGACGAGGCCAAGCAGCCCAACCACGAGGCCGCCAAGACCGGTACGAACCCACAGTGGCAGGCCACTCTCGCGGGACAAACGCGACACCCGCTTGAACGAAGCGATGAAGATCCGCGCGAGCAGTCCGACGACCACTCCGAGAACGATCGCCCAGCCAAGGTCGCTCGGCGCCATCGTGTAGCGTTGCGCGACATAGAACAGAGGCGACACGCCGAGGAACGCAACCAGCACGAGATACGCAGACACGCTCGCGACGAGCGACGGGATGAGCGCCTCGCGCGTCATATCATCCATATACGGGACTTCAAGCGCGAAGATGATGCCCGTCAGTGGCGCCTTGAAGATAGCGGCCACACCTGCGGCGCTACCAGCGATCATGAGCGTGCGAACATCGTTCTCGTCAAAGCCGAGTCGTTTGCTCTTGCGCATCACGTACGACCCGACGACACCACCGATGTAGATGCTCGGACCCTCAAGACCGGCACTGCCACCGAAGCCGAGAGTCGCCACGGCCGCCATGACCTTGCCGGGAGCCGAACGGTAATCGAAGACGCCACGGTTGTGATGGAAGACCTCGATGACTTCCTCGGTACCATGAAGGTTCGGGTCCTTGGTGAAGCGTTGAAGGATGAATCCGGAGAGCGCGAGGCCGATGGTCGGGAAGAGCAGCGTTCCCCACGGGGTCATCGCATACTGCGAGACCGCACCCCAGAGCACCTCGTACACGAGCCAGTGCACAGCTGTTACCGCAAGGCCCACCAGGACGCCCACGATTGACGCGGCCAGGAACCACTTCTTCAGGCGCAACCAGAAGACGCCCGTCCCCTGACGGGTCGCCTCGGCATAGCCAAGTAGTCTGGATCTAACTGGGAATTCCACGCTGACGACAACACCCCTTCTTCACTTTCGAGTGTACTCCAAGCGTGGCAAACACGCAGACAGTCTGCCCAACGCGCTACAATCGCTCTCGGACACGCGACGAAGGACGCCCGTGGAAGAACAGCCTCTCATCCTCGATCGCTATCGCCCGCTCGCCGAGCTTGGCAGCGGAGCTCACGGCGACGTCGTACTCGCGTTTGACACGCGCATGGCGCGCCGTGTAGCCATCAAGCGACTGCCGCTGCCGCTCGACCGCGCCGGCCGTCCGCTCGCGAAGGCCGGACTTGCCGAGGCCCGCACGGCGGCGCTCCTCAACCACCCCTCGATCGTCACCGTCCACGAATGGGACACCGACTCGGACGAGGCGTTCCTCGTCATGGAGGCCATCGAAGGCGCCTCGCTCGCTGACATCCTCGACGAGACCGGCGAGCCGCTCACGAGAGATGAGGTTGCCGCCGTCATCCGTGCAATGGTCGGCGCGATCGGCTTCGCTCACGCCAACGGCGTGCTGCACCTCGATATCAAGCCCGGCAACGTGCTCGTCACCCGCGACGGTCGCGTGAAGGTCGCCGACTTCGGCGTCTCAGCGCTCACAGACACCACCGGACGTGCTCGCGGCACTGCCGGAACGCTCGGGTACATGCCTCCAGAGCAGCTGCGCGCGGGGGAGCTCGATCCGCGCACCGATTGCTGGGCGCTCGCCGCGCTCTGCTTCGAGATGCTCACCGGCGCCAACCCGTTCGACTCGGACACCATCGAAGGCTCGCTCTTCAAGATCGAAGTCGCCGAGATACCCGCACCCTCAGACTTCGACCCCGACCTCTCGGCCGAGATCGACGACATCATCCTCGCGGCGCTCGCGCCCGACCCTGCCGAGCGGTACGAGTCCGTGACAGATTTCGGCCGCGCCATCCTCGCGCACCTGGGAGACGCTGACGCCGGCGAATCATCGCTTGCCGAAGTCGTCACCTCGCTCGTAGGCGCGGACGACGCTCCCTACTCCTCGCAGCTCGCCGGCCTCGGCCTCTGGGACCGTCTCGCGCGCTTCTCGAGCGCGTCGCGCCGCACGCTCGCGGCAGCCGCCTGCGGGTGGCTCGCTTGGGCGGGCCTCACTGCGTTCGGCCTCCCGCTCGCCCCCACGCTTGGCGGCGCCGGGCTGGCTGCACTCGCTGCCGCGCTCGCGCCGGGCCTCGGACTCGCCCTCAGCATCATCGCTTTCGGCGCCGGGATCATCGCCAAGGGCTCCATCCTCGGCGGGGTGCTCTTCTTCGTGCCTGCGATCGCGTTCTGGGTGCTCGCCGGTCGCTTCGGTCGCGGCGATGCACTCGCGCCTGCAGCGGCGCCTGCTCTCGCGGTCGCTCGAGGGGCGCTCGCGACGCCGCTCATCGTCGGCTACCTCTTCGAGCCGCTCCCCGCAGCGCTCTCGGCAGGCGTTGCCGCACTCGCCACCATGACCGCCTCGGCCGCGACCGGTGGCCGCGCTCCGTTCCTGATCGTCGATCCGCGCTTCTTCATCGACCCGTGGGGCCAGACGAGTGTCATGGCCGCGAACCTCCGAGGGCTGCTCGCCCCCGGTCCCGCTATCGCTGTGCTCGGATGGGCGCTTGCAGCCGCGCTGTGCTCACTCGCCTGCCGCCGCGCCACGCGCACCATGGCAGTCGTCGGCATCTCGCTCGGCGGCGCTGCCCTGGCGGCCGGCTATGCCGCGTGGGTCGTGCTGGACCAGGCGACGCTCTCGCCAGAAGCGTTCCTGCCACACGTTGGCGTCGCGCTCATGCTCATGCTCATGGTGCTCGCGCTTGGCGCGCCGACGCGCCCGGAGGAGCCGTAGGGCTACGGCGAGGTGACGGTGCTCCTCATTGCAGCGATGCGGCTGGTATAGTTGGGTTTTGAACATGGGCACCGAGTAAGGTGAGGCAGTCGCACATGGGCATTCTTTCCGATTTCGAGGATCGTATCGGCGCAGGCGTCGAAGGCTTCTTCGCCGGTGCCTTCCGCTCACCCGTCCAGCCTGCCGAGTTGGCAAAGTCCCTCGGACGCGCCATGGATGACGGCCGCGTTGTAGCCGTAGGCAAAGTCTTCGCGCCCATTTCATTCACCATCGAACTCTCGCCTGAAGATGACGAACAGCTTGGCTCATTCAAGCCCACTCTCGGTGGAGAGCTCGCAACCTACCTCACCGATCACGCCCGCGAACAGGGCTACACCCTATCCGCAAAACCCACAGTCGCGTTCATCGTCCAGGATGACCTCCGTCTCGGTAGGCACCGCGTGAGCGCCGCCCTTGCCGAGGAGGCCGACGCGGCCCCCGCTTCGCGCCGCCGCCCCACGATCTCTCCGGAGGGCATCGCAACGGTGACCGTCGGAGGCCTCGAGCACGACGTTGCGCTCCGCGGCGAGGGAGTAGTCGTCGGTCGGCTGGCCGAATGCCAGATATTCATCCCGGACGCGAATGTCTCGCGTCGTCACGCAGCATTCATCCGCGTGGACGATGGCTGGGCGATCGAGGACCTTGAGTCCACCAACGGCACCAAGCTCAACGGGAAGCCAGTGAACCGCGCGCGGCTTCACAACGGCGACATCGTCGAGATCGGTGTTACGCAGCTCATATTCCACGATCCGCGGAGCTAGGCGATGGCCGATGTCATCCTTCTTTTCGGCAGGATCCTCTTCATCGCGCTGCTCTATCTATTCCTGTTCGCGGCCGTCAAGACCGGCGTCGGACTGGTCGTAACCGGCGGGGTGCGCGCCCGGGCCAAGGAGCTTGCAATCACAGTCGCCGAAGGTCCGCGCGAGCTGCGCGGCGTGACGCTGCTCCTCTCCGGCCCCATCGTCATCGGCAGATCGGCAGATGCCGACCTCGTCATCTCTGACGACTTCGTTTCATCAATCCACGCGAAGGTGCTTCCCGATGGGGATGGCGCAATCGTGGAGGATCTCGGCTCAACGAACGGCACGATGGTGAACGGGCAGCCGGTTACTCGCCCGCTGAGGGTTCGCGAGGGCGACATGATCGAACTCGGCACAAACCGGCTAAAGGTGGTGCGAGCGTGAGCGCACGCAAAGGTGCTCTCCCCTACGCCGGGGCAAGCGACATAGGACTCGTACGCTCGGGCAACGAGGACTTCTACGTAGTGAATCCGCCGCTCTTCGCGGTCGCCGACGGACTCGGTGGGCACCAGGCCGGCGAAGTGGCGAGTCAGATAGCCATAGAGACGCTTCTTGGCAACGCTCCCAAGCGAGCCGACGCCAAAGCCCTTGGCCGAGCGGTTCGCGCCGCGAACGCTGCCGTCATCGAAGGCGCACAAACCGGCCTCGGCCGAGCTGGCATGGGCACGACGGTGACGTCGGCCATGGTCGAAGGCACACATATCGCGATCGCCCATGTAGGCGACAGCCGTGCGTACCTGCTGCACCTCGGCGAGCTCACACAACTCACGCAGGACCACTCGATGGTCGCGGACATGGTGCGCAGCGGCACGCTCACGGAAGAAGAATCCCGCGTCCACCCGAACCGCAGCGTCATCACGCGAGCACTCGGCTCGGATCCGAACATGCTCGTGGATGGATTCGAACTCGACGCAGCTCCAGGCGATCGCCTGCTGCTCTGCTCGGATGGACTCACAAGCATGCTCGAAGACCGCGACATCGAGACTATCTTGCAGACCGCCCCGTCGCCGGCGGCGGCTGTAGCTCGCTTCATCGTCGCCGCGAACGAAGCGGGCGGGCAGGACAACATCACGACAGTCGTCGTCGATATCGAGGGCTCGTCGCCGGTGACAGCAGCGCGTCCGACCGCGAATCCCGCAGCCGAGACAGCCGTCCCGCACGAGGGTAGCGGTCGTTGGATTGGTCGCGTCGCGTGGGTGCTCGTCGCCATGGCTATCGTAGCCGCCGCATGGTACTCGGCGTATGCGTACGCTCGTTCGCAAGCGTACGTCGTTGAGGAATCCGGCGTGGTCGCGATCTACCGCGGTGTACCCGGGTCGTTCCTCGGTATCAGCATGCACTGGCTGGAAGCCGTAACCGATGTCCCCGTGGCCGAGCTCGACCCGATAACTGCGGCGCGACTGAAATCGGGCATCCGCGTTGATGGCGTCGCGCCTGCGTTCTCGCTGGCAGCCGGATATCGCCAACAAGTCGAGCCATCGGTCGAGCCCACAACGGCTCCGTGATCCTGATGCACTCGCGACGCGACACCGAGCTCTTCTTGCTCCTCGCGGCGGCTCCCGCCGTGGGGCTGCTGTTCGCGCTCGTCCACGGCGCCTCGGCAAGCGCGCTCGGCTGGCAAGAGTTCGCCGTTCCGCTCGGCTTGCTTGCAGCGTTCCTCGGCGCGCATGTTGCAGCTCGCTTCTTCGCGCCTGGAGCCGACCCGGTGCTGCTACCGGTGACGTTCCTGCTCTCAGGTACCGGCGTCGCATTCATCACGCGGCTCGACAGCAGCTCCGGCGCGAGCCAGGTGTTGTGGATGTTCGCGGGTGTGCTCGCGCTCGTTGGCACACTCGTGCTGGTGCCCTCGCTCGAGCGACTCGCACGCTACAAGTACACGATCGCGCTCGGCGGCGTGGGACTGCTCATCTTGCCGGCGATCATCGGCGTCGAGGTCAACGGCGCCAAGCTCTGGCTACGATTCGCCGGCATGTCGTTCCAGCCGGCCGAGGTCGCCAAAGTCCTCATCGTCCTCTTCCTCGCCGCGTACCTTGCCGAGAACCGCGAGGTCCTTTCGGTCTCGACCCGCCGGGTGCTCGGCGTGTGGATGCCGCCGCTCAAGCACCTCGGCCCACTGCTCCTCATGTGGGCGCTCTCCCTCATCGTTCTTGTTGCCGAGAAGGATCTGGGCTCAAGCCTGCTCTTCTTCGGCGTGTTCCTCATCATGATCTACGCCGCCACCGGCCGAAGCGGCTACGTGGTGGTGGGGCTCGGGCTCTTCGCGGTTGGCGCATTCGCCGCGCACTCGATGTTCTCCCACGTCCAGACGCGCGTTGCCATCTGGCTCGACCCGTTTGCCGATGCCACCGGCCGAGGCTACCAGTTGGTGCAGTCGCTCTTCGCGTTCGGCGCGGGCGGCATGATCGGCGTGGGCCCCGGCCGCGGGCTCCCGATGCGCATCCCGTTCGTCCAGACCGACTTCATCTTCGCCGCCATCGGCGAGGAACTCGGACTCCTCGGTGGTGCCGCCATCGTGATCGCATTCCTCGTGTTCTGCCTGCGCGGCCTGGCCACCGGCACGCGGGCCCGCTCGGACATGGCATCGTTCACGGCAGTCGGCCTCGTCGCGACTTTCGGCCTCCAGGCATTCGTCATCCTCGGCGGCGTGACCCGGCTCATCCCGCTCACGGGTATCACGCTTCCTTTCGTGAGCTACGGTGGGTCTTCGGTGCTGGCCAACTTCATGCTGCTCGGCCTGCTCATGCGGGCAGGCGACGCCGCAACCGGCCGAGAAGCCGAGATGCTCACCACCGCTGCGACCGGCGTGCTCGGCCGGGTCGCCATCGGGCGTCGCCTCACAGCCGTCGCGATCGTGATCGTGCTGCTGCTCGGCGCAGTGGTCGCTAATCTCACCTACCTGCAGGTATTCGATGCCGAAGCGCTTGCAGCCAACCCCGCGAACACCCGCGGTCTCGCCGACGAGCTTCGCCAGCAACGGGGCTCGATCATCACGCGCGATGCGGTCGTGCTTGCCGAGTCGGTCCCCTCGGGTGCCGAGTTCAAGCGCACCTACCCGGAAGGGTCGCTCGGCGCGCATGCGGTCGGCTACTACAGCGCGCGCTACGGACGCGCAGGGCTTGAAGCGGCGATGAACGACGCGCTTTCCGGCAAGCGCACGTTCGCGAGCGTCACCGACCTCGTGAACTCGCTCGCTGGCACGCCTGTGCCCGGCAACGACATCCGGCTCACCATCGACAGCAAGATCCAGGCTGCAGCCGAAAAAGCACTCGGCAAGAACCGCGGTGCGTGCGTGGTCATCGACCCGACGACCGGCGCCATCCTCGCGCTCGCCTCGAACCCGGCGTACGACCCGGCGACGGTGACTGCCGAGTGGGACACGCTCTCCTCGGCAGCAAGCGCTCCGCTCGTCGATCGCGCCGCGGTAAGCCTCTACCCGCCCGGCTCCACCTTCAAGGTCGTGACGCTCACCGGTGCCATCGGTGCTGGCGTCGCAACACCGAACAGCACGTACAAGGGCCCGGCGACGATCACGATCGGCGGCGCGCCAATCACCAACTACGGCGGCAGTAGCTACGGCAGCGTGACGCTCACAAAGGCCACCGCGAGCAGCATCAACACCGTCTACGCGCAGCTTGCCGAAGATCTTGGCGCCGAGCGGCTCGTCGCTCAGTCGGAGCGTTTCGGCTTTGAAGAAAAGCCCGCGCTTGAGATTCCGACCAAGGCGTCGCTCATGCCCGATCCTGCCGAGATGACTGCCTGGGAGACCGCATGGGCGGGAGTTGGCCAGCCGGTTGGCGAGCACGAGAGCCCGGCCGGCCCGCAGGTCACGCCGCTTCAGATGGCGCTCGTCGCCGCAGGTATCGGCAACAACGGTGTCGTCATGCGGCCATACCTGGTCGACTCGATCACCGACGAAGGCGGCGCTGTTCTCTCGGCAACCTCGCCCAGGCAGTGGATGACCGCCACTGATGCCGCCACAGCGAACACCGTGCGAGACATGATGATCGCGGTCGTGAAGAGCGGCTCGGGCACTCGCGCGGCGATCAGCGGCGTCACCGTGGCCGGCAAGACCGGAACCGCGGAGGCTGGAAAGAGCGTGCAGACGCACGCCTGGTTTATCGGCTTCGCACCTGCCGCGAGCCCGCGTGTGGCAATCGCAATCGTCCTGGAGAATGCGGGGGTGGGCGGCCAGGTCGCTGCCCCGGCGGCGAAGCAGGTTCTCGAGACCGCGCTCGCGCGAACGAAATAGGAATCGCATAGGGTAGAATGTCCACAAGTATCTGCAGGTTACGGCTGTAGAACGCAGACTGGGAGTTCACAGTGGAAGAAATCGTGTTCGGGCGCCGATACAGAGCCATAGAGAAGATCGGCTCCGGCGGAATGGCCGAGGTATTCAAAGCGGTCGACGAGGTCCTCGGAAGGACCGTCGCCGTCAAGGTGCTGCACCCGCGATATGCAAGCGAGCCCAATTTCGTAGCCCGCTTCCGCCAGGAAGCGCAGGCTGCTGCCAACCTCTCACACCCCAGCATCGTGAACATCTACGACTGGGGTCGCGACGATGAGACGTACTACATCGTCATGGAATACGTGAACGGCACCGACCTCAAGACGCTCATCGAGGATCACGGTGCGCTTGACCCGATGAAGGCCGCAGAGTACGGCATGCAGGCATGTGCCGCGCTCGCCGTTGCACACGGCTACGACATCATCCACCGAGACATCAAGCCGCATAACATCGTCATCGCCCCCGACGGCACGGTCAAAGTCATGGACTTCGGTATCGCGCGCGCCGGGAACACCACGATGACGCAGACCGGCTCCGTTCTCGGCACGGCACAGTACATCAGCCCGGAGCAGGCACAGGGACGCACCCTCGGCCCAGCGTCGGATCTTTACTCACTCGGCGTCACGCTCTACGAGCTTGTGACGGGCCGTGTGCCGTTTGATGCCGACACACCTGTTGCCGTCGCGCTCAAGCAGGTCAATGAGGCACCCATTCCGCCGAGGCAGGTCCGGCCGTCTGTGCCGGTAGCGCTCGACGCGGTCATCATGAGAGCGATGAGCAAGAATCCGTCCGAGCGGTATCAGTCCGCTGCCGAGATGCGCGAAGACCTCAAGCGGGTTGTGAACGGCGAGGCAATGTCGGCGCCTCCGCAGGCATACAACGACCAGACGTCGGTCATGCCTGCGATCGAGCGTGCCGAGCGTCAGCGGATCGCACAGGCACCTCAGGTACGCCCAATCCCCCAGCGCCGCGTCCAGCCGTGGGTGTGGATCGTCGTCGCGTTGGTCGTTATTGCTCTCGGTCTTGGGGTGGCTTTCGCTCTTGGCGCATTCGGGACCGGTAGCGTCGCCATCCCGACGGTTCTCGGCATGACCGAGCAAGAGGCGACGTCGCTCATCACCTCACAAGGACTCACCGTCGGCGAGGTAACGACCGCGAACAGCGACGAATACGAGCTTGGACTTATCATCAGCCAGGATCCGGCTGCCGGGGGACGTGTCGACAAAGGCACGGCAATAAACCTGGTCATCTCGGCAGGTGTCGAGCAGGTCGTCGTGCCGACAACGGCGGACATGACCGAGGCCGATGCCATCACCACTCTCGAAGCAGCAGGGCTCACGATTGCGTTGCCTCTGCAGCGCGAATACAGCACGGACGTTGCTGAGGGCCTCGTTATCTCGACTGAGCCGGTAGCGGATGCCGAAGTTCCTAAGGGCACCAAGGTCACTATCGTCATCTCCAAGGGCACCGAGCTTGCCAAGGTTCCCGACGTCGTCGGCAAGAAGCAAGCCGAGGCTGAGGCAGCCATCACGGCGGCTGGCTTCAAGGTGAAGGTGAAGGAAGACTTCAACGACACCATTGCACTCGGTGTGGTTATTCGACAGAGCCCGGACTCCGGTGTCTCGGTTGACGCTGGCTCGACCATCACCATCACGGTATCCAAGGGCCCGAACTCGGTGATCGTCCCTGACGTTACCGACATGATGGAAGTCGACGCGCGCGCTGAACTTGAAGGTCTCGGCCTCAAGGTGGACGTCGTATACGTGATCAGCCCCGACGTTGGCATCGTCTTGAACCAAAACCCGCTGCCAACCACAAAAGTGACCAAGAAGACCGTCATCACACTCCAAGTCGGCAAGGCACCGTAAGCGCCCTGCTCGGCAGACAACCGCGCCCTGGCGCGTTAGGACGTAGTTCATGTTGCTCACGTTGCTGCTCTCGGGCGGCACTGCGCTCGGTTACGGCATCTCCGACTTCGTAGGCGGAAACGCCAGCCGCTCAGAGAGGCCCGTCCGTGTCGCCGCGTTCTCGCACACAGCCGGGCTCATTGCCATGGCGTTCATCGCGCTCATCTGGGGAGCGCCTGCCGTCTCGCCGACCGACTTGCTTTGGGGCGCCGTAGCAGGCATCACTGGTGGCATCGGTATCTTCTCGCTCTACGCCGCACTGCGCGCCGGCCGCATGGGAGTCGTCGCACCGATCACCGCCGCAATCGGTGCTTCGCTGCCCGCAATCTACGGCGCGATTATCGGAGAGCGCCTTGCACCACTGAGCATCCTCGGCCTGGCGGTCGTGTTCGCGGCAATCCTGCTCGTGAGCATTCCGCGCGTTGAGGGCCATGAACCCCTCAGCCGAGCGGCACTCGGTTTTGCCGTGACAGCGGGCGTCTTCTTCTCCGGCTCATTCATCCTGCTGTCGAATACAACGTCCGCGAGCGGGCTCTGGCCAGCGGTCGCATTGAGGGTTGTCTCTGTCACCATTCTCAGCACCGGTGCACTGATCACAACGCGCGGCCTGATCCCAAATCGCGCCGTTCTGCCCGCAACGATCACGGCAGGGCTTGTCGAGACCGGCGCAACAGTCTGCATGCTTCTTGCGGTGCAAAGCGGCCCGATTGCCATTGCCGCAGTCGTCAGCTCGCTCTACCCGGCGATAACGGCGCTGATCGCCCGCGTGACCATCAAGGAGCACCTCGCCCGGCACCAGGTCGTCGGGTTGTTCATCGCCCTCATTGGGATTGCGCTGCTCTCGCTCTAGCGTGCGCGGCGAAGCGCGGTGATTACCTCGGCGTCGCTCGTCTGCGTGAAATCCGCGTAGAACTGCCCCACTGCCGAGAACGCACGTGGTGTCTCAAGCGCGACAACGTCATCGGCGATCCGCTCGAGTTCAGCCTTCGTGCCCGGCGGCATCACCGGCGCACAGACGACGATCTGGGCTGCTCCGTGGCGCCTCAGGAAGCCAACAACCGCCTGCACTGTGAGACCCGTGGCGATGCCGTCATCCACCACAATTGCGGTGCACCCCGTCACATCCACGGACGGACGGCCAGCACGATATACCGCAACGCGCCTGATGATCTCCGCACGACGCTCTAGTGCCGCCGCCTCCAGATACTCTGTCGAAACGGACACCGACTGGCTCGTGATGATTGCCCCGTCCTCGTCAATCGCGCCTACTGCGTACTCAGGATTCCCGGGCGCGCCGAGCTTGCTCGCCACCACGATGTCCAAAGGACGCTCCAGTGCGCGCGCAACCTCAGCAGCAACGATCACGCCGCCCCGGGGCACACCGAGCACTACCACAGTCTCATCATCGCGGTACTCGCTAAGCGCCTCGGCAAGCAATCGCCCCGCTTCTACTCGGTCCCGAAACACCTCGCATCACCTTCACCTCATGCCGTGCAACCAGGGGCCGATGCACGCGCACCGGCCCCTGTACATGAGCCTTCACCTACCAGCCGAGTGCGTTCCAAATCGCCGTACGCACCGCTGCGGAGACTGCGGTCGGGCCGCCGTACACCTCGGCCTTCATAACCACAGGTCCGTTCGCCTGCAACAGACCCGCCGTGGCGGCGGGAAGCGACGTGGTGCCGGTGAGAGCGACGACTCCACCGTTGGCTCCAGCGCATACTCCTCCGGCAAGCGCGTCCGGGAAATTCTGCCCGGTCGCGATACCGATGTAATCCCACGTAGCGAATCGCTCGGCTACGCCTCCCTCGGCTACAGCCCGGGCGGTCTCGTAGCGATTTGCGCCGCCCCAGCGCTCGGTGGCGCTGCCCCCGTTGGCGACCAAGACGACATCCACGGCCGACTTCGTGCCGGAGGACACAGCAGCCGTACTACCGATTACGTAGCCACCCTCGATGTCGAGGTCCTGCAGAGCGCTTCTCGCATAGGTCGACAGGCTCGTCGACGAGGTGAGCAGGATAGGTGTTCGCGTCGCGAATGAGAGCGGCGCCGCAGCCAACGCGTCCGGGAAGAGATCACCGCGCGCGATGAACACACGCTTGGAGAACTCCGATCCCTCTTCCAGGGCGATTCTCCTAGCTACCTTGGCGGCCGTTTCGTACCGATTGACACCCTGGATGCGCTCCACGTCGTACGTCGCGTCAAGAGCAGTGGCCACCACCGCCGAGACCGTTGGCGTGCCGCCGACGATGATAACGTCGGTCACGCCGAGCGCCGCGAGCGTGCTGCTCACGACCGCTGGCACGGACGTCCTGCGAACGAGCAGTAGAGGCGCATCATAGACCCCTGCCAGCCCTGCGGCTGACAGCGCGTCTGGGAAGTTCTCGCCGCTCGCAATGACCGCAGTCTCGGCCGATTCGAATGCAGCCGAGGCAACCGAGGCAGCCGTCTCGTAGCGGTCGTCACCGTAGAGCTCACCGAGGACCAACGCGGGGTGTTCATACGCACCCATATCGGAGGCTGCCGTGCCGTCCCCGTCACCGTCGACCGGCCGCACAACACCAAGAAAGTCCACGTCTGCCGCAGTGCCTTCGTCGGCGGCGTCGATGCACGGAGACCCGACCATCAACCGTGCGTCGTGCTGGGGGCCGCCGATGATCATCGGGTCGTCGAAGATGTTGCCGCTGCCGAGCGTGTTGCCCTTCGCGACCTCCGCCACACCATCGTCGCTGATGCAGCAGTGATCGATGAGCGCCGCACCGATGAAGTCGCTTGCCCGGTCTGGATTCCAGTAGATCGAGTCGTACACGTTCATCGTCGAACTGACCGCATAAGCGACGGTGTCCGAGCCCTGAGCATCCACAACCGTATCGTTGTACTCACTGAGGGCCGCTTCGTTGAGATACCATACGTCGCCGTCGTCAACTGCCGAGCACCCCCCTATGATGTTGTTCACCGCGGTGACGCCGGAATGTTGAAGGTAGGCGAACCCGGCGTCATGAGCGGAGTGATTGCCGCTGGCGTCGTTTCGGGCGATCGCCACTGTCGCTCCGTATAACCAAAGTCCCCCACCTTCGATACTCGCATCGTTCCCCGAGAACGTGTTGCCCTCGAACCGCTTCTCCTGTGAACCAGTAACGCTGAGGTACACAGCACCGCCGCGGTTGGCTGAGTTGTCAGCAAATGTATTGCCGTTGCACGTAAGCGTCGCGTCGTTCGAAACAACCGATATCGCGCCGCCACTGCCAGCGGTGTTGCCGACGAACGTGTTGCCGACGATGGTCGCGCTCACGTACTGGTTGATCTTGAGCGCACCACCGTCAGTCGTGGTCCGATTGTTCTCGAACAGGTTCCCCGTGACGACAGGCGTTGCCTGACCAGGACCTGTAGATGTGATGATGACGGCACCCCCGGAGAACGTGCTGTTGAGGTTGTCCTCGAACACGTTGCCTTCGATTCGGGGTGTGTCGGGTGCGGTGAGTCCGTTGATACTGGCAAACAGCGCGCCACCGGTTCCCGTGCCGCCATTGCGGAACGTGAGCCCCTCGACGTAGTCACCTGCCTGCAGGGACTGCCAGATCATGCACTGGTCCACGCCGTTTCCCGCGATGATCGTGACGCCGGGGCCGCCGGTGCTCTTGAACGACTCGCCCTGGGGCAGCAACGGAAACACCTCGCCGTTGGCCTCATCGTACGTGCCTGGCTTGACCATGATGGTGTCGTATATGTCTGCGACCGTAATTGCGTGCGTGATCGTCTCGAACGGCTCGGCTTCTGTGCCCGGATTCGCGTCCATGCCGTTGGCCGCATCAACCCAGTAGGTGTCCACTGTTCCGCCATTTGCTGCGGCCGACAGCGGAGCGAGAGGCACGGTCGCAACAAGCATCGCCACCACTACGGCGACCCGGAATGTGAGCGCGCGAGTAGAGCGCGCATGATGGCGCACGTTGACCATAATGATCACCCCTTGATATGCACGACCGCCCCAGCGGCCATTCCCCTTATTGAGTTGCTACCCGGAAGATCGCATCCGAGCACGCGCACCAAGCTGGCTCGATGCTGCAAGCATGAGCAGAGCAACTAGTCGGGGTAGCCGACGGGTACATCTGACGACTACAATGACCTCCGCGCCCCCTTAGCTCAGGGGATAGAGCACAGGTTTCCTAAACCTGGTGTCGCATGTTCGAATCATGCAGGGGGCACCATCGCGCACAGAAAGGGACGGGCCCAAGGGTCCGTCCCTTTGTCGTTCGAGAAACATCTGCCAGGTGGCAGGGATTAACCTTCCGCAAGCGAATAGCTATGGATGTAGAGGTATGCCCTGAAGGGGGTGGCTCAACTTGCAGCAGAAAGTCGACGAACGTCGCTCCTTCCTGCACATCCGCGCGCTCATGGCCACGACAACCGAAGGTCTCATCGCCATCGGTCCCGACGGTGATGTTCGCGTTTTCAACGAAACTGCCGAGGAGATGCTCGGCCTACACCGGTCTCAGGTGGCCGGAAAGCTCTACACGTCGCTCAAGCAGCCGAAGGTCGAGGCTGCGATCGAGCGCCTTCTGCGTCCGAAATCCCGCAAGGACCCGCACGCCATTCGGCTGCAGCTCGGTGAACGCGTCATCGCGGCCACGGTCGCTCCGTACGCCTGCAGTGGTCGACGCGCAGCCGTCGTGACGCTGCGCGACGACACCGCACTTGAAGCGTACAGAAAGCGTGCCGAGGCAATCCTTGCTAGCACCGGAGATGGACTCGTCGTCTTCGATCCCGACGATATCGTGACGTACGTGAACCCGGCAGCCACGTCCCTCGCCGGACTCAAGCCTGCTAAGCTTCTCGGCAAGCGAACTCCGCTATGGCAGATGCTGGCGATGAAGGCCGAGGACGCCTTCAGCCCCGGTGCCGACGGCTCGCAGGTTCGTGAAGTACACATTGAGGCACCCGAGCACCGCATCATGGACGTTCGCACCGACCCGGTTCTCGATGACCAGGGCGGGTACCTCGGCTACGTGGCCACGCTTCATGACGTGACCGCCGAGCGCGAGATCGGGCAGATGAAGAACGAATTCGTCTCAACCGTCTCACATGAGCTCCGCACGCCGCTCACGTCGATCAAAGGCTACATCGATCTCATCCTCGACGGCGAGGCTGGCGAAATCAACGAAATCCAGCGCGAGTTCCTCTCGATCGTGAAACAGAACTCCGACCGGCTCGTCGAGCTCATTAACGACATGCTCGACATATCCCGCATCGAGTCCGGCCGCATTCACCTCAAGATCCAGCCGCTCGACATGTGCGATCTCATCGCCGGCGCTGTCGACACATTCCAGGCAGTATCCGAGCAAAGCGGCCACAAGCTCATCCCGAAAGCGCCCGCCGGTCTGCCGAAAGCCGCTGGCGACCGCGATCGCGTTGGGCAGGTGCTGATGAACTTCATCAGCAACGCCATCAAGTACTCGCCTGAAGGCGGAAGTGTCACCGTGAAGGCCAGGCAAGATGGCGAATTCGTGACGGTGGACATCACCGATCAGGGCATCGGCATCTCCAAGGAAGACCAGGCACAGCTATTCACGAAGTTCTACCGCGTGGACTCGTCGCTCACCCGCGAGATCGGCGGAACAGGCCTCGGCCTGTCGATCTGCAAGAGCATCATCGAGTTGCTCGGCGGAAAGGTCGGCGTCAAGAGCGCCGCAGGCAAGGGCTCCACGTTCTGGTTCTCCCTTCCGGTAGCTCCCAAGCACCTCGTGCGCACGCCGGGCGTCGAAGGCCCGAGCATGGGCGGCGGTACTGTTCTCGTTGTGGATCGCGATCCGGAGATCGCGAACCTCGTAGAAACGTACCTACTCAAGCAAGGCTACGACGTCGTCCAGGCACATAACGCCGAGGAAGCACTCGCTCTTGCGATTGAAGTCCACCCCCGGGTCATCACGCTCGATGTCATGCTCGGCGACGGAGACGGCTTCGACCTACTCCAGAAGCTCAAGGACACCCCCGAGACCACGAACATCCCCGTACTGGTTCTCTCGATCGTGTGCGATGAGGGTCGCTCCTGTCGCCTCGGCGCGGCGGACTACCTTGAGAAGCCGATCGACAAGAACCGGCTCACAACTATCATCGACGACCTTGTTGGCAGCGTTGCTGCGCCGGTCGTGCTCGTTGTGGACGATGACCGTAATATCGTTGATTTGCTCTGCCGCAACCTGAAGACAAAGGGCTTCTCGGTAGCAGGCGCATACGACGGCGCCGAAGCCATGGCCGCGATTCGCAAGAAACATCCGGACCTCATCCTGCTCGACCTGCAAATGCCGGTAATGGACGGCTATCAGGTCATCGAGAAGGTGAAGACCGATCCGGCGACCAAAGACATCCCGATCGTCGTTATGACGGCGCATCAGATCGACCGCTCCAGGATCGATATCCTCGGCCTGGCGCAACAGAAACTCGACAAGCCGTTCTCGCCCGAAGAACTCGCCCGGCGGGTCGAGGCGCTGCTTGAGTCGATGGAGGACGAACTGTGAACAAGATCCTGGTCGCAGACGATGAGCCGCATATCCTCAAACTGGTTTCATTCACACTCAGCAATCACGGCTGGGAGATCGTGACCGCAGGCGACGGAGCCACAGCCGTTGAGCTAGCCGAGAGCGAGCAGCCCGACCTCATCTTGCTGGACGTGATGATGCCGATCATGAACGGGTACGAAGCCGCCAGGGAGATATGTAAGAACCCCAAGACGGCGCACATCCCGGTTGTGATGCTTTCAGCCAAGTCACAGCAAGGCGAAATCGCAGAAGGTCTTACGTGTGGTGCAAGCGAATACATCTGTAAGCCGTTCACGCCCAAAGACCTGGTGCAGCGGGTATCAGAAATCCTGGGCGAGTAGGGAGAGGCGCATGAAGAAGATCCTCGTAGTCGACGACGAGCCGTCGATCCAGAAGCTCCTCACGGTGGCCCTTACGAACCGCGGCTACACGGTTGTAACCGCTGACAACGGTATCGAGGCTCTTTCGATGGCCGAGCTTGAAAAACCTGCCCTCATCGTGCTCGACGTGATGATGCCCAAGATGACCGGGCACCAAGTACACGAAGAGCTGCGCCGACGTCCCGGGACCAAAGAGACGCCGATCCTGTTCCTCTCGGCAGCGGGTACGTTTGAGGAGCAGGTCGAGCAGATGAAGGATGATCTGGTCGACTACATCCCCAAGCCGTTCAAACCATCTGAGGTCGCGGAGCACATCGAGGCAATGCTCGACCCGAAGCGTCGTGAAGAGGTCGCCAAGGAGCGAACGAAGCGCGAGGCCAAGCTCCACACCATCGTCAACATCATGCACCGCAACCGCGACTAGGTTCTGTCAGCCGCGTCACGAGGAGGGGCACCCGTGACGACACGAAGGATACTTGTAGCTGATGACAACCAGCAGATTCGTCTGCTGGTTGGCGCGGCGCTGCGCTCGCTCGGACACGAGATCGTCCAGGCTGTGGACGGAGAAGACGCGCTGCAAAAAGCGATCTCCGAGAGGCCAGATCTCGTGCTGCTCGATGTCACCATGCCGAAGCTCGACGGCTTCGAGGTCCTTCGCTTCCTACACAAGCAGCCTGAAACTGCGAACGTCAAGGTGATCATGCTCACCACGGCCGCGCAGCAAGATGACCTCAAGCACGGTGCCGATCTCGGCTGCGATGAGTACCTGACCAAGCCCTTCGACCCGAAGGCGCTGCGCGTGGTAGTTGAGAAGGTCCTCGCCGAGCTAGAGAGCTAGCGAACGACATGTCGGGATGGAATTCGCCTCTGAACTGGTCATTTAGCTTCCGCAAGATACCGTACATCGCGAATATCTTGGAGTACCACGCCTGCAGGTCTAGAATTTGCAGTAGTTGTGACTACTGAGGTGAGCATGAAACGTAGAGTTCTTCGCATCGCGTTCTTTGCCGCGCTGGCTACAGTGATTCTCGCAGTGCCGAGCGTGGCTTTGGCGTTTGACGAAACGACCTCGACGATTCCCTCGATAAGCGAGGAAAATTGTGGCGGTTGCCACGATCCGTACTTCTCAGTAGGTTCAGGCGTGCACGGTGGATACGTGACCACAACCTCCAAATGCGAGGAGTGTCACAGCGTGCACGCGGCCCCCGCTGCGGGGACGATGCTGCTTCCTGGTGCGACGATCACGGCTACGTGTAATACCTGCCACGACGGCACGCAGGGCGGCGGGGTATATGGAGCCATCGCAGCGCGCGGCCTAAATGTCGCGGCAAAGCATAGAACCGAGACCACCAGCGTAGTCCCCGGCGGCGACTCGGCCACCGGCGGCTCGAAGACGATGGTCTTCAACGGCGTATCCGGCACCATGACCTGCACCGACTGCCACTCTCCGCATGGTTCTTCGATCGTCACGGGCTTCCCCGGCGATCGTGTGCGCTACTCGGGTTTTGGAGCGATCCTGCCTACGACCAAGATGCTCAAGCAAAAGCCCGGCGGCACCGCCACGGCGACCGCCAATTACGGTTCTGACTGGTGCCTCTCATGCCACCAGGGACGCAGCTCGGCTCTCTCGGCCGTGCACAACCACCCGGCTGAATCCAAGGCCACGACATCCGTGCCGTTCACCTACAACCGCGCCGCCATCAGCACGACGGACGCGATTTCTTCTACGACTACCTATGGCGCCATCGGTGGCACCAACCGCGGGTACCTCATGGTCTACCCCCGTACAGCGCAGCAGAGCGGTCATCTACCCATCTGCCAGCAGTGCCACGAAGATAACCGCTACGTTGGCGATCTTGTCGGCACCGGAACACAATCCGACCCGGCCACCTGGACCGGCTCGACCAACGACGGCAAGACTGCTACAAACAACCCGCGCTTCGGCACCTTCCCGCATGAGACCACCGGCTATCGGATGCTCGTTGAGGCAACGGCAACGGCCTACAACGACGACCTGTGCCTGAACTGTCACCCGGTCTCGCAGCTGCCCTAGCAGCACGGCTTTCTCGCACGTCCCCTGCAAACGCTAATCGCACTCGACTTCCGCTACGCCGAGCGTGAACGACGTAATGTCAGCATCATGGCAGCAGAGGGGCAACCATGAGGGCTCGCAGGTTCTGTGTACTGTTCTTCCTGATGGCGGGGTTCTTGATCGCTTTCGCCACTCCGGCACTCGCATTCAACGAGACTACGGCCACAGTCGACTGGACGACGTGTGCGGATTGCCACAACCCGGGAACCTACGCCGGAAACGGCACGCGCTTCGGGCCCCATGGTGGCTACACCGCGACAAGCAGCGCATGCGACGCATGTCACACGGTCCACGCTGCTCCTACGACTTTCAAGCTCCTGCAGGGCGCAACGGTCTACGCCACCTGTATGACGTGTCACGATGGGACATCCACGATTGGCGAGGGCGTCTATGGTGCCATCAAGGGTCGCGGCCTCAACGTGTCTGGCCAGCATCGAGTGGAGACGACCTCCGTGGTTCCCGGCGGCAGCGCGTCCACCGGCGGCTCCTTGACAATGGCGCTGGCAGGGCCAAACGGGACCCTGACGTGCAGCGACTGCCACTCCCCCCATGGAAGCGACTGTGTCACACCGTATCTCGGCGAGCGTCAACGATCGCGCGCCTGGGGAATCCTCACGCTCCAAACCCAGAACCGCCTACTGAGGCGGCACCCCGGGAACGTCAGCACAGCGACCGCCGACTACGGCTCGGACTGGTGCATTGCGTGTCATGCGGGCAGAGATTCCGGTCTCAGCACTGTTCGGAACCACCCGGCCGACTCCAAGTCCACAACAGCCACGCCATTCACATACAACAACGTTGCGCGACTCTCTGCTGGCGCCAACGCTACGGCGACCACCCTGGGATCTCTCGGCGCAAACAATGGTGGGTATCTGATGCCATATCCCCGCACCACCCAGCAGAAGGGCCATGCGCCTATTTGCCAGCAGTGCCATGAGGATGCGCGCAACGTGGGGACATTGAGCAGCGGTGGTGCGAGCGGCACGGTCTCTCCGTACGTGGTGACAGCTGCTGACGGCCGTACAGCCTCGGACAATCCCAGGTTCCAGAACTTTCCCCACGAAACGACCACCTACCGAATGCTGGTGGAAGCGACAGCAACGACGTTCACGGACAATCTGTGTTTGAACTGCCACCCACTCGGCCAGCTGCCCTAGACGCCGCTACCGCTCAGCCCGCGTCCAGCGACACACGCGTCCCTCGGCAAGCTCCAGGAACTCGTACAAGACGACGCCGAGCAGCGCCATCGCGATGATTCCGGCGAACATCTCGCTGTAAGCGATGCGGCTCCAGGCGTCGATGATGTAGTAGCCCAGGCCTTCGCTGCCAGCCACGGTCTCCGAGAAGAACAGCACCGCGATCGCCGTGCCGGTGCTGATGCGCAGCGCCGTGAAGATGTCGGGCAGCGACGCGGGGACAACGACGTGGCGGAAGACCTGCCAGCGCGTTGCGCCGAGCGACCGCACTGACAACACCGCCGAGGCTGGAATCCCCCTCGCCGCATCCCGCGCCGTCACGAGGATCTGGAAGAACACGATCAGCGTGATGAGCGCGATCTTAGGCAGGTTGCCTATGCCGAGAAGCACGAGCAAGACCGGCAGGAAGACGACCTTGGGAACCGGGTACGTCAGAAAGATCATCGGCGCGGCGATCGCGTCGACTTTCGGGCTGCGGCCGATCGCCAACCCCAGCGGTGCGGCAATCGCGGCCCCGATCACCATCGAAGCGACCACACGCCACGCACTGATGCCCGCGTGCGGCAAAAGGTCCGAGAAGAACAACCGGAAGAAGTCCGACAGCGCGGGGACCGGCCCGGGCAGCGCCTGCGAGCCGACTGCCATTGAGAGCAGCTGCCAGCCTGCTAGCAGCACGATACTGGCAAAGAAGTATCCACCGATGCGGCGCAGCCAGGCGTTCATGATGCGCTTCGTGCGAGAGATGGCTGCGCGAACGCACCCTCGGCAGCAAGAATGCGCCGAAGCTCAACACAGCGCTCCAGGAACTCCGGAGTCTCCCGGTAGCCGTCTTCACCCATGCCGGGGTTCTCGACGATCGCCGCAACCCGACCGGGGCGGGGTGAAAGCACGACCACACGCCTGCCGAGGAAGACCGCCTCCTCGATCGAGTGCGTGACCAGCACGGAGGTGTGGCGGCGCTGCCGCCAGATCTCGAGCAGTAGGTTCTGGAGATCCTCGCGCGTCAACGCGTCAAGTGCCGAGAGGGGCTCGTCCATGAGCAGCAAGTCGGCATCGAGCGCGAGTGCCCGGGCAAGCGCGAGGCGCTGCCGCATCCCACCAGACAGCTCGCCCGGGTACGCCTCGGCAAACTCGCCCAGACCGAGACGCTCGAGTGCCTCGGCGACGATACGACGGCGCTCGCTCACCGGAACGCCACGCACCTCAAGACCGAGAGCAGCGTTGTGTGAGACCGTCTTCCATGGCAGCAGACCGAAATCCTGCAAGATGAGCGCCGTGCGCCTGCGCGGACCGACGACGGGCTCACCTGCAACGATGAGTTCGCCGGAATCCGCCCGCACAAGCCCGGCAAGCGCCAAGAGCAGCGTGGACTTGCCGCAGCCGGAGGGCCCGATGACCGCGATAGGCTCGCCGTCGCCGACCTCGAGGTCAAGCCCCGCAATCGCGTGGACCGCGCGTCCAACGCCCGTGTATGTGACGGCGAGGTCTCGTATCGCGACAGCGGACAATTGCGCTCCCCTATTCGGGGAGTGCTTGTACGAGATCGACGTAGGTAACGTCGGTCTTCAGCAGACCCTTGCCCTTCATCCACTTGAGCACCGGATCAACCTGTGCCTGGGTGGGAGCGGCTGCCTTGGGATACGCGTTCACCGGATAGGTGTCCTTAAGCGGCTCAGGCAGGCGCGCTTTGTCGACGAGCAGCGCCCTGAACGAGTTCGGATCTGCATTGATGATGTCGACCGACTCATCCCACACGTCCAGCAGCATCTTGGCGGTGAGCATTCCCCCGGGCACCGCAAGGTACTTGTCAGAGATGCCGAGTACTGTCTGTGTGAGGTTCTCGCCGGTTGTGTCATCGGCGATGAGCACGGCACCCTGGGCGACCGCCAACGTCAGGAACGGCTCCGGCAGCGCGGCGGCCTCAAGCTTGCCGTTCATGAGCAATTCGAAGCGTACGGGCACCTTAGCAACGATCTCTTTCTTCACCTTATCGGCGGGGACGTTCGCGGCGGCCATAAGACCGTCGATAACGTACTCCTGGATGCTTGCCGAGGAGGTACCGACAGGTACGTCGGCAAGATCGGCGAGCGTCTTGGCCTTGGAGTCCGGCTTCGCAACGATCCCGAAGCGGCCCTCTTTCGCGGTCGCGCCAAGCATCACGGTCGCTAGCGATACGCGTGCATCGCCGGCCTCAAGCCCGGCGGAAGCGATGATGTCACCCATATACGCGTCGATTGCGCCGGAGGCGAATGCCGCATCGCGCTCCTGCGCAGCCTGGAACGTGGTGATCTCTACAGAAAGTCCCGCCTTCTCGAATAGGCCCTTCTCCTCGGCAACCCACAGTGGCAGCGCGTCCTCGGTAGGAAGCGTGCCGATCCTGATCGGCTCAGGCGTAGTGCTGATCGACATACCGTCCGAGACCGGCTCGGAATCGACGGCCTTAGTACAGCCGAGCAGCGCCGTGCCGGCAAGCGCGACAACGAGCGTGAGTGAGAGCAAGCGGATGCGGGTGGTTCTCACAGATCCTCCTCGATTGAGCAATGCGTGGACTTGATACGGTGCTAGGGACATACCGGGCGACGCAAGCGGATCTCGTCGCGCACCGGGATACCGGCAAACCCTGGAATGGCCTCGCCGTGGTGGTCGATCATGATGCCGGTCTCGATCTCATAGATGGCAAAACCGTGACGCTGGTAGAAGTGAAGCGCCGGGATGTCATCGTTAGTGGTCGCGATCTTGAGCGCCATGACACCTTTGTCGCGCGCAAGCTCCGCCGCAGCGGCGATCAGCGCCGAGCCCACCCCGGAGCCCTGATAGCCCGGGTACACGGAGAGCAAGACAACTGCAAGCTCGCCACGGTCGAGAGCGAGCGAGATCAGACCCGCGAACTCCCCGTCGCTCTCGGCAACGAGGTTCTCAGCGGCGAACACGTCGAAAGTTCGGCCGAACGCGTCAACATCCGTCTCACCCCATGCGCGGTCGCAGATTTCCTCGATATCGTGCTTGTCGGCGGGCGTGGCTGGCCGCACGGAATAATCGCCACGCTTGGCGCCGGCGCGATGCTCCTGACACGTCACCGTCAATCTCGCTTCGGTGAGCGGCAGATCCTTGCCACACGTCGCGCAACGATACTGCGGATACGGCATCTCCAGAGATTCATCTGCCCGGACTGCTGTCACCGTGGGTCCTCCGTCATGAAAGCGCCCGGCGGGCGCGCGTCTCACATTATAGAATAGTCACGTGCCACACGATGCACCCTACACGCCGAGGAGTCCCATGTCTCGCCAGCTGCCTTATCTCAATGAATCGCCGTACGCCGCAGAAGTGCTTTCACGCGCCCGCATCACGCTCACGGATCTTGACGGAACGCTACTCGGCCTGGGCGGATCCGTGCTCATCGACGCCAAAGGCGCGCCGGCGCTGACTACCGTGCAGGCAATCATCGAGGTGAACCGCGCCGGACTCGATGTCGTCGTGTGCACCGGGCGCAACCGTATACAGACAGGTGAGGTGAGCCGCATTCTCGGCTGGTCGTCGTTCATCGCCGAGCTGGGCTGCATCATCATGTACGACCGTCGCCAGCCCGCAGAGTACCTTCTCGGGCAATGGCCCGACGGAGTGCTGCTGCCTGATGAGACGCCGCACCAGGCGATGACGCGCTACGGTGCGCTCAGGGTGCTCACCGAGACGTTCCCCGGCAAGATCGAGGAGCACGACCCTTGGCACACCGACCGAGAGGTCACACACGTGCTTCGCGGTAGCATCGACTGTAGGGCGGCCCAGGAGGCGCTCAACACGCTCGAGGTGCCTATTGAGATCATCGACAACGGCATCGTGCATCCTCCGCGCCACACGCTCGTCGACGTGGACGAAGTGCACGTCTATCACCTCGTGCCGAAGGGCACCTCAAAGGAGCTTGCAGTGCGCACGCTGCTCGAGCGTCGTGGCCTCACGTCCGAGGACGCGATCGCGATCGGCGACTCAGCAACCGACGTCGAGATGATGAACGCCGCCGCGCTTGGCATCCTGGTTAACAACGCCCTTGCCGACCCGCGGGTGCTTGCCGCCACCGAGGAACTCGACACGATCGTCGCCACGCACAACGAGCGGGGCGACGGCTGGGCCGAGTTCGCGCACGCGTGGCTGGCCGCCAGAGGCTTCTAGTAATCCACGCCAATGCCTGCAGCGGATCCAGTCGAACGATGGCACTTGAGGCATGTACCGTCATAGGCTTTCTCGCCGGAACCAACAGCCGTCATCGTGTCGCCGACCGATCCCGCGTAGCCCATCCATAGATACGCACGACTTGTGCCGAGATTGCTGGCGCCATACGCGGTCTGTGAGTGAGGGAATGCATATCCGGATGCGGTTCCGGCATCAGTCTGGTCGTGGCAGCTCGTGCATCCGGCCACCGGGGCGTAGTTGTGGCTTGCGGCATCAGAAGCGGCAACCCCCATGTGCCCCGTCTTGGCGGTGGTCTCACCGGATCCGTATACAGTATCGCGCTGCTCCGACCAGTCCTTCTTCACGACTGCGAGCAATGTCTGCACGTGGCAACCGGCGGTGTTGCAGGTGTAGCCGGTGGTGACTAGATCGCGAGTCTCCTGCGTCCACGTTGAGCTGGCATCCGCATTCAGATCCTCGACCCGTATGCCCGAGCTTGCGGGATTGGATATCGCGAGCGCTAGGCCCGGATCTGCGGCTGCCGTGATCAGCTTCGAAGCAAGAATCTTGTACTGGGAGACGCCGACCCCGTGCGGGCTGCTCGCGTGGCATCCGCGCATGTTGCAGTTCGCGGTGTTCCCGGAGCCGTGCGGTCCGCCCGTTTGCCAGCTGACCAGCTTGGTCGTGATCGTACCCGTGCCAGCCGCATGGCACCCTGCGCACGTCGCGACATCGGTGTTCAGCAGTTTGACGCCGGTAGCCCTAGCGCGGTGCACGGAGTGACAGATCCCGCACTTGGCGGTCGTAGTCTGGTAGTTCGCATGTACGCCTGGATTGGCGGGGTTAGCGCCGACCGATCCCAGTACGGAGCCGCCGACAAGCGCGGTCGATTCCCAGCTGTAGTAGTCGGTGGATCCCCATGTGCCGAGCATCGTCGGGTGGAACCCGGGGGTGTGGCATGCGTAGCATGACGTGTCGCCGTTGGCGATCGCCGTGGCGATGTCGGTCGCATCCATTCCCACGCTCGCCTCGGTGATCGAGCCGATCTCCTGCGGCATGACCTGCGCTTCTGATGTAGCCGACCCGACACCGCTGAGCTGCGCATCATGACACGTTGCGCAGACAAGACCACGCTTCGTGACATGCTCGGCAACCAGGTTCGTGTCGTGACAATCAGCACATCCCGATTCGACCGCCGAGACGTGCAGCGACTCGTGGCTCACATCCGCATGGCAGCTGGCGCACTCGGCAGTCTTGGTCCAGTTGTCCTTGCTCGAATGGCAGATCGCGCACTTGGTGAGGTCCACCATCGCACCGTGAGCAGTCGAGAGATCCGTGCCGTGGCATGACGTGCACGCACTGCTTGCCGCCGTCACGGTATGCCGAGTCGCATACCGCGAGTGCGTCGTACCGCTATGGCAGGCGGTGGTGCACCGCGTTCCGGAAGTAGCTGTGTTCACGGCCGGGTTGTCGTGGCACAGCTCGCAGGACGTGGCGTACTCCGGATTCTCGCTTCCCGGTCCAACATAGAGCTCGTGCACGGTTGCCAGGTTCTTCGAGGCGTCATGGCACCCAGCGCCGAAGCAGCCAGAACTCGTGGCCGAGACGTGCAGCGCCGCGTGGTCTGCATCGCTGTGGCATGCCTCGCACCGCGTGTCGCCTGCGACGATCGCAGCCTTGACGGTAGCATTGGTGCTTGAGTGGCACGTGGTGCATTGATACTTGAATGCGCTGGTGGATGGGTACTTGGCATGCTCCGTCACGAGCGACGTGGAGTGGCACCGATCGCAACCGGTGGTCGTGGTCGTATGCGAAACGGCGGTGTTGGCTATGGTGTGCTGGGGCACGGCCGGGTTGGCCGCAGTGTGGCAGCTGGTGCAGGCGCCCAGCCACGATGCGTCATGACTACTGTGGCACTGCCCACAATTGGGACCGCTGCCATGATTGTCTGCGGTGTGGCATGCAGCGCAGTTGCTCATCGGGTGCGCCAGCGGGTACGTCAAGTGACACGAGCCGCACTCGATCTGGGTCATGGGCGTTGGTGCCGTCGCGGTGAAGGTCCATGTGGAACTACCAACGTTTCCGGCGGCGTCAGTGACATCTGCTATCACCGTGTGAGCGCTGTTGTTGGCGTAATCGGCCGTTGGCGTCCAGAGGAACGCACCCTGTGCTACCTGCCCGTTTCGCACCTCGACCCCGTCGACTCGCAAGCGCAGGTTCACGGTGCCGGGAGAGTTGTCGGTCACCGTAAGCCCTATCGGCGGTCGCGCAGAGTACACCGTGGAGCCGTTGGCCGGAACGAGCGCTGAGCGCGTCGGAGGGACTTGAGCCGTGAAGACCCACGTATCCTCAGAGAATATCCCGACCTGGTCCAGTACCGTCGCGCGCACCGTATGCGGACCATCCGTGTAGTTGCTTGAGCCGTAGGTAAAGGCGAGCAGCTTCTTAGTGCCCGAACCGCTTGCCGTCGTCGACAGCCGGACTCCGTCCAGGTAGAACGCCGAGTTGCCGGCGTACATTACGGCCGGGCTGTCGATTGTGACCCTCAGTGGAGCGACCGCGGTCACCGTCGTCCCGGGGGAAGGAACACGCGCAGAAAACGTTGCCTTGCTGGCGGGCGGGAACTGAATCGTGAAGGACCACGAATAGGTGGTCGATCCCGAAGATGCCGTTTCGACGGTCACCGACACAGTATGCGTGCCCTCAGAAAGCGGAACGGTGCTTGCCGAGATGGTGGCGGCCGTGTAGTCATCAACGACCCAGATCATCTCGCAGTCGGGATCCTCCATGTGCCCAACCCAGTCGACATACGTGTTGACCGGAGTGCCATCGACCGTGATGCGGCTGGTCGTGAGGATATTCGACGAGTCATCGGCAAAGACGCTGACACGGGTGACGCTAGTGGCCAAGGTCGCGCCTGCGGCTGGCGTCACGGAACTCAGAGTTGCAGCGGCGTACGCTGAGGTTGGCGCCACAAACACCGCCGTTAGAACGACCAGCGCACACGCCGCGCTGATGCAGAGCGCGCGCCATCCCGTCTGAGGCATGCCCGCTACGTGACTCATCTCTTGCGCCAATGTTCTCTCCCCCGACTGAAGCCGCTACTGCGACTTCTCTCCATGTGACTCCAGAATCTTGTTGTATCGTTCAAGCGCGAGCAGCCTGGTTCGGTCTACCTGGCCATTCCAGCCCCACGCCTCGTTGTCATCTAGATATGCGAAGCAATCATCCAGCAGCGCAGGATCGATACGCTGCTCCGGACCCATGTTGCCGAGAAGCGTCTCGAATGCCGCAAGATCAGGCACGATGCGTTGAGCGGCAGCCGTTGTCTCCTGAGACTCGAAGTATCCGTTCCATGAATCCATCAACACCTGGCGAAGACCGTCCGCCGGCATACGTTCTGCAAGCAGATTCGCCTGATAGTGCGCCTCCAGGAATGCGTCGACTACATCCGGACGCTCATCAAGGACACTCCGATCTACACAGAGAATCGTGTAGTTAGGCGTATAACCAACGTCGGTGAAGTCACTCACGACGCGCGAACCGGTGCGGAGGAATCTGTCTTTTACGATGCTGAGAACGATCAGTGCGTCACACTTGCCCGCAAGGTAGTCATTGACATCGTCCGCGCTCGCGCCGGTTGAGAACCCGATCTCGCCCTCGCCCTGCCCGAGCTTGAGCCCGGCCTGCTCGGCAGCCGCACGCATCAATACGATCCGCGCGGGGTTGCTTTCCAGCCCGGCCACCTTCTTGCCAGCCAGGTCCGCGACGCTCTGTATGGCCGGATCTTGAGTTATCAGCGTATAGCCGCCACCCTGCGTGCTGCCGGCGAGCGCAACATACTGGAGTCCACCGGCACCACCCTGGTTATCATTGGTGCGGCAGTAATCAGTGAAGACAGCGTACGGCATGTACACGAACGCCCACTTTGACCGCTGAAGCGCATGGAACGTGCGCGCAGGGATTTCGATCTTCTCCATAACCGGAGTGATTCCGTATGGCCGCAATGCATCCTGGTAGAGGCCCTCGCTGTCCCCGAGCAGCAGCTGCGGGCTCTGCGACGGACTCATGATCAAGGCGACCGGCCATGTATCGCCGTCGATAGTCCACTCACGGGTGGTGTCATAACCGGTATCCGGATCGATCCACTCGCCGAGACCGGAATCGGCATAGTAGGCTGAGTCCGGCAGAGCGGCTACCGACTCCCTTTTGGCTGCACTACCCCCTGCGCCGCAGCCGGATAGTGCCATCAGAGCGGCAGCACAAGCCATCGCACCTGCCGCAATCAGGTGATTCCTAGAGCCAAGCCGTACATTCAGAAGTCGTGCGCGCATAGGATACCCAGGCCAATCATGTCGCTCGTTGCAGGCAAACCGGGGTGTCCAGACGACC
This sequence comes from Actinobacteria bacterium HGW-Actinobacteria-6, assembly GCA_002841295.1. Taxonomy (GTDB): domain Bacteria; phylum Actinomycetota; class Coriobacteriia; order Anaerosomatales; family Anaerosomataceae; genus UBA2286. The sequence goes on from PHEU01000002.1 coordinate 161,395, forward strand.
CCAAGGATTAATTAAACAAGGTAATTTGACTCCCGCCACTAAGGTTAGTCAAGGTTCAAGACCATCGCCCCTATTGCACGCTTACCGTAGCCAGCAGAATCAGCGCCGGGCCCACGCACGGGTAGCTGGTCGCCGGGGATATCCGCCACTGTGCCCTGCGTTTGCATCGCCGCTGCTCAGGGGCTACAATCTTCGGTGCCCCTCGGGGCATTGACAACGTGAAAGGCTCCGTTCCGTTAGGTGCGGCTCCTGTTCGAACACAGGCCACTGCCCGGAAATGTCGAGAGACGCCAATGGGTATAGCAGCCCTCGCCGGCTTAAGGCGAAGGATAACGTGGCTGGGCGCATGCGCCCTACGTCGGACAGTGCTCAAACTATGACGAGGGAAGGGACGCTCCGGACGCTCAACGCGCCCGGGCGATTCGCGCGGCGTTTTCGCGCTTTCTGACCCCTCGTCTATCCGGACGCAGGGGTTTTTCATTGCTGTCAGACCTATTGTCGTCAGAACAGGACCCTCGTGACTCCATTCAGTCCGTAGGTCTCGGCTCCTGGTCTTTTGGGGGCGCGAGACCCCCCGAGAGAGCCTTTCGGATCTCGTCCGAAGGGAGGGAGCTAGTGTGTTCTACTTGACCCGCATGTTGGGCAAGCCGGTGGTCGATGCCGCCGGTGAGACCATCGGTGCCATCAGCGACGTCGCCATCGCCACACGCGAGGTGTTTCCGCGCGTCACATCACTCGCATTCCTCGGCCCCGAAAAGACACCGTTCATGTTGTCGTGGCGCAAGTTCGTCGCCGAGATAGACGACGAGCAGGTCACGCTCAACGTCACCCGCGATGCACTGCGCTTCAGCTACCTGCAGCCCGATGAGATCCTGCTCCATCGCGACTTGCTCAACCAGCAGATCGTCGACACGCAGGGTATGAAGGTCGTGCGAGTCAACGACCTCAAGATCTCCGAGAGCCGACATCAGCTGCGCCTTCTCGGCGCCGAGGTTGGCACCCGCGGCATCTTGCGGGGCCTGCACCCGACCGTCGAGCGCATGGCCGAGAGGATCGCTAAGATCTTCGGGGCCGAGCTCTCTGAGACGATCATCGCGTGGAACTACATGGACCTTCTCGATCGCGACCTGTCGCATGTACAGCTCTCGGTCACGCATAAGCGCCTGCACGAGCTGCATCCCGCAGACATCGCCGACGTGCTCGAGCAGCTCTCCCCCGCCCAGCGGGCGAAGGTCTTCGAGCACCTCGATAACACCCAGGCCGCCGACACCATCTCGGAGCTGGAAGATGCCTTCCAGGCCGACGTCATCGACGACCTCGGCAGCCAGCGCGCCTCGGACATCCTCGAGATCATGGATCCCGACGACGCCGCCGACGTCATCGGCGACCTCCCCTACGACAAAGCCGAGGCGCTCCTGCGCCTCATGGGCGTCGAAGAGTCGAGCGCCATCCGTGGTCTTCTCGGCTATCGGGAAAAGACGGCCGGCGGCATCATGACGCCTGAGGTCACGACCGTGACCGAGGAGATGACCGTTCAGCAGGTCATCGAGCACCTGCGCGGTGAGGCTGCCGAGAACGAAAGCATCTACTACATCTACGTGACCGACTCGGACTCGCGACTTGAGGGTGTGATTTCGCTACGCGACCTCGTCGTGAGCGAGCCGGGCACGCTCATCGCCGACATCGTCACCAAGGACGTGATCACCGCCGATGTCGAGGACGACCAGGAAGACGTCGCCGAGATGATGAGCAAGTACGACCTGCTCGCCATGCCGGTTGTGGACGAGACCGGTAAACTCCTCGGCATCGTGACCGTCGACGACGCCCTCGACGTCCTCGAAGAGGAATCCGCCGAGGACCTGGAACTCGCAACCGGCCACCGCTCAAGAGCGGGCATCACCGGTATCTGGCGTTGGGTCTCACGCAACGGATGGCTCGTCGTATGGTTGCTCCTTGCGCTCGTCGTTGCCGCGACGATTCCGGCACTACTCGCGTTGCTGCTCGCCGCTACGATCGTCCTCCGCATTGCCGAGGACGTCGCCTCGCACGCGCTTTCCCGTGTCATCGAGGAGGAGGACGAGGGGGAGATCACGCCGTTGTGGCGCCGAATCACAGGTGACGCTCTCGCTGGCTCAGGCCTCGGACTTCTCGTGGGTATGGTGACCGGCGCGATCGTCTGGCTCGCCCAGGGAACCGAGACGTTCGCCTTCCAAGCAGGCGGTGACTCAGCCGTTGTCCGCATGGAGGTGGCAGTAGCTGTCGGCCTCGTATACGCGCTCTCAGTGCTTTCGGTCTCGCTAGCCGGCACGATGGTCGCCCGTATCGCAGAGGGGGTCGCGTCGCGCGGGCGTCGCGTCTCGGGTACGGCAATCACCGTCATCCTCATGATTGCCGGAGCGGTAGCATTCACGGGGTTCACGTACCTTGCCCTCGCCTTCGTTGCGGCGCAGGGCATTTTCGGGTAATGACGGGAACGCGCCTGTGACTCCCAAGACCGAAAAGCGGACCCGGACCGGCATCTTCGCGCTGCTCGCCGTCATCGGACCCGGTGTCATCGCAGCATCTGCTGGCAACGACTCCGGCGGCATCTCCACGTACTCGGTCGCCGGCGCAAAGTACGGCTACACGATGTTGTGGATGATGCTCGCCATGACGCCGTCATTCGTGATCGTGCAGGAGATGGCCGGCCGCATGGGCGCCGTCACCGGTAAAGGCTTCGCGGCACTGATCCGAGAGCGCTTCGGCGTGAGGCCTACGTTCCTCGCGATGCTCATGCTTCTCGCCAGCAACGCCGCCACCACAATCGCCGAGTTCGCCGGCATCGCCGCCGCCATGGAGCTCTTCGGCGTGTCCAGGTACATCTCGGTGCCGATTGCGGCAATCGTCGTCTGGCTGCTCGTTGTGCGCGGCTCATATCGCAATGTTGAGAAAGTGCTACTTGCCCTCTCTCTGGTGTTCATCTCCTACATTGTTGCAGCGTTTCTCGCCAAACCAGACTGGGGAGTCGTGGCTACAAGCTTCGTCGTGCCCAAGATCATCCCCACACAGGCATTCATAGCACTCGCGATCGGCCTCACCGGCACCACCATCGCACCCTGGATGCAATTCCTGGTTCAGAGCAACATCGTGGACAAGGGAACGACCGTGAAAGAGTGGGCGCTCGCACGCTGGGACGTCATCGTCGGTGCCATCGCTGCCAACGTGATCGCGTGCTTCATCATCATCACCACGGCCACGGTCCTGCACCCGGCGGGCATCGAAGTCACCGGAGCGGGGCAGGCAGCAAGTGCCCTCGCGCCCCTCGCGGGACGCTACGCCGAGGCACTTTTCGCTATTGGACTGCTTTCAGCGTCTGTCTTGGCCGCCGCAGTACTGCCTCTGACGGCCTCATACGCGATCTGCGAGGCTTTCGGGTGGGAATCGGGGCTTGACCGCTCCTGGAGCGAAGCGCCGCTGTTTAACGGCTTGTACACGTTCGTCATCCTGAGCGGCGCGGCAGTCATTCTGATACCCGGGCTCAACCTCATCGCGATCATGCTCGTCTCGCAGGTGGTCAATGGCATGCTGCTGCCATTCCTGCTCATCTTCATGATGATCATCGTGAACGACCGCAAGATCATGGGTCGCCATGTGAACGGACGCATCAACAACGTGCTTTCCTGGACGACCATCGTCGTCGTCATCACACTCACGGTTCTTCTGCTCGGCATGACGCTACTGGGCATTGGCTAGGCCGAGATTCACGAAAATCGCACCTGCCACATGCTGGGTATGTCACTGCGCTGCGCTATACTTCCGAAGTCCAGAGGGGGATGGTCGGAATGCCAGACAGCGAACGAATCGCCTACGCTAAGTCCGAGATGCGCTTCCGCGTACGCGCCGCTCGCCGTGCGGTTCTACCGGAGCAGCGCATCGCAGCCTCACACGCTGTGACCGAGAAGATTCTCGCTCTCCCCGAGCTCGCAAGCATCAGGTCGGTCTTAGCGTACGGTGCCATGCCCGAGGAGATCGACACCACAGAACTCATCAACCGCCTCTGGAGCCATGGTGTTCGAGTCGCGCTCCCGCGTGTCCGCGGACGCCGCGATCTTCAGCTGCACTGGCATACGCCCGATTGCGAACTCTGCACAGGCGCATATGGCCTCAAAGAGCCCTGTCCTGACGCTCCTGAAGCGTTGCCTTCAGAGATCGACATCGTCATCGTGCCGGGAGTCGCATACGACCTGGAGTGTCGTCGGTTGGGTCTCGGCGCCGGTTACTACGATTCACTCCTGGCCGAGATGCACGGCTCGGCGGTCACAATCGGCGTAGCGTACGACGAACAGATCGCCCACGCCGTACCGTGCGGTGACTACGATGAACTGGTCGACATCGTTGTCACGCCAAGCAGAACCGCCCGGCGCTAGCGTTACCAGCGCGACTTGGGGGCGCTCGGCAGATCGCCAAGCAAGACGAACTCGTAGCCCCGCTTGTGAAGCTCGTGGATGATCCACGGCAGCGCTTTGGTCGTCTGGCTGCGATTCCCTCCGCCATCGTGCAGCAGAATCACAGATCCGGGCTTTGTTGCAGACACCACCTCGCGCGCAATCGCACCCGCCGAGGCGTTCTTGCGCCAATCCTGTGGGTCAACGGTCCAGAGCGCCGGTCGCAATCCCGCGGCCTTGATTTCGCGATATGCAGAGCTGTCGACCTGCCCCATAGGCGGCCTGAACCACTCCGGCTGAACGCCGGTCGTTGCACGGATCACGTTGTTGGTGCCGCGGATCTCCCGTCGCTGGATCTCGGGCTTCACATCAGTGAGATCGACATGGCGATACGTGTGGTTTCCGACATCATGCCCCTCGGCGACGATGCGCCGTGCGACTTCTGGCTCCTTCTTCACCCGGAGCCCGAGCATGAAGAACGTGGCTGGGACCTCTTCTTCCTTGAGGATGTCGAGAATCTCCGCCGTATGCTCCGGCCAGGGACCGTCGTCGAATGTGAGCGCCACGACCTTCTTGCCGTTCGCGCCAACACGCCGCAGCACCATCGGCGTGGCAGGCAGCACTGTCTCCCTTGCAATCACGTCGCCGGAAACCGCCCCGACCACGACGCGCTGAACGCCTGCCGAGCCAGGCGCGGCGAGCGTCAGCATGGCTCCGCTGCCGACCACCTCGGTCGGCACAGCGATGACGCGCGTCTCCTCGTTGGTGGGCTCAACCACATCAGTCCCGGCCAACGTGGCGACTCGGTCGCCTGGGCGAATCCGCTCGGCGGGATCAGCCGCGCGCCCGTTGACCCGGACGACCAGCGGCTTGCCTCCACCCGGGACCACTACGTGGCGATCAGATGCCGCGAGCAGGTTGCCGGGCTGCGCCGAGCATGGTTGCTCGGCCACGATCTCGGCGACGCTGTCCCCGACCCCAACGAGCGCGATGCGGCCGTCGATCTCCACGGGAACGCGACCGAAGGCGCCGTGCGCCAGGAATGCAAACAAGCTGAACACCACCAGAATCCCGGCGATCTTCAGCGTTGCGGTTGTCTTTGGCGAGTCATTGAGTGGTGACATAGCTGTGTGACTATCGCGCGATTTCGCAGACCTGTCCACCCGAAATCTCAACGAGTTGCGGAAGCGTCATGCGCACCATCGAGCTCGGCGTGCCTCCCGCAGGATAGACGACCTCAAAGCGCCCGAGCGATGCATCAATGAGCACGCGCAGTTCTGAGGGCAGCGCGAATGGCGACACCCCGCCGATTGCGAACCCCGTTGCCGAGCGGACCGTATCGGCATCGGCAAAGGCGGCCTTGCCGGCATCCATGAGTGCAGCGATCGCCTCGGCGTCACCACGCTTGTCACCGGCCACAAGCGCCAGCACCGGGCGGTCATCGGCCACAAAGACGAGTGACTTCACGATCTGGCCGAGTTCGCATCCCATCGCATCAGCGGCCATCTGAGCGGTCTTGGTCGACTGCTCGAAGTGGACGAGCCCCCCGGCAAGCCCGTGCGACTCCAGAAACGTCAGGACACGCCCTGCCGAGCCGGTTCGCTTGGGTTCGATCGCTCCGTCAGCCTCGCTCATGCGTTCCCTCTTTCTCTGATGTTGGGTACGGGTTGGCGCCGGGGCACGCGCAGCGGCAACCGCAACGACTCCAGCACGACCTCAAGATTCTCTGTCCACGCAACGAGCGAGCGCAAGTCCATTTGCATGAGGGGCATCACTGGATGCGGATGCGCAACAGTGAAGCCCATCCGGAGTAAGAACTGTACGCCGACGACCGGCGAGAGCGAGTAATCGCCATGCGCGGTCGTTGCGTACGCCTGCACCGTGCGCTCGCCGCGCATGACAAGATCGCGCAGTGCGGCCTGCATGAGCAACTTGCCGAGGCCGCGTTGTCGCGCCTCTGGCATGATGTGCATGCACGTGATGAGAACGGCCCGCGGGTCGGGCGAGCCGGCGGGCATGACTTGCGCCTGTGGCACGAGCGAGCCGGGCGCGTACTTGATGAAGCCGAGCACCTCGCCGTCGACGACGGCGATTCGGCCACAACTGCCCCACTCGGCAGCCACGCGGTCCATCCACGCGCTTACAAGCTCGACGTCACAGCGCTCGCCGCACCTGGCGGCAAGCGGCTCGGCAGTCTCCCAGTATGCGCACCCGGAGCATCCGGGCGGCAATGTCTTGAGGAGATCACCTGTGAGAGGTCGGAATCTCCGCGCCACCACGGGGCCTCATTCCTCGTCGTCGCGAGTCATTTCTTTGAACTTGTCGATCATGCGCCGACCCGTGCCGCTCTTGAACGACTTCCCGACGGCTATCGCAGCCGACATGCTCGCATCGTACGCCTGTTTCGCCACGCGCCCGCCCGCCTCTTTGGCGGCTGTTGCGCCTTTGGCTGCAACCTTCGCCGCGCCGCCCGAGGCCTTGAGCTCAGCATATGCCGCCGAGACGATCACCGCATCGCCCGAGAAGCCCTCCACAAGATCACCGGGCACCTCGAGCCGTCCGACAGCAACATCGCCGAGCATGCCCGTTGAGACCCGCAGGAGCGAAACCGCGCCATCGGTAAGACTGATATCCACGTCGTTCACGGCGCCGATCATCTCATCCTCGGTGGAGCGCACCGGCATCCCTCGCCAGTGCACGGTAGTCTCCCAGCTATAGCCCAAGAACCGCTCCCCGTCTGTCTCGGACGGAAGCTTGTTTGCGCGAAGCACGAGAACCTCACCCTCACGGGCAAGCATGCCGAGCGGGACATACATCTCGGCGCGAGCAATAACGCCACCGATGCGCGGCCGTTGAACGACGACCGCCACAGCGCGGGGCTCCGAGGGGTGGAACAATACGGCGGATACGCGGCCGAGGGACATACCACGGCTGTTCACCACACCGACGTCTTCGATATCAGAGACTCGCGGCACGATTTTGCTCCTTGATTACGACGAGGCCGACCGCATGGCGGCCGGCCTCGGACAGCACGTCATGTCGTAAAGCTTACTCGGGCACGACCACATCTGCATCGGCACTCTTGGCGGAAGCCTTGTCGGCGACCATGTCGAGCAGACTCTCGGCCTTGCTCTCGGCAGTCTCGACGCCACCCTTCACCACCTCGCCGACCTTGTGCACGGTCTCTTTGGCGACCGGCGCATACTCGACTACCTTGTCTTTCGCCGTGGTGGCTGCGGTGTCGACCTGCTCGCGAAGACGATCGCGCGCGGCATCGATCTTCACGCGAAGCTCTTCAGCGGTCTCGGTGGCCTTCTCGCGGCCAGTCTCATATGCGCCAGAGACCTTCTCACGGCCTGTTTCGTAGGCGCCGGTTACCTTCTCGCGGCCAGTCTCGTATACCTCGGAGACCTTCTCACGGCCTGTTTCATAGACTTCCATGCCCTCGCCCCAGTAATCCTTCGCCTTCTCGGCGACGAACTCACGGTTTTCCTTGCCGGAGCGAGGCGCGAACAGCATTCCAAGAACGGCACCAACGACGCCGCCAAGCAGGAACGCGCCGAGGATGCTCTCACCTCTGCGATAGTCGTACATCAGACACCTCCGTCGTCGGGGATTACCAAAATCACGAGCGATTCACACTGTTTTCTATACCCATCACTCTACCGTATCGAGCGCTGCCCGCGTCAGAAGCTCTACCAACTCTTGGAAAGTGATGTCTTCTGAGGCGGCGGCCATCGGCAGAAGCGAGGTCTCCGTCATGCCCGGCGAAGTGTTGCATTCCAGCACCTGTGGCACGCCGTCGGCGCCCAGGACCATGTCGACCCGGCTCACATGACGGCACCCGAGAAGGCGGTGCACCTCGCCCGCCAGCCGTATAACCTCGGCAGTCACTTCATCGCTCAGGCGCGCGGGAACGTAGTACTCGGTCTCGCCGACCGTGTACATGGCCGAGAAGTCGAAGAGTCCCGAGAGCGCGACCATCTCGACAGGCGGCAGCACGCGCAGCCCGTTTGGCCCGTCGAGCACCGAGACGGCAAGCTCTGCGCCGTCAATCCACTTCTCCACGATCGCCTTGTCGCCATACGAAAGCGCGTTCATGAGCGCGTTGGGGAGCTCGGATGCGTCCGTCACGCGGGTGAGACCAAGCGCCGAGCCCTGCTCGGCAGGCTTCACGACGAGCGGGAAGCCGCCGACAGCGTCGGGGACCAGATCGAGCGCGGTCGCCGCACCCATCTCCTTGAACGCTGCGGTACTGAACGTCACCCAGTCGGGCGTGGGGATGCCGTTCTCGCGGAAGAGACGCTTGGAGACCGCCTTGTCCCATGCAAGCGCAGACGCGACCACGCCGGGTCCCGTGTACGGGATGCCGAGAAACTCGAGCACCTCTTGTACGGTGCCGTCCTCGCCGTACTTGCCGTGAAGCGCGATGTACGCGGCGTCCGGGCGCTCCGAGCGAAGCGTCGGCACCAGGTCGGCCGTCACGTCGAGCGGCACCACACGGTAGCCGCGCTCGGTCAGCGCCTCGCACACACGACGACCGCTTCTGAGCGACACCTCGCGCTCGAGTGAACGTCCGCCCATGAGGACTGCAATTTTCTCTTTCATGCCGACTTGGCCTCCCCTTCTAGGACACCCGCGGCTTGGAAGGCGCGGTAGAGTTCGAGTCTGTCTTCGAGCACCTCGGCAAGGCGGCGTACGCCCTCGCGAATATCGTCAGGCTTGGCAAAGCAGAACGCCAGCCGCATACAGTTGCGCCCTCGACCATCGGGGAAGAACGCGTCGCCCGGCACATACGTGACACCCGCTTCGACCGCCTCGGCAAGAAGCGGCTTCACGTCGAGGAACTCGGGCAGCTCGACCCACACGAAGAAGCCGCCCTCAGGGCGCGTGTAGCGCACCTCCGGCGGGAGGTGTTCGGCGAGCGCTTCCAGCATCGCATCGCGGCGCTCGGCGTAGGTGCGCGTGAGGTCCTGCAAGACGCGCCGCCAGCGGGTGCCGGTGAAGTACTTCTCGGCGGTGACCTGCGCATACGCGCTGCCGCACAGATCGGCCGCCTGCTTGGCGAGCAGCAGCTTCGCGAGGATCGGCGCCGGAGCGGCCACCCACCCAAGGCGCAGCCCCGGCGCGAAGATCTTGCTCGTCGTGCCGAGGTAGATGACGTCTTCATCGAGCGCGCGGAGTGTCTTAGCGTGCCCGCCCTCGAAGCGCAGGCGACCGTACGGGTCGTCCTCGATGAGCGGGATGTCGTACTCGCGCGCCAGGTCGACAAGCTTGCGACGGCGCTCGGGGGTGAGCGTCACGCCGGCGGGGTTCTGGAAGTTGGGAATAGTGTAGATGAACTTGGCGCCGCGCGGGCCAAGCTCGCGGAGCTTCTCCTCCAGGAGATCCACGCGCATGCCGCCGTCATCCATCGGGATGCAAACGATGTTCGGCTGATATGCCGAGAATGCCTGAAGCGCGCCCAGGTACGTGGGGCCTTCGGTGATGATCGTGTCGCCCGGGTCGATGAAGATCTTCGCGAGCAGATCGAGTGCCTGCTGCGCTCCGGCGGTCACGATGAGGTCGTTGGCCTTCAGGCGCATGCCACTCTCGGCCATGAGCTCCACGAAGATCCCGCGGAGCTGCACACGACCCTCGGATGAGCCGTACTGGAGCGCCTCGGCGCCATGCTCGCGGATCGCAGCGGCCGCGGCGCGCGCGACGGCCTCGGTGGGCACAAGGGAGACTTCGGGCATGCCGCCCGAGAGCGAGATGATGTCGGGGCGTGATGCTGCGGCGAACAGGTCTCGTACTGCCGAGGAGCGAATGGCGCTCATACGCTCGGCATAACGGCCGTCCCACCGGTCGAACACCACTCTCGCGGTACCCATCGCGATCACCCCTACCCGGAAACTACTCCGGAAACGAAGAAACGGCCTCCCCTGGAACAGGGCGAGGGCCGCTCGCGGTACCACCTGTCTTCACCTGGCGCCGATTGCGCGCCTGGTCTCGAGTTCGGAGATAACGGCTCCTGAAGCACCGTCCGCTTCCCTCGGCTCACTGGAGCCGGACTGGCGGAGAACCTATGGAGGGGTGGCCGGGCAGATGATGCCCTCTTCCCTCACGTTCACAAGATCTGATCGGCGACGAGCCGCCGAGTGTTGGGGGACAGAGTAGCGCGGGCGAGGCGTGGGGGTCAAGGGAAGTGAGGGGGACGTGTGGTAGGCAAGTAGAAATGTCACCCCATATCTGTCACGTGGGAATGTCACCCTATGAACGAGGAGACGATCACGTTGACAGGAAAGGATCCGCGCAGGTTGCGGACGATCGAATCGGCACTGGTCGGACGGATCGCCAATTCAGAAGGAGCCCAGCAGGTGTCCCTGAGTGAACGTCAGAAGAGCGTCTGCACGAGAGTTGAGCGGAAGAAATGGTCGCCCTTCTCGCCCTCGAACTTCAAGCCAAGCAACTCCTCAAGCTGGCTTCGGAGCGCGTCGAGTGCGGGCAGCTCATGCTTCTGCTCCAGACGCAGGCGTGCGGTGCGCGCGTAGCTCGCGAGAAACCACGCGAGGTCCTTCGGGTCGGAGAGCGGCGCGTCATGCAGGAGCACGCGGCGCAGGAACTCGGTGAGGCCTTCGACAGCATCCTCTGCGTACTTGCGGGGATGCTGAACCTTCGCCCAGAAGGCAGCTTCACTGGTGGCGAAACTGCACATCTCGAGTGTGCGGATGCCGGAGCCCTCGGCGTTCTTGCCCGCCAGTACGGCCGACTTCCTCCACTATCGGAGGTTTGGTACAGCGATCTCTGACTGCCGTTGCGTGCACATGCAGTTCGGGCCAGTGCCATCAGACTTCTACGCGCTGCAAGCCGCACTAGTGGAAGCCACGAGCATCAGCGAGCGGCCGACGGTCTTGGGCGAGTCCGAAGGAACCCTCTTCATCGCCTCACGCTCAGCAGATCTTGCGCTCTTCAGCGATGAGGAGCGCACAACTTTGGCTGAGATTGCTGGCCATTTTGACGGCTGGAGCGCCAAGCGGATCTCGGAGTTCTCCCAACGCGAGCCAGCATGGCTGGAGACGAAGGAGCGCGAGACGATTCCATATTCATACGCGTCTCAGCTCCGGATCAAGTAGAGCATGCCGCAGTGTGCCTGCACCACTGCACAATGACGAGTGAGTATCGTCACGAGCCCGTGAGGCCAGGACACGTCACCGGCCCGACATCTCGGCAGCAAGTGACTCTGGCGGGAACACGCTGAAGCACTCCCTGAGCCAGGGAGCGAAATCATCCGGTCGCTCCTCCAGTTGTTGGACCAGCTGCTCGGGTGAGTAGATGCCGATCTCAGCCACCTCGGCAGGGTCGGGAACCACATCGTCGCGAGTTCGACCGACCAGGACATAGCAGAGTTCGTGTTCGCAGCCGAGGTCGCCGTAGTGTGCCTTATATTCGAATCGCCCGAACGGCTTGACGATGTCCAGCGAGCAGCCGAGCTCTTCACGAGTGCGCTTGGACGCCGCCTCCCAAACCCCCTGGCCAGGGCCAGGGTGACCCGCGCAGCTGTCGGCCCAGAACATCGGCCACAGCCTCTTGTGCGCACTCCGCCGAGCAAGGACAAACCGCCCGGATTCGTCGACCAGCAGCACCATGAAAGCACGATGCAGTGTCCCGCCTAGGCGATACGCCGTCGCGCGAGACACTGGTCCCAGCTCATTGTCACGCCAGTCGACCGCGACCACGCGATCATCGTCACGCCACGCTGCACGAGCCACTGGGCCCGCTGCGGCTCCCAGGATGCCTATCGGCTCATGCGGCATCGCTACACCTTCCCTGCGCAACGCTTCAGAGGCACTGGTTCGTCCAGGACGAGTGTATGCGCCATCTTCTCCTTCTTTGTAAGAAGGTACGCGTAGTTGTCCGAGCATGCCTGGATCTCGAGCGGGACTTGCTCGGCGACTGTAAGCCCGTAGCCCTCAAGCCCGACGATCTTACGCGGGTTGTTCGTCAGCAGCCGGATCGACTTCAGCCCCAGGTCTGCGAGAATCTGTGCCCCAATGCCGTAGTCACGCAAGTCAGCCGCAAAACCGAGCGACTCATTCGCTTCGACTGTATCCTGACCATGCTCCTGCAACTCGTACGCTTTGAGCTTGTTCCCGAGGCCGATACCACGACCCTCATGCCCGGTCATGTACAGCACGACGCCTTGCCCGGCTTCACTGACAAGCCGCATCGCCTCTTCAAGTTGGGCGCCGCAGTCGCAGCGCAGCGAATGGAACACGTCACCCGTCAGGCACTCGGAGTGCACACGGACCAGTACGTTCTCGGCACCATCGACGTCACCTGCGACCAGCGCGAGGTGCGTGCGTCCGTCAACGGCACTGGTATAGCCATAGCCGGTGAAGTCGCCGAAGCGTGTCGGGAACCGAACAGTTGAGGTCCGCTCGACCAATGTCTCCAGGCGTCGCCTGTAGCGAATGAGATCTGCGACGGTGATCATCTTGAGGCCATGCGCCGAGACGAATTCCTCCAACTGCGGGCGACGCGCCATCGTGCCGTCAGCGTTGGTGATCTCGCAGATCATGCCCGCCGGCTCAAGCCCGGCAAGTCGCGCCAGATCGACTGCGGCCTCGGTGTGACCGGACCGTTCGAGCACTCCACCTGGACGTGCCCGCAACGGGAACACGTGCCCGGGCATCGATATGTCTTCCGGACGCGTTGCCTGATCTATCGCGGCCAGAACGGTCGCGCAGCGATCGGCCGACGAGATACCAGTCGTGATCTTTCCTTTGGCACCGATCGACGCATGGAAGGCAGTCCCCTGCTCGGAAGTGTTCACCTCGACCATGGGCGGGATCTTCAGCTCATCGAGCCGCGCTCCTGTGAGCGGCATGCAGACCAGACCCCGGGCGTGCGTGATCATGAAGTTCACATCGTCGGGAGTGACTCTGGCAGCCGCCATGACCAAGTCGCCTTCATTCTCTCGGTCCTCATCGTCAACGACAACGAGCATCCGACCGGCGGCGATTTCTGCGACGCCTTCCCCAATCGTGGAGAACGGCGATTCTTGGCTCATGGCACTTCCTTCCTTTGAGGGAGATGGACCCCGCCGAGACACCACCGGCGGGGCCCATCTGGAGAGGGCTCCCGAGGCCCGGCAACCACGGGAAGCATTGGGGTAGCTAGTCGTTTCCTACTTCTCGAACAGCGAAGGCGCCCACTTGGCGGGATCGACGTCCATGAACGCACACCGCTTGAACTTGTCCTTCAGGCTGAAGGGAACGGTGCAGTCGAAGATGACCTTGCACGAGATACCCTTGTCACGAAGCGCCGGGTTGTACTCGACGCTCTGCGACGGGTCGAGCGGATGGCAGCGCACGCCCGGGATCATGATCGTGTCGATGTCACCCTGGTAGCGAGTGTTCATCGACCACAGGACGTCGTTGCTATCGAACGGATCCACATCTTCATCAACGAGGATCACGTGCTTGAGCTCAGAGAATGCCGAGAAGGCCAGAAGCGCAGCCTGGCGCTGACGTCCTTCGTCGCTCGGGATGCTCTTCTTGAACTGCATGACGGCCATGTACTTGCCGCCACCGGCGGAGTGAGAGTAAACGTTCACCAGGCGGCCGGGCATCGCGCGCTCGACCATGGCCAGGATGCTGGCCTCTGTGGGAATACCTGCCATGCTCACATGCTCTTCGCTTGGGCCGATCACGGTCTGCATGATCGGGTTGATGCGATGGGTGATGGCTGTGACCTTGATGACCGGCAGCTCGGGATTGGCGCCACCCGTGTAACCAGGGAACTCCGGCATGGCCTTCCCAGTATTCGTGTTCTGATCCTCACGTACACGCACGTTGGGGAGCAGCTCACCTTCGATGACGTACTCGGCGTTGGCGATGGCCTTCTCGCCGATCGTCACGCACTGGACCATCTCGACTGCCTTGTTACGGATCGCGCCGGCGATGCTCAGCTCGTTGAATCCGAGCGGCGTCGTGGGCGGCTCGAAACAGGCCGCAATCTCGATGGCGGGGTCGACGCCGATGCTGATGGAGATCGGCAGCGGCTTGCCGGCCTTCTCGGCCTTCTCGCGGAAGACGGTCAGATGGCGCGCTCCAGGTACAAAGTACATCGAGATCTCATCCGCGCTCTGCAGGCAGAGGCGGTGAATCGTGACGTCGGAATCGTCATTCTCGGGATCAGATGCGTAGCACATGCCCATCGTGACGTAAGGACCGGCGTCCTCGGTGGTGTTCGTAGGGGCGGGAAGGAGCTTGCGGATGTCGAAGCCAGGTTCGGTCGCGAGGTGAACGACCTCCTGGCACACGGCCTCTTCCTGCGGAATGGTGACAGGCTGGATCGGATTGGCGACAGAGTCCTTCAGCAGGAAGCCAAGGCGCTTCGGGTCCGTTCCGAGCATGATTCCAACGCGCTCGCGGCTGGCGAGAAGGCCTGTGACGACCCTGGCACCCTCGTGACCCTTCACGTTGTTGAAGATCATCGCCGGTCCGATTCTCGTCGGACGCATAACCGTGCCCCAGGCACCAATGTGACGGTAGACGCCTGCCAATTCAGCGTTCGGATCGACCTCAACGTCAGTCTCGATAAGCTGGCCTGGGTACGACTTCAAAAGCTCCAGCATTGAGCGCATGTCCGTGGGCATGCTCTTTTCTTCAGACATTTGAATCTCCTTCATGTGTTGGGTAAAACACGCTTCCGATGTAGGTCTTCACTTCATCAAGACTCGCGCAGTAGTTCTCATTGAGCAGTCGAACATCCTCGGCTGTGGCGCCGTCAATGTGCAGACCGACCGTCACATTCACACGGCACTTGAAGTCGGCCGCCAGCTCGATTGCGGCTGTTCGCGCGAGGAGATCTTCCTTATGACCGGTAACACACAGAACACTTGCAGATGCAGAGGGCATATTGCGGTCAGCCAGGCTCGAACGCGGAGTCCCGAGCGCCACCGCCCCGACATGGGGAGCTTCCCCGCCGCCGAAGCACACTGAGACGTCAGGACCGCAGATCACGACCGTAGCCTCCACACGGTGCGGGGCCTCGCCATAGCTGACCGACTCCGACCTCATCCGACCTCAACGCCCTTCCATGACACGAACTTGCTGTGCTCCAGACCAAACTGGCGAAGGACCTTGCCTACCACATGGTTGATCTGGTCTTCCA
>PHEU01000032.1 GCA_002841295.1 Actinobacteria bacterium HGW-Actinobacteria-6
CGAACCCCTGACCCCCGCATTACGAGTGCGGTGCTCTGGCCAGCTGAGCTACGTCGGCGCGAGTACGAAGTATAGCGAACGCTATTCAGCTTTGCCAGACTGACCTGAAGGCCTTCTGCGACGGCGACGGCGAGATGTCGACGGAGCACCCTCGGCACTCCCCTGCTCGCCCGCGGGCTTCGGCGTCTGCTGGTCCTTCGGCGCCTTCTGGCGCGGAGGATTCTGCTTTTGCCCGCCTTGCTTCTGGGCGCCCTGCTTCTGCCCGCCCTCAGGCGTGGTCGTCTGAGCTCCGGCATCCGCTGACCTCTTCTGGCCACCGCGACGGCGACGCTTGCGGTCCGACTTCGGCTCCTCGGTGGCTGGCGCGGCTGGCTCGGCTGACGCAGGCTGCGCGGACCTGGCTGGCCTCTCGGACCGGGATGACCTGGCCGGCTTACTGTCACGCATGACGACCGGCTCGAACGCAGGGTCCTCAACCTCAGGGAATGCGTCGGCCTTCACGCGGCACGGGCAACCCTTACCACACGCACAGTCCATGGACGCAAGCGGAACCTCGATGCGCGCGCCACCCTCAAGCAGGAGCGTGATCATCTCCTTGGGTGTGTTCATGTCGATGACTTTACCGAGACCGTCCGGCAACTGGATGATCGAGTTCTTGCGGGGTGCCCTGCTCTTGAAGTCCTTGTACGCCTCGAACTCGTAACGCAGGCAGCACATCAGCCGACCGCAAAGCCCGGAGATCTTGAGCGGGTTCAGCGGCAGGTCCTGTTCTTTGGCCATGCGGATGGAGACCGGCTGGAACTCGCCGCCAAAGCGGACGCAGCACAGCTGCTCACCGCAGTGGCCGAGGCCACCAACGAGGCGGGCTTCATCGCGTACGCCGATCTGACGCATGTCGATGCGGGTCTTGAACTCAGAGGCCAGGTCGCGAACGAGGTCGCGGAAATCGACGCGCTCCTCGGCAACGAAGTAGAAGACCATCTTGCTGTCATCAAAAAGCGTCTCAATGCCGATCGGCTTCATGTCGAGCTTGTACTTGCTGATCAGGCGTCGGAACGTCTCCATCGACTGAGGCTCGCGGGCGGCCAGAGTCGCCGCGCGCGTCTCATCTGCCTCGCTTGCAACACGAAGGATCGGCTTGAGTCCCGGTGGGAGATCGGCTTGCTCGACCTCTTTGGCTGCCAAGACGACCTCTCCGTACTCTTCGCCACGCTCGGTGACGACAACGACGTGTCCGCCCTCGACCGGCTCAGAGCCGGCGGGGTCGAAATACAGGACTTTGCCTGCATATTTGAACTTGACTCCCACTATCGTGGGCATCTAAGTACCTCCTGGATGTCGAACAGCATGACCTCAATGGCCAGCTGGGGGCTCACATTATACGAGATTCGCTTGCGTGCGGTGTCCACGGCCTCTAAAGCCGTGAGCGCGGCTGCCGGCGTGATGACGCTGGCGACCTCTTCCATCGCATCCGCGACGTCGGTATTGCCTACATAGACGCCCGCACCTTGTGATACTGCTAAGCAATCGCGAAGCCAGCTCTGCGCGACACCGAGAATCTCGCTGACTCCCTCGCGCTCTCGTGCCGTCAGCTCACGCTTGTGGCGCTCCTCCAGCGGCTTCGTCGAAACCTTCTTGCCGAGAAGCGACCTGTACTCCTCGATCTCATCGCCTTGCGTTGACTTGACCTCGTCGAGCGGAGCCTTCACCGCGCCGAGCAACGCCCTGGCCGCTTCGATGACATCATAACCGTCCATATGCGGCAGGCGCTTGAGAGTTTCGAGACACAACTCGCGGGCCGCCAGACGTCCCGGAGAGCGCAGGAGCTCCTCGGCACGCGGAACGACGCCTCCCGACGCAGCAAGAGCAGCTATCGCCTGGCTGGGGTCAACGCCAAGGCGCTCGACAAGCAGCGCCGCTGCAACGGACGGCGGCACCGGCCGGAAACGAACGACCTGACAGCGCGAGGCGATCGTCGGGAGCACCGTCTCGAACGATCGCGTGAGCAGCACGATGATGACGTCATCCGGAGGCTCTTCGAGCGTCTTCAGAAACGCGTTGGCAGATTCCGAGTTAAACCTGTCCGCCTCATCGATGATGTAGATCTTGTGTGACGCCTGTACCGGCTTGAGGTTCACATCGTGGATGATCTCGCGCACCTGGTCGACGATGTACGTAGCAGCGCCCTCAGGGCGCACGACGTGCACGTCAGGGTGATGTCCCGAGAGTACGCGGTGGCAGGTGCTGCACGACCCGCATCCACCATCCTCGCAGTAGACCGCGCACGCCAGCGCAACGGCAGCCGTCTTCTTGCCGGAGCCGCTCGGGCCAACGAACAGGTACGCGTGCGATACGGTATCGCCGGCAACCGCACTTCGCAGGAACCCGGCGACCCGGGTCTGCGCGGGAATCTCATCCCATACGCACTTGCTGCTCATCGCGAATCCAACGAAACACCGGCACGCTCAAGCACGGGGCGAATCGCCGCGTGTACCTTCTCCCAAACGACATCCGCACGATCGCGCGGAATCACCGTCCAGCGCTCAGGCTCGGCATGCGCCATTTCGAGATACCCGGCCCGGATACGTTCGTGGAACGTGATCGCCTCGCGCTCGAGGCGATCAGCCTCGGCTGGCGTTGCGGCAAGAATACCCTCGGCAGGATCGACGTCGAGGAGAAGTGTGCAATCCGGGACAAGGCCGGTGGTCGCCCACGTGTTCACGGCACGGACGGTCTCCAGGTCGAGTCCGCGACCGTACCCCTGGTAGGCGACGGTCGAATCGGCATAGCGGTCGCAAATCACGACGCGCCCTTCTTCAAGCGCGGGTCGAATCACGGTCGCGCTCAGCTGAGCTCTGCTCGCGGCAAAGAGCAGCGTCTCGGCGATCGGGTTGAGACCCTCATGCCGGGGGTCGAGCAAGATCTCGCGCACGCCCTCCCCGACCACGGTGCCGCCCGGCTCGCGAATGATGACGGGCTCGCAACCGACAGCGCGCAATGCCGAGGCAAGCCGGACGATCTGCGTCGTCTTGCCGGAGCCGTCGCCGCCCTCGAAGGTGATGAATACTCCGCTCACGGACGCACCTTCTTCCACTCGGCAGGTGCGAACGCATATACGTCGGCGCCAGTGGCATCGATTGCCACGAACGCCGGGAACTCATCGAACTCCATGCGCATGAGCGCCTCGGTGCCGAGCTCCGGCCACGCAATCGTCTCGGCAGAGCGCACGTGTGTGGCAAGGAGCGCCGCCGTACCGCCGACAGCCGCGAAGTACACGGCACCGGTCTCTGCACACGCCCGCCGCACCGCCTCCGAGCGCGCACCTTTGCCTATCATTGCCGTGATACCTGCCGAGAGAAGCTCCGGCGTCCATGCATCCATGCGTTTGGCGGTGGTGGGGCCGACGGAGCCGACCGCGCGACCGGCTGCCGCTGGCGTGGGGCCGGCGTAGAAGAGCGTGGCTCCTACCAGACCGAACGGCAGCTCACCCGTGCGCTTGAGCTCGGCCGCGATGCGCTCGTGGGTCGCGTCGCGCGCCGTGAACACGACGCCAGACAGCAGCACAGCCTGACCCGCGACAAGCGAAGAGAGCTCGGCCGGAGTGGCAGGGAGGTTCACGCGAATCGCGTCAGCAGCCATCCGCGCCCTCCTCGCCATCGGAACACCCGCGCCAGTTAAGCGTGCGGAACGCGAAGACCGCGGCGCCGAGAACGATGAACGACGTCAGCAAGAGCGTGATGCGCGGACCAGAGAGCCATATCGTGGCGGGATCGATCCCGCGTGCCTCGGCAATCGACAGCGCCAGCTTGCCGGTCAGGTCGCCGAGCGGAGCCACTACCACCATCGAGAGCAAGAGCGACACCCGGATGACGGATTCCATTGCGGTGAACACGCGACCTCGGATCTGGTCGCTCGTGGTCCTGATGACGTACGTGTTCCCCGAAACGGTCAGACAAGCTATCGAGAAGCCAGCAACGACCGCGAACACTGCACCCACCCAGTAGAGGCTGCTGAGTGAGAACACGAGCATGCCGCTGCCGAACGCCACGACGCCGCCGAGGAACACGGCCTGAAGGGGCACGCGAGTCGCGAGCTTGGGGACGATGAGCGCGCCTGCGACCATGCCGAGTGCGATGAACACGAGCATGAACGTCTGCGGTGCTGCGATGAGTTTGCGCAAGACCTCGACGCGGTCGAGGATCGGCACGCCGCCCGAGAGGTTCTGCTGCACGTGCACCAGGCCAACGGTGATGATGGCGCCTCCACCGAGAATGGCGGTGCCGACCGTGATCAGCAGCCCGCGAAGCTCACGATGCTGCCCGAGGAAGCGGAACGACTCGATGGCGTCCTTGCCAAGCAAGGAGAGCGTGAGCTTGCCTTCGTGCACGACCTTCGATTGAACGGAGATCGAGGTAACGACCAACGCCGAGATGATGAAGCTCCCGGCGTTCACGAAGACACCTGCGCGCGGCCCGAGCAGCGCCGGGGCAAGACGCCCGACGAACATGTCCACGAACGGGAACCCCGAAGTGAGTACCCAGCGAACGATGGCCTCGAATCCGGCGAGGATAGCGCCGGACATCGTGAGGCCGATGAGCATGCTCGCCTGCTGCGTTGTGTATGACAATCCGTTCGCAATCGCGATCTCGTCTTCGTCGACGAGGTGCGGAATGAGTGCGTTTTTCGCCGGCGTGAAGAACAGCGACGCGACCTCCATCGTGAACACGACCATGTAGATGACAGCCAGGCTGTTCGTGAACAGGAGGCCAAACGTTAGCACGGCTCTAATCGAATCACATGCGATCATCAGGCGTCTGCGGTCGAACCGATCAACCAGCACGCCCACAACAGAGCTGAGCAGCAGCGACGGCAGGATCTTCACGATCATGATGCCTGCGACCGCGAATGCGGAACCGCCGGAGAGCGTGGTCACGAGCGGGATGAGAAGACCAACGACCAGCCAGTCACCGATGCCGCTCACGAACTGGCTCAGCCAGAGCTTGCGGAAGCGACCATTGCGAAGCAGCGGCAGGTACGCCGCCTTCACCTCGAGCTGTTGTGTGTTTCCCTCGGCCATCAGCCAACCTCCACCGTAAGGCTGCGCATCGCAGAGCAGCCGAGATTGACAGCTACAGGCAGTGCCGCGATGTGACACGGCGCCGAAACGACTCGTACACCAAGCGCAGTCGTGGTGCCCCCGAGAGCGGCCGGCCCGATGCCCGAGGCGTTCACGGCGTCAAGCAGCCGGGCCTCGAACGCCCGCAACCGGGGGTCAGCGGAGAGCTCATCGATCGGTCGCAACAGCGCCTTCTTGGCGAGCTTGCCGACACTGTCGAAGGTGCCCCCAACGCCCACGCCAACGATAAGCGGCGGGCATGCCCCGCTCGCTTTGGCCTCGACGGCGCGCAGAACCGTCTCGGCGATTCCATCTTCGCCCGCCGAGGGATCGAGCATCGCGACCATGCTCGCGTTATCCGAGCCGCCACCTTTGAGCATCACGTGCACTGTTGCGCCCGTGCCAGGGCGCAACGTCACGTCGAGGAAGACCGGCGTGTTGTCGCCGGTGTTGGTGCGATCGAACAGGGCATCGCGCACAACGCTCATTCGCAAACCGTTCTCGCGATAAGCGCTCGCAACAGCGGAGTCGACCGCTGCCTGGAGGCCGTGTGGGGGGTGCTCCTCGACGCCGAGCTCCACCCAGACCCAGACGGTGCCCGTGTCCTGACAGAGCGGCACCACGTCGCGAGCCGCGATGGCCGCGTTATCCAGGAGCTGCTGCAGCACTGCTCGGCCACGCTCTGAGCGCTCGGTGTCGATCGCAGCGCGCATCGCGGACAAGACGTCCGGTCTGAGCGTCACCGCGACTTGCGCAACGGCCGCCTCAACGACCGCAGCGATTGTCTCCGCGCCGGGCACGCGCTACCCGCCAAGTCCGAGGGACGTGACGGCTTCGATGACGCCTGCAGCCGATTCATGCAGCGCTGCAAGCTCATCGTCGGTGAGGCCCCACTCGGGCACCTCAACGACACCTTCGCGACCGAGAACAGCCGGAACGTTGAGGTAGACATCGGAGAGGCCGTACTGACCGTCAAGCAAGACGCACGACGGCATCGCCTCACGGGTCTCGTCGAGCATCGCGGCCACCATGGCGGCGACGGATGCACCAGGGGCGTAGAACGCGCTACCGGATTTGAGGAGAGAGACGACTTCGGCGCCACCGTAGACGGTGCTCTTCACGACGGCTGCGACCTGCTCGGCGGAAAGCGCCTCTGTGAGCGGGCGGCCCGCAACGGTGGAGAGTCGGGGCAGCGGCACCATCGTGTCGCCGTGTGCGCCAACAACGACTGCATCGATGTCGGAGATGGGAGCGCCGGTCGCCCGCGCGATGAAATATGCGAACCGCGCCGAGTCGAGCACACCGCCCATGCCGAGCACACGCGAAGCGGGAAGGCCGGAGACCTGCCACGCGAGGTACGTCATGATGTCGAGCGGGTTGGTCACGCACAGCAGCACCGCTTCCGGCGATGCCGCCACGGCCTGCTCGACGACCGAGCGCATGATGTTGCCGTTGATTGCGAGCAGGTCGTCGCGGGTCATACCGGGCTTGCGCGGGAGTCCCGCAGTGATGACGACGATGTCGGAGCCGGCGGTCGCCTCGTAGTCGTTCGAGCCGGTCACCGTGGTGCCGAAGTGCTCGATCGAGCGGGCGTGCATCATGTCCAGCGCCTTGCCCTGTGGGATACCCTCGGCAACGTCAACGAGAACAACGTCAGCCGTGCCTTTGAGTGCCATCACGAATGCGGCCGTCGCGCCAACCTGACCGGCGCCGACTACCGTTACTTTTGCCTGCGACAATGTTGAATCCTTCCCGCGATATACGAACGAATCCCCCACTGCGGTGCAGCCGCAGCTTCGGTGCATTCTATCACGCAGGAGCGCGCCTACGGCGCTACGACAGGTCGGCGGGGTACTCCACAGACAGTCGCTGGCCGCGATGGTGCGCAAGGCGCTGTGCGAGGATCGGAGGAATCTTCGGGAGTGGAGCCCTGGGCTCTGGCGCAAGCACCGGGACCATCACATCAGCGATCAGCAGGTCGTCGTCAGAAAGAGCCTCGGCGACGACCTGGCCGAGAACGATTACCGCACTCCCCCCGTGACCGGGCTTACCGGGCTCAGCGCCGGTTCGCTCGGTGATGATCACAAGGCCGGCGAGCGATATCGAGAGCTCGAGCGCGACCTCGAAGACGGCTTCAGCCTGGATGTCTGACTCCGCACCGGGAGACAATACGAGTACATCAGGCGGATTCTGGCCGAGGCGCGCATACTCTGCCTCATCGATCGCAGCATCTCCCGCGAGAAACGCGACACGGCCGAGGACATCGAGTGCGTGAAGATCCGAGGCGCTGTCAGGACTGATGTCCGCAGGAGGTACAACGACCTCCGCGCCCTGGGCGACAGCGCGAGCACTCGCCTCGGCGAGCACGCGGCGCTCGGACTCTGCATCAGGCCTGCGCATAAGCTGCAGTACGGCGAGCTTCATGCTGACACCTCGGTTATTGCGGTGGCCTCACGGGGTTCATGCCCCGCGAGACCGGCAACGTCACTCTTCCGAGGGCTTGGCCTTTGGCTTCTTGGAAGCTGCGGGCTTCTTCGCTGCCGCCTTTTTCGCCGCAGGTTTCTTGGTCGCGGCTTTCTTCGCCGCAGGCTTCTTTGCTGCGGCCTTCTTCGGCTTGGCACCGCCCTTGGCGGCAGCAGCTGCCTTCTCGGCCTTCAGCGGGCATGCAGGGTCGACGCAGATACGCCACGGTCCCTTGCCGGTGTGCACGACAACCATCGGCGCACCACACGAACAGAACTCGCCCGTCGCCTGAAGTTCGCCGTTCTGCGGCAGCGGATAGCTCGTGTTACATGTCTCGTAGTTGGTGCAGCGGGCAAACCGCTTGAGCGTGCGCGGCGAGCGCTGGGCGATTAGGCGCCCGTCCTTGCCCTCGGCGGTGCATGTCGGGCAGGCGCCAATGTCCACAGTGGCCTCGAAGTTAGTGGGGCACACCGGATCGAGGCACCGTACCCTCGGGCGCTGGCGGAACTGGATGATCTTGACCTGCGGGGTGCCGCATTCCGGACATGGCTCCGGCACCGTCTCGATCTTGCCCTGTGGTAGCGGGAAGGTGACATCACAGTCAGGCCAGCCGGCACAACCGACGAACTGCCCCTTGGTCTTGGGAGAGGACTTCACGAGCAAATCATGGCCGGACTTCGGGCACAGACCGACTTTGGCATCCTCGACGGCGGCATCCTTCAGAAGGTCGCCGACCTCTTCGGCCCGGGGTAGCAGCACGGTCATGACTTCAGCGAGCAGCTCCCGGGAGTGACCAACGACGTTCTCGCGCAGCTTGCGGCCGTTTGCGATGTCGTCCATCTCAGCCTCAAGCTCAGCGGTCATGCCAGGCGTGGTGATTCGCTCGGCAAAGGCAGAGAGCGCCTCGATCACGGCACGGCCGAGCTTTGTGGGCTCGATCGGGTCGTTCACCGTGTAGCCGCGCGACGCCAGGGTCTCGATGATGTCGTGGCGCGTCGCCTTCGTGCCAAGGCCTTGTTTCTCCATCTCCTGGATGAGTCCGGCCGCCTTGTAGCGCTTAGGCGGCTGCGTCTCCTTCTGCTCGCTTTCGGCGCCGAGGAACCCGATCGTGTCGCCTTCGGTCATCTTCGGGAGATGCTCGTCCTTCTTGAGACCGTAGTGATAGATCGCACGGAAGCCGTGCTCGATGATCACGTCGCCGCGGGCAACGAACCGCTCGGAGGCCACATTCAGGCCAACCTTCGTCGCCTCGATGACAGCCGGGGCCGAAAGCGTTGCCATGAAGCGGCGTGCCACGAGGTTGTAGAGCTTCCACTCCTCGGGCTTGAGCTTCTCGGGATCAGGCGCTCCGGTCGGGTGGATCGGCGGATGGTCGGTCGTCTCTTTCGCGCCGCGAGTCGCGGTGAGCGAATCCTTCTTGAGCAGCGAATCGGCGTACTGGTGATACGCCGGCACAGTGGAGAGAGTCTTGAGGATGCCTTTGATGTCGAGGCTCTTCGGGTAGACGCTGTTGTCAACGCGGGGATACGAGATGTAGCCGTTCATATAGAGCGATTCGGCGATGTTCATCGCGCGCTTCGGTCCAATACCCTCGGCGGACGCGGCTGCCTGAAGCGCCGTCGTGTTGAACGGCGTCGGCGGCTTCACCGTACGACGCGTCGTGGTCACATCGGCAACGGTTGCGTCCGTCTTGCCGGCAACGCCGTCGAGCACTGCTTGAGCAGCCTCGCCTGACGTGAACCGCTCCGTCTCGTGGCCCGCAACGAACTCGGCATCGTGCGCCGAGAACTTCCCGTCCACGGTCCAGTACGTCTCGGGACAAAACGCCTCGCGCTCGAGTTCGCGGTCGACGATCAGCTTGAGAGTAGGAGTCTGGACTCGCCCGGCACTTCTCGGCCGGCCTACGCCGGCAAAGCGCACCTTCGTGAGGTAGCGCGTGAGCACTGCACCCCAGACCAAGTCGATGTCCTGACGCGCCTCACCGGCTGCAGCAAGCTCATCGGAGACCTCGCCAAGCTCTGTAAACGCGCGCTCGATCTCATCCTTTGTGATGGCCGAGAACCGCGCACGATACACGGGGACGGTCTTGTTCGTCTCACGCATCACACCACGCGCATCGGCGCCGATGAGCTCACCTTCGCGGTCGTAGTCGGTTGCGATGATGATCTCGTCGGCCTTCTTGGCGAGGTTCTTGAGAGCGCGGACGATCTCCTTCTCGGCAGGAGCTTTGCCAACCGGTGCCCATACGAGATACGGGAGCGACTGGAGCTTCCATGTCCGCAGGTCCATGCCCGAGGCCAGGTACGGCTTCGTACGCTTCTCCCACGGAGGAGCAGGCAGCGAGTCAGGCAGACCGGCGGCAGACTCGCGGCCGTCTTCCCATGACGCCGACCACTTGCCATCGGCGTAGCCAAGCTCTGTCGGGAAGTCCACACCAAGGATGTGACCCTTGAGCCCGATGCTCACCCAGTCCTCGCCATCACGGCGGAACGTGTAAATCGGCGTGCTATAGACCTTATCGGTCTTCGGCTTTCCAACCGCCAGTATCTCGGCGATTCGGCGTGCCGCTATGTTCTTTTCGGAGACGACAAGTCGCATAGATGCAGGATCCTCTTCACTTGGGGCCGTGAACGTCCATGCGAGTATATACCGGCCTGTCAACCGGATTCCGAACCCGAGCTTACCCTCAGGAGGGGCGGACTACAGCCCGATCTCGGCCGCGCGCGCCTTCATCGCGCCAAGCGCGATGTCAAAGAACGCGGCACGCTCAAGCCCGATTTCCTCGCACACAGCCATCTGCTCGCGGCTTGCTCCACGGGCGAACGCCTTCTCTTTCCAACGCTTGAGCAAGGAGCGGACTTCAACGCCGGCCAGGTCCTTCTCAGGCCGCACGAGCGCTGCCGCCACGATGAAACCAGTGGTCGGGTCCGCCGCGTAGAGCGCGCGATCGAAGAGGCTCTCAAGTGGCGCCTTGCCTGCGTGCGCGAGAATCGCGTGCAGCATCTCTTCGTCAACCTGGTCGCCGAGAAGCTCGGCCGTCACGATGCCGTGACGCTCGAAGTCCTCGGCCGTCTCGGCATAGTCCAGATCGTGCAAGAGACCGGCCAGCGCCCAGCGCTCGACATCGACCTCGGGAAGCTCGAAATGCCTGGCGAGCGCCTCCATGATGATTTCGGTCGCGACACAGTGGTTCACGAGGTTGCCGTTGGCAATGCGCTCACGGACAAGAGCAAGCGCCTCATCACGGCCCATCATGACTGAACCACCTTTGCGGCCTCGATACGCGCTACAAGCCACTCGACCCAGGCGTCAACGCCCTCGCCTTTGGTCGCCGAGATGGCGAAGATCGGCGCGCTCGGGTTGAGATCGTGCACAACGCCGCGGAACTCGGCCTCATTGAAGTCGAAGACGCTGACGGTGTCGTACTTGTTGAGGATGACCGCCTCGGATATCTGAAAGATGCCCGGGTACTTGTACGGCTTGTCATGCCCTTCTGGTACCGAGAGGATCATGATCTTCGCATGCTCGCCCAAGTCGAAGTCGGTCGGACACACGAGATTGCCAACGTTTTCGATGATGAGCAGATCTATCTCCGAGAGATCGAGCGTATCGACCGCGCGGCGAATCATGTCGGACTCCAGGTGGCATGCGCCGCCGGTGTTGATCTGTACGGCGGGAATGCCCTGGGCAGCGATCTTCTCAGCGTCCACCCTCGAGGCGATGTCCCCCTCGATGACTGCGATGCTGTACCGGTCCCGCAGCGCGGCGATGGTGGCGAGAATCGTGGATGTCTTGCCAGCGCCCGGGCTCGCCATCAGGTCGACGACGAAAACCCCGTTCCTCGCGAAGAGTTCGCGGTTTCCCTCGGCAAGTGTGTCGTTCTTCTCAAGGATGCCTTTAGCGATGTCGACCCGCACGACGACCCCCTAATCGATATCGATGCTGTCGATCCGAAGCTCTCGGCCCTGCAGCAGTGAACATACAAAGGAGCCACACTCCGGACATTTCGCGTCAAAGCGCCCGTGCTCAAACTCAGCCGCGCACTCGCCGCATACAGAGCGCGCCTTCAGCATGGTCACGTTAAGCGCCGAACGATCGGCTATGGTGTCCTTCGTGATCACAGTGAACGCGAACTGCAGAGCCTCTTCCTGAATCTCAGTGAGAACGCCGATGGTCACATCAATACTGTTGATGCATACGGCGCGCTCCTTCGCAGCAGTCTCGAGCGCTGCGGTCACAATGCCGTCGCAAATACCCATCTCATGCACAGAATTGCCCCTTCGTGTGCCCGAACGTCAGGACTCGTCGTCATCCTCGTCGTCGTCAAACTCAGCATCAGCGGCTCGCTGAGCGGCGATCTTCTTGGACATCAAGATTCTGACGAGCAACATGCTCAACTCGTACAGAACGATCATCGCCACCGAGAGGGCGCCCATGCTCACCGGCGACCAGTCTGGCGTGATCATTGAAGCAACCACGACGATCACGACCCAGATCACGCGCCAGTTCTCACGCAACTTCGCGTAGGGAACCACGCCGAAGTACGTGAGGTAGAAGACGATGACGGGCGTTTGAAATGCGACTCC
The DNA here is from genome assembly GCA_002841295.1 of Actinobacteria bacterium HGW-Actinobacteria-6. GTDB lineage: Bacteria > Actinomycetota > Coriobacteriia > Anaerosomatales > Anaerosomataceae > UBA2286. The sequence continues at coordinate 12,166 of PHEU01000032.1, forward strand.
AAAACCGATGAGGAAGTACGAGATAACGGTGATGAGGTCGGTGGCTTGCGCCTGGAAGGTCATCATCCCGCCGGCCTGATCAATGAGCCACGAGAAGCTCGCAGGCAGAATCATCACGTAACACATCATCACACCGGCAAGGAACAGCACGATCATGGACACGAACGTCCCGACGAACCATTTCTGTTCCTTGGGCTTAAGCGCCGGCAAGAAGAAGCTGAGCGTGTGCCAGATGGTGACCGGGCTGGTAAGCACGATTGCGGCCCACAGTGCGACTTTGAAACGCACCATCATCGGATCGAACACTCGGAGTGATGTGATCGCAGTGTCACCGAGCGATGGCAGCACGGGTGCCACGAGCCAGTCAAAAATGGGTTGTGTAAAGAAATACAACCCGACGGCCGCGACGGCCAGAACAGACACGACAACCATGAGCCTACGGCGAAGCTCATCTATGTGGTTGAAGAATGGCATGCGCTTGGGTGCGATGGGCATGGCGTCAGGGTTTCGCAGCTAGAGCTGCTCCCCTTCCCCCTCTCCATCGTCTACGGGCTGAACACCGGGGGCATCCGCTGAGCCAGGGACCCATCCGGCATCTTCTGGCGCGATGGGTGCGTCTTCGTCATCCTCGAGCTCGACAACGGCCGGCGGCGTCTCCCCCGGGACGACGATTCCGGCTTGCTCACGGTATTCACGGGCCTTCTTGAATGTGTCCTTCTCATCGCCGGTCTTGGCAGTCTTCTCAGCCTTCTCGGTTTGAGCCTTCTGCTCGGACAGGTACATCTCAGCTTTGAAGGTTGACTCCATCATGGACTGGTAGCGCTTGAACTCGCGCATGAAGCGTCCCATGGTGCGCGCCGCCTGGGGGAGCTTATCCGGCCCAAACAGCAGCAGCACAATGATGGCGATAATGAGAATCTCGCTGCCACCGATGCCGAACAACGCTTCAACTCCTCTTGACGCACGGGAACACGACCCGAGCGGTCGCGGTCACTCGAACGAGTCTATGGCCACCGAAACGGCAACGCAAGACGCCGGGCTTAGAACCCCTCGGCCTCATCGGCACTCGCGAAGATCGGGAAGACCTTGTCGAGCCCGGTGATTCGGAAGATCTTCAGGATACCTTCCTTAGTGCAGATCACTCGCATCGATCCGGACTGCTCCTTCACGCGGCGTAATCCACTAACGAGCACGCCGAGGCCAGAGCTATCGATGAAGCCTACGCCCTCCAGGTCGACCACGAGATCGACACAACCAGAATCAACAGCGTCGACGATGTGCGACTTCAATAGAGGCGAAGTGTAGACGTCGACCTCGCCGTTCACGGCGATGCGGCAAGTGGTACCATCTCGTTCGGTCGATATATCGAGTTCCATGCGCGCGCCTCTCGGTGTGGCTTCTGTCTCACAGCTCGATTGTAACCGCCAGATACCCTGGTGAGAAGGCGGCCGTGTTCGGGTAGGTAAATGGCGGCGACATCGAGCGGAAGGATAACCGTGCCTCTGACAATCCAGCTCGACCCCGGAGTTACCCATTGGGCGCTCACACTTGTCGGCGATCTTGACTACAGTGAGTGCGCAGCCTTCAGGATGACGATAGACCGGATACTGAAGGACTCACCAGGCTCGACGGTGGTGGACTTGTCGCGCCTGGACTACCTGGACAGCTCTGGCCTCGGCCTGCTTCTGTCCTTGTCCAAGGAATACGGTGCTCATGGGGGCCGGCTCATCCTTGTGACGAACGATGCGGTAGATAGCATCCTCGACCTCACCCGGCTCTCCGGCATCTTCTCAACTGCCTCAAGCCTTGAAGAGGCGCGCGTCATGCTCGCAGACACCAGAGCGAGCTAAGCGGGCGAGAAACAACGACGGCCGGCCGCACATTGCGACCGACCGTCTATTTTTGGTGCAGGAAGCTTTCTATGGCGTGCTGCTCGTTGCTGTAGAACCGGTCGCCGCCGACGACTGAATCTGAGCAAGCAACTCCTGCGCATTCGCAATCTGCGGAGCCAACGTCGGGTCCTCTGTGGCGATGAACGCCTTCAGAGCAGCCTCCGCGTCGGGGCTTCCGGCATAAGCGAGCGCGAAGCTCTTGTTGCCGATGGCGACGTTGTCCGTCGGGTTGATCGCAATGGCCTGGTCGTAGTACGCGACCGCCGCGAGCCAATGCGGACGCGACGCATCGATCGCGCCACTCTCGTATTCGGCTACAGCCCACTCATAGTAGACGTGACCAACATTCGCAAGGAGTGGCGCGCTCGTGGGGTCGGCCTTCGACGCGGCAAGCGCCGCCTCAACCTGTGGCTGATACTGGAGCGTTATCGGATCCCCGCCGGTCGTGGGACTCCCCGGGTTGCTAGTGGTACCGAATCCAGAGAAACCCACGAGGGCGATACTCGCCACGAATGTGACCGCCACAAAGACGATGACGATCTTGGTCCAAAGCGGCGCACTCTTCTTGTTGATTGCCATACGGATGCCTTCCTTGTGTGAACACCAGAACAGCGCGACCCGTCAGGCCGAGCCGCCCCCGTGCTGTGTTAGTTTCCGGTTGCGGGCGTCGACTCAGTCGCGGTGTCAGACGTCATACCGCTGAGGTCGGGATGACCTGCAGGCAGTTCGCCAGAATCGAGCTGGTCCGGCGTGAGCTGCGGTGCAGCCTCTGAGCTTGAGGCGGGCGCTCCGGTCGAGACACCGGAGGTCGTACCGCCGCTCGGAATGAGCACGCCTACGATGATTCCGAGAAGTAACGCGATAACGGCCATGAGTGCGGCAATAGACACCGAGATGTCCTGCGCAAAGAATGAGCCACTTGTTGGTTCCGATGTGCCTTTGGGCGCCGAAGCCTTCCTCGGGGCCGGCTTTGCGTCCACTTCTTCGTCGAAGAAGAAATCCTGCTCACTCACCTGCGGATACCTCCTAGATATCGTCTGCGTCGGACCCTGCGTTCGCATGGGCCGAACCTCGCGAGATTATAGCATGCACTCTTGGGGCAAGCCGGCCTCCGCGCAAGACCGACTTCTCGGCCAACCGGGTGCCCGCAAGCGCTGCCGTAGCAGCCAGAATGCCCACGATTGCACCGGTGGAGTCCCGATCGAATCCCAGAGCTCCTCCAAGCAAGAACCCAGCCAAATACCCGAGCAACAGGCTCGCAAGGGGCACCACGTACACGGCAAGTGCCGCCTTCATTTGGAGACCCTCGGGGATCAAGACGTCGATCTCATCGCCGAGGTCCACGCCGATCTGATCCGTAACATCACGGAGCAGCAAATCGCCGCTCTTTGATATCGAGCATGCACTGCACCCTTGACACGCGGATGAGCCTCCGAGCACAACGTCTGCCTTGTTGCCCCGGACCGCGACGACCGTGCCACGCTCAATCATCAGGCGCGACCATCTTTGAGCTTCAGGCGGGCATGCTCGACTTCTTCGTAGAGCGTGCCTGTATCAATCGTCAGAAGCGTGCCGTGTTCGAACAGAATTCGACCGTCAACCATGGTCATCACGACGTCTTCCTGGTTACTGGTGTGCACGATTGCGCTGTATGGATCCTGCGTCGGCACCTGATGGCTGCGCGACAAGTCGATAGCGATGATATCCGCTCGCTTGCCCGCCTCCAGGCTACCGACGAGGTGGTCGATCTTGAGTGCGCGGGCTGCCTCGAGCGTGGCCATCCGCACGAAGCGCTTCGCCTTGTAGAACTGGGCCTCACCGGATAGTCCACGCTGTACCAACAACCCGATTCGCATCTCGTCAAAGAAATCCATCGTGCTGTTGGACGCCGGAGAGTCAGTTCCGATGCCGACCCGGAGGTCGTGCTCAAGAAACGACTTGAGAGGGGCGATGCCCATGCCGAGCTTGAGGTTGCAGCGCCCGCAATACGCCACCGCGACGTCGTTGCGCGCCAGTGTGTCCACGTCCTCGGGATCGACGTGTACGCAGTGAACCGCGAGCACATTCGGAACCTCGAGGATGCCCCACTGACTCACATACTGAACCGGGCTGACGCCGGTAGGCAGCCAAACGACGTCCGACCAGCCGGACTGTGCACGGTAGTCTTGTCCCAGCGAGGACGAGCCGTACTTGATGAAGTCGTATTCGTCTCGCGATCCAGCGAGGTGCAAAGCAACTGGAAGATCGCGCTCTCCGGCGGCATTTGCGACCGTCTTGAACAGGCTGGAGTGGCACGAGTACGGAGAGTGAGGCGCAATACCGATGGTAAGGAGCGATGAGTCAACGAGCTCCTGCCACTCAACGACGTCTTCCAGCGCGGCGTCCACGACGCCAGCCACTTTCGACTTGTCCATCGTTGAAACCTCACGGTAGATGACACCGCGAAGCCCGGCGGACGCAGCAGGGGCAACCGAGGTTCCGGAGTCGGTGACGTCGGCAAACGTCGTAATGCCCGAGCGGACCGATTCGATCGCGCCAAGAACGGCCGAGTTCTTCCAGTCCTGCTCGGTGAGAAGCTCCTCAAGACGCATGACCTGCATCTTCCACTGCGAGTACGGGAGGTCGTTCACGACACCGCGGAATGACGCGTACTCAAAGTGCGTGTGCAGGTCGATGAACCCCGGCATAAGCGCGGCGAGCCCATAGTCACGGGTCTCCTCGGCGGGATATGAGGCTATCAGGTCCTCGCGCGAGCCGACGGCGACGATAGCTCCGTCGCGAACGACGACTCCACCGTTCTCGATATGAGGACCTGTGATGGGGAGAACGTAGCGGGCCAGCAGCAGCATGTCGCGTCCTTCCGTGCGTCGTTGGACCGTTCACACATCGTACACGCTCAAGCAAGCATGCTTCCAGGGTGGGTGTCAGACCTCGGCGATGTGAACCGCCACGATGCCAAAGGTGAGGTTATGCCAGTTGACCCGAGAGAACCCGGCCGCGTGAAGCTCAGCGCCAAGCGCCAGCTGCGTCGGGAAGGCGCGAATGGAGTCGTTCAGGTACTGGAACGACGGCTTATCACCGGTTAGCAGCCCGCCGAGGTTCGGGATTACGACGCGCAGATACATGTGATAGAACCAGCGCACGAACGGGCTCGGCGGAGTGGTGAACTCAAGGATCACGTAGCGCCCACCGGGCTTGAGCACGCGCTGCACTTCTCGGAAGTTGGCTGCGCGATCAGGCAGATTTCGAACGCCGAACGCGATCGTGACGATATCGAACTTGGCGTCGTCAAAAGGCAGGTCCTGGGCGTCGACGACCTCGAATTCGATTTTGGTAGGTCCGTCGTATGCGGCCGCCTTCTTCTTCCCGACCTCAAGCATTTCGGGCACAAAATCCGTTGACAGGATCGACGCTGGCTTGCCGAGGCGCGCGAAGGCCATGGTGAGATCCCCTGTGCCAGCCGCAAGATCAAGCATCACGCTCTTGTGATCGGGCCTCGCCAGACGAACCGTCGACCGACGCCACAAACGATCGATGCCGAAACTCGACAGGATGTTGAACAGGTCGTACGACGGCGCGATGTTCGTGAAGATACCCTTCACGCGCTCGGTGGTCGGTTGGCCGGCGGCCGGCTTCTCGTCTACAGGCATCAGCTCTTGTGCTCCATCGGGTGTGACACGGTCTTGCGCGTCTTCGGGAACAGCGTCTGGAAGTTGACCCTGAACCAGAGGGCTATATTGCTGAACACATGCGTCGGACGAACCGAGGCCGGCCAGTTGAGTTCGGACTTCTCGCACACGGTGTTCTCGTTGAGGCGATCGACCTCACTTCGGAAGTCATGAAGGAGCCGTACGCGCTCCTCCCCGGTCGACGTATCGACGATCTCATCGATACGCTTCATGGCCACCTGCGCTTCACGGATGCGCTTCTCGGTAACCGCCGCGGTGGCGGCATCGGCCAGGCCGACCTCGGCCTTCACGCGGTTGATGCCTATGGCGGACTCGTAGATCGTGTCGACCATCTCATCGCGCGTCATGCCGTCAGGCTCGTAGTTGAGGATGTGCTTCCACGACGGTTCCAGCAGCAGCTGGCGGTGCTCCTCGAGCGTCTTTGCGCGCAGCTTGTAGCCATACGCGTCCGGATTGTCGAACACCATCGACCCGGGATCGAGGAACGGTGCCATCGGCGAGATGAACGCCAGAAGTCGCTTGTCATTGCCGAGGCGAGCATAGAGGTCGCGCACGGCCGGCACAGTGTCGAGCACGGACTGTGCGGTCTGCGTGGGGATTCCGGTCATGAAGTACAGGTCGAAGCGCGAGCAGTTGTGCTTGAGCGCGATCTCGATCGACTCCGACAACTCCTCAAACGTATAGTGCTTGCCGAATGCGGCGCGCACAGCATCATCGTGGCTCTCGGCTGAGACCTCGACAGACCAATCGTTCAGATTCTCATCGAGCATCGAACAGAATTCCTCGGTGGGAGGCGTGAAGAACTCGAAGCCGATGGGATTCTTGAAGTTGATGCGACGAAGTCCGGCGAGGAACGCCTCGACGTACTCCTGGCCGGCCTGCTGGAAGTCATTGAGCACGAACACCGGACCGGGGATGTGCTTCTGCACATGGGCGATGTCGGCGACCAGCAGCTCCGGGTCGCGGAACGCGGGCGTGCGTCGACCGAAGTGCTTGGCGAACGCGTACGCAGAGCCGCCGCACGTTGGGCACTGCTTCGTACAGCCCCGGCACGTGAGCGACGCCGTAACGGGATAGCCGAGCCATCCCTTGAACGGAAGCGCGCTCACCATGTCACGATCGCGGATGACAGAGCGCATGCTGTAGCTGTAGTCCAGCTTCACGTCATCGAACGTGTCCGGCACCCACGAGAGCTCGTTCACGACAACCGAGCCGTCCGCGGTCTTGTACGTGAGGTTCGGGATGTCGGCCACGCTACCGTGGCGCTTCAGCGCGAATATGAGCTGCGTGAACGGCTCCTCGGTGGAATCCCCACGCAAAACGTAATCGACACAATCGTACTGAACGAGTTCCTCATGGAAGAACGATGATGACAACCCGCCGAAGATAACCGGCGTGTTGGGGTGATACTTCTTGCAGATGCGGGCGATCTCGATTGATCCGTGAGCATGCGGCAGCCAATGCAAGTCGATACCGAACGCCACCGGATCCATCTCCCGGATAGCCTTTTCAACATCGTATGATGTGCTGGCAAGCATCCGCATCGCGAGGTTCGTGATGCGGACGAACAGACCATGACGCTCCATGTACTCGGCCATTGTCGTGAAGCCGATTGGATACATCTCGAAGATCGGGCTGGACGGAACAAGGTCCGAAACCGGCCCGAACATGATCGACCTGTCGCGGAAGTCGTACACGCTCGGAGCGTGCAAGAGCACAAGGTCGGGTCGGGGCAAAGCGCACTCCTCCTCCACGTCGCCGTCGGGGGGTTAGACACGGCGTGCCGGAGCCATCAGAAGTCGCGAGTATAGCACGGGTGCACGGCTACTGGTGCCGCCAGATCGGACCGAAGCGAGCGCCCGGACTAGCGGCCTCCGACTCCTCCGACTGCCGCCTGGCACTTGCATGCCAGCGACTTGATGTCACACGGCATCCGAACCTGATTAATAGTCATGCCCTCGGGCTTGTTGATCCGAATGATCGGCGTGAGCAACAATGCTCCGGTGATTCCGGCCGCAGAGAGCAAATCGAGCGAGATCTGAATCCAGCCCGGAGAACAAGCGATCAGACCGACCGTGACACCGAGCTCAGAATCGAGCCGTGCGAGCTCCGTCAGATGTCGAACCTCGAGGCCACCAACGACTTGCCCTGCATCCTCAGGTAGTTCCGAGAACAACGCGACCGGCTTGACGCCGTATCGCTCGGAGGGAAACACCACCCTCAGCGCTTCAAGCATGCGAGCAGTACCGACCATCACGATCGGATACTCATCGCTCAGCCCAAGGAATGTGGTGAGCTCACTGAAGAGCACAGTGGGATCGTATCCTGCCCCGGGTCGGCCGATGTCGCCGACGAATGACACGTCGCGGCGCACAGTCTCTTCCTTGATGCTCAGCTCCTCGGCCAGCTGACGTGACGTGATGCGGTCAGGCGCGCCGACCCGCAGCAGCTCGCCGAGATAGCAGTGATACAGCGATAGCCGGTAGAGCGTGGCATCGGGAGCATTGCGCGGATCGGACACGGATACGACCTCCTGAACACAACAACGTGAAACGTCCTTAGTATCGTACACCGATTCCGACGGCCATGTAACGGAGTCCCTAGCAGAAGAGCGACGCGCGACGCTCTATTCCGTTACTTCTCAACGGTATTACCAGGGGTTCCGATTAACTCGCTCTCGTCGATAGGAGCTGGAACTGCGCCCTCGGGATCTACTGCGTCGACGATTACCCACCGGCCATCGGCCCACTTGAGTGAGAATACTGTCGCGCTCGGCCAACCCGGAAACGACTTCTCATCCGAGTGCCAGCGAACGACGACATCGGCGGTATCGCTTTCGATTCGACTCACGTACGGAGTATCGGACTCGGGGACCGTGCTCTCCTCTCCCGCCGCCTGACTGTTCCCGGCAAGCTCCTCGGCAAGCGATGGCTCAGCGAAGAAGGGTTCGTACGCTGCCACGTCAGTGCTGTTTACGGAGCGGAGTGCAAGGAGATCGCGCACGGCGACCGCGGCCGGGTGGGTGGAAGCCGTTTCACTCGGCGCGCAGCCACCGAGGGACAACGCGACTGCCAATGCCACAACCACGGCGCAGCGGAACAGCTTCACGCCGACTCCCCCGCCCTCACACGACGGCCGATTCGAGCCCACATGACGCCACCGAGCAACACTCCGACGATCATCAGTACATGCTTGATCACCAGCGCCGGTACGATACCTCGCACGACTGCCGGGTCCCACTCGAAGCGCGTGAAGAAGATCGTGCGCGGGATACCGCCGAGCACGATCCAGACGAGCGCCACACGCGCAACGAGCACGAGGCGCGGATAGGCGGCCCGCAGAAGCTCGCCCGCACGCCCACCAGTGTCATTCGCAGCGGCGCGATCGAGCGCCCATACGAGGGCGGCGCTGGCGATCAGCACAGCAGTCGCGACGTCGTGGAAGTAGTTGTTGATGATGATAGCGATGGAGGTCACGGCGTGGTTTCCTGACTGGTCGACGAGGAATCAAGAGACGCCACCGCGGCTACGAGCCACTGGCCCTCAATGAGGTCGAGTGAATACCTGAGATGATACGTCACGCCCAACTCCTCACGAACGGTCTCACTTGTATCGAGCGATTGATGCGTGAAGTCCCACGTCTCCGCAGTCGTCACGGTCGCACTCGCTTCACCGGAGAATACCACCGAGTCAAACGAGAGCGCCCGCATGTGGGCGATCATTCGAACGCGTTCCTCGCCAAGCGCAGACATCAAAAAGTACTCCTGTGTCGCCTGGTCCTCTGTTGCCACCGCACTGAGCTCGTTCATGTCCATCTTCGCGAATCCCCTGACAAGCGCGTCATTGTACGCCTGCACGGTTGACTCAACCGCGGCAGCGCGCGGGTCTTTCACTTCGTGCTGGGTGCATCCCGCACCCGCAAGAAGTACTCCTACCAACGTGATGGCCACAAGCCGCCTCATTTGAAGTACACCGAATGGAGCGAGTTATTGAGCAAAGTCGTTCCAAAGAGCGACATGAGCGCGAAACCGAAGCAGATCACCAGCAACCATGCCGCTCGGCGACCATCCCACCGGTAGAACCGCCGAAGGTGCAGATACGCACCAAAGACGAGCCAGGTGACCAGCGACCACGTCTCCACCGGATCCCATGCCCAGTAGCGACCCCAAGCGTTGAATGCCCAAATCGCTCCGGTGAGCATGCCGATTCCCCAGAACGAGAATGCCAGCCCCGCGTAGCGATACGCGGCGACGTCGAGCTCCTCGGCCGTGATATCTGTACGGCCAGGTGCCTGCTTGCCCGTAATGAGCAGGACAGAGGCGGCGGCGGCCGTCACCGCAGTGGAGAACGCAAGGAAGTAGAAGCATACGTGTAGCACTAGCCAGATACCGCCGAACGTCGGAGGCAGATTCTGCCCTTCGGTTCCAGAGAACAGGCCAAAGCCGAGCATCAGAAACGACACTGGAAAAAGAATCAAACCCAGCTGGCGCAGCGAGGTCCGGCGCCACAGCAGATAGACAGCAATGCCCGCCGTGACGATCGCATACGCCGAAAGGTTCTCGTACTTTGTTACGACCGGACCATGCCCGACCGCGATCCAACGCGCCACGATCCCCGCGGCATGCAGCAGCATCCCGCAGGCCCCTGCAGGAATCGCGAGTCGTCCAACCCGCCCTCCAGGTGTGCCACCGATGACGAGTGTCACAAAAGCGACCGCGTAAAACGCTGCGGCAAGCAGATGCAGCCTGGGATCGAGCGCAAGTAGTGTCTGGGTCATGCGTCGTCCTCCTCACGTGCAGCTGCGTCTCGCAGCCGCTGTTGTTCCCGAGCGTACATCGAAGGCATGCGCGAAGCATGCCATTCGGCGATAGCCGTGCCGTCGTCACCCCGGGTGAGCGTTAGTTCTCTGGGCGACGCGCCATATATCAAGATTGCACCGATGAACATCACAAAGAAGCTTGTGAATAGAAGACCGTAACCGTAGCTGCGCTCGATGGTGATGATTGCCCACCGCCCGACAGCATCCACCGTCACGTCCATGTCGACGAGACGAACACTCGCTCCATCGGTGACCGTGTCCTGCGCCACAATGTCGCCTGACTGCTCAAACCTCAATACCAGCTCTGGCTGACCGCCGGCGGCCTCATCGACGAGACATTTGGCTCGAATCACACTACCGTCGGCCAGTACGACGTCCTCAAATGACCCCTCTGTTGAGGAGGGTGGCTGTAGAAGGTCGATTCGCCGCCGAACGACCACGTCACCTTGCGTAATCGTCGTGAAGAACGAGTAGCCAACGCGCTGTTCCTGAAAGTACCGAACACCATCGCGCGTCACTGGCCGATTCGTAGTCACGACCAGCCGAGTCAGCCCGTCGCTCCCCGAGAGCACCCATGTACCCGTAAACGCACGCGGCTCGCCACTTGGCCAGACCAGCACGTCTATGCGGTCCAACGTGAGGTCATGGTCGAGTACCGGAGCGACACCGAGCGGTCCCTGCCTCGGCGCATCTAGAGTCGTCCCGGCCGCCATCGTCTGGCCTTCCACGACTCTTATGAGACCCGCGCTCTGCGTGAGCGTGACGATCAGAACGCCACATACTGCCAGCACCATGCCTCCGTGCAATAAGGAGGGACCGGCATACCCCCATGGATCTCGAACATAGCGCGCGGCCTGGCTGGAACGCCGAATCCTCAGATAACCGAGGCGACGCAGTTCTCGGGCGAAGCGGCTCGGACTCTCGATCGCGAACTCCTCGGGGGAACCGGGACCTCGCTCACGGAGCAGCCTCCGCAGGTCGCGACGCGCGAGCGTAAACGTAGCCGCCAGGAGCTGGACGCCTGCAGCGCCGACGACAACGCGAAACCACCAGGCGGTAGCAACACTGTCCAGGCCGAGGGCGAGGGCAAACGACGACAGGGAGGCTGCGCCTTCGGTTCCTCGCTGCGGAACCAATAGCATGAGCAGCATTGAGGCAGCCGCGAGCGACATCACAAGCAGCGTGAGTCGACGATTGACGAGGGTTCGAGCGAATCGCTGCAGGAACGGCTTCATAGTCGCGACGAACGCGCTACCAGCTCGTAGCGGGGAAGTTGTGGCGTGAGCAGCCTGCATCAGCGTTGCAGTTGCCAGTGCTGTCGCCCTCACCGCCGCTATACCCGGAGATCAACAGGTTGTTCTTGTTGTTGTTGTACGCATATCGTGACGGCATGTTGCCGTCGCGGTCGCCGACGAGTCCCTGAAGGGCCCCGCCATGCGGAACCACGATATGACAGTTGTAGCATGCGTACCCGCCGTGCTTGCTGTGGGCATCATTATTGATGCCCGCGATGTTGTGACAGCGATCGCACAACAAACCCGTATATCCGCCGCCGATCGTGTACGGAAGGTTGGTCGATTTAAGCGGCCAGAAGCCCTTACTGATGCGGCTGATGGCCGAACCGTGGGGACCCTGGGCAGCGCCTCCGTCATCACCATGACAATCCGAACAGGTCATCTTCTGTGTTCCGACACCCGTCCACGGGGCTCGCATGGCACCATTGAAGCTCGCCGAGCTGTTGGACGTCGCCGCCATCACTGGATGATATGAAGCGTTGTTCGGGTTGAACTCGAGTGCGACGTTGGTCCACTTCGAAGCGCCGGTACCACCCCAGGTGAAAGTGGTGTTCACACCCACGGGCGTCGCTCCGGCGGTGTAAGCGCTATTGAATCCTGAGTGACATTTGAAGCAGATCTGATATTCGTACGAGGACGTCGAGACTGCCGAATATGCGGTCGGTTCGGTCCAGTTGCCGCCATTTGTCGGCTGTACTCCCCAGACTCCCGCAATCGGTGAGTTGGAAGAAATAGTGTTACCGCCCGCTCCGCCCACTGTGTGGGTCGTCTTGCCAGCATCGTGCGCACTGTGACAATCGGTACATTCGATATGCTTCGCAGTGGTGAGCTTCGCGGGATTCCCGGTCGTCTCGTCCAGCCGAGACGGCTTGTGGATGCCGGTGTAGCTTGCAACCTTATGGCCGTACGTCTTTCCAATCTGCCCGAAGATAGCTACCGAGGTAGCCGACATCGGCGCAATCCCGTAGCGGTCCTTCATCACCGACGCGGTCCACGTCGAGCCCTGGCTGTCGCTCGCCTTGCTGTGGCACTTGTAGCAGAACCGC
>PHEU01000033.1 GCA_002841295.1 Actinobacteria bacterium HGW-Actinobacteria-6
GGTAACGGGGGCTTCCGTCCGGCATTACTCCGCTTGCGCGTTTCCTCCGGATGCCTCAGGGGCCATGTTCTGCGGGTTCTCGGTCGCCGGTTCTCAGCTATTCGCCGGCTCTCTGGAAGACCTAACGTCCGCGTACTCATCCCCATCAAAGGCAGTGCTATAAGTTTCGTCGAGTCTACGGAGCGACTCGCCGTGTGTCAATCTCACTTCATCAGCACGTCCACCACACCGGTCACGGTGTTCGAGACCGCCTTACTACTACCGAAGACACGGATCCACCGAATCGAGCTCTTCTCGGTAGAAATAAGGGTGGACGTTGGCCCAGAAAGAACATCCGGCCTCGTCAGCAGTAGCACGCCGCGGCCGGCACCTGTCGCGATGCCGCCGCCGAGTGCGTCCGGGAAGTTCGTGCCTGTCGCAAGCCCGATCGTGCGGTACTCGGCGATGCCACGTGCCACTCCCCACCTGGCAACGGCTGCCGAGGTCGAATACCGGTCGGTGCCCGAGACACGCTCAGCGCTGCCGACGATTGCAGCGACCTGCAGACTCACCGGCTTGCTCACCGCGTTTCCGTCGCCAATCACAAGTGCGCTCGTCGCGCCGATGTCCTCCAGCACCCGCGTGGTGGCCGACGGCAGCACCGTGGGCCTCGTCAGCAGCACCGGACGACGTGAGCGCCACGCAAGCGGCGAGACGGACAGGGCATCCGGGAAGATGTCGCCACGGGCGATGAACACGCCGCCGTCATACTCGGCACCGAGCCGATCGACGACTCTGCGCGCGACTTCGGCGGCTGTTGCGTATCGATCAGGACCCGCAACGCGAACCGGCACGATTCCGGTGTTGTAAGAAACGCCGCTTGCGACTCCCGCTGAGACCGCAGACTCCCCTCCCACGACGAAACAACGTGTCGCTCCGAGTCGCTCGATCTCATCAACCACGGCCGAGGGAAGCGAAGTCGGCTTCACCAGAAGCAAAGGCGCGTCGTACGCACCCGCGAGGGCGGCTGCGGACAGCGCATCGGGGAAGTTCGCTCCGCTCGCTAGGACGACGACATCGGCACCGTCCTTGAATGCCGAGCGCGACGCCTGGATTGCAGTCAGGTAGCGGTCCGAGCCCTGCACGCGGGCGGTCGCACGCCGGATTGACCAGTCTAGTCGGCTACCGCCGGCGATCCACGGGGTCAGTTCAAGATGGTAGTAACCTTCCTTGGCAGCGGGAGTGGCGTACGAGAACGGCTTCGGGTCAGTTGCGCTGGTGTTCTCCCAGACGACCGAGCCGTCCGGCGCATACAGCCGGCCCCACACCCAAGCGCCAGGCGATGCATCGATGCTGCCGCGGAACGTGTCGCCCGCGCGGAGGCGCATCTCGTAGACCGTACGGGTCGCAAGGTCGCTCTTGACCGGGCTCGGCGGCAACGGGGCGCCGGGTGCGAGCTGCGGGAGAACCTCCCACTCCAACGTGTATCCGACCGGTACGTCCGGTGCGTACACGTCCAGGTAGTAGTCGCCCGCGATGCTCTCGCCTTCTTCCACGTAGACGTAGTGCGTGACCCGACTGCCCTGTCCTAAAGTGGCGTCGCCGCAGAACCAGATGTCGGTGGTGGTTTCCCATATGCCCGCGTTGTCCCACCGCGGAGGCAGAACATACAAGCCGATGGTCTCGCCCCACGGGTCGACCGTGACCGTCACGGTGAGCGTCTGTCCGACTTCGAGGGGGATGCGATAGACGTCATCCGGGTCGTCGACCGGGTCGACCGTGCCGGTGACCATCCGCGACTCAAGGCGGGTTCCCGGAACGTTCCCGTCCGAGCGGCCCGACAGGTGCCACGAGAGCGCGTACTCTCCCTCGGCATTGTCGGTCGTCACGACCACGTAGTAGGTACCAGCGCCGAATAGGCCGGCCGCCGTGTAGCAGATATGCTCCGTCGAGCCAGCGGTGTCACCGATCTGCACGTAGCGTGGTGCATTGACCGAAACCGTATTCGGTCCCAGAAGCAGCAAGTCGAAGTTGCCGGCCGGGCCTGTCAGATCGAGCGTGATCTGCTCGCCCGGCGCAAGATACACCGAGTAGACGTCACGCTTGTCTTCTGGCGGCAGGGATATGGGAAACGCATCAATGGTGCCGGTCACCGTGCGCGATACGATCGGATACGAGTCCAGAGCGACACCAGGAACGTCGTCATCCACGCCCGCAGGCGCGACAAGGGCGAGCGAACGTACGTAGCCGAGCGGACTCCCGGGCTTGCTCACGCCGGCGGTCGCGTCAGCACGAACAGGGGTGGTAACCAGTCCGGCGCAGAGCACCGTCACGATAGCCATCGACAGGATGTCCCGGACTCCACGGTCCATCTGTGCCTCCTCTCAGCCGAGCAACGCAAGTGCGTCTGCAACGATCATGTCGTGATCGAAAGCCAGCGCCGGAAGCTCATCCGCTGCGAACCAACGCGCCTCATCTGCATCGTCTCCGCCGAGAACCGCCGGTGCGTCGCCACCAACGAGCGCAACGTACGCAGCTGACACTGTCCATCCTCGCGGGTCGCGCCCGCGCTCCCCGTATACACCTATGAGTGCAAGCGGTGAGGTCAAAACAAGGCCGGTTTCCTCGGCGAGTTCACGTCGAGCAGCGTCCTCGGGGCGCTCGAACGGCTCGATGAAGCCGCCGGGAAGGGCCCAGGCACCAGCAAACGGCTCCCGGCCGCGCCGAATGAGCAGCACTTCTCGGCCAGACGAAGCGCGTCGAACCACGACTGTGTCGCTGGTCAGGGCAGGCTTTTCATACACGTGTTCATCCATACCCTCAATCTACCTGAACTAGTGATATTCGCCCACTCCAGGCAGGTGTATCCTGTTCCGACATCCGCACACGGTCGAGGAGTGACGTTGGGGCTCAATCCGCTGCGCTGGCCGCACAAGATCAAACTCATCGTCGCCTTCGCGGTTCTCTATGTCGTATGGGGCTCGACGTACCTTGGCATCCGCATCGGCCTCGACGCCGCGCTACCCCCGGCGCTCTTCGCCGGCACGCGCCTCACCACCGCGGCCATCATCTTGCTGGCGTTCGCGCGCATGCGCGGCACGAGCATCCGCATCCCCTGGCGCGACTTCCGCATTGTGAGCACGGTCGGCCTGTTCCTACTCGTCGGTGGCATGTACTTCACGTTCCTGGCCGAGAGCAGCATCCCCTCCGGACTCGCTGCGCTCATCGTTGCGCTGCTGCCTCTTTGGACGGCCCTTGCCGAGTACTTGCTTCCGGGCATGGAACGCCCGTCAGCGCGCGGCGTTCTCGGGCTCGTGGTCGGTTTCTCGGGACTCGGAATCCTCATGGTGCCCCGACTATCCGGCCTGCACGGAACACGCGAAGAGTTCATCGGCATCGGGATTCAGGTCCTTGGCACGTGGCTGTGGACGACCGGCTCCCTGTACTCGAAGCGCAACCCCATCAAGACCGACGCGCTCGTCGCGACCGGCTACGAGATGGGCGTTGCCGGAGTCGTGCTTCTTGGTATCGGCACTGTCGTGGGCGAATGGCCAAGATTCGTACTGACCCCCGGCGGCATCGGTGCAATCGTCTACTTGAGCGTAATGGGCTCGTGTGTCGCGTTCACTGCGTTCGTTTGGCTGCTTCGCAACGCACCCGCCTCAAAAGTCATGACGTATGCCTACGTGAATCCCGTGATTGCCGTCTTCCTCGGCTGGATCGTGCTGCAAGAGCCCGTCGACGGCTGGGTTGTCGCGGGTATGGCGGTCATCGTCGCTGGCGTCGCGCTCACTACGAGCGCTCCGACGCTCCCCTCGCTGGGTCCGGCTGCCGAACCGGATCCCGAAAGCATCCCAATCGAGGCTTAACGAACGCATCCATCGGCATCTGCATGCGTTCTTCACACCGTGCGCACCGCCCCTGCACACCCATTGGAGATACTCCTTCTTGTAGACAGAACACCTACGACAAAAGGAGTCCTCACAATGATGGGCTACGAACATTTCGGATACGGAATCGACCGCATGGCTAGCGGCCACAGCATCGGCGGCGCGATCTTCGGCCTCTTCTTGCTCGCCCTTGTGGCGGGACTGATTATCTGGCTCGTGGTTGGCAGACAGCATGCAGCTCACCACACGGCGACAGCTCCGCAGGCACCGATCGGTTACAGCCCGATCGCCTCTGAAGACCGCGCGCTGGTGATAGCTCGTGAGCGTCTCGCAAAGGGCGAGATCGACGTCGACCAGTACACCGTGATCGCGAACGCCCTGAGAAGCTAACGACACACATACCTCTCCCTCCCTCCTTGATTTGGAGGTGCCAGATCCCCCTCCGGCATCCTCCACCCCCTCCCTCGCGTCAGCCCGGGGCACCTCACCCCGGGCTGACGTACGTCTTGGGCATCTGTGGTGCGCTATCCTATGCATGACCTTCTGCGCCGAGGAGCCCCGTGAACACCGACTTGCTGCGATCACTCCGATTCATGCGTCGGTACCGCGTAGTGGCGGTGGCCGCCGTACTTGCCGTGCTCGCAGCATCGGCTGCTGACCTCGTCGCCCCGCAGTTGCTCCGCGAAATCATCGACGAAGGCATCACCGGCGGACAGGCCGACGTCATCTGGCGAAGCTCGCTCATGCTCATCGGCGTCGCCACGCTGGGCGGGATTGCGCAGTTCCTGCAGGGGTTCCTCTCGGCCAAAGCGAGTCACGGCGCGGCGTACGACATGCGCGAGGCCATCTTCGACAGGCTGCAAGCGCTCTCGTTCTCGTATCACGATCGCGTACAGACGGGCCAACTGATCACTCGCGTGACGTCGGATGTCGACCTCGTGCGCGACTTCGTTGGTGGCGGACTCGTACAAGCGATTGCCGCCGCCATCTTGCTCGTGGGCGCGGTGGTGTTGCTCCTCATCATGAACTGGCAGCTTGCGCTTGTTGCGCTGCTCGCGATTCCGGCGACTATCTTCGTGCTGGTGCGCTTCGTCTCGGGGCTCGGCCCGATGTTCCGCGGATTCCAGCAGCGTCTCTCGGCGCTCAATTCGGTCCTACAGGAGAACGTGGCCGGCATCCGCGTGGTTAAAGCATTCGCCCGTGAGCCGTACGAGGCAGCCCGGTACCGCTCGGCGAATGAATCGCTGCTCGAGCAGGGCTTGCAGGTCAGGCGCACGGTAGCAAACGCCTTCCCTCTGCTGTTCAGCGTGGGGAACCTCGGCGTGGCGCTCGTGCTCTGGGTCGGCGCCGTGCAAGTAGCACACGGTAGGCTCACTGTCGGTGAGCTCGTCGCGTTCACCAGCTACCTGATGCTGCTGCTGCAGCCACTGTTCATCCTCGGCTTTGGCGCACAGACGATCGCACGGGCGGGCGCCTCGGCAAGTAGGCTCTTTGAGGTGCTCGACGCCGAGACCGACGTCCCCGAGCGTGCCGACGCCATCAAGCTCACAGGTTCCGAGGGCCGGGTGGAGCTTCGCGATGTACATCTGCGCTACCCCGGTTCCGACACCGAAACACTCTCGGGCGTCTCGTTCACGGTTGAGCCCGGAACGACCGTCGCACTCGTTGGCTCGACGGGCTCAGGCAAGACTTCGGTCGTCAACCTCGTCCCACGCTTCTACGACGTCACCGGCGGCATGGTGCTGCTCGATGGCCGAGACGTCCGCGACGTGACCCTGAAGTCGCTGCGGGAGCTCATCGGCGTGGTCATGCAAGACAGCGTGCTCTTCTCGGGCACGATTGCCGAGAACATCGCGTACGGCAAGCCCGACGCCACACCGGAAGCGATCGCTGCAGCCGCGCAGGCAGCGCAGGCAGACGGGTTCATCGCGAAGCTCCCCGAAGGCTACGACACGCGTGTCGGCGAGCGCGGCATCAAGCTCTCCGGCGGCCAGCGTCAACGCATTGCTATCGCCCGCGCGCTGCTGATCGACCCGCGCGTGCTCATCATGGACGACTCAACCTCCTCGGTGGATGCCGAGACCGAAGCCGCGCTCCGGACGAGCCTGGATCGCCTCATCGGCGGCAGGACGACATTCATCGTCGCCCAGCGTCTCTCGACCGTGAAGCGCGCAGACGTGATTCTCGTCATCGACGGCGGTCGCCTCGTCGCCAGCGGAACACATGACGAGCTGCTCGCCACAAGCTGCGTGTACGCCGACATCGCCGCCAGCCAGCTCGTCGGCGGCGAGCACGCTGCGCGACCGGACTCCTGCACGCTGGAGGATGAGTAGCGATGGCACGCGGCACCGGCAGTCATTCGCTCAGCTCGCTCGCGAAGCGCGACCGCGCGCACAATGTGCGCGCCTCGGCGTGGCGACTTCTCGGCTATCTGAAGCCACACCGCCGTCGCGTCACATTTGCTATGGCGTGGCTCGTGCTCTCTTCGCTCAACACCGCCGCCAACCCGGCCATCACCGGCTGGATCGTCGACATCGCCATCAAAGCTGCGCGCACCGGGAGCGGCACCACAGGCCTCGTGATACCGATAATCGCGCTGTTCATCTCAACGGTGCTGGGCTGGTACTCACAGCGGATGCAGATCCTCGTGCTCGGCACGGTAGGCCAGCAAGCGCTCTTCGAGCTCCGCGGAGAAGTCTTCGGCAAAGTGCAGGACCTCTCGGTGGCGTTCTTCGAGACCGCAGAGTCGGGCGACATCATGAGTCGGCTGATCAACGACTTGGAACAGGTGAACTCCTTCCTTGCGCAGGGATTCCGGCGAGTGCTCGGCGCGCTCCTCGGCTTCACAGCCACGCTCGTGGGCATGCTGCTCGTTAGCTGGCGACTCGCGCTGGTGACGCTACTCATCGTGCCGGTCATGTTCGTCGCGAGCAGCCTGTTCGGCTCACTCGCTCGCCGCGTGTTCCGCCGGCGTCAGGAGACGATCGGGGACGTCTCGGCGAGTCTGGCCGAGGACCTCGCGGGCATCCGTGTCGCGCAGGCGTTCGCGCGCACAGAGCGCAACCGCGGCGAGTTCGCCGAGCGAAACGCTACCAACCGCGATGCGAACATCGCAGCATCCGCGGTCTCGGCCGCGTTCCCGCCGGTACTCGCTGTCATCTCGGCAACATCGACTGCGCTTGTTGCCGGATACGGCGGCTATCTCGCGGCCGGCGGTCTCGTGACTGTCGGCGTGGTAGTGGCGTTTTTCGGCTACTCGCGTTCGTTCTTCAATGCGGTGAGCCAGCTCTCCAGCCTCTGGGCCGAGACACAATCGGCACTCGCCGGCGGCGAGCGCGTCTTTGACCTGCTCGACACGCCGCCAGAAGTAACCGACGCCCCTGACGCCATCGATGCCGGCCGCCTCAGCGGCGACGTCGACTTCGAGCACGTCGGCTTCTCATACGGGACCGGTCCCGTCGTGCTCGACGGAATCGACTTGCACGTGAAAGCTGGCACCACGCTCGCGATCGTCGGCCCGACGGGTGCCGGCAAGAGCACGCTCATCAACGTGCTGGCGCGCTTCTACGACCCCACCGCCGGCAGTGTGCGTGTTGACGGCCACGACCTGCGCACGATTACGCTCTCCTCGCTCCGCTCGAACCTGGGCGTGGTGCTGCAGGACCCCTTCCTCTTCTCGGGAAGCATCGCCGAGAACATACGCTACGGACGACTTGATGCTACTGACGCAGAAGTGCGCGCGGCGGCCGAGGTCTCGCGTGCAGCGACGTTCATAGAGCGACTGCCGGACGGCTTCGACACTCCCGTCGGCGAGCGCGGCGTGCTGCTTTCCTCGGGTCAACGGCAGCTTGTAGCGTTCGCGCGGGCGGTGCTCGCCGACCCGGCCATCCTCGTTCTCGATGAAGCGACGTCTTCGGTGGATACCCGCACAGAGTCACTCATCCAAGAAGCACTCGCCGAGGTCCTGCATGCCCGCACCGCGTTCGTTATCGCACACCGTCTCTCGACCGTTCGCGATGCGGATCGCATCATCGTCATCGACCACGGACTCATCGTCGAAGACGGCACGTACGCAGAGCTTCTAGCTCAAGGCGGTCTCTTCGCCCGACTGCACGCAGCGCAGTTCTCTGACGAGTAGGCACTCGGTACGGGATTCGCTCTTGCATCCCCGGAAGCAACATTGCCCAGAAGTTCCGGAGTCCCCGGCATGCCGCACACGACAAGACTGCACGAACTGACTGCGCTCCTCATGCTCGCGCTTGCGCTCACCGCGCCGCTCTCGGCCTATGCGCAAGAGAGCAGCATTACCCCGGCGGCCAACCTTGCTGTCGCAGACGGGTCGACATCGGGGTTTTCAACAACCGAACAGACAGACGAATCAGTAGTCGACGAACTCATGCTGGCCTTTGCGAGCACCCTTGTCGGAATCGCAGCGGTAGTGGTGGTCTTTGCCTTGAACCGCAAAGAGCAGGAGCGCTAGAGCAACCCGAGCGTGTTTCGGACACGGTCATCGACCGGACGACGGGCCTGCTCGTACCCCACCCACGGATCCTCCGCAAGCGCTGAAAGCCGTCTCGGCACGCTCTTGATCGTGTACGCATCAGAGCGAACGCCGGCGTCGATCTCATCCCAGCGCACCGGCACCGAGACCGTTGCACCCGCTCGCGCCCGCGACGAGTAGGCCGCCACGGTGGTCGCACCGCGCGAATTGCGACCGTAGTCGATGAAGACACGTCCCTGTCGCTGCGACTTGAGCGGGTTGATGGTGAATCGCTTCGGATCCGAAGCCGCCACAGCCGCGCAGAACGCGTGTGAGACCTCCTTCACCGCGCCCCAGTCGCCATCCCGCACGATCGGCGCTACAACATGAAGGCCCTTGCTCCCGGTCGTTTTGGCAAACGAGGCAAGACCGATGCCCTCAAGCCCGTCTCTAATCAGTAGCGCGGCCGCTTTGATGTCATCCCAAACGACACCCGGCCCGGGATCGAGGTCTATCACGATTCGATCAGGCCGCTCGACATCGTCGGCAAGCGAGCCCCACGTGTGTATCTCAAGCACGCCAAGCTGCACTAAACCGATCACGTCTTCGATGGTGTCAGCAAGCGCGTAGTTCACGATGCCGTCCTCATGCTGGACCGGAACTGTTCGCATCCCACGCGGGAACCCCTGAGATGCCTCCTTCTGATAGAAGCACGCCTTCTCGGTACCGTGTGGGCACCGCACGAGCACGAGCGGTCTGTTGAGCAGGTGCGGCATCAGGTGCTCGGCGATCCGCTCGTAGTACCTCGCAAGCTCGCGCTTCGTGACCCCGACCTCATGGAAGAGCACCTTATCGGGATGCGTGAGCGTCACTCCCGCGACCGAAAGCGCCGAATCAACCGGCACCTCCCGGCCCACCTCTGCGGCAGGCTTGTCTTCCCGGATGCCGATGAAGGACGCATGCCGTAGCACGCCGGACGCGGTCCACTCGGCGAATTCGACCTCGACCACCATCTCCGGCCGCGCCCACTTCACGCCCGACGCATCCTTTGCCAACACGTCGCCCACGGGCGGCTGGTCGACCGACAGCGCATTAAGCGCTCGCCTGATCGCTGCCCCTTCCCTCGCCGAGAAACCGGTCCCTGCGCGACCGACGTAAGCAAGCTCTCCGCTCGGCCCCTTCGCTGCAAGCACGAGTGCGCCAAGCCCCGCTCCGCCAGCAGCTGGTAGCGTGTACCCGACGACCACGAACTCCTGCCTGAGTCGGCACTTGTGCTTGCGCCAGTCGCGCCCGCGTCCGGAGCGGTACGGTGCCGAGGCCCGCTTGCTCACCGCACCCTCAAGCGCGAACGCACATGTCTGCCGGTGGAACTCGCCGCCTGCACCGCGGTGGTGCTCCAGGTACCGCACCCGCCCCGCTACTCCCACGAGCGTGCCGAGAAGCTCCTTGCGCGCCTCGAGCGCGACTGCGCGCAGGTCGTATCCGCGAAGATACGGCAGATCGAACGCGAAGTACGTGATGTCCGCCGCAGCGCCCAATTTGAGCTCCGCCTGCAGCGCACCAAATCCGGAACGACCATCGGGAAGCAGCGCGACGACCTCACCATCGAGCCACGCGTCCTCAAGCCCGAGCGCTGCGACCGCAGGTACCAGCGCCGCGAATCTCGACGTCCAGTCAGCCCCGCTGCGGGTGAAGAAGCGCACGTCGTCGCCCCGGACGCGACACATCGCACGGTAGCCATCGAGCTTGATCTCGTGGAGCCACTCATCGCCCTCTGGCGGCGTCTCGACGGGCGTCGCGAGCATCGGCTCGATCATCTCAGGAGAGGGGGCGACCGTCGCCCCCGGTAACGCAGACGGGTCTTCACCGGCCCCCGAGCTTGCCTCGGCAGGCGTGCCCGCAGCGATCTCATCCATCGTGCGCCCGGTGGCCGCCGAGCGGTCGAGTGCAAGAACGTCGCCTTCAGAAAGTGGACGGACGTAGCCGTCGCGCTCCTTGATGAGCAGCCAGTTCTCATGCTTGTCGCCATCACGCGGCTTCAGTCGGATCAGCGCGAAGCCACCGTTGAGCTTCTCGCCTGCCAGACGCACCTTCAGGTTGCCTTTGGCGTATCCCTCGGCAGGGTCTGTGATGGGCTCCCACGTACCGAAGTCCCAGAGCATCACAGTCCCGCCACCGTATTCTCCGGCAGGAATGGTGCCCTCGAAGTCGCCGTACTCAAGCGGGTGATCCTCGACTTGCACCGCGAGGCGCTTCTGCGAAGTGTCCAGGCTAGGACCCTTCGGAACAGCCCACGACCGCAGGACGCCGTCCATCTCCAGCCGGAAATCATAGTGCAACCGCGATGCGCGATGCTTCTGGATCACGAAGCGCGACAGTGGCGCATCAGACCCGCCGCCACCTGCGGGTTCCGGCGTGCGGTCGAAGTGACGCTTTGCGCGATACTCCTCAAGCGGCATCGGCTACGCTCCCCCGGCTGCCCGGCGCTCATCCAGACTGCGCTTGAGGAGCGACATGATGTCGACCACCTCACCGGCGGCCGGGCGTTCCTCGGGAATCGGCGGCGCGAGGACCTCGCCGGTCTCGACCTTGTGCTCGATGAGCGCCGTAAGCGCCTCGCGATAGGTGTCGTGATACGCCGAGGGGTCCCACGGCCCAGTCATGGCCTCAACGAGCTGCGACGCTAGGTCCATCTCGGCATCGGTCACGCCAAGCTCGGCCGGGTCACTACCGGGCAGCTCAAGCTCATCTGCCGAGCGGAGATCGCTTGGGAAGCGCAGCATGTCGAGCACAAGCGCATCGCCGACCGGCAGAATCGCCGCCAGGTGTTGCCGGGTGCGGATGACGACGCTGGCGACACCCACGTAGCCGGTACGCGCAAGCGTGTCGCGCAGAATCGCGTATGGCTTGCGGGCAGCCTTGCTCGCGGGCGCGAGGAAGTACGGACGGTCGTAGAAGAGCGTCGATATCTCCTCGGCACGCACCATGGCAAGCACATCGACGGTGCGCGTGGCCTCCACGTCGGCGGCGCGGAAATCATCGTCGGTGATGACCACGAAGCGATCGGGCTCATATTCGTAGCCCTTGACGGTCTCCTCCCACGGGACGATCTCACCTGTCACGGAGTTCACTCGCTGCTGGCGGATCGGTGCCATGTCGCGCCCGTCCAGTAGATGGAACGTCAGCTCGTTGCGCTCCTCGGCGGGGTGAATCGATACCGGAATCGTAACCAGACCGAAGCTGATATCGCCCTTCCAGATGCTGCGGGACATTCGCGCTCCTTGGACCTCGGTGGTGGTTCGCACAAAGGAGATACCCGCCGAGCGGAGCTGACAAGCATGGGGGATGCAGTGCGGTGAGATACGGGCCGTCGGCGGGTACTCTGCATTCAAGGGACCCCTGAAGGGGTCGGTCGCGGCTTGCCCCATGCAAGGCGCACCGGAAGCAAGGGGGATGAAATGAAGAATCAGGCGCTCCGTCGGCTATTCGTCATTGTAACGGCGGGCGTGATGCTCCTCGGTGGTACTCCTGGGGCGGCTCTGCCGCCGTCCCTGCCAGCGATCACGTTCTCCACGACCGATGTTGCTGCAAGCGAAACCGACTGGGAGTGGAACGCGAGAATAGACGGCAAGCTGATCGTGTGGGAGTCATGGATAGGCCCGGGACATACTGACTACGCTGTCTACGTCCGGAACCTCGACACGGGAGTGACGCGGTCAATCGGCGCGGGCGACGGCTTCAGACAATCCAACCCCGATGTCTCCGGCAACCTCGTCGTGTATCAGGACAACTCAAGCGGCAACTGGAACATCCGGATGTACAACTGGCTCACGGATACTTCCGGGAATGTTGCGGCAACTGCGAACAGCGAGATTGAGCCACGAATAGATGGCAACGTTGTCGTCTGGAAGGATGCGAGCACCGGCTTTCTGTGGTATCGCGACTACAGCGAGCCGATGCCGACATCCAGGCAGATCGTGTCAGCACTCGCCAACTCCGCCGGACACGACGTGGACAACGGTCGCATCATCTGGTCGAACCCTGACTTCAAGGACTTTCGAACCGCCATGGTGCAACCACCGCTTATCACTGGACAGCTCGCCGCATTCGGCTACCAGCCAAGGGATCTCCGAGTCCATGGAGACCGCATCGTCTCCTCATTCTTCATCTCAACGAGCGACAACGTGCTGAACTTCGACTTCCGATCGCGAACACTCTCGACTGTGGCAGGCAGCGCCACCGATGAGGCACAACCGACGGTATTCCATGACACGTTCGCCTGGGTCGCACCGGGAACGGGCGGCGATGATGTGACGTACTCCCGACCTGGGTACCTGGTGAGCGTGCTCGGAAGTAGTGAACAAGAACAGCGTCCGGAACTCTACGGCCGCCGCATGGTGTGGGACAGGAACAACGCTACAGACTGGGACGTGATCCTCGCTACCGGCACGACCAAGCTGCAGACGCGCACGGCGGGTGCTAATCGATATGCGACCGCTGCAGCGGCGAGCCGCGAGTACTTCGGATCGGGGCCGAGCGTGTACGGAGAGCTCGACAACGTCATTCTGTGCACGGGCGAGAACTTCCCCGACGCCCTCTCGGCCGCGCCGTTGGCACGTGCGGTCCAATCACCACTGCTGCTGACACGCCGTGACTCGATTCCCACAGAGACACTCGCCGAGATAACCCGGCTCGCACCGACGAAGATTTACATCATCGGAGGGCCGCTCACTATCTCCACCGCGGTCGAGAACCAGCTCAAGGCGACCTACACCGTCGAGCGGATCGCCGGTGTCGATCGATACGAGACGTCAGCGAAGATCGCGCTGCGCATGGAGGACATCGTAGGAGACGACGGTGTCTACCGAGGGTTCTTCGCGCGCGGCGACAACTTCCCCGACGCTCTCGCCCTCGGACCGGTAGCAGCGACTGCACAGGGGCCCATTCTGCTCGTGAAGTCCAACTCAGTCCCGGCCCAAATCTCGGCCGCTGTGACCACCCTCAACATCAAGTACGGATACATCGCAGGCGACACAACTTCCGTGAGCGCGAGCACTGCGTCCGCCATCAATGCCCTCATCGCGGCAAACGGCGGCCCGATGGCATCGCTGCGGCTGGCTGGCCCAAACCGCTATGAGACCGCTCGCGCGGTGATCGATGAGGGCATCAAGAACCGCTGGATCGACCTCGATACGCTCGGCATCGCCACAGGCACCTCGTTCCCGGATGCGCTCAGCGGCGGTGCCGCGCTAGGATATTGCGGCAGCCCGATCATGTTGACGAGTGGGACATCCCTATCGGGTGCGACGAGCGCCTTCCTCTCAGCACACGAGTACGAAATCGGGCGCGTGGAGGTCTTCGGAGGCACGAGCACTGTCTCAAGCACCGTCTACAACGCGGTCGCAGCTAAAATCAAGTGATGTGAGCAGGACCTAGCCGAGCAACAACTGCATGACACCGAAACCGGGATCAACACGGAGTCCGGTCGCGGCTGCGGCGTCTTCGTCGAAGCCTGTCGCGCGCGACGAGGCGATACCGGCACCCGCGAGCACGAACGGTACCGGCTCGCCCACGTGCGTCTTGATCGCGATGGGCGTGAGGTGGTCCGGCATGCACAGCACCCGAACCTCACCGGGGTAGTCACGAACACGCGAGATGACCAGCTGGTCGATGTCCTCGATGGCCGCAATCTTGCCCGCGATGCTACCGGCGTGACCTTCCTCGTCCGGGGACTCCACATGGATGACAACGAGGTCATGGTCCTCGAGCGCGGCTAGCCCTCCTCGGCCTGCGCGATGTAGTCATTGTCGGAACCATCGGAGACGCCCGGGATATCGAGCCGGTCGATGCCAAGGAGCACCGCGAGGCCGTTGAGCAGGTCCACTCCCGACGTCATGGCGGCGCTCATGCCGTAGACGTCTGAGAACGAACGCAGCCCGGCCGGTGCGACTCCCGGCCAAAACGGCCAGATATCAGTCGCTGGCAGCCCACCAGAAGCCGCGCGCGCAAGGTTCGCCGGCGAGGTGAGAAGAACCTGTCGGGCACGCTCCATGAGGTCGAGCAGCAGCTCGCTTCCCGCTCCTCTCGGCGCATGGCCTTCGATGGACTTGTCCGAGATATCGTGCGGCGGCGTGAACGCGGCCTCGACGATCTCATTGTGACCTTTCACGACCAGGATGTGGCGATACGCGACGCCCGGATAGAAGCGGAAGGTCTCATCGCCAAGCGCCTCGGCGAGCTCGCTCACGATCGCACGTGATTCCGGGGTCGTGATGTGCCCGCACGCGTAGGAGGCCATGGTGCCGCCGGCGATGTTCACCAGGTTCATCCGCAGCGCGACCTCGTCGGGAGCAAGCGTGATGCCCATGCTTGCAGCCTCGATCGCGCCGCGCCCAACGTAGCTCGCGACCGGGTCATACCCGAGGATCGACGTACATGCCGCCGAGGAGGACGGCTCTGTACCCGGAGGGACCGTCTGCGCAAGACCGACGCGGCCCGCGTAGGCGAGCGCGTCAAGGTTAGGAGTGTTTGCCGAGGCAAGCGTGGTGAGCCCACCAAGCTCGGGAAGCGGCCAGCCGGCAGCACCATCAAGGATCACAACGACGTGCTTCATCCAGCGACCTCCCCGAGAGATGATTCGTAGCAAGAGGTTAGCAGACTGCAGCAACATCATGACGTGGTTGCACCAACTTCTGGTGATGCGCGTCGCGTCACAACATGACAAGATGCCCTGTAGGTCACAGTTCCGATAAGGGGGGAACCGATGCCGCCTGCCGCGCCGATCCGGGTGCTGATCATCGACGACGATTACTACGCTCGAGAGGCGCTGCGCGCGCTTGTCGCGCGTGACCAAAGAACCAGAGTCCTCGATGCCGTAGGAGATGCGGCTGAGGCGGCCTCGGCTCTCACGGCCGCGTCCGTCCGCCACGAGCCACAGCCCGAAGTGATCCTGCTCGACGTGCGTCTCGGCGATGAGGCAACAGGCGGCATCGACGCGATTCCCGCGCTCAAGGCGTCATGTCCCGCATGTCGCATCCTCATGACGTCGGTCTCAAACGAGCCGGCGACCGTCTCGGCAGCAGTGAAGGCCGGTGCTGACGGCTACGTGTGGAAGAACGAATCGACCACCGCGATCGCTGACGCCATTTGCCGCGTTGCCGAGGGACGCTTCGTACTCACACGCTCGATCGCCGACGAGCTGCTCGGCACGCTCACCGACCTCGGTGATTACGCGACGGAGGTGCTTCCGGCTGAACCGGAGTTCCGCGACCTCACTGAGTCGATCCGCAAGACGCTGTACCTCTACTGCTTCTGTGGCATGTCCGCCAGGGAGATCGCCGATGAGCTCATGCTGAGCGTGAACACCGTGAACTCGCGCATCAAGACCGCGTACCAAGTGCTCGGCGCAGGCACGCGCCAGGAGGCGTACAAGCGGCTTGTGGCGCGGACCGGGGGCTCACGATGAAAGTAGCTCCACGCGCCCGATGGTACATCCGGATATTCCAGTTCTCACCCATCGTCGCCGCGATTCTCCTGGCGGCCGTCTGGCTCTCAGTGCCGACCGGACTGCGCGCGCAAATCGACTCGTACAGCGAGTATCGCGCGGTCGCCGACGCTACCGGGTTCGACACTTCAGCCGACTTCACCGCAAGTGACGTCGCCGAGCGGTGGTTCGCGGAGCAACGCGTGCGGCACGAGCTCACAGGACCGTTTGACGCTGTCAGCGTCGAGTTCGACGTCATGTCACAGAATGTCCTGGAAGAGAGCGGCAAACGAGCAGCCGAGCTATTCTCTGCCGACGGCAAGCCCACTGCTCCCCGGTGGTCAGCTAACGACGAGATGTTCTCATCGGCGAGGGCGTTCGAGAAGCGTTTCAACGCCAAGGTGTACGTCTACTTCGTCCCGAACCCGAAGACACCCAAGCTCATCGCAAGCTCGATCCCTCGTGCGGACCTCCTGCCGTCGTACAGCGACGTGCTCGCGGCATACGACCCTCAGCCAGGCGAAACGGACGCCGCAGTAGCGGACTTAGAGAATCATCCCTGGATGATCAGCTGGTGGCAGAACCTGCGGATGTTCGGCGAACGGGCGCCTTTCGCAGGTAACCTGGATACGCTCGGCGGAACCGGAAGCGAGAAGCAGCATTCCTGGGACACGATCCGCTCACCCGGAGGGACGTCCTACTACTACGCATGGTACTCACCTCCAGACACGTCTGATTCTGATCAGGTGAACCTCACGGTGAGCCTCGACTCCGACAGGGTCTTCTTCACGATCGACCCAATGTCACCGGCGTACCAGGAACGCCTCGATGAGACAGCTCGCTCATACAACTGCGACATCTACGTCGCGGGACCGCTGGATATCGAGCTCATCCCGACCCGGGTGCCGGAAGGCATCATGATGGAAAACGCCCTCGCACTCGGCAACGCGATCTGGCCGGCCGATGCGTCTCGCGGCAGCACGTACTACAACAATCTTGAGAAGCTCCCCGCCGATACACGCGCATTCGCCGACGGAGCCGCGTGGATGATGACAAGCATGTATCCCGGCCACAGCGCGCAGATTGCGCAGACCGCGACCAAGACGTTCACGTCAGGCACGACGCCACCGCAGACAATGATCGTCCTTGCAACCATGAAAGAGACGCCGTACGCACTTTCGACCGACAACCTGTCTCCCCTCGCTCGCCTCTGGCAAGACGTCCGTATCTTCCTCGCGCTCCAACAGGCGCCGCTTCTGGGTGGCGCATCGCTCTTGCTCGCTATGGCGCTTGTCGCATCGCCTGCGGCATTCATGATGGAGCGCAACCGGATAACCCAGGCACTCATCCTCGAAGAGATGGAGCGCGTCCAGCAAGACGCCCACGACAAGGTCTACAACCGGCTCTCAGCACTCTCAAAGCGAGTCGAGATCGCAAGCGAAAGCATCTCGATCGAGGTCACCCGCTCCCTCGTAGGTGTTGCCGAGGACATCCGCGACACCGTCACCGACCTGCAGGACATCCTCGGCGATGCACGTCAGCGAACGACGTCGTTCACCGGAAAGGATCCGCTGCGGTCGCAGCTTGAATCGGTGGCGCGAGAGCAGGCAGTCCGACTCGGTGTAACCGTCGACTTGACGGTTACAGATGGCATGCCTCCCCTCTCGGCACAGGCTGGCTGGGACCTGCAATGCGTGCTGGAGGAGGCCATAAGCAACGCAGTCGAGCACGGCGAGGCGACGCACGTCACGGCCTCGGTCGATGTCGAGAGCGAGACACTGAGGCTCCGAGTGTCAGACGACGGGTCAGGCATGCCCGCCGAGACACTCGCCGATTTGCCTGAAGAGTCGATGGGTCTGCGCGGCATGCGCAACCGTGCTGAGAGGCACGGTGGCACGTTCGCGGCGACATCCACAGACAGCGGCACAACGGTCGAAGTCCGTATCCCGCTCAAGGGCAACCGCGGAGAGTAGACGGAGGGCCGACTACGCGACAGCTTCAGCCGGATCCAGCTCGCCGGTAAGGTCGTCGTCAAGTAGTGACGCATCGACCGGCGGAGCCCCGCGCAAGATGAGGTATCCGCCAAGACCCGCCACCACGGATGTGATGAGGATCGCGAGTTTCGCCTCGGACTGAAGCACACCCGTCCTGAAGGCGAGTCCGCTGATGAAGAGCGACATCGTGAAACCGATACCACCGAGCCAACCCGCGCCGTAGATGTGCCGCCACGTCACGCCCTTGGGTAGCTCCGCCAGCTTGAACTTGACCGCCAGCCATGCCGCGCCGGTGATCCCGAGTTGCTTGCCGAGAACAAGCCCAAAGAAGATACCGAGCGATACCGGCTCAAGAATGAGTTCGGATATGTTCAGGCCGATGAGCACAACGCCGGCGTTTGCCAGCGCGAACAGCGGCAGGATCACGAAGGTGGAAAGCGGTAGCAGCGAGTGCTCCATGCGCTGCAGCGGTGCCTGGATCCAACGCGCCTGCGCCTGGATCTCCTGCGCACAGTGCTGCTGGTCAGGGGTCTGCAGAACGTGGTCGCCCGGCACGTCCATCGCAGCGATCTCATCGATCTTGCGACGTGCCCAGTCAACGAACGCCATCGGCTGCATACGGGAACTCGCGGGAATCGTGAGCGCCACGAGCACGCCGGCGATCGTCGCGTGAACGCCTGAGTTGAGGAAGCAGAACCACACGATGCCGCCCACTATCGCATAGGGCAACGGCGACTCCACTCGCATGATGTTCAGGAACACGAGCAAGAGCAGCAACGCAAGCCCGACCAGCAGCCAACCCCAGAAGATCTGCGATGTGTAGAAGACGGCAATCACCAAGATGGCGCCGATGTCGTCCGCGATGGCCAGCGCCGAGAGGAACACCTTGAGGCTCGTGGGGATTCTGCTGCCGAGCAGGGCCAGCACGCCAAGCGCGAAGGCGATGTCGGTCGCCATCGGGATTCCCCATCCGCCAGCACCGACTCCGCCGCGGTTGATGAGCGCGTAGATAACCGCGGGGCCAAGCATACCGCCGATGGCAGCAACGATGGGCAACGCGGCCTTGCGAAGCGTCGAGAGCTCTCCGACGAGTATCTCTCGCTTGATCTCAAGACCCACGACAAAGAAGAAGAGTGCCATGAGCCCGTCATCGATCCAGTGCAAGGCAGACTGCTGAAACTCGAAGTGACCGAACGTGAGACCGATTTCCGTATGCCAAAACTCCGCAAAGGCCTCATGCCAGAACGAGTTCGCCAGCACGAGCGCCGCGATGGTTGCGAAGAGCAGGACGATCGACCCGGAAACCTCAAGGTGAAGGAACTCGGCAGAACCTTCACGAACCTTCGCGTGGAATCCTCGGAGATTCCGGGCGGCTTTCCTGATGGTCGAAGACACAGACGGCTCCTTCGCACGGCGGCGTGTTCTTGCAGGATTATTGCGAAAAGCCAGGATACCCTAACGCGGAGAAGTCTTCCGGCGCTACAGCGTCGCCATCTGGATGTTGCTGAAGTTACGGCGGTAGTGGACGGCATACTCCAGCTTGCGCTCGAGCGCATCCAGCACGCCGTTCGCGAAGTTCACCTTCTCGAACTTCTGCGCGCTGCCAAGGCCGCCCGGCGAGAAGACGTTGATCTCCATGAGTTTGTCACCCACGATGTCGAGGCCGACGAGGAACATCCCATCGGCAACGATCTTGGGGCGCACGATCTCGGCGATGCGAAGGTGCTGTTCGGTGATGTGCGCCTGAGCGATGCTGCCACCCGCGTGAACATTGCTCCGAATGTCGTCACCCTGCCGAATCCG
Organism: Actinobacteria bacterium HGW-Actinobacteria-6; assembly: GCA_002841295.1. Taxonomy (GTDB): domain Bacteria; phylum Actinomycetota; class Coriobacteriia; order Anaerosomatales; family Anaerosomataceae; genus UBA2286. Next base: position 19,630 of record PHEU01000033.1, read on the forward strand.
GCGGAAAGCTGCGTACTTGCCCTTATAGCGAAGGGGCTCGCCGTTCATCATGAACAGCCGGGTGTCGCCTTCCTCGGCGGCTTCAAGGTATTCCTGGCAGATGACGTACCCGTCGCGGGTCAGTGCCTCCACCATCTGATTCAGATTCTTGGTGGACGCATGGTCGACCATGAACACGCCGCTGCCGCCGGATCCCTGCAGCGGCTTTAGGACTGCTCGGCCACCCTGGTCCTTGACGAACTCCTTGATCTCGCCGCGGTCGCGCGTGATGAGCGTGCGGGGACGAACCTCTTCGGGGAACAGCTGGAAGTACATCTTGTTCATGGCCTTCGCCAGCCCGTTCGGGTCGTTCAGGACGATGACGCCATTGCGCATCGCGATGCGACCGAACTCGATGCCGGCGCTCTGCGCCCAGGGTCGCTTTGAGACTTCCTCGGCGGGGTTGCTGCGCAGCATCAGGACGTCGAGATCATCAACGGTGATTCGCTCCACGCGCGCCTTTGGACCGCGCAGGCCCGCGAGGTACGCCGAACCGGTGGTGTACTTCGCTCCGGGAGCGTGTCGGGCGCGCGCTCTGATCTTCTCGTCGGGGTCGTAGGCGAAGTCACCCGCCGATAACACCCACGCTTCATGGCCACGGTTGATTGCAGCTACAGCCATGCGGGTCGTCGAATAAGCGGCTTCCTCGCTGGCGATATCGTTGACCATAAAGCCGATTCTCACTTTGCAGCGCTCCTCTTCACAAGATCGATAACGTTCATCCCACGGCTCAGCTCATCCAAGCGCGGGCGCACATCGGGGCGTGACAAGTATCGCGGAAGCACGTCCGGAAGCAATAGCACCTGACGCAAAATCAGCTCATCGATAACAGGAATGTGCTTGACACCGTACTTGCCGAGGAAGAGCCGGTTGAAGTCGAGGCCCTCGGCCATGTAGTCAAGCATCCCGGCCAGACCGCGCAAGTACATGGCATCTTTGGTGAGTCCGCCGCCACGGTAGACTCGCGTCGTGATCGTGAAGGCGCTTCGTTGCGTGAACCCGCGAGCTGTGAGCAAACGGAATGCCTCTACGAACTCCGCGCCTTCAACAAGCGCGTTCACCGCGATGACACGAGCGGCGAGCACGCGCATGCGCTCAGCGTTCAGACCGCCGACCAGGTACTCGGCAAGCACCGCAAGGCCTTCCTGCAGCTCGTCGTATCCCGGTAGACCGACCGCAAGCAGCTGGAACCGCTGCGCCCGACCATTATGGTGCGTCACCACGTGCGTGCCGATCTCATGCTGTATGAGCGCATCTGCGCGCGCCGCCGGGATCGACGCCTCACGGCCAATGAGAACCCTGCCGCTTGAAACCATCAGGCCAGCGTAGATGTCGTCGCGGACCTCGGGCATGTGGCCGAAGCCGGACGTGTCCTCGCGATACCCGGCAATCTCAGCCGAGGCAAGCGCGGCGAACTCCGAGGCATCCAGGCGCGCGCCGCGGTGTTTGCGCGGGCGAACCGGTAGCTCGTCGAGGATCCTCTCGGCCAGGGCGAGCAGACCCGGCTCGACCCCACCGTAGAGTTGCAGGCCGGTCAGCAAGAAGTCAGGGCGGCTGCGGTCGTTGAGCAGGCTCAACTGGCGATCGATGTGGCGCTGCGCGTCGCGGAACAGGTTCATGAGCGTGGGGTCTTCGACGCGTTCGGTGCGAATACCCCACAGCCGGTGCTTCAGACGCGCCGGATCCACCGGCAAGGGACGGTAGCGGAAGCGTGGTTGCCGCTGGAACCTCGAACGCCGGAACTCGACCCACGCCTGCTCGCCGTTCACCGGCGTCACAAGCAGTATCGGGTCGAAGCTCTCGCCGATCGCGGCAAGCTCGGCGTCGGTCTCCCAGACGGCCTTGAGCACGTTCCGTCTTCCGAGCACGTGGTAGTGCCCCGGCCTGGCCGAGGTGTGACCGAGCGTGAAGTTGTACGCGCCGCGGTCAAGCGAGGTAGTGAAGCGTCTGACGACCTGCCTGAGCAGCAGCGGGTACAACTCGCCATCATCATCCGTGCGCCACACCGGATTGACCGCGATCCCGAGAAGCTCGGCGCCCATCGCGCGCAACTCGCGGCCGTCAAAGAGCATCCGCATGTCATCAGGTGCCACCTTGCGCGCCACATCACTTTCCACCAGTGGCAGGTGTCCCAGGATGCGGCTCTCGGCAAGCGCCGAGGCGATCTCCTCGGCGGTATCATCGAGCGCATCGTTCGTGCGTCGCACGAGCCGGTAACGCGGGCGTTCGGGCACACCGCCGCTCTCGCTCCAAACCTCGATGATCAGAAACGCCCCAAACCGCTCACGCATCACGCCCGCAATACCGCGCAACAGGCTCCGCAGCTCCTCACGCCGCGAAGGCGAGCCGGATGCGAGAACGTAGCTCGCAACGCCAGTGACAATGCGCTCCGTGCCGATGTCGGCCCGACCTGCGGGGCGCCGATAGACGACGATGAACGGCAGCCGGCGGTCCACATGCACGCGCCCCCACTCGGGCAGCACGCGTCGCACAGGTAGGTCCGCCGAGAGCCGCTCGACAACGCCAGCGATACGCTCGGGCGTGAAAGCTGGCGGACGTATCACAGGTCCACCAGCTCGAGCTCGCTTGCCAGTCGCTGCGCGACCCGCCCCAGCGTCGACGCGATACGCGCATGCGCGACGACATCGGGCTCACCGGTCCACTCGTCCATCCACGTCTTCTTGAACTCGACAGCGAGCACGCATCCCGTGGGATACCGCCCATGGACCCACGCAGCGAAGTTCCCTCCGCGGAACTTCACGTTCTCCCTGACGTCATAGCCCTCGTCGGAAAGCATGTCGAGAAACGCATCAACGACCGGCGCCCACCTCGAACGATTCATGCTCCCTGTGCCGAGGTTGACGTCAGGATTGTCTGTCGGATCCTCGCACGGCGCCGCAGGACCGCCCCGGCGATGGTTGTAGGAGTGAATATCCAGCAGCACGAAACCGCCGCAGTGCGCGACACGGTCATCCAGGATCTCAGCGACAGCGGCGTAGAAAGCGTCGTACTCGGCAAGCGAGCCGGCAACCTGAACGGTCGAGAGCGGGCTGCGCCACAGATCGAGACCCCATGCGTCTTCCGGCGTGCGATAGACGGCGCTGGCGCGCGGGCGGTTCACGTCGACCTCGAAGCGAGAACGGTGCACCACGATGCGAGTAGGAGCGCACTCGGTCCACTCGGCAGTGAACGGGTCTTCCTCGCGCAGCCTCTCGGCATCGGTGAGCGCACAGACAGCGAGCATCCCCGGCCGCAGCTCATGCCCTGCGTGCATCGCCACGGCGACAACGGGGCCGTCTCCACGTGTGAATGTCGCGAACTGTTGCATCTGCGGCCTCTTCTGTAAGGGTCACTCAGATTCTCCCACATCGCCGCCTGTCTGCTACCATGCACGCATGGAAAGCATGCGCTACCGCGACACACGCGGACTCGACACCACCCGTCCCGGGTTCAGCGACGCCGTTGTCAAAGGCATCGCTCACGGCGGCGGGCTCTACGTGCCCGAGGAACTTCCCGGCTTCAGGCTGGAAGAGATACTCGCCCTTGCCGAGATGCCGTACTGGCAGCGCGCGACGCTCATCTTCGAGCGCTTTGGCGTAGACCTGCCTCACGCGCGCATCGCTGAGCTCATGAGAACCGCATACGGCGAGAACTTCGACGACGCGCGCATTGCGCCCATCGAAGAAGTCGTAGCCGGAATGCACGTACTTGAGCTCTGGCACGGGCCCACCTCGGCATTCAAAGACATGGCGCTTCAGTGCATGCCGGTGTTCTTCTCGGAAGGCATCGCACTCAAGCAGGGCCGAGGCGAGCTCACCGACGATTACCTCGTGCTGGTGGCGACCTCCGGCGACACCGGCAAGGCCGCGCTTGAGGGCTTCGCCGACCGCGACCACACGCGCATCGTCGTCTTCTACCCCGCCGAGGGGGTCTCGGACATCCAGCGCAAGCAGATGGTGACGCAG
>PHEU01000061.1 GCA_002841295.1 Actinobacteria bacterium HGW-Actinobacteria-6
CACCAGCAGCCAACTCATGACCAGCCCACGCATCCTCCGCATAACGACGCGTCGCCTCATCCCACCCCGACGCATACAACGAACGCAAAGCCCCCGCAACCACCGCATCAGGCTGCAAGGGCGCCGGGGCCTTCTGCTCGTTCATAACTGGAGCGCGGCCACAACTACCTGCCCCACTCTCGGGTCCGTGAGATAGGCCTGGTGATCGTGGGGTTGCGCGGCGTTGTCCACCCACACCGTGGATGCCAGCACATCTGGATTTCCGGGCTTTGGTGGGAAATCGCCTCGAAGGTCGTTGTGTACGGCGACCAGGTCGTTTTTGTCCACGAAGTCTGCCCATGCTGTAACGCAGGTTGGAATCGTTGGTGGCTGCGGAACTAGCCGATCATAGATGACGTTCTTCAGGGCGAGTGGAGATCCGATCGTGACCAGTGCGACCGGGTGCTCACTTCGATGGAGTGCTTCAAAGGCGACTACGGTGCCCAGCGAATGGGCGATCACTAGGCGCGTCGAATCATCGATCTCGTTCAACACGCGTTCTTGCGCAGCTTCGCGCAACGAGGGTTCGGTGAAGTAGCTGCTCACTTCCCGTAGGGAGTTCTCTACGAATGCCTTTGCGAAGGCGAAACCGACTGGTGCAAATCCCCGGATGTTGGCCAAATACCCCACTGCAGAGCGCGTGAGTGAACGGGCCCCTTGTTGGCCGGCGCTCGGCTGCAGCTGGGCGCATGCTAACTGGGCCAGCCTCATGTCCTTGGGGTCGGAGGCTCGGCGCGCGGCTTCCGTGAGCCAGGCCTGGGCGAGCCGTTCCTCCAGGTCATCTGTTGCGGTCGACCCTGGCTCAGGGGTTGCGCCGCCTTGTGCGCCAGGTGATCGGAATAGGTCCCCATAGAACGCCACGCGTATCGAGGGCTGTGGGCAGAGTTGTTCTTCTCGCAGCTGGTCGGCCTGCTGGCCATGTCCAGCATTGCGTACGCCACCAATGACAGCATTCGCCCAGCGCGGCTGAAGTGTGTCCGCGCTTTTCCGTGACTGGGCGATTCCGTGAACCAAGACGATCTTTGACACCGAGGCCTCGCAGGTGTTTGCGCTGTATCTTTCTACTGTTCCAGCTATCTTCGCACCTTCGGTGGTGGCTATGCGTAGAGCGTTGATCGTCGCGTCCGAGTTTGGTGCGCCCGGCGACGAACCCCTCACCACGTTTCACGCGCTTGCCGAAGACCTGTCGCAGGTGCTTGGCGAGGTCTGGGACGTTCACGACACCCTTGTCAACCCGACTGCGGAGCAGGTGAAGGCCACGATTCGTGAGGTGGTGGCATCTGCGGCCAGACAACAGCAAACGCTTCTATTGGCCTTTCTCGGTCACGGTGAGGTGCGCAAGTATCCCAATCGTCTTCCCGACTTCTACCTCCAATACAAGGGCTCAGCGGAGGAACCGAACTCCGAAACGAGCCTTCATCTCGTTCCGGTCCTCAAGGAGTTGCTGAGCGATCACGCAGCCAATGGGCTCGATGGGCTGATCCTTCTCGTAGATGCCTGCGCTACGGGAGGAGTGCCTCAGCAGGCTCTCGACCTCGGCCCGTTGGGCGCGGGTCGCCTTGAGGTGCTTGTGGCTGCGGACGACGGAAGCGCTTTCGGGGGGTGCTTCACTAGGACCCTTACGCACGCGCTCACGGAGGGAATCCCTCGGGCGGGAGAGACCATCCACCCCGCCAACATCTTTCCGTTGCTAGTGGAGTCATGCGCCAATCAGTCGCCGACTCACCTTTCGTTAACGAACGGCTATCTGAACGTGGCTGGGGCACACGACCCGGCTCTGTGGCTTATGCCGAACCGGACGCGCGCCTGGCATGCGCTGCTCAGCCGACCCGATGCAGGGTTGCTTGATCAAGTTACCGAAGGGGTGAGCCTGAGTCAGCAGCAGAGGGTGGCCCTCCAGTCGATCAAGGATCACGTCCATGAACGCCTGCGCGTCATCCATGGCCCGGCCGGTACCGGGAAGACCACGGTGTTGGCGAGCCTCATCGCTCCGCAGCAGGACCGGTTTGGCCAGACAGTCGCGAGCAGTGTCAGCGCCGCGGTATTCCTGAATCGAACGTCCACTCCAGAAGCTGTCGTTGTTGAGATCGCAGACCAGTTGAGCGACTCGCGGGGGGACGGCGCTGACCGCGAGCCAAAGTTCGCGTCGAACTTTTCACGAGCGAGAGGCCAGGTCGCCAGTCAGATCAAGGCCGGGGTGATACCTGGGCCGATCAGCTTTGCAGACCAGGAGCTGATTCTCCCCTTGGCGCGTTGCCTCGACCCGACCTGCGAGCCGATTCAGATCGTCCTTGACGGCCTTGACCAAGTTCACCCCAATCGCGCACCCGCGTTTCTGGAGCTTGTCAGTGCCCTGGTCACGGCCCCGTCGATTGAGCGGCTACGCGTGGTCGCGAGCATCCGAGAGTCCAGCGGCCCGCTGGTGGACGCACTCTCGAGCAAAGGCGCGTCGATACGGATCGATCCTCCAGCCTGGCGCGACATTCCCAGCGGCAACTACCGGCTTTGGCTCAACGATGTGATCACGACTCAAGGCCAATCACTCATTCCCGGCGGTTGGCTCACCGTCCGTCTTCTGCAGCAACTCGAAGTCGACCCGGCAAGTTACGACCTTGGCACGGTCGCGGCGGCGTTCCTCAACCAGTCACTTCAGCGGCTCAGTGACGCACGGATTCGTGAGACGGCCGTGCACATCACCGAGCTCTTGAGTGTCACTGGCGTTGGCCCAATCCTGCCGCTCGTTGTTCTCAAGGAGGCTCTCCGACAATTGGGTGACTCCACCGAAACCAGCTTGGGAACGATCTTGGCTACTCTCGGCCCGCTCATCGTTCGGGGACGAGCGGGCTTCCTGGACGAACACCTCGGCTACGCGCACGTGGAGATCGCGCGGACCATCGCGGGGAGTCAGCGCCCGTGAGCCTCATTAACCAGCCTGATGTGGTGATTGCGGGGGCTTTGCGTTCGTTGTATGCGTCGGGGTGGGATGAGGCGACGCGTCGTTATGCGGAGGATGCGTGGGCTGGTCATGAGTTGGCTGCTGGTG
>PHEU01000034.1 GCA_002841295.1 Actinobacteria bacterium HGW-Actinobacteria-6
AAGGTCGTGCGTGTACTCGTGCGCGAACACGCCCACGCCGCCGTTCTCCGGCTGGATGGTGTAGTCGCCGATCCAGTAGCTGCTGCTCCCGATCTGGATGCCGCCCAGCAGGTACTCTGCCGAGGGACCCGTCGTGCCGATGTCGGCGTAGTTGGCGTACCAGCTGTGGCTCCAGATGGCCTCGTCGCCCAGCTCGCCGCCGCCGGCCTCTTCGCCCTCACCTGCGTGGAGCGACTGGTAGTGGTCGATATAGCCGTCCGGCTCATCGAAGACGCCGTCGTCGTCCCAGTCGTAGCGATCGTACTCGTCAAACTGCGCCAGGTACGCGTCTATCTCGGCGGTCGTCTTGCCCGCCGCCACCTGCTGCGCGTACCAACCGTTGAGCGAGTCGGCCAGGAAGAGCCACACGTTCGTGGAGGTGTCGTTTCTGGCGTCACCATCGTCGTAGACGGTGTGGTCGCCGGGAACCGGCACCCAGTCCGTGCAGTCGCCGTCGACCGTGTAGCGCCCGCTCGACTGCTCCAAGAAGTACTCGGCCATCGAGTTCACGCCTTCGCCACGCGCGTAGAGCATCGTGTCGTAGTACCCCTCGCCAAAGTCCGCCGTCCAGATCGTGGAGTTGTCCACCGTGCGATCCGGCGCCGGGATGCTGTTGTGTGCGTAATCCGAGAACTCACCAGGGACCGTCCAGACCATCCCGGTGCCCTCAAGCATGAGGTCGACGAACTCGCCGGGCGCGACTTCGTAGACATCGCCGATCGCCCCGCGCTTGATCTTCTCCTCGAGCGCCGTCGCCCTGAGCGCGTCCTTCTTCTTGCCGAGCGGATGAGCGCGCTTGTCGCTGCCGACTCTCCGGCCCGCGATCGTCTCACCGTCCCTCGGAATCGAGGCCGCCGCCGATGTGGCAACCGAAACACTAAGTGCAACTACCGCGATGAGCGCGACAAAGCGAAACGCACGGCTCCTCATGGTGCCCCTCCCCTTCTTGCCAGGACACAGATACATAAGGTGTATACGCATTTGGGGTCCCGCGTGGTGCGGCTAGATGCGCTCAGACTTGCTCAGGCTGACGGGCGGGGCAAAGACCGGCGCTGTCTGTCGATTCTCGGCGACGAACGGCGGATGAATTCATCGACCATGTCAGACCAGGAGCGTACCGGCGCGCTGGAGGAGATCGACCGACGTGCCCAGGCGACGCCGCTCAGTCTTCAAGCTCGGCTTCGATAGCGCGCCGGGCGGCCTCAAGTGCGTCGACTGCGGCCTGGCGATCCTCCTCGGTGCCGGCATGCTCGACCGCAAGCACCGCCTCCTGGAGCTGCCACGACGCGTCGCGAAGCGGGTTGTCCGACTCGGCCGGAGTCTCTTCGCCAGACGCCTCGCCCTCGCATGCGGACGCCTTAAGGCGGTACCCGAAGCCGCGCACGGTATCGATAGCATCCGGTGCCCCCGCGCGCGCCAGCTTGCCGCGCAGACGCGACACCAGCACGCTTACGGACTCCGGGGCATAGTCGGAATCGTCCGCATCGCCAGCCAGCTGCAGCGCGGAAAAGACCCAACCGGGCCGGCTGTAGAGCGTCCGGATGATCGCGTACTCGCGTGGCGTGAGCGGCACCTCGCACCCGTCAACGGTCACCACATGTTCGTGGGACCGCACGCACAGCCGGTATCCGTTGCTGTCATCGCTCGATGACATCGCAATCCACCCCTCTAGCGGCTATTTACCCACCGTTACGGAGTTGTTCGCCGTGCGTTCAGATTACGTGGCAACAACCTGAATGAGCCTTGTAGAAGGAGGTGTGCAAAATGAAGACTTCTACCCGAAGGATCGTGGTGGTCGGGTTGGTGCTGACGCTCGTTTTCGTATTCGCCGCGTCGGCGATGGCATACACAGCCGCCGAGGAGTTCAAGCGGACGTCGCTGATCCCTTACTACAGCGTGGTGAAGGACGAACCGTATGCGGCATATACAACGCTCGACGACATCAAGCGCACATCGCTGCTTGCGTACTACAGCGTGGTGAAAGACGAGCCCTACGCGGCGTACACGACGCTCGACGACATCAAGCGCACATCGCTACTTCCGTACTACAGCGTTCTACACTAACGCGGCCTCGCTCTACCGCTTGAGGTAGTCATCGGCTGACGCTGGCGGCACGTACTCGTCCCAATCGAGTCGGCCGTCGGCACGCCAGTCGATGATGTGCCATATCTCGTGGTTGAGAATGGTCTCGATATCGACCGTGTGGGCAGGGTTGATGACGATCCTGCCCTCGGTGTAGTAGGAAACAGCTTCTTGCCCTGCCGGCGTCGGACCGAACGTGATCGTGACATCGTCCAGATACCGGTACCGGGCTGCAAGCGACTTGAGCGCCGCCTCCGCTCGAACGGGGTCGCGTACGGCATCAGTTCCTCCCCCCTCTGGAACGTGCGCTGACGCGGTAAGCGGGACGGCGCTCGCCCTTCCGGGCAGGGTCGAGCCAGCTCCGGCGATCGCCAGGAGCATCAAGACCACGACTATTGTGCGAATGAGTTTCATGGCCCGACCCCCAGCGAACCCCGTGCCGAGAGGACCGCGCGCCTTCCACCTGCGATCACAACGTGGCAGAGACCCTACTCGAGTGCGGCCCTCACTTGAGCCCGCACTGCCGGCTTCAAGCTCGCCGTGCTGCCCAGGTACGTCACCGTGTAGATCTCGTCGGCATGGAACCAGAGCGTGTCCTCGGTGGCCGGGCTCAGCCTTGAGCCGTCAGTGAGCAGCATCACGCTTCCCTGCAGGCCGCAGAGCACGCCACCGGCGAGTCCGTCGGGGAAGTTCGTCCCCACCGTGATGCCCACGCCGTCGAAGCTCATCCCTAGCTCGCTCACGCCAAACTCGGCGATCTCGGCAGAAGTCTCGTAGCGGTTGGCGCCCCACAGCCGAGTCGCGCCAAGCCACAGCCCCGAATCGAGCGCATTGAACGTCGCACTCGACACAGAGCTCGTCCCGCCAAGAACGACCGCCTCGTTCGCTCCCGTCTCGGCAAGCTTCTCGGCAAATGCCCCGGCCGAACCCCGCGGATTCGCAAGGTAGATCGGCCAACCGGTGTACGCCGCAATCGGTGATCCCGCAAGCGCATCGGCAAAACCAGCGCCGGTCGCCACGATCACTGTGCCCTCCCAATCGGGGCCCATCACGCCGATGGTCTCCTCGGCCACAAGCTGTGCCGTCGCGTAGCGGTCCTTGCCGCCGAGTCGCTGCACGGTGCGCACGCCGAGCGCCTTCAGCTGCGACTCAACGCCCGAGCCGAGCGAGGATGTCGAGCCGAGGATGATGGCCGATGTCGGCGCGAGTCGCGTGATCTCCGCGCGTACCACCGACGGGATGATGTTCGTGTCCGCAAGCAGGATCGGCCCGCCGAGCGCACCCGCAAGCGACGATCCACCCAGGGCATCCGGCCAGTTGCGACCGGTCGCGATCACGATCGTGTCTGCACCGTCGGGGAACGCTTCCTGGCTCACCGCCACGGCCGTGCCAAATCGGTCAGTACCAGCGATCTCAGAGGACGCTTGCACTGCCGTCAGCTGCACCGTCGCGGGCTCCGAGTACGCCACACCATCCCACACACGGTACGTGAACGAGTCCGCGCCCTCATACGCCACGTCCTGCATGTACATGAACGATCCATCCTCGGCAAGCTCGACGGTTCCATGCACCGCGTCACTCACAAGCTCCGCCGAGAGCCATGCACCCAAGTCGTTGCGCAGCACGCCCGGCGCCGCGATGCCCCCGATGCCGTCATCCCACAGAGGCACCACATACTCGCCGTCGATCGGGAATGCGTACGCCGCGCCGCCGGTGCCCTCGCCATGCGTGCCCACGGCGACCCAGTCGCCTGAAACCGCGACGTCGTTGCCGAAGTCGTCCGACGGCGGATCCCAGCGCGAGTCCTCGATCCAGCCGTCGGCGGTGCGGCAGAACAGGTAGGCCGCACCGTTTTGCAGGTCCTGGATGTTGTCGAGGTACGCGCCCACCACGAGCCGGTCGCCGGAAAGCGCCACGCGATCGCCGAAGCAAGGGTTGGTCTCGTCGTTCCATATCTCCGAGTACACCGAGTCGGTCCACTCCCAGCCCGCTTCCCCGCGCTCGAACATCTCCACACTGCCGCCGGTGCCCACCGCTAGCACGTCGCCCTCAAGCGCAAGGTCGGTGGCGCCGATCTCGGTGATGGTCTCTTCCTCGGTCCATGTGGTGTCGGTTCGCGTAAAGATCGTGACGGTGCCCCAGTCCATCGAGTTGCCGACTGCGAGCGTGTCACCCGAAAGCGACACGGAGCCGCCGGACCATGAGCTGCCCGGAAGGACCTGCTCGGTCGCCCAGGTCGTGCCGGTGCGCTTGAACACGGTCGCGCCGTTTATGCCGCCCACCACGATGCGGTCGCCTTCGATGTCCACGGCCTTGCCAAAATAGGACATCCCGGGTGCGCTCAGCGTTGCCTGGAGCGCCCAGACGCCATCGGTCCGAAGCCACACATACGCGAGGTTCTCATTGGGAGCGCCGCCCACGATGTAGTCGCCGTCAATCGCCACGGCTCGGCCAAGCGCCCCATACATGCCGGGCGTCGCAGGGAGTTGCACGAGCGGGCCCCAGCCGTCGCCCTCGGCGGCCGCAACGAACACGGATGGGCTGGTGCCGGAACTGGCTGCCCTGCCGATGACCATCGTGTCATCCGAGACAGCCACAGAGTCGCCGAACCACTCGTTGTACTGGTTGGTCGGTGATAGGAAGCGCGTCTCCTCAAGCGGGCGTCCGTCCGGACGCGCGATGGGAGTCGCGAATGCAAGTGCCGCGCTGCTGCACAGTATTGCGGCGACCGTGAGCGTGCAGAGGAGTCGTGCTCGTCCGGTCATTCTTGCTCCTTGAGCCGTTGCGGGTGAGGCCGGACCGATTGCGCCATCGGGGGCGACTTGATGCTAGAAGGAAGTGTAAGACAGCAGGCGTGCTGCGGATAGCACCAAATGACGCCGCGACCTGCGCCCGCACGCAAGAAGGGACGCCCGCAGGCGCCCCTTCGTCACTCGCATATCTCTCGCTCGTTACCCCTGCACGCGCCCGAAGGCCGCCATGCCCGGGTACGTTGCGCTCTCAAAGAGCTCCTCTTCGATCCGGAGCAGCTGGTTGTACTTGGCCACGCGGTCAGAACGCGCCGGCGCGCCGGTCTTGATCTGCCCGGCGTTCACGGCGACCGCCACATCGGCGAGCGTCGTGTCCTCGGTCTCGCCGGAACGGTGGCTGATGACTGCGGTGTAGCCCGCACGGTGAGCCATCTCGATCGCGTCGAGCGTCTCGGTGAGCGTCCCGATCTGGTTGAGCTTGATGAGGATGCTGTTGGCCGTCCCGGTCGCGATGCCGCGCGCGAGGCGCTCGGTGTTCGTCACGAACAGGTCGTCGCCGACCAGCTGGATCTTTGTGCCGAGGCGATCCGTCATGAGCTTCCAGCCGTCCCAGTCATCCTCGGCCATGCCATCTTCGATGCTGATGATGGGGTACTTGCTCACGAGGTCCTCGTAGTAGGCGACCATCTCGGCACTCGTTAGCTCGCGGCCCTCGCCGGCCAGCATGTACACGCCACGGTCGGCGTCGTAGAACTCGGTCGACGCCGGGTCAAGCGCGATGCGTACCTGCTCGCCCGGGGTGTAGCCGGCCTCTTCGATCGCCGCGACGATGACCTTGAGCGCGTCCTCGTTGCTGTCCAGGTTCGGCGCAAAGCCGCCCTCGTCGCCAACGGCCGTTGCCAGCCCGCGGCTCTTGAGCACGCCCTTGAGCGTGTGGTAGATCTCGGCGCACATACGCAGGCCCTCGGCAAAGCTGCCAGCGCCCACCGGCATGATCATGAATTCCTGCAGGTCGACGTTGTTATCCGCGTGCACGCCACCGTTCATGATGTTCATCATCGGCACCGGAAGCACGTGCGCGTTCGCCCCGCCGATGTAGCTGTAGAGCGTGAGCTCGCAGCTCTCGGCAGCGGCCTTCGCCACGGCGAGTGATACGCCGAGGATCGCATTCGCGCCCAGGTTCGCCTTGTTCGGCGTGCCGTCGAGCGCGATGAGGAAGCTGTCGATCCCGCGCTGGTCGCTCGCGTCCATACCCACGATCTCGGGCCCGATGATGTCGTTCACGTTGTTCACGGCCGTGAGAACACCCTTGCCGAGATACCGCGCGCTGTCGGTGTCACGCAGCTCGACGGCTTCAAACGCGCCGGTCGAGGCACCACTCGGCACCGCTGCGCGGCCCCAGCTGCCGTCGTCGAGCACTACTTCGACCTCAACGGTCGGATTGCCGCGCGAGTCCATGATCTCCCGGGCCAGTACGTCGGTGATGTAGCTCATTCCCGCTCCTTCCGCTTCGCCTCGAGCCAGAACTGCTCGAGCGCGTCGATGTCCATTTCGCGTATGTCGAGGCCATCACGCTGGGCCTGTGACTCCATATCTTCAAAGCGTCGCATGAACTTGAGGCACGTCCCGCGCAGCGCGTCTTCGCTGTCGATCCCCAGGTGCCGGGCCACATTCACGACCGAGAAGAGCACATCGCCCACCTCGTCGGCGGCCTCCGGGCTCCCCGGCTCGCACTCCTTGAGCTCGGCGATCTCCTCGGCGACTTTATCCCACACACCGTCGATGTGCTCCCACTCAAAGCCCGCACCGGCGGCGCGGCGCGAGATCTTCTGCGCGTACATGAGCGCCGGCAGCGTGGGCGTGATGCCCGCGAGCACGCCCGGCGTCTCGCCCTCAGGTGCCGCCTCGGCCTTTTCACCGCGCTTGATCTCGTCCCAGTTGCGCAGGACCTCCTCGGCGGTGTCGGCGCGAACGCTCCCGAAGATGTGCGGGTGACGGCGGCGGATCTTCGCGATGATGCCGGCGATCACATCGTCGATGCTGAACGCTTCTTCCTCGGCACCGATCTGCGAATGCAGCACGACTTGCAGCAGCACATCGCCAAGCTCGTCTGCCAGCTCGCGCAAGTCGCCCTGTTCGATTGCGTGGACGGCCTCGTACGCCTCTTCCACCATGTGCTTGCCGAGCGTTTCATGCGTCTGCTCACGGTCCCACGGGCAGCCGTTCGGGCCGCGCAATACCGCGATGATGCGCACAAGCTCGTCGAAGCCACCCGGCGTTGGAATGCGCGACGGCGCCACAAAGACCGCCGTGTCGCGACAGGCGCTGGCGACTTCTTCAAGTTCGCCGAGGGTGTGCATCCGCAAGTCGAAGCCGCCACTTTCCAGGCAGCCGGTGGTGACGACGGTGTGCTCCGGCGAGTAGTACTCGCGCAGCTTGCGGGCGACCGAGCGCGCCACGAGCACGTTGCTGATGCCGGTGACGACCAGGTGCGTGTCGCGCGAGAAGCTCGCGCCCGGCAGGCTCTTCGCGTCGATGATGTCGACATCGGCGGTGAGGTCCAAATCGAGTGCAAGCACAAGGACTTGCAGCGGTGATGACGCGGGGTACATGTCAACGCCGTCTGCCGCACGCGCGAGCAGCCCGGAGACCACGCCGGGGCGCAGGAACGGGTAGCCCACGGTCGCCAGGACAACGTTGCCCTGCTCGGCCAGGCCGAGCACAGCCTCGACGATCATCGCAGGCGAGGCCTCAGCCGGAAGGCCGACATCGGCGTACGTGCGAACGGCAACGCCAAGACGGCGCACCGCCTCAGCGGCCGCGCCGTCTTCAGTCGCGACGATTATGGTATCGGCGCCGGAAAGACGTGAGGTGGCGCGCTCATCGAGCGCGCCCCCCGCGTCATGTTCCAGGCCAACGATCGCTATCGAACCCACGGCGCCCCCCGCGTGTTCCACTCGCCTCTTGGTCTTAGCTACCGCTCGGGCCGTCCAGGTTGACTGCCGCGAGATCCTTGTCGAGGATCTCGATCTTGGCGGCCGCCTTGAGCTTGGCCAGGTACTCCGTGAACGCTGCGCCACGGGCTTCCTGCTCGAGCGAACTCTTGATCGTGTCGGTTGCATCCTCCAGCGACTGTACGCCTGCCGGCTTCTCGTCAACCTTGAGGATGATGTGGTAGCCGAAGTCGGTCTTCACGAGACCGCTCATGCCACCCTTCTTGAGCTTGTCAGCCGCAGCCTTGAACTCGGGCACGTAGGAGTCGGTGCTCGACCAGCCGAGGTCGCCACCGGTGTCCTTGGAGCCCGGATCCCCGGAGTACTCCTTGGCCAGGTCGGCGAAGTCAGCGCCGCCCTTGAGCTCGGCGAGAACCTTCTCGGCAGTGGCCTTGGCCTTGGCGGCTTCATCAGCCGTTGCGGTCGCGGACACCGAGATGAGGATGTGAGAGAGCTGCGACTGGGCCGCGGTCTCAAACTGCGCCTTGTTCTCGTCGTAGTACGCCTTGATCTCTTCATCGGAGAGCTCGGGCGCGGGTGCGACTTTGTCGTAGAGCGCCTGGTAGGTCAGCTGGTCCTTGATGCTGCCGGTCAGCTGATCGAGCGTCATGCCGGAGGCCTCAAGCGTGGAGTTGAACGTGTCCTCGTCCGGGAAGCCGGCCTTGATCTGCTCCAGCTGCGCCGTGACGTCCTTGTCCTCGACCTTGAGGCCGAGCTTGGCGGCGTCCTGGCGGACGTACTCGTTCTCGATCATGCTATCGAGCACCTGGCGGCGGAAGTTCAGGAGCTCGGGGCTGCCGGCCGTGGCCGAGGCAACCGTCGAATCCTGCTTCTGCGCGGCAGCTACGAGGGCCTCGAACTCATCGCTCTTGATGCCGGTCCCGTTGACCGTCGCAACGTTCTTGGAACCGCAGCCTGCAAGTGAGGCTATCAGCGCGACGGACAGCACTGCCGCCGCGATGCGGGTCATCTTCTTCACGCGTTTCCTCCTTATGCGCGACCGCTGCGCTTCGGCAGCGAATCACTCGATCGGAACCAGCTCAAACGACGCCTAAGCGCCGTTGGTTAACGGACTGCCGAGAGTATAGCACCGAGCGCACGCAGAGCCGCATTCGTCGCAGACTCTTCATAACTTTGCGCAAAGAGCACAGCTTTCCCACGTGATTCAAAGATTGCGCCGTGTACCGCGACACGCCCGCGCTCCTCGTCGGTGAACTCGACCGGCTGCACGCGCACGCGCTTACGGACGAGCGAGACTGCCGTTGCGCCGATCTCACCGGCGAGCGAACGGATGCGCGCAACCGCGACAAGCTCGCGTGCTGCAAGCGGCGGTGCGCCGTGCTTCTCGGCCATCTCGGCGGCAGCGGATTCGACTGCTTCGGGCGTGATCGCACCGGCGAGGCGGCGGTAGACGCGCACGCGCTCGTCCACGTCGGCGATGTACTCCTCGGGAATGAACGCACTCACCGGCAGGTCGACCTTGATCTCCGGGTACGCGACGATCGGCTCGCCGCGCGTCTCGGCCACGGCTTCGCGCAACATCTGCGCGTACAAGTCGAAACCGACGGCGTTCACGTTGCCGCTCTGCTCGGCACCGAGAAGGCTGCCGGCGCCGCGGATCTCCAAGTCGCGCATGGCGATCTTGATGCCGCTGCCAAGCTCCGCATTGTCCTGCACGGCGGCGAGGCGCTCGTACGCCTGGTCGGTGAGGCTCACCGTGCTGGGGAACATGAAGTACGCGAACGCGCGGGCGTGCGAGCGGCCAACGCGGCCCTTGAGCTGATAGAGCTGCGCCAGGCCGAGGCGCTGCGAGTCTTCGATGATGAGCGTGTTCGAGTGCGGGTTGTCGATGCCGCTCTCCACGATGGTGGTGGCTACGAGCACGTCGATCGTGCCGGCCGCGAAGCTCTCCATCACGCGCTCGAGCTGCGTCTCAGACATCTGACCGTGGCCCACGCCGATGCGTGCCTCGGGCACCGCTTTGCGCACGCGGTCAACGGCGTCGTCGATGCTCTTCACGCGGTTGGAGATGTAGTAGACCTGGCCGCCGCGCTCAAGCTCGCGCCTGATGGCGCCGCTCACAACATCCGCGTCGTACTCGCCCACGTGCACCTTCACCGGGAAGCGGTTTGGCGGCGGTGTGTCGATGACGCTGAAGTCGCGGACGCCGGAAAGCGACATCTGCAGCGTGCGCGGGATCGGTGTCGCGGTCAGCGTGAGGACGTCCACTTGCTCGCGCAGGTGCTTGATGTGCTCCTTGTGCTCCACGCCAAAGCGCTGCTCCTCGTCGATGACGACGAGTCCCAGGCTCTTCGGAGTGACGTCTGCCGAGAGAAGCCGGTGCGTGCCGATGAGGATGTCGACCGTGCCGTTGGTGAAGCCTTCGATGGCGACCGCCTGCTGCTGCTTGCTACGGAATCGCGAGAGCACCTCGACTCGTACCGGGTACGCGGCAAAGCGCTCCGAGAACGTCGTGAAGTGCTGCTGCGCAAGAATCGTGGTCGGGCACAAGATCATGACCTGCTTCTGGTCTTGCGTGGCCTTGAACGCCGCACGCAGCGCGACCTCGGTCTTGCCGTAACCAACGTCTCCGCACACCAGGCGGTCCATCGGCGAATCCGACTCCATGTCGGCCTTCACATCCGCGATCGCCACCAGCTGATCGGGCGTCTCCACATACGGGAACGACGCCTCCATCTCAAGCTGCCAGGGCGTGTCTACCGAGAACGGGAAACCCGTGACCGCCGCGCGACGCGAATACAGGTCGACAAGATCGAACGCGAGCTTCTTGGCGGCCTTGCGTGCCTTGCCGGTCGCGCGCGCCCAATCGGCAGTGTCGAGCCTGGTGACACGCGGTGAGCCGCCGTCGGGGCCCACGTACTTGGTGACGCGGTCCAGCTGCTCGACCGGGACGTACAGCTTGTCGCCCTTGGCGTACTCAAGCTGCAGGTAGTCCCGCTCGGCACCAAGCACCTCTCGGCGGACGACGTCTTTGAAGAGCGCGATGCCGTGCGTGGCGTGCACAACGTAGTCGCCGGGGCTGTATGAGAACGTGAGTCGCGTCGGATCATCTGCCGAGCGTGAACCGCGGCCCTTCGTCGCGCGCGGGTACACGTCATCCACGCTCACGACCGCCAGGTGCGCGCCGGCGAGCACGAATCCGGAGGGCACCTCGGCCTCAAGCACGATGACGGCCCCGCGTGGGACCGCCGTGCCCGGCTCGTTCGCCAGGTCGACCACCGAGAGTCCAGCTTGCGTGAGCGCATCGCGAACGCGCCTGCGGGAACGATGATCGCGCGCGGCGACCATGACGGTGTAGCCGCTCGACAAGAGCGCGCGCACGCCGCCCGAGAACGCGTCTTCGCCGCCGGCAACGTCCGGACGACGTGATGTTATCTCGGCATCGACTGCGCCACCTGCGCGCAGCATCGAGAGCAGCGTGAGGCGTTGACGCGAGCCAAGATCAAGCGCCGCCGGGCCGAGGAAGAGCCCGGTCGCGCTGGCCTCGGCAAGCTTCGCCTTCGCGAGGACCTCGTCGTGGTAGCGCGCGGCGTCGTCGAAGAGCGAGCGCGGCTCGGCAACCACGATGAGCGCCGACGGCGGCACGTAGTCGAGCACCGCGCCGGCGGACTTGTAGATGTGCGGCAGGAACCGCTCGACGCCGTTGAAGTAGATGCCTTCGTCGACGCGATCGAGGTCGTAGGTGAGCGCGTCGTCTTCCTTGGCCTTCTTCTCGAGCGCCCTGCGGATGCCCTGCGCGGCGCGCGTGCCGAGCATGATGTCGCGGCACGGGAAGACTTCGATCGTCTCCGAGTCACCGATGGTCTGGCCGGTGGTCGGGACGTAACGCTTGAGGGATTCGACCTCGTCGCCAAAGAGCTCCGCGCGAACAGGGAAGCTTGAATCCGAAGCAAACACGTCGAGCGTACCGCCGCGAACGGCGAACTGACCGCGCTCGGTCGCCTTGTCGACTCGCTCATATCCCATGCGGGCAAGCTGGTCGGCCGCCTCGGTGAGGTCGAGTGAACCGCCAACGGTGAGCACAAGCGGCTCGAAGACGTGCGAGCCCTGCGGAGGTAGCACGCGCATGAGCGCGCGTGCGCTCGCGACCACCACGACCGGACGGCCGCGATCGAGCGAGTAGAGCGCGCGGGCGCGGGCGCCGACGACCTCAAGGTTCGGTGCCGTTGTGTCCCACGGCATGTCCTCGCGCAGCGGGAGCCGAATCACACGCTCACGGGGCAGGTATGCACGCAGGAGCCGAGCGTACCGCTCGGCAGCTTCCTCGCCGGCTACTACGACGAGCGCCGGGTTCTCCCGGCCGTCGAGCATGGCGGCGATGACAGGAGGCCGCACCAGTGCGTTCGCCGCAACGGTGGCGTCCCGGCCATCGGTAAGAAGTGCACGTACACGAGCAAGCGCGGGCTCACGCTCGAGCGCGGGAAGGATCTGTGAGAGCAATGACACAAGTGACCTCCGGTGTTGCGAACAGCACGAAAGCCCGCAACCGGAGACCGGTGCGGGGTCGCACAAGTCTACGACCCCGCACTCGCATGGTCAACGTGACGGCCTAGCTCTCGGAAAGCGTGTACTTGCGAATGAGCATCGGAGCCTTCGCTGCGGCCTCCGGGTCTGGCGCGTCGGGTGCAAGGTCAGCTGAGACTACGAACGAATCCTCGCGGTACCCGACCCCCATCTGCATGTGCCAGCTCACATCGTCCTCGCCATCGATCACGGTGAATGTCGTGTTGGTCGCGGGGTCGTAGCCGCCGATGATGTTGAGATTCCTCTTCATGTTGATGCCCCGGGAAACGATATGGATGCCGCCGAAGAAGAGGTACTTGCCCACGTGCATCGGATTCTGCGTTCCCTTGCGGACGAAGTGCGTGACACCGTCCTGCCCGCGATAGTGAAGATCCGGGTAGCTGATTGTGTCGTGCGTGTAGGCCGTCCATGCGATCGAGCCGTCGTGGACCTGTGGGAAGTGCGTGACCATGTCTTCATTAATGAGGTCGAGCGACCACGTGTCCTGGCTCGTCGCGGGATCGATCACGCGAATAGTGGTTCTATACGACTTGGCGCCCTCCTCGGCGACGATCACATTGCCGTCACCCACGCTCATGGTCGCGAAGTGCTTTGCCGTCTCACGGATCGTCCGCACAGTGCCCGTATTGAGATCGCGAGCTTTCACTATCGCGCCATGCACCGTCCCCTCCTGCCGGGGATTTGGCGTGCTGTTCGTCATCCAGTACAGAACATCTCCGTCGAACCGGAAGATCGGCCGCGAGTGCATCGAGACCTCGGACTCATCAACCAGCACCGGCTTGCCGCACGTGAGCGTTTCAGCGTCGAGCTTGGCTACATAGAGCTTCCACTGGACTTCATATCGGGCCGCCTGCTCGTTGCCTTTGAGCTCCTCCCATGCGACCCACTCATCTGAGCTCCAGACATCCAGGATGTCGAATCCGTCCTTGAAGGCGACGCCCTCAGAGACGATCTCCCGTGACTTTCCAGTCTTGAAATCGAGCACGCGCAGCCGCGTGGGGTCTCCTTGTACCTGCGGCGAGTAGGAGATCGTGGCGAGCCGCTCGCCGTACCCCTCGAGTGACCCCCACCCAGGCACCTTGTACTCGCGATACGTCAGAGCCGGCGCGGTTCCCTCGGTCGAGTCGATCACCTTCGCATACACCACTCCGGTTGTCTCCGACGAAGCCGTCTGTGGCGCACCGACGCCGTCGCGTGCGCCCGCCTGCGCACACCCCCCGACAAGCACCAGCACACCCAACGCGGCCACAACCGCAAATCCCCTCAAGCGCCCCATCACGTCCCCCTTCTGGATGTAGAACCGGCTGCGAGCCCGTGAGGCCCGCAGCCGGCAAAGACCTAGTACACGACCGCCCTACGGAAGTGCGCCATGACAGAGTCAGATATCTGCTTGGCGGGATACGTCATGTGCCCACCGGTCGCACCGCCGCCCGCCAGCCAGTCTCGCTCGTCGTAGGGATCGTTCAGGCGGATGACCATGGACCTCCAGTCGAACGCCTCCATCGGGACGATGTGCCCGGCGTGATTGAATACGTAGCGGTCCATCAGGCGGCCGTCGATCTTCATGTCAGTCGCCATCGGATGAAGGCGCGTGCCGAGGCCGTAGGCGACCCGGTAGTTGAAATCAGACGTCGACGTACATGGCCCGTAGTACACGTAGTTCTGCCCCGCGAACTTGTTGATGGCGTTGTCCACCAGCGAGAAGTCGGTCGCCTTCGCGGTGTCAGTGCCAAGGTACTTCGAGATCTCAGCCTGCGACGCCGGAGCGCCCCAGTAGTCATCGATGATCTGAACGGTCGCCGGTCCGCAGTAGTAGTTCTTCTCCTGCATGTGACTCGGCGTGTAGAAGTACTTGTACGGCGCGTCGATTGCCGCCGTCTGAATACCGCCACCTGAGCGCAGGTTCCCGAGCAGCCATGCACGGAACTCGGCTTCGACTCGCGCATCAAGCGCGGTCGTGACGTTCTTCGTCGGTCTCGGGTCATCGCCGGTGCCGGCGGCCAGGGCCGCAGCAGGCTGCGCCAGCATCGCGATCGTGATCGCGGCGGCAGCGATAGCTTTCGTGAATCTCATGGTTCCCCCTCGTACTCGGTCAGGCATGTCCGAGGTGTTGCCGACGGGGGGTGCCCGGCCACCCGAGGGCCCGTCGAGGTCCCCCATCACCTGACTCGCCCCCCAGCGGGCCAGGTCCAAGCCGAGTATGCCTCGGCGTACTTAACCGGCACTTACCGGGAACTTAGCCGTCACGAACCCGACATCGCGCCGTCAGCATTCGGGTACCATCAACTCAGCCGCCGACAACGAGGGAGCCCCGTGGATCGCACAGCGCACGCCGTAAGAGTCATGAAGCGCCTGGGAGAGCTCTATCCAACAGCGCACGTCGCGCTTGATTACGAGAACCCGTTCCAGCTGCTCGTCGCGGTGATCCTCTCGGCACAAACGACCGATGTTGGCGTGAATAAGGTGACGCCGACTCTCTTCGCACGATTCCCCACGCCGGAGGCGCTTGCCTCGGCGGACGTGCTGGACGTTGAAGAGATCGTGCGGCCGACCGGCTTCTACCACAACAAGACGAAGTCCATCATGGCGGCCGCGCGGATGATGGTGACCGAGTTCAACGGCCGCGTGCCGGACACGATGGAAGACCTGCTACGCCTCCCCGGAGTTGCGCGCAAGACCGCGAACATCGTCATCGCGAACGCATACGGCAAGGTCGAGGGCATCGCCGTTGACACGCACGTCTTCCGCCTGGCGCACCGTTTCGGGCTCTCTGCCGAGAAGACCCCGGACAAAGTCGAACGCGACCTCATGGATGTGATTCCGCGCGACGAGTGGTTCGCGGTGAACTACCGCTTCATCGACCACGGCCGCGCGGTCTGCACCGCAAAGCGACCGGCCTGCGGCGCTTGTACGCTCAACGATATCTGCCCCTCGGCGTTCAAGACACCGGGCTGGCGAGAGGCGCTCTAGCCCCAGATGCCCGCGATCAGCGCGGCGATGAACACCCCGGGGAGCATGTTGCCGTACGGCAGACGCTTGATGTCGGTGAGGTCGAGGCCGATCGCGAGGATCAGCGCGCCGCCGACCGCCTGCAACGCATGGATGACCGGCGGGGTCATGAACGGCTGAACGGTGGTCGCGGCGAGCGCGATGCCGCCCTGGATGACCAGGACCGGCAGCACGGAGAGCCCCACACCGGCACCGAACGTCGTCGCCAGCGCCACTGCCGCCACGCCGTCGAGAAGCGACTTCAGGTACAGCAGCGACGGATCGCCCAGACCGCTCTCGATCGAGCCGAGAATCGTCATGGCACCCACGCAGAAGAGCAGGCTCGCCGTCACAAAGCCCTCGACGATGGTGTGACCCTTCGCATCCGGCTGCTCGGCAGGGCCGGGCGCAAATAGCTTGATGTTGTATGTCTTCTCCTGCAGGAAATGGCCGAGGCGCTCAAGTCCGCGCTCGATACCGACCACCTCGCCGAGAATGCCACCGACCACAAGCGACCCAACGAGCACCAGCGGAGCGAACTCGCCGAGTTTGGAATCGCCCAGGGCGGAGAGGCCGCTGAGGCTCATCGAGATACCGATAATGAGCACAGCGAGCCCGATGCCCTTGAACGCGATCTCGCGAAGCTTCTCGCTGATCAGGCCGCCGAAGATGAGCCCCACTGCGGTGCCCGCGATGATCGCCGCAACGTTCACAAGTACTCCGAGCATGTCACTCCCCGTCCAGCCAGAGCTTCTTGAGCTCCTCGGTTATCTTGTTCGCGCCCTTCGGCAGGCCCTCGGTCGCCGCCGGGTATCGCACGCCCCGACGCTTCGGGCGAGCCGCCTCAAAGAGCGCTTCACACCCTAGCACACGCGCTCGCTCGTTCGCGGCTCTCACCCGGGCTGCCAGCCCGCGATCATCGGTCACGACCGCCACGCCATCGACACCGGTCACAAGTCGCACGATGACGTCGTCAGCGCTTTCCTCGGCCGAGAAGCGCACTTCGAGCGCGCCTGAAGTGTGAGGGGCATCAGCCGTGCGCCCATCGAAGACGACCGTGATCGCACCGCCTCCAAGCAGCTGAGCGCCGCGCGCCGCAAGCCTGCGGACGAGAGCGTCACGCTGCTCCTCGGTAGAAAGAGAGCGTGTGGCCGGGTCGCGCATGGTCACGTTGTGTCCGTCGATGATGAAGCGCATCAGAGTCGCTCCTCAGTGTTGTGATAAGAATCGTAGCAGAGGTAGATACTTCAAGAACCTACCAGAGGAGCATACAGTGGCCGAATCAAAGATTCCCGCAGTTGGTGACAGCGCGCCGCCCATCGCGGCGCCGGTGACAGGCGGCGGCGAGTTCGACCTCTCGACCGAGCTCGGCAAGTGGGTGGTCGTGTACTTCTACCCTCGCGCCAACACACCCGGTTGAACGCACGAAGCGAAGGACTTCCAGGCGCACGCAAGCGAACTGGAAGCCCTGAACGCCCTGGTCGTGGGCGTCAGTGCAGATAAACCCGAGATCCAGCAGCGGTTCATCGACAAGTTCGAGCTCACGTTCCCTATGATCTCGGACACCGACAAGTCGATCATCGTCGCGTACGGCGCACGAGAGGTTCTCGGCGTAACCGCAAAGCGGAGCACGTTCCTTGTCAGCCCGGACGGGAAGATCGCTCGCGTGTGGCCCAGGGTCAAAGTGGAGGGCCATGCCGACGAGGTGGTGGCAGCGATTCGCGAACTCGCGGTGTAGACGGCTCAGCATCACGCAAGCGAAGAGGGCCCTCCCTGGTGGGAGGGCCCTCTTGTCGTGCGTGTCAGCCTCGCGGCTGCTGTTGCGTGATGCAGTGGACGTTACCGCCGCCGAGCACGATTTCTCGTCCCGGGAACGTCACGACCTCTCGATCGGGAAAGAGCCGCTGCAAGATCTCGACCGCCTCGGCATCATGTACATCGCCGAATACCGGCAGAACGACCGCGCCGTTGCAGATATAGAAGTTGACGTACGAGGCCGGCACCTCGTCGCCTTCTTCGCGAGGTAGCGTGCCCTCCACGACATCCACGCCTGAGGTTTCCTCGGCGGTGTACGTCATGGTGTTCGGCATCGGCATCGTGTGCACCTCAAGCGGCCGGCCTCGTGCGTCGGTCGCGTTCTTGAGGATTTCAAGGTTCTCGGCAAGGATCTCGTAACGCCAGTCGCTCTCGTCGTCCGTCCATCCCGCAAGCACCACACCGGGGCGCACGTAGCACGCCACGTCGTCGACGTGCCCGTTCGTCTCCTCGGGATCGATGCCGCGCTTGAGCCAGATGACCTTCGACACTCCGAGGTACTCGGCCAGGTACGACTCGATCTGCTCACGAGTGAGGTCGGGATTGCGGCCCGGTGACAGCAGGCACTCCTCGGTGGTGATAACGGTGCCTTCACCGTCCACATGGAACGACCCGCCTTCAAGCACGAATGGCGCGCGATACCGGTCGATGCCCTCGATCTCGGCGATCTTCCTCGGGACCAGTTCGTCTTTGTCCCACGGGGCGTACAACCCGTCGTACAGGCCGCCCCAGGCGTTGAAATGCCAGTGCACAAGGCGAACATCGCCCGTATCGTTCACCACGAAGCTGGGACCGATGTCGCGCATCCATGAATCGTTGTTGCCCATCTCAACCACGCGGACCGAGTCCGGCAGCATCGCTCGCGCGTTCTCGAACTGGTCGGGGTTGACCCCCATCGTGACCGGCTCGAATCGTGCGATTGCAGTGGCGACCTCCACCCACGCGCGCTGCGCAGGCTTGGCACCGTTGCGCCAGTTGTCCGGGCGCTGGGGCCACAGCATCCAGGTGCCGGCGTGCGGCTCCCATTCGGCAGGCATGCGGAACCCGTCTGCCCCCGGCGTGCTATCTATCGTTGCCATTGAGTGCTCCTTAGTGCGTTGCCGCAAGCGCTACGCGGCGGACTTCAGCGTCTTTGCCTTCTTTGCATGCGCGTACAGCCAGAAACCAACAGCCACCGAGATTACGGTGCCGCCGACTGTGATCGCATAAAACGCGCCGAGCGGCGTGCCTTCCGGAGGAGCCAGGAAGAACAGTCCGAGCGTGAACAGGACGCCTAGCTCGCACAGGACCGCAAAGATCCATGCGCCCGCATTGCCGCCGGGAACGGTGTATGGACGCTCCTGGTTCGGGAACTTCTTCCGCAGGATGACGATGGTCGGGAACATGAGCAGGTACGGGAGCAAGAAGACGACCGAGGAGAGCGAGAAGATCGCCCAGAAGATGCCCTCATTGGCGCCGAAAAGCGCGTAGGTCAGGATCGTAACGACGGTCGCGATGATGCCCATCAGATAGAACGCGTAGTCCGGCGTGCCGTTCTTGGGGTGCTTGTGACCAAAGACGCCCGGAGCTGCTGCATCCATGCCGGTTGCGGCGATGGACTCATTGGCGCCGATGGACCAGGTCACCATGTTGCCGATGAAGGTGAAGAGAACGCCGAGGGCAACCACGACGAACACCGGACCGGCGGCCGCACCGAGCACGGACTCGAATGCCGGACGAAGCGCATCCACGATGCCGGTCTCGATCTGGATCTGGTCTACCGGGATGACCGCGAGGATACCGAACGTGGCGAACATGTAGATGAACAGAATCGCCCCGCCAGCACCGAAGATCATCTTCGGCACGTCACGCTTTGGATCGTGGATCGAGTCACCGACCGAGCTCATGAGCTCAAATCCCATGAAGCTGTAGATGACGATCGGGAGATAGCTCAGGTTGTCGAACGAGAACACCGGGATCCACTCTTTCAGCGCGAAGCTGTTGGCGAGCCCTCCGTTCTTGATGGCCGCCGCAACGCCGGCCAGACCAAGGATCAGGAACACGATGATCTTCACAGCCGCCGAGAGGTTTGGAACCCACTTGGAGTACTTCATCGGTAGCACGCCAACGGCCACCATGAACCAGATGAGCGCGATGACGACGAGCGCCTCGCCCCACAGCGGCAACGTGAGCCCGAATGCAGCGCCCGCCGAGTAGAGGAAGAGCACGAAAACGCTCGGTGCCCAGAGCGCGACGTTGACCCAGTAGAGCCACGCAGTGACGGTGCCCCACTTCTGACCGAACGCCTCGCGAACCCATACGTAGATGCCGCCGTCATCGGGCCATGCTGCCCCGAGCTCGGCGGTGATGAATCCGTACGGGATGAAGAACAGGACGCCGAGCGCGATCCAGAAGGTAAGGCCCTGGACGCCCATGGCGGCCGATGATGCGATGGTGTCGCCAACGAGGATGGCGGATACCGAGAACAAGATCATCGAAGCCAGGCCGAAGACTTTGTTCTTGGCTGGTGCGGTCTGCTCAGACATGCTCGTTTCCTTTCCAGAAACGTAATCGGTCATGACAGCAGCGCGGTCGCGATCGGGTGCATGCGTTCGTCGGCCGGCATCTCGTCAATGCCGATGAGCGCAAGCATGAGCGCCTTCTGGAAGTGCATGCGGTTCTCGGCCTGCGGGAAGATGATCGACGCGGCACTATCTGCCATCTCGTCGGTGACTTCTTCGCCGCGCATCGCCGGCAGGCAGTGCATGAACTTCGCCTCCTGCTTAGTATGCGACCACAAGTCGGAATTTACCTGGAACGGCGTGAACGCCTTGATGCGGTCGTCGTACTCGGCCTCCTGACCGGTCCACCACCAGCAATCGGTGTAGACGAAGTCGGCGCCTTCGATTGCTTCCAGCGGCTCGTTCGTGAGCATGAACGAGCCGCCGTTCTCCTCGGCGATCCTGCGTGCGGTCGCCTGGAGCTCCGGCGTCATCTCGTAGCCGGGCGCGTTGCCGATACGGACGTTCGCGCCGAGCTTGGTAAGTGTTGTGGAGAGCGAGTTGCACGGGTGCGCCGCGTCGCCGACGTACGCGAAGTTGACGCCCTCGACCTTGCCTGCGTTCTCCAGGATCGTGAATGCGTCGCTCATGGCCTGCGCCGGGTGACGATCGTTGTCCATGCCGTTGAAGACCGGGACTGTCGCGTGGCGCGCGAGCTCGTTGATGGTCTCGTTCTTCTTGGAGCGTATCTCGATTGCATCGTTCATACGCGAGAGGACTGCGGCCGTGTCAGCCACCGTCTCGCGACCGGGCAGGTGGATCTCGCCGGGTCGCAGGTAGAGCGCATTGCCGCCAAGCTCGGCGAAGCCGTTCTCGAAGCTGACGCGCGTGCGGGTCGAGGAGGCCTCGAAGATCATCGCGAGGTGACGGCCCGGCAGAAACGGCGTCAGGCGCATCTCGGCGCGCAGCTTCTTGAGGTGCACCGCGAGCACCAGCAGGTCCTCGAGTTCCTTGCGTGTGTAGTCCAGGTCGGTGAGGTAGTGACGCCCCCTCAAGTACTTCAGTGCAGGCAACCTAGAAACATCCATGCCGCGTTCTCCCTTCGCTTGCTACTTCTACTTCTCTACACCATCAGGCACCACGTTGGTGCCTGCGTTTCCGGCAGCGATCTCGGCGATGTCCTCAAGCCGACCGATGGCCGCGCGCTTGCCCGTGGAGCGCACGAAGCGCACAGCGGCTTCGACCTTGGGACCCATCGAGCCCTCGGCGAACTCGTGTTTAGCCAACTCGCCGGGCGTTGTCTGGCCGAGGACGGCCTGCTCCGGGGTGCCCCAGTCGGTGCACACGCCCTCGGCATCCGTGGCCATGATGAAGATGTCAGCGCCGAGCTTTCGCGCGAGCAGCTCGGCCGCAAGGTCCTTGTCGATGACGGCTTCGATTCCCACGAGCGTGCGCGTGCCATCCGGCAGGTACACGGTCGGGATGCCGCCCCCGCCGGCGCAGATGACGACTGTGCCCTTCTCGATGAGCCACTTGATCGGGTCGAGTTCGAATATCTGCTTCGGCTCGGGCGAAGCGACAACGCGGCGCCAGAGCTGTCCGTCTGGTTTGACGACCCAGCCCTTCTTGAGAGCGAGCGCGTCAGCCTCGGCCTTCTCATAGCACGGGCCAACGAACTTGGTCGGGTTCTGGAATGCCGGGTCCTGGGGATCGACCTCGGTCATCGTCAGCACGGTCGCGAGCGGCTTCTCAAACGGAAGCAGATTGCCAAGCTCCTGCTCGACCATGTAGGCGATCATGCCCTGCGTCCCTGCGCCGAGAACGTCGAGCGGATACGGCTCGACGTCGGTGTATGCGGCGGCCTGCAACGCGAGCAGCCCAACCTGGGGGCCGTTGCCGTGCGCGAGTACCAGGTTGTACTTCTCGGCAAGCGGCGCAAGTGCCTTGGCCGCGATGCGTACGTTCGCCCGCTGCGCGTCGGCAGTCATCGGCTCGGAACGACGCAGGAGCGCATTCCCGCCGAGTGCCACAACCACTGTCTGCTTTGCCACCGTGATTCGCTCCTTTGCACGTGATGTTCTTCGGGGACTCCTGTAGTTATTTGTCCAAGCGGTCAAATTCAAGGCCGTACGAGGGTGACGCAGGTGTTGCTGAATAGTTATTTGTCCGGTCGGACAAATCAAATATAGCGCGTATACTGGGGATGTCAACTAAACAAAGGAGATAGTCGTGACGGAAACTCCACGCAGACGTCCGGGACGCCCCAGCACACGGGGTCACCTCGGCTCGCTCAGCGCGAAGGATCCCATCGAGGTCCTCCCGCCTACTGCTCTGAACATCCTCGGCGGTGCCCGTCGCGTCCTCGAACGCGATGGATTCGCTGCACTCAGCCTCTCGGCCATCGCTGCTGAGGCGGGAGAGGCAAAGGCGAGCATCGGCTACCACTTTGGCAACAAGGAGGGGCTGATCGTGGCCCTCCTCGACTCACTGGTACATGAAGCAAACCGCAGTCTGATCGCCGAGACCCACCGCTTTCCGATGGGTGAGCAGCGCGTGCGCGCGCTCGTCGAAGGTGAAGAGCGCATCGTCGAGGACATCGCGAACTATCGTCCGCTCCTTGAGATCTTGCCGCACGCGCTGCGCGATGAGTCGCTCCGCAAACGCGTGGCCGAGCTCTACTCCGGATATCGCGAGACCGTCCTTGAGGTGCTCGACGCTGCGACCGGTCCCGACCGCGGAACGCTCGAACCGTTCTCGATGCTCATGATCGCTATGGTTGACGGACTGTCGATCCAGTATTCGCTCGACCCGGAGGGCATCAACGTGCGCGCGGCAACGGCACTGTGGGAGCGCATGATGCGCGCCTACCTACGG
>PHEU01000035.1 GCA_002841295.1 Actinobacteria bacterium HGW-Actinobacteria-6
GAAGCTCTCCTGCAGATGGTCGAGATTCCAGTCGTCGATCGACATGTAGAAGCGTGGGTTGAAGACGAGCCCCATGTCTTCGGTGAGCGCGATGACTGCTGGCAATAATGCATCGCGCTCGAGGCACGCGCTGAGCAGCTCGGGATTCACGAAGTCTTCCTCGGCAAGCGGCGGCGTCCAGAATATCGGCCTGCCATCTACCGTCACGACCAGATCGAAGCAGAAGTTGCCCGCGGTTGAGACGCTGAACGTGATATCCGGGTCATCTTCGAGCTGCTTGGTCCACGCCGAGCGATCCTTCGTCAGGCCTGCAACTCGCGAGAGAGTGATCTCGTCGATAGCCATCGAACACGGGTAGCCGGGGAGCGAATCGAGGACTTCGCGAAGGTTGAGGGCGGCGACCAAGACCCGCTCCTTCGCCGTTTCGCGCAAGATTCCCAGCGCGAGGTTCGCCTCGACGCGTGATCGTGCATTCACGACGACGTGCATCAGGTCTTCTTCGACGTCGACGTTCTGTCTAAGTAGGGGAATCGTTGAGAGCGCGTGGACCATAATGACTCCTGTGCGAGGTGACATGTCTTTCATCGGCGTCTGGCGGCACTTCTTGAGTAAGCTAGGTCACCTTTCCGTTCGTCGCCCGACGAACGGTCGTTGCAGTTGCCACTGAAATTGCCTTTGCCTGACCGAATTGCCTATTCAGCGGGCGGCAACACAGGAAACCGAGTATTCGTTAGCGAATAACGAAGTAGTGTCCATCTGGCGGGGGTGACGGGGTTGTCAGAGGAGCTCGATGCGCTGTGTCAGACCGAGGGTCTGCTTGACACCGTCGTCCGGTCACTTGAAGACGTGATCTTCGTACTCGACCTGTCGTGCAGGTACTACGGCCTTTGGGGTCGTTGGATCGAGCGCCACGCGGTCGATCCAACGACCATCCTCGGTAAGACGTGCGACGAGGTATGGGCGCAAGACGGATACGGGGAGTTCGACGAGGTGAACCAGCAAGTCCTGGTCGGCGAGACCGTGGTATTCGACCGCTGGTTCGAAATGCCATGGGGGTCGGTCTACTACCAGAGCACGCTCTCTCCGCTATTAGGGGCCGATGGTCGCGTCATCGGAATCTGTGGGGTTCGCCGCGACATCACCGACTTGAAGCGTGCCGAGGATTCCATCCGACGTGAGAAAGAGTACGCGGAGCACCTGATCGACAGCGCGAATGTGATGGTCGTCGGTCTTGACTCGGTCGGGAACGTGCGGCTTTTCAATACCGCTGCCGAGCAGCTCACCGGTTGGCGACGCGCAGACATCATCGGTGCAAACTGGTTTGAGACGGTTGTGCCGAAGGACCGGTATCCTGCGGCCTGGGAGGCGTTTCGGTCGCTCTACGCGTGCGACGTCGATGATGTACGACCGCGGACGCTGCGCCGGTGTTCCGAGGGACCCATCCTCACGCACTCGGGCGAGGAGCGCACAATCTCATGGATGGATAGCGAAGTCCCCGAGGCCGATCGGGAGCTCGACATTGTGTCGTTCGGTGTCGATGTGAGCGAGGCACGCATTCACGAGCAGATGCTCGAACATCTGGCGACACATGACCCACTGACGGATCTGCCAAATCGACGCTCGTTCGAGAGCGCACTTGGCCGCTCGGTGGCGCGCGCCCGCAGAGGCACGGTCTCAACCGTGCTGTTCATAGATGTGGATGATTTCAAAGCCTGCAACGATGAGTACGGGCATGCGTTCGGCGATGCCATCTTGTCCGAGATAGCGACGGAGCTGCAGCTTCAGGTACGCGTGCCGGACCTTGTCGCCAGAATCGGCGGGGATGAGTTTGCGGCGCTGCTGGAGGGTGCAACGGTTGATGCCGCCGGTGATGTCGCGGCCCGAATGCGTGCCGGGGTCGCTGCCATGGCGAAGCGGCACGGTATACAACTGGACCTCAGCATCGGGCTAATGGGAATGGATGCCACGTCGGATTTCGAGCGCGTCTTGTCCGGGGCAGACACCGCGATGTACACGTCCAAGCGTTCAGGTGCCGGAGTCGTTGTGTTCGAGTCAGCCTGACTATCAGCGCCGTCTGGACGCATCGGGCCCGAACCGCCAACATAAGGTACTCGCTTTCGAAGGCACTGGAGGACCTATGGCGGTCAGCATAGTCACGGACAGCACTTCGTATTTGCCGCACGATATTCGCGAGCAGTACGGTATCACTGTCGTGCCGCTCTCGGTGGACCTCGACGGAGTTGAATACGTTGAGGACACACCGATGGTTGAGGGCTTCTACCGCGCGCTCGCGGCCTCGAAGGCATTTCCCACGTCGTCCCAGCCAGCCGTCAGCGTGCTGGTGGAGGCATTTGAGGGTCCGGCTTCGCGTGGAGATGCCGTCGTCGGGGTGTTCCTCTCCTCGGAAATGAGCGGCACGTACTCAACCGCACTGCTGGCGCGCGACATGGTCCACGAGCGCTATCCCGATGCAGTGATCGAGGTCGTGGACTCACGCTCGAATTGCATGGAGCTTGGCTTCGCGACGCTTGCCGGGTGTCGGGCCGCCGAGGCAGGCGGTAGTACCTCCGAGGTAGTCGCCGCCGTTCAGGCGATGATCGAGCGCACGCGGTTCCTCTTCGTGCCGGATACGCTCGAGTACCTCCGTCGTGGCGGGCGCATGGGTGGCGCACAGGCACTTCTCGGCACGCTTCTGCAGATTCGCCCGATTCTCACGGTCGCAGACGGCAAGACCGAGGTGTTCGCCAAGGTTCGTACCAAGCGCAAAGCGCTCACCGAGATTGTCGCGGCGTTCAAGGCCGATATCGAGTCCAAGGGGTTCGTTGATGCTATCGTGCACCATATCGACGATGAGGAAGAAGGCACGGAGCTCGCTCGCATGGTCGAGAGCGTTACCGGAGTGATGCCGCGGGTGATTGCCATCGGTCCCGTTATCGGAACGCACGTCGGGCCGTCAACAGCGGGTCTCGTTTACTCCACCGACAAGGAAATGCACAAGTCAGTCGCCTGAAAGGAGCAGCCGTGACCGGCCGCCCCATATTGGTAATCGATTCATGCTCAGACCTCACTGCAGCGATCGTGGACACACTTGATGTCCATGAGCTGCATTTCCCTTTCTCGATCGCTGGCGAAGATCGTGAGGACGACTTCGGCCGGACGTTCCCGCATGTCGCGTTCTACAACGCGATGCGCGAGGGCAGCGAGCCGACGACAGCGCAGATTCCGCGTCCGGTATTCGAGGAGGTCTTTCGCAGTGCCGCCGAGGCAGGTCGCACGGCTATCTATCTCGGCTTCACGTCCGGGCTCTCCGGTACGTTCGACAGTGCCTTCCTTACGCGGCAGGCGGTGCTCGAAGAGTACCCCGAGGCCGATATCAGGCTTGTGGACACCTTCTCAGCATCAATCGCCGAGGGACTGTTCGTGTATGAGGCCGCACGTATGCTGGCCGATGGCGCGAGCGCCGATGAGCTCGTTTCCTGGGCCGAGGCGAACCGGATGCGTGCAAACG
Source organism: Actinobacteria bacterium HGW-Actinobacteria-6 (assembly GCA_002841295.1). Classification (GTDB taxonomy): domain Bacteria; phylum Actinomycetota; class Coriobacteriia; order Anaerosomatales; family Anaerosomataceae; genus UBA2286. The sequence continues at coordinate 3,509 of PHEU01000035.1, forward strand.
GCTACTTCACGCTCGACAACTTGGAGTCACTGAAGCGTGGAGGACGCATCTCGGATGCGGCCGCTGCCGCGGGTGCGATGCTCGACATCAAGCCGATTCTCCTGCTCGACCGCGAGGGCAAGCTCTCGCTCAAGCGCAGCGTCCGTGGCCGTAAGAAGTCCCTCTCGGCGCTCATGGACATCATGGCCACGCGCGTAGAGACGCCCGTGGGCACCGTTGTTGTGGGTCATGCCGATGCACCAGAAGATGCAGAGAAAGTCCGGCAGATGGTGGTGGAGCGTTTCTCGCCAGCCGAGGTACTTATGCTAGAGGTCGGTCCTGTTATCGGTGCGCACGTCGGGCCCGGTATGGTGGCCGTCAGCTTCTGGGGCGCCGAGCGCTAGGGGACGATCCTGGTTCCGGCGCGGCCGGCAAGTGCGTCTTCGAGTACTCCGCAGCCGCAGATGATGGCGTCTCGACCGGTCTCGCGCGCAAACTCCGCGCATGCCGCAACCTTAGGCCCGATGCTCCCGCGTTCAAGCTCACCGGATGAGAGCAGGCGATCCGCCTCGGCGACGGTGAGGCGGTCGAGGGGCCGTGCGGCGGCAGTTCCCCAGCCGAGAAAGACCTGTTCGGCTTCCATCAAGATGATGAGTGCAAGCGCATCGGTCTCGCATGCGAGCAGCGCCGATGCCCAGTCCTTGTCGATTACCGCATCGACGCCGGTGAGCATTCCGTCTTCATCTTCGAGCACCGGCACTCCGCCTCCACCAGCTGCGATCACGATGTCACCGGCTGCCGCGATGCGTCCGATGCTGTGGGCCTCCACGATGCGGAGCGGTCGAGGGGAGGCGACGACCCGTCGGCGCGACCCGTCGGCATTCTCGGCAAATACCCAGCCCTCGGTGCGCGCGAGTTCAGCAGCGTGCACTGGGGTCCAGTACGGGCCGATCGGTTTGGTGGGATTGCTGAATGCGGGATCCGCGCGGTCAACGATGCATTGCGTGATGACAGTGACGACGCTGCGCTTGAGCCCTGCCTCCCGAAGTCTGTTGTGCAGGCTCATTTGCAGAAGGAGGCCGAGGCCACCCTCGCTGTCCGCATCTGCGATATAGAGCGGCATCGGTGGGATGCTGCTACGAGCGGCTTCGTTTCTGAGCACGATGTTGCCGACGATCGGGCCGTTGCCGTGAGTGAGTATCACGTGTCTGCCGTCCTCGGCCAGCCTGGCAACATGCCGCATGACATCATCGGCCCGGGTGAACTGCCGGGTGATCGATCCGTCATCGCCGCGCCGAAGGATGGCGTTCCCTCCGAGCGCGACGACGACGAGCTGTGGTTCAGCCACGACGAGACCTCTTTAGCCGAGCTGGTGCCTCTGACAGAAGGCATCCACGATATCGTCCAGTGTGGGTTCCGAGGCGTCTGTGACGGCGTACGTTGCTCGCACCGTCGGGTGGGGGATCGAGATCAGCCGTGACAAGTCGATCGGCGTTGCCACTATCACGACGTCACAGTCGCTCTCCGCGATCGTCAGCTCCAGGTCACGTAGCTGTTCTGCCGAGTAACCCATGGCCGGCAGCACTTCGGTGAGGTGTGGGTATGCGGTCAGGGTGCTTGCGATGGAGCCGACGGCAGAAGGTCGGGGGTCGACGAGCGTTGCAGCGCCCGCGTCGTGTGCCGCGATGGCGCCGGCGCCATACGGCATGCCGCCATGCGTGACGGTGGGCCCGTCCTCGATGACGAGCGCGCGCTTGCCCCGAACAGCGTCGGGGTCGCTGAGCGTGATCGTCGAGGCGGTCTCCACGAGGATCGCGTCGTGATTCAGCTTTCCCGAGATCTCACGCAGGCCTTCGACAGCGCCCGGATCGGCAGTGTTCACTTTGTTGATAACGAGAACATCCGCGCGTAGGAAGTTCGACTCGCCTGGGTAGTAGAGACGCTCATGGCCGGGGCGGTGTGGGTCAAGCGCCACGATCTCCAGGTCGGACTTGTAGAACGGGAGATCGTTGTTCCCACCGTCCCAGATGATGACGTCGGCTTCCTTCTCGGCTTCGCGCAAGATCGCCTCGTAGTCGACGCCTGCATACACGACGATGCCCTCGATGACGAGGTGCTCGTACTCTTCGCGCTCTTCTACCGTGACGCCGAAGCCGTCGAGGTCCTCGATGGTTGCGTAGCGTTCGACGCGCATCTTGAGCAAGTCGCGATATGGCATGGGGTGGCGGATGTCCACCGCGCGCAGCCCGCGCCTCTTGAGCCCCTCGATCACGCGCTTTGAAATGCCGCTCTTGCCGACGCCGGTGCGCACCGCGCACACCGAGATGACTGGCTTCGTGGAGGGGATCATCGTCGGATCCGCGCCGAGCAGCACGAAGTCTGCGCCCTCGGCAATCACAAGGGAAGCCTTGTGCATGAGGTCGACATGCGCGATGTCGCTGTAGGCGAAGACCACGCGCTCAACGCCGCGCTCGTGGATGAGCGCAGTGAGCTCCCGCTCGTGGACGATCGGAATACCCTCGGGGTAGAGCGGCCCCGCGATTTCGGATGGAAACGTGCGGCCCTCGATGCCCGGTATCTGCGTTGCCGTGAACGCTACGATCTCTGTGCTCTCGTCGCTCTTGTACCTGACGAGGAAGTCGTGGAAGTCACGACCGGCGGCGCCCATGATGACCGTACGTGTGCGAGCCATGCTAACTCCTTCATCGACGGATCCAGACACTGACTTCGACCGGACGATGCGACTTGTTTGCATAGACTTGCGGCACGAACGCATACTCGCCCGCTCGTTGAATCACAATAATAGAATACCCCTTCAGCGGTGCGGTGAGCACCCATGTCTGTGACTTGGCTTACGCTCTCGCGCTCACTGTGCCACGATAGGGCGCATCCTCTCGAAGGCAGGCACACGTGGACGTGATTCTCACCTTGATTGGCGGCGCAACCGGCGGTGCTGTCGGCTGGTTCGCAGGATTCCGCCTTGGCGTTGCTGTGAGCGACAAGCATGCGTGGCGGTACTGGGCGCTCAACGCGGTCGCGATGCTCATCGCGCTCGGCGGTGAGATGCTGGGTCTGGGATTCGGCCTGACGTGGCTCTGGGCGGGTTCGCTCGGATTCCTGGCGACCGGGCTCACTGGTCTCAAGTACGGCCGAGGCAAGATCGTCGGACGCGGCAGCCGTATCGCTCCCGAACATGAACCTGTCGAGATTCCGCCGCTCTGGGAGGATTAGGCCGTAGCTTTCCCCGTGACGACGCTGTGATACTTGAGCGCGTCGTGGATTGTCACATCCACGAATCCTGCCGCCGAGAGCTGCTCTGCGATGTCTATGGCGGCGATTCTATGCTCGATAGGCGGGCCCTTGGGTGTGGCTTCGCGCTTCCAGTCGACGATGGCGACGGTTCCACCGGGACGTAGCAGGCGGTGTGCCTCGGCGAGCATCTGTGTGGGATCATCGAGTTCGTGGTGCAGGTTGATCGAGTACACCAGATCCGCGATCGTGTCGCCAAGCGGAATCGCACCGGCGTCCGCATCGGTCACTACGATATCGCCCGGTAGGTCGTGATCGAGGTGCTCATGCATCCACTCGATCATGACGGGCTCGGAGTCGACGGCGTACAGTCGTCCTTCGGGCATCCGGTCGGCGAATTCACGCGCGAACATTCCTGTGCCTGCACCGATCTCGACTGCGGTTCGTGCATCGGGCACTCCGAACGCCGCCCATATCGCGTCAGGGTCCAAGTCGACGAGCCGACCGACATCGTTCAGTTTTCCAAGCTTTGCGGGGTCGAAACGATGGGCAGACATGGAGCTCCATTCGTTAGAACGTTCACGAGAGGTCAACGTGCGGTTCACACGCCCTACATACCCGATGAGCATAGTCATTAGCGTAAGGGGTTCTCAAGAACCCTCTTCTAACTAGGAGGTGCTGTTCATGAAACGAGGAAAGTCACTCGCACTGGTTTCATTCGGCTTGATCGCCGGACTGGTGCTCGGCAGCGTTGGCTTTGCGTATGCCGCGCCGACTGACACTACACCGGCAAATCCCGTGCTCGCAAGCGGCCTGCGTATGGGCCAGAGCATCCGCGACGCCGGTGGCCGTCTGGTCGATGTTGTGGCCAAGCTCACCGGGCTCTCCGTTGAGGACGTCCAGGCACAGCGTGCGGACGGGAAGTCCGCCGCGGACATAGCCCAGGCGAATGGCGTCGATGCCGACGCAGTCGTGTCCGAGGCGCTCGCGATTCGCAAGGCTGCCCTTGACGCAAGGGTTGCCGATGGCACGATCACTCAAGAGCAGGCGGACGTAGCATACGCTCAGATGAGCGATCGCGTTGCCGAGCGTGTCACGACCGATGAGACCGGGGCGCCGAGTTGGGCTGGCGGTGGCCGTGGTTCCGGTGGCGGCGGCATGGGCGGACGCGGGGCAGCGTGCGGAACGTGCGAGGCGGTTCCTGTCCAGTAGCGTGTTCTATGCGGAACGACATCACTCGAGAGCGACCCCATCTGGGTCGCTCTCTTGTCGTAGTGCTGGTGTACGATGATAGAGAGGGACAGACATGACGTCTGTCCGGTGTAACCGGGAGGAAACCATGGCTGACGAGGCACATTCCCTTGCCGTGCTCATAGACTTCGAGAACCTTGCACTCGGCTACGAGCGATTGGGCGGCTCCAGCAAGCGCGGGGGCGCAAAGAGCGCAGCCGCAAAGAGCGGTACGCAGTTCGATATCAGGCTCGTGCTCGAGCGTCTGGTTGAGAAAGGCAAGGTCATCGTCAAACGCGCCTATGCCGACTGGGGACGGTTCTCGCAATATCGGGAAGTCATGCATGACCTCGGCATTCAGATGATGGAGATCCCCGAGCGCGGCATGACCGGCAAGAACTATGCCGACATCCAGCTTACAGTCGACGCTCTTGACCTTTGCTACGCCAAGGAGCACATCGACACCTTCGTGATCGTTTCGGGCGACTCAGACTTCACGCCGCTCGTCGCCAAGCTGAAGGAGAACGGCAAGTCCGTGATCGGGCTTGGCATGAAGGATTCCACCAGCGACTTGCTTGCAGCCAACTGCGACGAGTTCATCTACTACGAGGACATCGTCAAGGGGCCGGTCGCGCCGGACGTTCCCGACACGACCATCCCAAAGGCCAAGCGCCCCGCTATCGCGCTGCTCACGGAGTCGATTCAGGCTCTGCAGCGTGAGAACAAGGACGTCATGTACTCGTCGATGGTCAAAGACACCATGAAGCGCAAGCAGCCACAGTTCTCAGAGGCGTCGTACGGCTACCGTTCGTTCTCGGATTTGCTTCAGGACGCCGAGAAGCTTGGGCTCATCACATTGCGCACAGATCAGCGCTCCGGGACGTGGGTCGTCGTCGGGTTCACGGAGAAGAAATGACGGGTGCTCGCGTAGTCGCTCCGCAGGGCTTGCCTGGATCCAGTTCGTACCCGCTGTTCTCGGCTTACCCGCTGCTGAGAGATGTCATCTCGCGTGTGCCGCTTGGCCTGTGGCCCACACCTATTGATGAGTTGCCGCGCCTGGCGAGCGCTATCGGTGCGGGGCGGCTGTTTGTGAAGCGCGACGATGTCAGCGCGCTGCCATACGGCGGCAACAAGGTGCGCAAGCTTGAGGTTACTCTCGGCGATGCGCTTTCTCGTGGCGCGCAAGACATCATCACCTTTGGTGCGGCTGGGTCCAATCACGCGCTCGCAACCGCTATCTACGGCACCGCGCTGGGGCTCAATGTGACTTCGATGCTCACGCCGCAGCCCAATGCTCGCTACGTGCGCCGAAACCTCCTCGCACATCTCGGGGCGGGCGCCTCCGTGCGCATGCATTCGGACCGCGATGCGGCGCTCGAGGACGCAGCGGCGCTCAGCCAAGAGGCCTTTGAGCGAACCGGCATGCCCGCCTACGTGATTCCATTTGGCGGGACGACGCCGGTCAGTACAGCCGGATTTGTGAACGCCGGCTTTGAGCTTGCCGGGCAGATCTCGGCAGGGCTCGTGCCCGCGCCTGACGTTATCTACGTGCCGCTCGGTTCGATGGGAACCGCAGCGGGCATCGCCCTCGGTCTGGCTATCGGAGGGATCGCGCCGCTGGTGCGTGCCGTCACGGTAGTCCCGTCGCAGATAGCGACCGACGCGCGCTACCGCCAGCTGCTCGATGATACGGTCGCCGTCCTTCGCGCCGGGGACGCGGCGATTCCGCCTGACCTTGCGTCTGCAGTGAACGTAGAAGTTGTCGACGGGTTCCTCGGCGACGAATACGCGCTGTTCACGTCTGCGGGTATGGAGGCTGTGAGCCTTGCAGCCGCCGAGGAGGGTTTGCAGCTTGAGGGTACGTACACCGGCAAGGCCATGTCGGCGCTGATCGCCGACGCGCGCGCGGGCGACCTTGCGGGGAAGACAGCGATATTCTGGGATACCTACAATTCGCATGATGTGGCTGTGCTGACCTCGGGCGTTGACTATCACGACCTGCCTGAGGCGGCCCGCATGTACTTTGAAACCGACGTACAGCCGTTGGATGCGGAAGGAATCTGAACATGCCCGTTGTGTTTGCGGATGCGGCTCTGGCTGCACGCCTCGAATCGATCTCTGCTGCCGAGAATGAGCGCTTCGCGACTGCTGCGGCGCGCTTGCACCCCGAGGACCGACCGGAGGCGATCTGGGTCGCGGGCGGCTGTGCCGTGTTCTGCAATCCCGGCGGCCCTGTCAATCAAGTCACTGGCCTCGGCTTTGCCGGTGCCGTCACGGCTGAGGACATCGACGAGATCGAGGCGTTTTACGACGCCCACGGTTCGCCTACGCGCGTGAACGTTTGTCCCCTCGCTCACCCTTCGCTTGTGGCTGAGTTGTCCCGCCGCTGTTACGTGTCGGACAGCTTTGAGAATGTGCTCGTGCGCGAATTGCTCGACTCGGACATTTTGCCCGAGCCCGACCCGGCGGTAGATATCCGCATCGTCGAACCGGATGAGTACGAGCTCTGGGGCAGGCAGGTCGCCTGCGGTTTCTCGTCGACGCGTGGTCCTTCGGATGAGGAGTTGCGTCTCGGCCGTATCGTGGCCCACCAGGATGATATCGTCCGGTTGCTGGCATGGGTCGATGGTGAACCGGCAGGCACGGGCGAGGTTGTGATCAGGGAAGGTATCGGGTGGCTCTCGGCGGACACGACACTCCCACAGTATCGTGGGCGTGGAATTCAGACCGCCATGCAGCGTCGTCGGCTGCTGATCGCTCGGGAAGCCGGCTGTGGGCTTGCGGTCACGGAATCGCATCCCGGTAGTGACTCTCAGCGGAATATGGAGCGGCTCGGATTCCGGATCGCGTACACCAGAGTCGACATGGTCAAAGCGAAGAGGTGAGCTTGTGCGAATCGCGTGCGTGACAGATACGTTTCTGCCGGAAGTGAATGGCGTCGTGACAAGCATCGACGCCCATACCCGCATCCTGGCGTCTCGCGGCCACGAGATATTCATCATCTGTCCCAAGTATGGGCAGTACGTCGATACCCCGCCCGATGGCATTAGCGTGCGCAGGTACTCAAGCTTCAGTTTTGCCAGCAACAAGGCGACACGCGTTGCTTTGCCGTCGGTCATGTCGATGACGCGCCAGTTGGCGAAGTTCGATCCCGACGTGGTGCACATTCATACTCCGCTTTCGATTGGCGTAATCGGACTATTAGCCTCGAGGGCTTTGCGCGTGCCGAATGTGCAGACGTACCACACGTACATCCCGGATTTCATGCAGTACGTCGAGCTCTCGCGATTGCTCCGCATCGATGACCTGCAGGACCGCATCGCGAACTCGATGGTCTTTGAGCGAGCGATCGAGTCGGGCGCGTGGCAGCGTATCGTCAAGTCGAGAGCACTCATCGAGGAGCGTGCGGATGAGGTCCTCGAGGTGCTGCTCGGCGTGACAGACGAGGTTGTCGAGGACCGTCCGGAACTGACGGCACGAGTGGCGTGGCGCTTCACCCGGATGCTCTACAACCGTGCGAATCAGGTTGTCACGCCCTCGCTCACGCTCAAGAGAGAGCTCATGCGACATGGTGTGACGGCGCCGGTCAACCACATCAGCAACGGCATCGATCTCGACTTGGTCACGCGTAAAGAGTCCTACGCGCCGACCGGGCGCATCTTGCATGCTGGCAGGCTCGGAGCCGAGAAGAACGTGGATGTGGTCATCAAGGCGTTCGCGCGGGTTGCGGCCGATCTGCCGGGTGCTGATCTCGATATTGCAGGTGACGGACCCGCCCGCAAGTCGCTTGAGCACCTGGTGGAGAAGCTAGGCCTGACTTCACGGGTGCACTTCCTCGGCTTCATGGATCGATCGCGCCTGGCCTCGGTGTATCGCGATTACGACTGCTTCGTCACCGCGAGCACGATCGAGACGCAGGGTATCGTGCTCCTGGAAGCTATGGCGGCCGGGTTGCCCGTGGTCGGCGTACGCGCGCTTGCAATACCCGAGATCGCCCGTACGGGCCGGAACGGCATCATCGTCCCGCCGTTCGATGAGCAGGCGATGGCGCGGGCACTTGAGCGGATGCTTGCCGAGCAGCCCCTGCGTGAGCGTTTCGGTCGGGCGTCGATCGAGGACGTGCAGGCGCACGCGCTTGAGCGAGTCGTCAACGATGTGGAGCGCCTGTACATGCTCACAGCTGCAGAGGGCGTCTAGTTTCTACGAACCCTCGATGTTGATGGCTTCGACCGGACAGAGCTCGACGCACGCCTGGATGTCTCCGTAGAGCTCGGGTGCCGGAGCGGGGTCTATCACGTATGCGATCCCGTCGTCGCCGATCCGGAAGACCTCGAGGCACGTGTCTTCGCACAGCCGGCAGCCGATGCACAGGTCTCGATCCACGACTGCCTTCATCGCTAACCTCCCGGGGTGGGTGGTTCCAACAATTTGAGGGTACCCTCGGCAGGTTTGGGCTACACCGTTTGAGACGGCTCAGTGATGAACTCAAGCATCACGACGTCCAGCCAGCGATCGAACTTGCGGCCGACTTCGTGCAGCGTTCCAACGGTTGTGAAGCCGAGTCGCTCGGCCATTGCGAGACTGGCGACGTTTTCGGAGCAGATTCTCGACAAGATGTTGTGAACGCCGATGCCCGGCGCCATATCGAGAAGTTGGCGCGAGAGCATGCCGCCGAGACCGCTTCGCACGTGTGCGGGGTCAATGTAGACGGACATCTCGACCGTGCTGATGTAGGAGCAGCGGTCCGAGTACGGGAGGAAAGCACCCCACCCCACGACGACGCCGTCTTTCTCGGCAACGATCACGGGGTGCTGCTTCGACCGATCCGTGAGCCATGCTGCGCGGTTCTCAGCTGACTTGACCTCTGTGTCGAAGGTGGCGGTGGTGTTGAGCACGGCATGGTTGTAGATGGCCGCAATCGATGCGGCATCTTCGGATCTGGCTGCGCGAACAACTGCTGACACGCTTCCTCCCTGCAATGGAATGTATGGATTGCGGTAGAACAATCATGGTAAAGCATGGTTGTCCAAAAACGACGACGCGTTGTTCGCAATCTGCTCGTAGCGTACACTGAGCACTCCGCGAATCACGACCGGCGCCAGACGTCGTTGTCATAGTACTGCTGTACGATGAATAGCGGCCTCGAATAGAGCTGTTCGCACTGTAGGTGTCATCGCAGAGAACAAGGAGCGTGATTCCCCTGGCTGGCAAGACTATTGCCGAGAAGATCTTCTCGGCTCACTCAGGAACCGATGCCCACGCGGGCGATATCGTCGTCGCCGACGTCGATTTTGTGATGGGTCAGGACGGCACGTCGCCGCTTGCCATCCGCGCGCTTGCAAACATGGGCGTGACCGAAGTCTTCGACCCGAAGAAGGTCGCACTCGTCATGGACCACAGTTCGCCGAGCCCGATCGAGGGCGTCTCGGCGCTGCACACCATCATGCGTGAGTTCGGGAAGAGCACCGGCGCGACCATCTACGATGTGGGCGAGGGCGTGTGCCATCAGCTCATTCCCGAGAAGGGTCACGTTGTTCCGGGCGACCTCATGGTCGGCTGCGACTCGCACACGTGCACGTACGGTGCGCTCAACGTGTTCTCTACCGGCGTGGGCTCCACTGATGGCGCCGCCGCAATGGCCTCAGGGAAGCTGTGGTTCAAGGTGCCGGAGAGCATCAAGGTCACCTACACCGGTGCGCTTGAGCCGGGTGTCTACAGCAAGGACCTCATCTTGCATCTCGCGGGCGAGATGGGTGCCGATGGCGCCACCTACGAGGCGCTTGAGTTCCACGGCCCCGTTATCGATGAACTGTCGGTTGAGGGTCGCATGACGATCTCCAACATGGCCATCGAACTCGGCGCGAAGGCGGGTCTTATGAAGGCCGACGCGAAGACGCTCGCATGGTTCGAGGGCCGGGGTGAGAAGACGCCGAATCCGCAGGATCCGGATGCGGACGCCATCTACGAGCGTGAGCTCACTTTTGACGCGAGTACCATCGGCCCGCAGATCGCCAAGCCGCATGCGGTGGATAATGTCTCGCCGATCGAAGAGGTCGAGGGTACGCCGATCGCCGAGGGTGTTCTCGGGACATGCACCAATGGGCGGCTCGAGGATTTCGCCATCGCTGCGAGCATCCTCAGGGGTCGCAAGGTGCACCCGGACGTTCGCTTCATCGTGGCGCCAGCATCGCGACAGATTCTGCTCGACGCCATCGAGGCCGGCTACATCCAGACGCTCGTCGAGGCCGGCGCCGCACTTGTTACACCCGGCTGCGGACCGTGCGTGGGTACGCATAACGGCGTGCCGAGCGACGGAGAGAACGTCATCTCCACCGCCAACCGGAACTTCAAGGGCCGGATGGGCAACAGCAACTCATTCATCTACCTCGGCAGTCCGGCCACTGTGGCCGCGTCCGTGATCGAGGCCAAGATCACCGATCCCCGTAAGTACTTCGGGTAAGGGGAGGACGAGACCATGGAGATCAACGCAAAAGCTTTCAAGTACGGCGACGACATCAACACCGACTACATCATCAGCGGGAAGTACAAGTTCAAGTCCAACGACATGGAGGCCATGGCCGTCCACGCGATGGAGGAGCTCGACCCCGAGTACTTCAACAAGGTGAAGCCGAACGGCGGATTCCTTGTGGCCGGGACCAACTTCGGTATGGGGTCCAGCCGGGAACAAGCTCCACTGGTGCTCATCCACAGCAACACGAAGGCAGTGCTCGCCAAGACGTTCGCTCGCATCTTCTACCGCAACGCCATCAACACCGGTCTGCCGGTCGTCGAGTGCGATACCGACCTCATTGACGAGGGCGACGAACTCTCGCTCGACCTCGCCGGTGGTGTGCTGCGCAATGTTACGAAGGGTATCGACATCGCGATCAAGCCGCTGCCGCCCGTGATGGCACAGCTGCTTGCAGACGGCGGGCTCGTCGAGCATTTCAAGAAGCATGGCGGATTCGCACTCTAGTAGCAGTAGGAACCCCGCCCTCGACGGCATGCGTGTCGTCGCGATGGCGGGGGTCGTACTGATACATTTGACTGCTGCACGCATGCGTGTCGCGCCGACGCTTCTAACCGAGCTTGTGAGCACATCGGGTCGGTTTGCCGTCCCGATGTTCATGGCCGTGAGCGGCTATTTGCACGTGCAGTCGATGTCGCGCTCTGGTTCGTCCGGTGCGCTTCTGTCTCGGATGCGCCGGCTGGTTCCGACATACGTGGTCTGGTCAGCGGTCTATCTCGTTGATGCCGCGATCAGGACTCCCGAGGTCACATGGACCGCAGCCCGGGTGACCCGGGTCGTTCTACTCGGCGGGGCCGGGTATCACCTCTGGTTCCTACCTGCGCTCATCTCGCTCCAGCTTGTCGCGTCCTTGGCGTCGACCCCAGCACGCAGGCGGGCGCTCCTGGCGCTCGGCGTTGCGCTCGGCGTCGTAACAGTCTTTGGCCCTGCGCGAATTGCGGTCGGACCGTTCTGGACCTGGCTCGGGATGGGAGCATCAGCGGTCTTCGACCGCACGCTTGTGTCGATGCTCCTGCCGTACGCGCTCGGCATGGCGGTGGCAGATATGCCGGTAGCGCCAGGTCGCTGGCATCGCTTCGCGGCGCCGATTACGCTGCTTGCTGGCCTCGGCATCGCTGCTGCTATCGTGTGGGCTCGTCATGACGGCACTTCGTTGTGGATCGTCGAGAACCGTCGCATGGTCCAGTACTTCCTAACAGGTCTCGTGGCGTTCGTTGTCACTTTGGCAGCTGTGCGTGACCGGCGGCTGTTCGGCGTGGAGCGCCTTGCGCCGCTCGCACCGCTGAGCTTTGGTGTGTACCTTATCCACCCGCTCCTGCGCCGGGTCGTTCTCGACTGGCTGCCGGCAACGTCGTTGTCATCGTGGCAGTGGATACCGCTCTCGGCGGTGCTGCTGCTCACGCTCTCCGGGGCGGCCACATGGGTGCTGCTACGTATCCCGTACGTGCGACGCACACTGGGATAGGTGCACGAAGCCGCTGCAGCCCGGCACTCGCCGCCCTGGTTCTTCTCGCGGTATACTCACCCACCAAAGATAAGCTCGACGGACTTGTACCGATAACCAGGAGGCACACTCGCATGGCGAAGCACACCGTGACACTCATCCCCGGCGACGGCATTGGGCCGGAATTGACCACCGCGATGACGCGCGTCGTCGAAGCCACTGGCGTAGACATAGCGTGGGAGATCGCCGAGGCGGGCTCCGATCAGATCGACAAGTACGGCACGCCGCTGCCGGAGTCGACACTCGATTCCATCCGCAAGAACAAGGTCGCCATCAAGGGTCCGATCACCACGCCTGTCGGCGGCGGATTCCGCAGCGTCAACGTAGCCATTCGCAAAGAGCTCGACTTGTACGCCTGCCTGCGTCCGGCGTTCACCATCCCGGGCTCCGGCGCTCGCTACGACGACATCGACATCGTCATCGTGCGTGAGAACACCGAGGACCTCTACGCTGGCATCGAATTCGAGCAGGGCACGCAGGACGCAGCCGATCTCATCAAGTTCGCAGCCGACCGTGGCGCCGGCATCATCCGCCCGGACTCCGGTTTGTCGATCAAGCCGATTTCGATCACCTGCACCGAACGCATCGTGCGCTACGCATTCGATTACGCGATCGCTAACGGCCGCAAGAAGGTCACTGCGGTCCACAAGGCCAACATCCTCAAGATGTCCGACGGTCTCTTCCTCAAAGTCGCCCGTCAGGTCGCCGAGGAGTACAAGGACTCCGGCATCGAGTTCGACGACTACATCGTTGACGCAACCTGCATGCAGCTCGTGTTGCATCCCGAGTGGTGGGACGTGCTCGTGCTTCCGAATCTCTACGGCGACATCGTCAGCGATCTCTCGGCGGGACTCATCGGCGGGCTCGGTATCGCGATGGGCGCGAACATCGGTGCCGATTACGCGGTCTTCGAGCCGGTTCACGGTTCGGCTCCCAAGTACGCTGGCAAGGACATGGCTAACCCCACCGCTGAGATCCTCTCGGCCATGCTCATGCTCAAGCACCTTGGCGAGGTCGAGGCCTCTGATCGCGTGCTGAACGCCGTTCGTACCGTCATCGCCAAGGGCGAGAAGGTCACGTATGACATTCGCCGCTCGGTCACTGGCAGCACGGATGGCGCCGTCGGCACGCAGGCGTACGCCGACGCGCTCATCGAGGCGCTCTAACACGACGGGAGCCGAGATGGGGGAGCGTCCTCCAGAGACGACGAGCGATGCCGAGTGGGCTCAAATCGAGCGCAGGCGGAAACTGGTCGTCTGGGCAGGTGTGGGTCTGACGGTGATCGCAGTCGCGATCGGCGCCTGGTTTCTCCTTGGCCGCGCGCCGAAGACGGGTGGCTCTGCCCGCTATGTGCCCATCCCCGGCTCGGATGTCGCCACGTTCGCTGCCTCATCGGATGTGACCGCCAGCGCGGGCGCGTCTGGTGCTCCGGATATCGCTGACAGCACCCCTGCTGCACCCCCTAGCGGGGGCACGTCTCCGGTGACTAGGGAATGTCGCATCGCTTATCGCCGCGCAGGGAAGCTCTGTGTGGCGAAGCCTGACGGCACAGGAGAGGTCATCCTGGCTTCATCAGCGTCGGGCGTCTTCTCGCTGTCGCCTGACGGGCGCACGCTCGCATACGTTGACGCGAGCAGGCGCGTACTCACGCTGGTAGACGTCGCATCCGGAAAGCATGCCGAGGTCGGCCCGTCGGCGCTTGAGATCCCCGAATGGCCGCTCGGCTCGGAGTGGTGCGTGTATGAAGGCGCCGGATCGCAGGCCGGCGTACGGCGCGTGTCGCGTGACGGCAGCGGCGCGAAGGCGATCTTCGCGGGCACCGCGCCAGCGGTATCAAACGACGGCGCGGTGGTCGCCGGCATCAGAATCGCAGGCAATGGCTCCTCGGCCATCGTGGTTCTGCATTCCGCCAAGACCACGGTCATCCCGGTAACGGGCTATGTCGTGGACATCGCACTCAGCGCTTCCCGGGTCTTCTACGCGGTTGCCGCCGATGACCTGGCGCAGCCCGAGATTCGCTCGGTGGACCTGAAGGGTGGCGGCACGGTCGTCCTTCGTAGCGGCACGCAGGCTGGTGCACGTGCATCGTTCCAGGATCTCTGTGCCAGCGGCGACGGCAACCGGCTTGCATATGCCGAGGCGGGCGACGATGGCTATTCGCGCATCTTCGCCATGGACGCGGCCGGCGGCGGCTCACCCGTGACCCTCTCAGTCAGGCGTGACGACTACCCGATGTGCTGGGGATGCGACGGCAGACTCTTCTTCATAGAGGGCAATGCCTGGCAGGGTGAATCTACGAAGCTCATGTCGGTCCAGCCCGACGGTACCGGTCGCACGACGGTGCTCGAAGGCGCTAGCCGCTAGTACTCCCGACCGCGCATGACTTCGGCCACGACCTCGCGTGTTCGCCTGAGCAGAACCGCTTCGGCACCTTCGCGAAGCGCGGGTCCGGTATCCTCGGCAAGGCTTGCGGGCATCTCCCGGCCGAGCAGTGATGCTGCCAGCAGGGTCCAGGCTCTCGGCACCATCTCTCGCCAGTCGTAGCCGCCGCCACCGAGTGCGACAATGCGTCCCGCACACAGCTGGTTCGAGAGCGCCGAGATGCGCTCTACCAGCACCCGGTATCCGCCGAGCGTCAGTCCGAGCGATGTGAGCGGGTCGCTGTGCAGTGCATCGGCGCCATTCTGGCTCACGATAAGATCGGGCCGAAAGCGGGAGACCAGGGGAGCGACCACGGCATCGAATGCGAAGTCGTAGCATGCGTCAGTGGCGTATTGCGGCATCGGCACGTTCGCGGCCGAGTCGGGCGCCCGCAGGCCGCCTCGCTCGTCGGGAAAACCGGTCCCCGGGAACAGGTACCGTCCGGACTCGTGTAGCGAGACCGTGAGCACGCGCGGGTCGTTCCAGAACGCCTCTTGCACGCCGTCCCCGTGGTGCGCATCGATATCGATGTAGGCGATACGCGCTTTGGGTTCCTGCTCAAGCGCCCAAGCGATCGCAATGGCCGGGTCGTTGTACACGCAGAACCCCGCAGCGCGATCGCTGTGTGCGTGATGAAGCCCGCCCGCAATCGCGAGAGACCGCGTGTCGCGCCCGCCGAGAACAGAGCGCATCGCTTCAATCGACCCGCCGACGACAAGCGCTGCTGCAGCGTGCATCCCCGGAAAGACCGGTGTGTCGCCTGCGCCGGTACCGTGCGTGAGGTCATCCGGCGCACCCGGTGCCGAGGCACGGATCACCGCGTCGATGTACTGCGGGCTGTGGACGCGCTCGAGGTCTTCTCGGCTGGCGGGGTGAGGTTCGATGACATGCAATCCATCAGCGCCGAGCAGGTCGTGCGCGCGCATCATGGCGACGGCGCCATCAACGCGCTCGGGGCGCAACGCGTGCTCAGAGCCGAGGTTGTATGCGTTCAGTGCGTTGCTGTAGACGAGCGAGGCCTGCATTTGTCCTCCCGTCACGGTAATACCCCACTCTGCGCTCAGCCGCGCGTCCAGAGCCCGTCTGCAGGCACCCTCTGCGTGTTCACATCGTTGACTTGGCGCTCAAGTTCGCTAATAATGAACGACACTTCGTGTCTGCGGCTTTGGCCGCGCAGGGGCAAGACACAAGTCGATCCGAAGCGATGAACCGTCGTCTTAATCTGGGCACCTTGGCGACGGGGAGCTAGTGGTGCAACCGGTCGGTCGTTCGACTGGTTCCTGCTTTGGATGACACACGCAGTCACCGGTCGTACATCCCGTGGGGGCTTTGCCGTTGTCTACGACAGGGTGGGTGTGGGCTATGACTAAACGTATCCGGATTATTGTGCTGCTCGCGTGCAGTGTGGCGCTCCTCTTCGCGGTTCCCGCGCTGGGTGCTGATGTACCTGCGCCACCGTATGAGTCGAACGTCGCGTGTGTCGATTGCCATGACGTTGCAAGCAGTATCGCCACGACGAGTCGGGTGGACTTCGACGTGCCGCCCGCTGTCAGCCTGGAGAAATGCAGGGTGTGTCACGCTGACCTGCCTGACTTGCTTCCGTACGCTGGAACGTTTGAGGCGACGCACTATCACGGCGTCGACTGCCGGAACTGCCACAACGGCTTCGACGGATTCTACTTTGACGTTCCGGACGGCCGTCCTCTCGCTCCTGCTGATCTGCTTGAAACGAACTTCGGCTTCTTTGTGGGCACTCAGTCGCTGCTGACCTCGCCGGCTGACCTGCATAAGATCCACTCTGGCGAGGGGTGGGTAGAGCAGCTCTTCGGCGATGCTGTCACGGGTGCCGGCGAAGGAACATGGTTCATGAGCAGTAAGCTGGATGTGCCGTGCGCCTCGTGCCACGCCGCCGCCACATGCGATGCCTGTCATGTAGCGCCGATTGAGCATGGAACGCACGGCTCTACCGAGTACCCCGCGGTCACCATCAAGCGAGCGGATGGCCTGGCGGTGCTCAACACGCCGTCAAGCTGTATCAACGATGCGTGTCATGCGCCCGCCAATGCTGGCACTTCCG
This sequence comes from Actinobacteria bacterium HGW-Actinobacteria-6, assembly GCA_002841295.1. Taxonomy (GTDB): domain Bacteria; phylum Actinomycetota; class Coriobacteriia; order Anaerosomatales; family Anaerosomataceae; genus UBA2286. Next base: position 20,498 of record PHEU01000035.1, read on the forward strand.
AATTCACGCCGACGTGTCAGAGCTGCCATGGGGCCAACGTTCAGGTCCACGGCTACGACGGCATCGACCACGTTGCAGCGGAGGGCGCGGAGAGTGGTATTGCATGTTCTTCGTGCCATGCGCTCGACCTTGGTGCCGTTCATGCGGCGTCCGGTCTTGAAGACTGCTCAACATGCCATCCGACACCGCGAGATTCGCTCGGCACGTGGGATCGCTCATGCGTTGCGGGCGATTGTCACTCGGCCACCTCCGCAGCGCCGATGCACGCTGATTTCACGACAGCGCACAAGCTTCCCGCAGTATCAGCGACGTGCGTTACCTGTCATCCTGCGACCGACATCGCGTCGCTCCATATTGGTGCCACCGATGGCCAGGTGGCATCGTGTCTCGTTTGTCACACCGCGGCTACGCTGACCGACGACTGCGCGACCTGCCACTTCACGTTCGCCGAGCATTACGACCTTGAGGCTCATACGTACTCCGGGATGACTGGCTGCCAGGGCGCCGGCTGCCATCCGGCATCCACTCTCGCCGAAGTTCACGACCCGTACCTTGCCAGGTATCCGCAGTA
>PHEU01000062.1 GCA_002841295.1 Actinobacteria bacterium HGW-Actinobacteria-6
CCGGCACTGTGAGCGGAGGAGTGACAGTATGCCCAGGCGTGCAGCAGCGCAGCGTCGCGAAGTAATGCCGGATGCGGTTTATAACAACCGGCTCGTGACCCAGCTGACCAACAAGATTCTCCTTGACGGCAAGAAGTCCGTCGCTGAGCGCATCGTCTACGGCGCGTTCAATATCATGGAGACCAAGACCAGCAGCGACCCGCTGGCCACCTTCAAGAAGGCCATGGACAACGTGCGTCCGACCCTTGAGGTCAAGCCGAAGCGTGTCGGTGGCGCAACGTACCAGGTGCCGATCGAGGTTAACTCCCGCCGTTCGACCACGCTTGCTATTCGTTGGATCGTCGGTTACTCCCGCAAGCGTCGCGAGAAGACGATGGCCGAGCGTCTCGCCGGTGAGATCATGGATGCCGCGAACAACACGGGCGCATCTGTGAAGAAGCGCGAGGACCTGTTCAAGATGGCCGAGTCCAACCGGGCGTTCAGCCACTACCGCTGGTAGTCGAAGCAGGATAAGGACGACGATACTAAATGGCTTCAAAGCGATTCCCTCTCGCCAAGACCCGTAACATCGGGATCATGGCTCATATCGATGCCGGCAAGACCACGACGACCGAGCGAGTCCTGTTCTATACAGGCAAGTCGCACAAGATCGGCGAGGTTCATGACGGTGCTGCAACCATGGACTGGATGGTCCAGGAGCAGGAGCGCGGTATTACGATCACGTCCGCCGCGACGACATGCTTCTGGAAGGACCATCGTATCCAGATTATCGACACTCCCGGCCACGTTGACTTCACGGTCGAGGTTGAGCGCTCCTTGCGCGTCCTCGACGGTACCGTGGCTGTCTTCTGCGCTGTCGGCGGCGTTGAGCCGCAGTCGGAGACGGTGTGGCGTCAGGCTGATACGTACGGTGTTCCGCGTATCGCGTACATCAACAAGATGGACCGCACCGGCGCTGACTTCATGAATGTCGTACAGATGATGAAGGATCGGCTCGCGACGCGGCCGCTGCTTCTTCAGCTCCCGATCGGTGCCGAGGATCAGTTCACCGGCATCATCGACGTCGTCGCGATGAACGCGATTCACTTCAATGAGGACGACAACGGCATCAACCCGACCATCGAGGAGATTCCTGCCGAGTACGCCGATGAGGCGGAACTGTATCGGCATGAGCTCGTCGAGGCCGCTGCTGAGTTCGACGATGCGTTGCTCGAGAAGTTCCTCGGCGATGAGGAGATTAGCGTCGACGAACTCGTCGCCGCACTCCGCAAGGCTACGATCGCCTGTGCGGTAACGCCGGTTACCTGTGGCGCGTCTTTCAAGAACAAGGGCGTTCAGCCGCTGCTCGACGCAATCCTCGACTACCTTCCTTCGCCGCTGGACATCGCAGCGGTCAAGGGTATCGATTTGAAGACCGACCTCGAAGTTGAGCGCCCCCCGTCGGACGATGCACCTTTCGCCGCGCTGGCGTTCAAGGTCATGACCGACCCGTACGTTGGTAAGCTCACGTATTTCCGTGTCTACTCGGGCAAGTTGTCTTCCGGGTCGTACGTGCTGAACTCGACCAAGGGCCACAAAGAGCGCATCGGTCGCTTGCTCGAGATGCACGCTAACCACCGTGAGGACACCGACGAGGTCTTCGCCGGCGACATCGTTGCCGCCGTTGGTCTTAAGAACACGACGACCGGTGACACGCTGTGCACCGACGACGCGCCGGTGCTTCTTGAGTCCATGATCTTCCCGGATCCGGTCATCGACATCGCCATTGAGCCGAAGACCAAGGCCGAGCAGGAGAAGCTCGGAACGGGTCTCGCCAAGCTGGCCGAGGAAGACCCGACGTTCCGTGTTCGTACGGACGAGGAGACCGGTCAGACCATCATCGCCGGTATGGGCGAGTTGCACCTTGAGGTTATCGTCGACCGACTCATGCGTGAGTTCAAGGTCGAGGCGAACGTCGGCAAGCCGCAGGTTGCGTATCGTGAGACTGCTGGCAAGCGCGTCGACGACATCGACATGAAGTTCGCACGCCAGTCCGGTGGTCGCGGCCAGTACGGTCACGTTGTCATCAACGTCGTGCCGCAGCAGCCGGGCGAGGGCTACGAGTTCGCCAACAAGGTCACCGGCGGTTCTATTCCCAAGGAATACATCCCGGCCGTCGACAAGGGTATCCAGGAGGCGATCACGTCTGGTGTGCTCGCCGGTTATCCGGTTGTCGACATCAAAGTCGAGCTCGTTGATGGTAGCTACCACGAGGTTGACTCCTCGGAAATGGCATTCAAGATTGCCGGCTCTATGGCAATCAAGGAGGGTCTCCGCAGGGCGAACCCGACGCTTCTCGAGCCGTACATGGCCGTCGAGGTCGTCACTCCTGAGGATTTCATGGGCGACGTGATGGGCGACCTGTCCAGCCGTCGTGGCCACATCGAAGGCATGGAGCCTCGCGGCAACGCGCAGACCATTCGTGCCAAGGTGCCGCTGGCAAACATGTTCGGCTATGCAACGGATCTCCGTTCGCGCACGCAAGGCCGCGCGGCGTACTCCATGCAGTTCAAGGCGTACGAGGCAGTTCCGAAGGCAATCGCTGAAGAGATCGTGAGCAAGGTCCGCGGCTAGTCGCGGTACCCGGAAGAGAAGTAGGACACAGAACAGATGGCAAAGAAGAAGTTCGAGCGCACTAAGCCGCACATGAACATCGGTACCATCGGTCACGTCGACCATGGTAAGACGACGCTCACTGCTGCGATCACC
>PHEU01000063.1 GCA_002841295.1 Actinobacteria bacterium HGW-Actinobacteria-6
TCCGCCACAACGGCAGCCGCACGCGAAATCGCCGCAGCCGCCGACCAACAGCGAGCCGCATCCGAACAGGTGGTCCAGGCGATGCACCAGGTCGCCTCAGCAGCTGCAGACACCGCCTCTGCCGCGAGACAGGTCGAAGGGGCTGTGGACGACGTCGTTAAGCGCACGCATGATCTGGATGACTCTCTTGCAGGGTTCCGAGTCGACTAGCGGTCAAGTAGCTCGGGGTCTTCCTACACACACAAAGAGGGCGGCACCGTTTCGGTGCCGCCCTCTTTCATATTCGTGGAGCCGACGAGGGGACTCGAACCCCTGACCTACGCATTACGAGTGCGTTGCTCTACCAGCTGAGCTACGTCGGCAATCTATTGCGACTCCCTTATGTCGTGGAGCCGCCTTCCGTGCCTGTCGTGCCAGAACCTGTGCCGCCGGAGCGACGCCTGCGACGCCTGCGACCCGAACTCGGGGCCTTCTTGGCGCCCTGCGTCGCGTCTCCCTCGGCAGCCTTGGCCGCTTCGGGTGCGGCGGCCTTGGGACTGGCCGCCTTCTGTGCGGCAGGCTTGGGGGCCTGCTGTTCGCGCGGCTTGCCGCGCTTCTTGTCCGTGCGCTCACGCGCTGGACGTTCAGTGCGCTCGGGCCGAGGCTTGCGCACCGGTATCTCCTCGGCGGTGCTATCCCGCTCGAGCTGTGAGGACATACTCGCCGGAAGCACTACCTGCGACTCTTCAAGCGCCTCACGCTTGATGCAACACGGACAACCCTTGCCCGACCCGCATTCCATGATCGAGAGCGGCACCGTTAGGTTGCCGGCCTCAGGAATGCGCACCGTAACCGTCTCGCGCGGAGTGTTCAGGTCAACGACCTTGCCCTCACCGAAAGGGGTCTCGATCATCGCCCCACGTTTCGGCGCCCGACCCTTGTAGTCCTTGTAGGCGTCGTACTCATAGCGCAGACAGCACATGAGTCTGCCGCAGAGCCCGCTGATTTTCAAGGGGTTTAAGGGCAGGTCTTGTTCTTTTGCCATGCGGATCGATACCGGCTGGAAATCACCGCTGAATCGATCGCAGCACAACTGCTGGCCGCAGTGGCCCAGTCCGCCGACCATGCGGGCCTCATCGCGAACACCCACCTGGCGCATGTCGATGCGCTGGCGGAAGCGTGAAGCAAGATCGCGAACAAGCTCGCGGAAGTCCACGCGCTCCTCGGCGGAGAAGTAGAAAACGACCTTGTCGTCGCCGAAAAGGAACTCGGCGGCAACGGGCTTCATGTCGAGCTTGTGCTTCCCCACGAGCTCACGAAAGACCGGCATCGCTGCGCGTTCCTCGGCAAGCAGGGCAGCGGCGTGCTCAACGTCTGACTCGTCAGCGATGCGCACGACGGGCTTGAGAGCGGAATGAACCTCTCCCCTGCCGACTTCGTGCGCTTCTTCGACGACTTCACCGATCTCAGTGCCACGCTCGGTCTCGACGATGACTGAGTCACCTTTGAGCGGCTCAACGCCACTCGGATCGAACCACAGCACCTTCGGTGCAAATCGGAGTTTGACTCCCACTACCGTGGGCAAAGGAGGACCTCCCGGATATCGAACAGCATGGCCTCGATGGCCAACTGCGGACTCACATTATACGAGATGCGCCTTCTCGTCTCATTGACGGCATCCAAAGCGCGTGTAGCGGCGCCCGGCGTCATGATAGCAGCGACTTCTTCCATCGCATCAGCGGCATCACCGTTGACAACCATATCTCCGAGCCCCTGCGACATCACCAGGCAATCCCGCAGCCAGCTTTCGGTGACGTTCAGAATCTCAGCCACGCCTTCGCGTTCCCGCGCGGTCAGTTCACGCTTCTGGCGATCCTCGACCGACTTGTTCGGAGCCTTACCCATGAATTCTTGGCGCGAAAGCAGCTCTTGTGCGTGCAGCTCCTTGAGCTCCTCAAGCGGCGCCTTGACCAACGTCAGCAACTCACGGGCCGATGCAAGCACATCGAACTCATCGAGCACTGTCAGGTCTTTGAGGATGCCCAGCATACGCTCTCTGGCCGCCCGGCGCGAGGAGGACTCCAGAAACTCCACTGCACGTGTCAGCACGCCACCTGTCGCAGCAAGTCCTGCTTGCGCCTCGATCCGGCTTGCTGCGGTGCGTGAACGCAGCAGGTCGATCGCCGCCGAGGCCGGAATGCGTGCGAAACGGACTACAAGGCAGCGCGAGGCTATTGTGGGTAGGACCGAGTCCAAAGTGGGCGCAAGCATGATGATCACAACATCGGCGGGTGGCTCTTCGAGCGTCTTTAGAAAGGCGTTGGCGGAGTCATCGCGCATCAGATCGGCCTGGCCAACGATGTAGACCTTGCGCGACGCCTCAACCGGCCGCATGTGCACGCCGTTGATAAGCGGGCGGATCTGCTCGCGCAGAAGGTAGCTCGACGCTCCTTCGGGCTCAAAGACCTGCACGTCGGGATGAAGTCCCCGCTTGATGCGGTAGCAGACCCCGCATGCGCCACAACCACCGTCTTCGCACAGCATCGCGCACGCGAAGGCCTTGGCAGCGGTCTTCTTACCCGCTCCCGCCGGACCCACGAACAGATACGCATGTCCGACGGTCTGAGTATCGATGGCCGAACGCAGGTATGAGACAGCCTTGGTCTGGCCGATTAGGTC
>PHEU01000036.1 GCA_002841295.1 Actinobacteria bacterium HGW-Actinobacteria-6
TAGATACGCCCGGAGGCGTTGGTTGACACTCCGAGCAGGCGCGGATAAAGTGTAAGGGTTCGTTTCCTGAGCCCCGTGAACTCATGAAAACGACACCGTAATCTCAGTTTCTGGAGGACTTAGTGAAGACCTATTACGCGAAGACAGGTGAGATCGAGCGCGAGTGGCTGCTTGTGGACGCCACTGATATTCCGCTCGGCAGACTGGCGAGCGAGGTCGCGCAGATCTTGAAGGGTAAGCGCAAGCCGCAGTACACCCCTCATGTCGACACTGGCGATTTTGTCATTGTGATCAACGCGTCCAAGATCAAGCTCACCGGTAAGAAGCTCACTGACAAGAAGAAGTATCACCACACCGGACATCCCGGCGGACTCAGGTCGATCACCATGGGTGACCTGCTCGCCAAGAAGCCGGAGCGCGTCATCGAGGGTGCCGTTAAGGGCATGCTCCCCAAGAACACGCTCGGTCGGGCCATGGGCATGAAGCTCAAGGTGTACGCTGGTCCCGAGCATAAGAACCAGGCTCAGAAGCCGCGTCAGATCACGCTGGAGGTTTAGCGCATGGCCGAGAACAAGGCAGTTTATTGGGGCACCGGACGTCGCAAGACGTCGGTTGCTCGGGTGCGCATCTTTCCTGGCACCGGTCAGTACACGCTGAACGGTCGCGACTTCAAGTCGTACTTTGGTCGCGCAGAGCTCCAGAACTACGTCGACCAGCCGTTCAAGGTCACCGAGACCGTTGGCCACTTCGATGTCATCGCGACTCTCAGTGGCGGCGGCACTTCCGGTCAGCTTGGCGCACTGCGCCACGGTATCTCCCGTGCGCTGCTCGTTGCTGGCGACACGTATCGCCCTGAACTTAAGAGCGCCGGCTTCCTCCGCCGCGACCCACGTATGGTCGAGCGTAAGAAGTACGGTCTGAAGAAGGCCCGCAAGAAGCCGCAGTTCTCGAAGCGTTAGAACTGCGAGGCTGGATTCGTTCGAAGGGCCCGCCATCGTGGCGGGCCCTTCTTCGTTCTACAGGAGACTTTGATGTCCCGACTTTTCGGCACTGACGGTGTGCGCGGTATCGCCAACGACGACCTGACGCCAGAGCTTGCGTTCAAGCTCGGCGAAGCGGCCGGTCATTTCCTTGGCGAGAAGGGCCGCGGCAGTATCGTCGTGGGCATGGACACGCGTCGCAGCGGCGACATGCTTGAAGCCGCCCTCGTCGCGGGCATCTGCTCCGGCGGTGCCGACGCGCTGCGTCTCGGCATCGTGCCGACTCCGGCCGTTGCCTACCTCACGCGCGTACTTGGTGCAGATGGCGGCGTGGTTATCTCGGCATCGCACAATCCGGCCGAGTACAACGGCATTAAGTTCTTCGACCGCGACGGCTTCAAGCTGCCGGATGAGATCGAGGACGGTATCGAGGAGTTCCTCGTTTCCGAGCGCACCTGGAGCCGTCCGACCGGCGCAGGCATTGGCCGCTCGACGTTCGTGCCCGACGCGGTGAGCCGCTACATCTCGCATGCGGTTGAGAGCGTGCGCGGGGACCTCGTGGGCCTCACGATCGCGGTTGACTGCGGCCACGGTGCCTCAGCATTGACGACCGTGAAGGCGCTCAAGGATCTTGGCGCTCGCGTCCACGCCATCAACTGCGACTACAACGGCATGGACATCAACGACGGCTGCGGGTCGACGCACCTGGACGTCATCAGTGAGCTCGTCCGTGCGCATGAGGTCGACTTCGGCATCGCGCATGACGGCGACGCGGATCGCGTGCTGGCTGTTGATGAAACCGGCGCCGAGCTTGATGGCGACGTGATCATGGCGATCTGCGCAGCGCACATGAAAGAGCGCGGGGAGCTCGTGGGCGACACCGTTGTGGCGACGATCATGAGCAACCTGGGCTTTGAGGTGGCTATGCGTGAGCGCGGCATCAACGTCATCAAGACCAAAGTCGGCGATCGCTACGTGCTCGACCAGATGCGCACGTCCGGCGCGGTTTTGGGCGGGGAGCAGTCCGGCCACGTGATCTTCTTGGAGCACACCACCACCGGCGACGGCCTCATCACGGCACTGCAGCTTGCAGCGATCGTGCGTGAGTCTGACCTGCCGCTCTCCGAACTTCGACAGGTCATGCACCGCTATCCGCAGGTGCTTGAAGGCGTGCGCGTGGTCGACAAGGGCCTACTCTCGGGCAGCTCGGCCATCCACGACGTCGTCAAAGCTGCCGAGGCGGAACTGGGCGACAACGGTCGCGTACTGGTGCGGGCATCCGGCACCGAGCCGCTCATCAGAGTGATGGCCGAGGCTGCCGATACCGAGACGGCCAGGGCCATCGTCGACCGCATCGTTGAGGTAGTGCGCCAAGAGCTGGGGTAAGGCGGGGCTGCGGGGGCGGCAACTTCGGGCTGTCCAGTTGCCGGCGGCACACGCTGTCGCTGAACACCGCGGAATCCATCATCGGTATGACTGACGCGAGCCGCACCGCCGCCCGGAACCGACTCCCTTAACTCAAGGTGTACCGATTGTGGTACACTTCTTGCATGGACGAATCACATGACAGGCAACCAATCCTCTCGGTGAGGTTCTACTCCACCGCATCCGGCAACGAGCCGGTACGCGAGTGGCTGCTCGGCCTCACTAGAGAAGAACGGCGGGCGGTGGGAGAGGATATCAAGACGGCGCAGTACGGCTGGCCGCTCGGGATGCCGCTCATCCGCAAGCTGGAGCCGAGTCTGTGGGAGGTCCGGTCGCACATCCCGGTCGGGATCGCACGGGTGATCTTCACCATCGACGGGCAGATGATGCTACTGCTGCACGGCTTCGTGAAGAAGTCACAGAAGATGCCTGCGACAGACCTCAAGACCGCGAGGCAGCGCCTCTCGGACCTGCGAAAGGAGTGAGCGCGGTGGACAAGAAGCATATCGGCAGCGACCTTGATGACTTCCTCAGAGACGAGGGCATCCTCGATGAGGCGGAGGCCGTCGCGACAAAGCGGACAATCGCCTATCAGATCGCCCAGGAGATGAAGCGCGCCAACGTCTCGCAGTCTGAGCTTGCGCGCAGGATGAAGACGAGCCGTTCGGCCGTTGAGCGCTTGCTCGATCCCACCAATCCGTCGGTCACGCTTGTGACGCTCGAGCGCGCCGCCAGCGCCGTCGGCAAGCGACTCAAGGTGCAGTTGACGGCCTAGAGAGGGCTGTCCGACGCCTGCTGCGCCACGAGCGCCAACTACGACTACGACGCTTCTGGCAACCTCACCACCGAGACCGTGGGTGGGGTCGCGACCGGTTTCACGTACGACATCGGCGACCGCCTCACGCGTTCGGTGAAGTCAAGCACGGTGACTACGTATACCAACGACCTCCTCGGCCGTCGGACCGCTGCGATCACGGCTACCGGCACCACGTCCTACACCTGGGACCCGTTGTCGCGCCTCACGGCCGTTTCGAGTCCGGATGCCACCGCGACCTACGCGTACGGTCCCACGGGCATGCGGGAACTCAAGACCGTCACGACGCCTTCGGGCACCAAGACCACGAAGACCGCGTGGTCCGGCTCCGAACTCGCGCTCGAGCTCGACTCCGACGGCACCCGCTACACCTACCTCTGGGGCCCCGGGCGCATCCCACTCTCGGTCACCGCGAAGACGGCGGCAGGCGTCTCGACGACCTACGCGTATCAAGTCGACGCCATGGGCTCAGTCATCGGCATGACCGATGCGAGCGGCGCCGTCGTCGCCCGGTACGCCTACGATCCCTGGGGCAACCCCTCGCCGTGCACGCCCGGCACCGACCCTGGACTCACCGCCCGCAACCCGCTCCGCTACCGCGCGTACTACGCCGACGTCGAGACAGGTCTCTACTACATGCCCGCCAGGTACTACGACCCGGCGACCTACAGGTTCTTGAGCGTGGACCCGGCAGCCCCAACCGCCGGCGATCCGGCGAGCCTGAACGGGTTCGTGTACTGCGTCGACGACCCGGTGAACCTGAGCGATACTGATGGACGTGAGCCGCACGGCTACAACATGTGTGACGGCTATGGCGACGATGGCTACAACTATGGTCACGACGACTATCACAGCACGGTCGACCAGCAAGGGAACGTGACGCCGAGCAAGAACTCGCAGGGCATGGCAGCGAGTGCGGCGGCCAGCCGAGGAATGGCGATAGCTCGAGTAGAGGCATCGCTCGCGATGAAGGCAGCTCAAGCCGCAGCAGCTGCAGACGCAGCAACTCAAGCCGCAGCAGCTGCATCTGCTGCGAACCGTGACAGAATCACGGGCACATTTTTCACTGCATTGTCCATTGGATTGGGTGCGGTTGGCGTGGCCGCTTCGATATTCGTAGTTGGCGTTGCCATTGGGGCCTTTACCGTGGGCACCGGTGGTGTGGGTCTGGTGGCTCTAGCTTCAATAGGCGGTGCGACAGCTTCCTTCCTTGGCGGGTTTGTATCGGAAGCCGCCTACGCGAAGGGCTACACTAGCCGAGGGGTCCGCGACGTTGGTGTTGCGCTGGCCGCGGTCGGCTGCGTTACTTCTGCCGCATCGGGCACAGGGCCTGTTGCCGTAGCGATTGGCATGCAGGGCGTATGCGCAGGTGTGACGGGTGGCGCACTTACGGTCGCTGACACCTTGAACTAATGAGGTGCCTCGCCTGGGTGGACAGGTCGGATCAACTGATGGAGGTGTCGATTGACTGAACCAATCACGAATGGCAGAACATCCGCTTCGACGGTAGTCTCGGAACTTGAGGCGCTTCGGCTACGACGTACCGGTCAGCTGAGAGCGGTGGCCGCTCTCACGGTCGGTCTCGGGCTTGTAGGGTTGGCTCTTGGCTATGTCGGTCCCTGGGTGCGAGTACTCCTCGTTTGCCTGGGCGTACTAATGCTCGTTGTGGTGATGTTGACCGCTTCCATGGTTAGAGTGAATCGAGCAATCGACGTTGCGACTGCTGCGCGAGGCCAAACTGGGACCACAGGAGAGCCGCTTCCCTTATTAGCATCGGGTACCGACCGACCGGAGTTTGTCTCTCGTGCCATGACGATAGGACTCTGGATGATGATGGACCTTGCCGGTATTGCCGCGTGGGTAATGATCTGGTCATTCACGGACGGCGTTCCAAGCGAGCTGTTCTTAATCCTTGGGATGGCGCTTCTTGCAGCACTAGTCATGCTAGTGGCTTGGTTCATGGCGGTTGTACTCAAGGGCAGTAGGGCGATGAAGAAGGCTTAGTCCTCACGCTATGGTTCTCGGTGGCGAATGATGTTGGTGCCGCGTTCATGATGAATCGTGTCCTGGATTCGGACGAGCGAGCAAGCATCGCGGCTGGTCCCATGGGTGGAGCAGCTCAGGAGAAGGACCTCAAGTCCTTGTGAATCGGGTCTCTATGTCACGACGCCTTCGGGCACCAAGACCACAAAGACCGTGTGGTCCGGCTCCGAACTCGCGCTCGAGCTCGACTCCGACGGCACCCGCTACACCTATCTCTGGGGTCCCGGGCGCATCCCGCTCTCGGTCACCGCGAAGACAGCGGCGGGCGTCTCGGCTACCTTCGCCTACCAAGTCGATGCCATGGGTTCGGTCATCGGTATGACCGACGAAGAAGGCACCGTCGTTGCCCGATACTCGTACGATCCCTGGGGCAACCCTTCGCCGTGCACGCCCGGCACCGACCCCGGACTCACCGCCCGCAACCCGCTCCGCTACCGCGCGTACTACGCCGACGTCGAGACAGGTCTCTACTACATGCCCGCCAGGTATTACGACCCGGCGACGTATCGGTTCCTGTCAGCAGATCCTGCAGCCCCGAGCGCAGGAGACCCGGGCAGCCTGAATGCGTTCGCATACTGTGGCAATGACCCAGTCGGCTTGGACGATCCGTCAGGTGCTGATCCCCCAGGAAAGGGCATCCACAAGAAAGGTACGAAGGAGTATGACGACCACTGTCGCTCTTTGAGGGGGATTCCTGCGGAGCCCGTCGCGCAGCCCGCTCGTGAAAAGGCCGCGAAATCGACAGTCTTCGGCGTTCTCTCCTGGACGATTCAGCACCGTTCAAGCTACATGACTGACGCTATGTATCGCTTGTATCACGCCTACGTCTTAGAATACGGGTTTGGTGGGCCTGAGCGGTTTTCTTGGACGGCGTACTCTCAGAAGGCGCAGGCTCTTGTCCGGGCGAAGCTGCTCGGGGATGTAGACGTCTCCACTGAAGCAAGATGGGCAAAAGGCCGATTGAACCAAGGTAGCTTTCAAAACTGGCGAAGTGATATTCCATGGGAACGCCGGTTTGTAGGCGGATGCGTGCAGACCCTGGGGGGCACGACTGGAGCAGGTGTTGTGCTCATCGCGGTGGGCATTGAGACAGCTCCCGTCGGCGTCGGAGTTCTGCTAATGGTTGCTGGCGCAGGACTTATATACTTTGACTACAAGGTCTGGCAGCCCGCTGTGACCGATTGGACGGAAACCCCCTACTATCCTCGCGCCCACTAGAAGAAGGATATGACAGATGGGAATTCTCGGTCTATGTGTGGTTGTACTACAGCTTGCCACAGGCATGTGGACGATCGCTCTAGCGCGATGCGGCTCAGACACGGCGTCGTACGCCCGAACAGTACACTGGGGAGTCCTGGTTGTCTTCCTCGCTCTGGGCGTCCTGCAATCCAGATCAGGGATTACGCTTCGTCCGTTTGTATTCTTCCCAGATAATGCGAAGACGTTTCTAATTGTTTGCGCGCTTGAGCTTCCATTGCTGCTGTTCCCAGGTGACTACATTAGGCACGGACGCAGGGACGACTTGAGCTAGTGTTCGCGACAGCGAATTGGCTCCGAGCTCGCCGTCGAGCTCGACTCCGACGGCACCTGGGGACGGGTCACCAGCACGACCGGCACCGGCATCGCCGCCCGCAACCCGCTCCGCTATCGAGCCTACTATGCCGACGTTGAGACAGGTCTCTACTACATGCCCGCCAGGTACTACGACCCGGCGACGTACCGGTTCCTGTCGGCGGATCCTGCAGCCCCGAGCGCAGGAGACCCGGCCAGCCTTAACGTCTTTGCATACTGCGGAGATGATCCGATCGGTGCCATCGATCCGGACGGAGCGAGAGCCGAGGCCGGCGGGGGGAGTGGCGGAGGCGGAATCGACCACTATGAAGTCAATAGTTCCGACATCGTGTTCCGCCTTGTGGGCATGGGGTGGAGGATAGGGGACGCGCATGCTCGGGCCCGAACCTTGCGCGCAAGCACGGCACACCAGTCATGGCTCGCAGAGCGCGCAAAGGAGAGGAAGCGGTGGGAAGATGGAATGGCGGCTCGCGCTGCGCAATTTCGCAAGGATATGGCTGCCTACAACGAAGAGCAGCGAGCACGCGAAACGCGTTCGAGTTGGAGCACGACAGCGCCACAGGATGATCCGATAGGGTACGGGCTCTCCACAGCGGGTGCGATGTGCGATGTCCTGACCGTGGCCACGGGACCGACCGGCGTCGGGGCGGCGGCCTTCGGGGCGGTCGGTCTTGTTCTGAGCGGCGTGCAGCTGGTTCACGAAGGTGTTCGATGGTGCAATGGTGACGCAACTGCGGCTGATGTGGCTCTAGCACTTGCTGGCGCCGTGCCTCTCGTCGACGATGCACGGTATTTGAGCTACAGCTATCATCTCACCACATGGGGTATCAGTACCGCCAGCTACAGCAACTAGGGTGGGGACAGGGTTCGAGGAGGGGTGGTCATTCGATGTCTGATTCCGAAGCGAGAGTACTGATCATCGGCGCGCTCGGATGCGTGGCGCTGGTTTGTGACTTCGTGGCGTGGATGTACCACATCAGTGGGATTCGCACGCTAGCCGAGGAGGACTGGATTCTCTCGCTTGAGAAAGCTAGCCGGCAGATGATTCTCATCGCAGAAGTGGTCTTCGCGTTCCTGTTCCTTGGTGGTTTCATAGTGGCGATGGCGAGCGAGGTCGACCCGGGTCCTGGGGCGAAGGTCATCTTGGCCGTCGTATTCGTGCTCGGCTGGGTGTTCGCCACGTTTGTTATCCGGCACTACATAATGCGTGCGAGCTGGGGGTTGCCGGACCGATGGCGAGGTGGCCACAAGTGGTGACGCCAGTGTGGCGCACAAGGAGGATTCGATGGTGGTAGTCGCCCTTGCCCTCACTCTCTTGGCGGGACTGATTTTCTGGGTAGCCTACGTCTGCTGGCACAGCGCCACGGTTGTTCGCGAGGCCGTACTGCTTCCGAGACGCGAGCGGATTCATCGCTTGGCGAAGTGGGTCTTCCGGTCCGTTCTGTCGGGGGCGATGCTATACCCCCTCAGCTCGGCGCCTTCGGCGTTGGTTCCGTCGGGGGGCGCGTTGGTGAGGCAGGCGGGCGAGCGAATCTGTATCGGTGGGATTCTAATTGCGACAATCGCTCTGCTGGCCGCGATCGTGGTAACGATGCGAGCCCCGGAGCCTCCCGCGAGTTCGATCGTATCGGGCGATCGGCAGTACGGCTGAACGGGTAAGCAGCCTACGGTCCCACCGGTATGCGGGAACTCAAGACCGTCACGACATCTTCAGGCGCCAAGACCACCAAATCCGTGTGGTCCGGCTCTGAACTCGCGATGAAGCTCGACTCCGACGGCACCCGCTACCTGAGGAAGAAGAAGGAGTAGACGATGGGATCTGCCGTGCTTGCGATTGCCGCGCTGTCTCCCGTCCCTGTCGCATCCTATATCGCTTCATGGTTGGTGCTGGGATTCGGTACGAGATACTCCCAGGCGCGGCCACTGGGTTTGCGCATTTTGAGAATTGGGTTTGCGTCCACTTTGCTGGAATTGACGGTGATGGTCATCTGGGCGATTGTTCGCTCGTCAACGCTGTCGCCCACGTTCGCCGGGACGACGATGGTTCTCGCGTTGCTTACCATTCCTGCCAGTTTGGTCTGGCTGGCTATCGACACCCGTCGCGGAGGCGTGCCGGCGACCAAGGACGATAGGGGCGACGCATGCTGAACTTGGCCGTAGGCGTCATTGCGGCGACCAACGCTGGGCTCGGTTTACTGATTGTGATCGGACCACGCGGCCGTCGCCTGTTCTGGTTGCTCTGGGGAGTTCAGGCAGTCGTCTCGGCGTTGGGCGTCTGGCTTGTTATCTCGTCCGGGGTGTCACCGGCATGGTGGCACGCCGCGACCCAGAGCGCCCCAGCGTTTATGGTCTGCGTAGTGGGGCCGGTGGGACTAGTCGTGGCTGCAGTCGCGAAGGCTGCCATACGAAAGTGGTCGGCCGTCGTTGAATCCTAGATCACAAGGTGCTATCTTCAGTTGGTAGTACCCAATAGGTAGTACCTCTGGAGATCCTGATGGCGAAAGTGAACGTCTACATACCCGACGACCTGCTCGAACAAGTCGACGTCGACGCGCTGTCGCTCGGCCGCAGCCGGAGTTCGATCGTGCAGGAAGCGCTTGCGGAGTATGTCGCGACTCGAAGCGAGGTCGAGCGGCGTACCGGTGTCGAACGTGCCATCGGCATTGCAGACCGCGTTGCCGCTTCGTGGTCCGAGCATGACACCGCGCCGGAGGTAGGAGCTAGCGACTTCCTCATCGGGCTGCGGCACGCCTCCGAGAGCGACAGCGACGCAGAGATTGTCCGACGCATCCTCAGTGAACGACCCGGCGAAGGCCGTGAGTAGTCGCTTCGCAGTCGCGGATGCCTCCGTCGGGGTGAAGTGGTTCGTCTCAGAGCCTGGCCGCGAGGACGCCATAGAGCTGCTGCGAAGCGTCGCGTCCGGTGAGATCACACTCGTTGTCCCGGACCTTTTCGTCTATGAGGTCCTTCGCACCATCCGTCGTAAGGCCGGGGACGCGCCTGCTCGTGCGGCGGTCGCGTTCTTCTCGGCAGCGGGAATCGTGACAGTGCCACCGGTTGAGCATGTGCTGGAGGCTGCTCTGGACGCAGCGAACACGCTCGGCTGCGACTTCTATGACGCGTGCGCACCGGCGATTGCCACGTTGTTGGATGCACCGCTCTACTCGGCAGACAGACGCGCGCACTCGGGGTACGCGAACGTTCGACTGATCGGGTAAGGGAGTTCGCGTCCGCCCCGCATCACCCGTAACCCTCCCGACAACCTCACACTGGTATAATCCTCGGCGGACATGAACACGACGGCTGAGGAGGGATGACTGACACACTTAGACGCGAGCGCCAGGACTGGCAGCGCGATGCGCAGCGGAGGCAAAGACCCCCGCGCCAGTTGACGAGGTGAGGGCTTATCGAAAGACTCGGCGGATGGCCCTCCGGCTTCTGGAGTCGAAACGACGAAGACAAAGCCCCCGAGCGATCGGGAGACAAAGCGACGTCGATCCAGGTTCGTACACCGCAGGCACGCGCCCCGCACAGGGGAATGAACGTGTCAGCCCTCGCGGCGCAATCGCCGCACACCCTGACCAGCTACCTCGCGAGAGGATGAACCTATGTGTGGAATCGTTGGATACGTCGGTCCGCAGCAGGCAAGTGATGTTCTGCTCGGCGGACTTGCACGTCTTGAGTACCGCGGCTACGACTCGGCCGGCGTCGCGATCGTAAGCGACGAGTCGCTTGCAGTCGTTCGCCGCATCGGCAGGCTTGTGAACCTGAAAGACGTGCTGGCCGAGACGCCCGTTCCCGGAAACGTCGGAATCGGTCACACGCGGTGGGCAACACACGGCGCGCCGAACGAAGCGAACGCGCACCCTCACGCGGACTGCACCGGCAAGATCGCGGTCGTCCACAACGGCATCATCGAGAACTATGCCGAGTTGCGCGAGGAGCTTGCCGCGCAGGGTCACGTGCTCCGCTCGGACACCGATACCGAGACGGTCGCGCATCTCGTGGAGGCGTACTACCAGGGCGACCTGGCCGACGCGGTCGCACATGCGGTGCGCAGGCTCGACGGCAGCTACGCGCTTGGCGTCGTGCACCTCGACGAACCCGACTCGATCGTTGCCGCACGCAAGGATTCGCCGCTCATCATCGGCATCGGTGAGGGCGAGAACATCGTCGCGAGCGACATCCCCGCCGTGCTCGAGTACACGCGTGAGATCCTCGTGCTGCACGACGGTGAGATCGCGACCGTGACCTCCACGGGCGTTCGCGTCGTGGACGATACCGGCGCCGAGGTCGAGCCCGAGATGATGCACGTGGAGTGGGACCTCGATGCTGCCGAGAAGGGCGGCTACGAGGACTTCATGCTCAAGGAGATCTTCGAGCAGCCGACGGCGATCCGAGAGACGCTTCGCGGCCGGATGGGCGACGACGGCATCATCCAGCTCTCGGAGCTGCAGATGACCGACGCCGAGCTCGCCTCTATCCGTCGCGTCTTCATCGTCGCGTGTGGCACCTCGTTCCACGCTGGCGTGGTCGCCAAGCACCTCATCGAGCAGTGGGCGCGCATTCCAGTGCAAGTCGAGGTCTCAAGCGAGTTCCGCTACGGCGATCCCATCGTGGATGCCGAGACGCTCGTGGTCGCCATCACCCAGTCGGGCGAGACCGCCGATACGCTTGCAGGTGTGCGTGAGGCGCGCAAGCGCGGCGCGAAGGTCTTCGCGATCACCAACGTCGTCGGATCGCGCGTGACTCGCGAGAGCGACGGCGTCATCTACACGCACGCGGGGCCGGAGATCGGCGTTGCGGCTACCAAGACGTTCACCGCGCAGATCGCCGCGCTCACCGTGCTTGCGCTCAAGCTCGCGCAGGCAAACGGCATGCTCGACTCGGATCGCGTGAGTGCGCTCTGGGATGAGCTTGCGCGCATGCCGGAGGTCGTCGAGGCGATTCTCGGCGATGCTAACGACATCGAAGCGTGTGCGGCTGTCTACAAGGACGCCGTGTCCTCGCTCTTCCTCGGCAGAGGTGTGGGCGTGGCGGTTGCCATGGAAGGCGCGCTCAAGCTCAAGGAGATCAGCTACATCCACGCAGAGGCGTACGCCGCCGGCGAGATGAAGCACGGCCCGATCGCGCTCATCACACCGGAGGTGCCGGTTGTGGTCGTCGCGACGCAGGGGCACACGTACGAGAAGGTCGTGAGCAACATCCAGGAGGTGCGCGCCCGGGGCGCGCAGGTCATCGCGGTCGCCACACACGGCGATACCGACATCTGCCGCCACGCCGAGCACGTCCTCTACATCCCTGAAGTGAGCGAGTCCCTCTCGGCCATTGCCGCGACGGTGCCGCTGCAGCTGTTGTCGTACCATATCGCCAAGCTCAGAGGGTGCGACGTGGATCAGCCGCGCAACCTCGCAAAATCGGTCACGGTGGAGTAGATGACAGAGGAGCGTCCGATGATAGGCGGCCTTGGGGTCGACATCGTGGAGATCGACCGGATGCGACTAGCGCTGGCCCGCCACCCGCGCATGCGCGAGCGGATCTTCTCGGAGGCCGAGCGCGCGTACTGCGACAAGCGCAACAAGCCCGAGATCCACTACGCGATGCGCTTTGCCGCGAAAGAGGCGGTCTTGAAGGCGTTGGGGACGGGTTTCAGCAACGGGATCCGCTTCACCGACGTTGAGGTGCTGCGCGACGAGCGTGGTCGTCCGGTGCCCAAGCTCTCCGGCCGTGCGGCGGAGTATGCTGCCGAGGCGGGCGTCCTCGAGCTGCACCTGTCGCTGTCGTTCACGCACGCCAACGCGGTTGCCTCGGCAGTCGCGATTACCGATGACATGCGGCCACGCAGGGTCGAGACGGAGCCCACGCAACATGAACGGCTGGCGGCGAGTTTCAAGGATGCGCGCAGCCTGCTCGACGATGTTGGGAACGAAGAAGCATAGCGTGATGAGCGGGCCGCGCAAGCGGCTCGCTTCGTTGTAAGGGGGAGCCGATGCAGTACGCGCTTGATGCCGAAGGTATTCGCTCGGCGGAACGACTCGCGGTGGAGCGGGGAGAGGCCACGCTCGACGGGCTGATGGCCCGCGCGGGCGGCGAGCTTGCTGCGAAGGCTGCCCGCGTCGCCCCCACGGGGCAGATCGCGATCGTCACTGGCAAGGGTAACAACGGCGGAGACGGCTGGGTCGCCGCGCGCGTGCTGCGCTCGAGTGGCCGAGACGTGCTCGTGCACGCCGTTACCGGGCCGGACGCGCTCACCGGTGAGGCCTCGCGGGCAGGTGCTGCCGCAATCGCCGCGAATGTGAGCTGGCAGCCCACCGGGGACGCGATCGCGATGGCCGAGGCGCTTGCGGGCGCGGCGGTCATCATCGACGCGGTGTTCGGCATCGGATTCCATGGCCCGGCCAGAGAGCCGTACGCGACGGCGATCGTCGCCATCGACGATGCGGACGCGCCGGTCATCTCGGCGGACGTGCCCTCAGGCGTCGATTCCGACACGGGTGCGGTTAAGGGCCCTGCGGTGCACGCGGACTTGACGGTGACGTTTTCAGCACCCAAGCCGGGACTGCTGATGTATCCGGGAGCCGCGTACACGGGCGAGATCGTGGTCGCCGACGTGGGACTGCCCCATAGGGATCTGGACGTGGCTGGCGGCCTCGAGGTCTGGGACCGTGGCGACTACCGTGCGGCGCTGCCGTTGCCGTCCCCCGATGCGCACAAGGGCCAGCGGGGGAGCGTGCTGCTCGTTGCTGGCTCGCGGCTGTACGCGGGCTCGGCGGTGCTGGCGGCTGCAGGCGCGATGCGCATGGGCGCGGGATACGTGTTCGCCGCGGTGCCCGCCTCGGTGGCGCCCGTCATGCAGGCTGCGCTGCCGCACGTTATTGCCGTCGCGATGCAGGAGACCGCCGAGGGGACGCTTGCGGCGTCTTCGGTCGACCGCATCATGCGCCTGGCCGCCGAAGTGGACGCGGTCGTTCTCGGCCCCGGACTTACCACGCATGCCGAGGCGGTCGATGTGATCCGCCGCCTTGTTGAGCTGCTGCCAGGCCCGCTCGTGCTCGACGCGGACGGTCTCAACGCATTCGCCGAGCCGGGACCGGGTGCGATCCTGTCGCGAAGCGGGCCGACCGTCATCACCCCGCATCCGGGTGAGCTTGCGCGGATACTCGGCGTCAGCACCGGTGAGGTGCAAGACGATCGCGTGGCGGCTGCCGCCAGGATCGCTGGCTGCCAGCTTGCATGCGTGCTGAAGGGCGCGCGTACGATCGTTTCGACCGACGGCCGCTCGGTGGTCACGCTGGCGGGCAACCCGGGGATGGCGACCGCCGGAAGCGGGGATGTTCTCGCGGGCATGATCGGGACGCTGCTGGCGCAGGGGCTCGGGCCGCTTGAAGCGGGCGCGCTCGGCGCGTACGTGCACGGCAGGGCGGGAGATCTTGCCTCGGCGGAGCTTACCGAGGTGTGCCTGACAGCCAAGGATCTGCCGTCGTACATCCCCGCTGCTGTCAAAGAAATCCTCGGCTAGCGCAGGTCGCGCGTCTCTCGGGTAGAATCTGCAGTAGAAGACACCCGGCGCGCGACGCCGGTCGACACTTGGAGGAACCATGGGACGCACCGCACGCGACATCATGACGAAAGACCCGCTCACCGTCGCCCGTGACCTCACCGTCACAGAGGCGGCCAAGCTGATGGTGGATAACCGCGTTGGCGCGCTGCCGGTCCTCGACGAGGGCAAGCTTGTGGGCATCGTTACCGAAGGCGACCTCATCATGCAGGACGTCCGCATCGAGTTCCCAACGTACATCCACCTGCTCGATGGGTTCATCATGTACCCGCCGGCGACCGCGCGCTTTGAGAGCGAGCTCAAGAAGGCCGTTGGTGCGACCGTGGCCGACGTCATGAGCAGCGATCCGGTGGTTATTCAGGCCGACATGTCGGTCGAAGACGCCGCCACGCTCATGGTCGACCGCGAGGTCAGCCGCATTCCGGTGCTTGATGGTGAGAAGCTCGTTGGGATCATCAGCAAGTCCGACATCGTTCGCTCGCTCATCGTTGGCGAGTAGGACCGTGACGTACCGGCGCTACGGATGGGTCGAGATCGACCCTGCCGCGATCACACGCAACGTCCGGACGCTTAAGGCGCTCACCAGGCCGGGCACCTTGTTCATGGCGGTCGTCAAGGCTGACGGTTACGGCCACGGTTCGCTCGTGGCCGCACGCGCGGCGCTTGCGGGCGGTGCGGACCGTCTCGGCGTGGCGACGCTTGAAGAGGCCGTGACGCTTCGAGAGGGTGGCATCTCGGCGCCGCTGCATCTGCTTAGCGAGCCGCCGGAGACCGGCGTGGGGATCATCATCGAGCACAAGCTCATTCCGACGCTGTGCTCGCGCGAGTTCGCTGTTGCGCTCAGCCGGGCTGCGATGCTTGCCGACGTGACGGTTCGTTATCACCTCAAGGTCGACTCGGGCATGAACCGCATCGGCGTTCGCGCCGAGGACGCCAACGACATGGTCGCATGGCTGAAAGCGCTTCCCGGCGTTGAGATGGAAGGCGTGTTCACCCACTTCGCGACTGCGGATGTTCCCGGCGACTGGGAGTTTGACGGGCAGGTCGACCGCTTCCGACGCGCGGTCGAGCGGATGCGCACCGAGCGCGTCCGCCCCGCGATCGTACATGCCGCCAACAGCGCGGCCACGATCCTGCATCCCGAAACGCACTATGACCTCGTGCGCTGCGGGATCGCCATCTACGGACTCCACCCCGCCGAGTCGACGTACGGCAAGATCGAGCTTGAGCCCGCGATGGCCGTCAAGGCGCGCGTCTCGCTCGTGAAGCGCATCGGACTGGGCGACGGCGTGTCGTACGGCTTCACCTACCACGCCGACGGCCCCACGACGATCGCAACCGTGCCGATCGGGTACGCCGATGGCGTGCACCGCGTGCTCTCGAACTCGATGGACGTGCTGATCCGGGGGGTCAGGTGTCGTCAGGTCGGGCGAATCTGTATGGACCAGTTCATGGTGCAGGTTCCCGACAAGCTCGGCGTGACCGCCGGCGACGAGGTCGTCATCGTAGGCACCCAGGGTGCCGAGCGAATCCTCATGGACGAGCCTGCAGGACGCGCCGGGACGATCAACTACGAGCTTGCATGCGGGTTCGCCCTGCGTATGGGTCGCGACTAGTCGTACGCTGCGCCCTCAACCCACCTCGGCTCGTAACATTCCTCCACAAAGTTCTGCATTCCTTGCAGGAATCCCCTTCGCTCACGGCGAAACACCCAATTGACACCAGTGAGAGCTCACTGAGCGCTCGGTTGCGTCATGTTTAGAAGCTGACTGGCGCAACCGTGCCAGTTGAGGGGGGCTTATCCAGTCCGGAGTGTTTCCGGATCGGGCCTGCAAGAGCACCGGATGAAGGAGTGATCCATGGACGAGAAAGTTCTGGAGGAGATTAGATTCCATCAGGACGTCGTCAACAAGGACGCCAACTCGCCTCTGTATCAGATTCGCGAGAAAGAGATGGAAATCTCCGGCCGCGTCCTCGCTGCAAAGACCCAGTCCGAGAAGATCGTTACCGACGCTCGCAAAGCTGCAACAGACATCCTTCGCAATGCTGAGTTGGATGCTGAAAAGGCGGCCAAGGAGCACACCGAGTCTGCGATAGCGGGCGCGGAGAGCGAGGCTACAACACTGCGCGCACAGATCAGTGTTGACGCTGATGCTCTGAAGAACCAGCTGGAGAAGCACCATGCCGAGGCTGTGGACGAAATCGTGTCCATCGTGGCCTCGGTCTGACGCTCTTCATGTACGTATCGTACCCGTTCTAGGGGGGAGGGTTCAGGCATGTTGGTCCCAATGGCCAAGGTCGAAATGATCGGGCCGAAAAACCGCTTTTATGATGTCGTGAGCTTGCTGCACGAAATCGGGACGCTGCACATAGAAGACCTCTCAAAGAAGATCAGCACCGGCGAGGTCCCGCTTGACCAGATGGATGTGGTCGAGAGCCAGCTGGCCGAGAAGGAACGCATGGAGGATCTCCTTCTGCGTCTTCGGTCAATCGTCAAGGCGTTGCATCTTCCGGTTGAGACGATCGATGAGCTCGAGCGTGAGAAGCAGTACCTGAAGCTGTGGAGTCTGGATAGTCGCGCTCTGGCAAACGAGGTGACTGAAGTCATCGAGCAGGTCGAGGATCGAACCTCGAGCCTGGCTCAGGCCCAGTCATCCATGGAAGCCGAGATGGCGCTGCTCAGCCGCTACGAGCCGATTCTGCACAAGATTCAGCCGCTCGCGAAGCAGATCGTCACCACCGGGTCGTACGACTCGGTCGCACTGCTCGTTGAGCGTCGCTACAAAGGTGCGCTTGAAGAGCTCAAGAAGGAGCTTGACGAGATCACGAAGGCACAGTGCGAGATCGTCTCCACCGACGTGGACGAAGATACGACCGCTGTCATCGTCGTGTTCTCGCGCAAGTACTCCGATGGCGTGCATAAGTTCCTGGCTATGGAGAACGTGAACCAGATCCGCCTCCCTTCTGAGTTTGAGGACATGCCGTTCGATATCGCGTACGACCACCTCAAGGAGCGCCGCGGCACGCTGCCGAAGCGCCTCGAAGAGGTTCGCAACGAACTCCACGAGATGTCTGTGAAGTGGTTCGTCAAGCTCTCGACGATTCGCGACGTCCTCTCCGACAAGATCGAAGAGATCAGTGCGATTCCGAAGTTCGGACAGACCGAGTACGCGTTCGTCATCACGGGCTGGTTGCCTGTCGCCGACGTGAAGGGCCTCCGTAAGACGATCGGGGAGAACTTCGGCGTCGACGTCATCGTGAACCAGCTTGAGATGGACGAGCATGAGTACGAGGAGACCCCTGTCGCACTGAAGAACGCAAAGATCGTGCAGCCGTATCAGAACCTGCTCGGCCTTCTGAGCGGTGGTCTTCCCAAGTACGGCACAGTCGATCCGACGGCGATTATCGCGGTGTTCTACCCGCTGATATTCGGTCTCATCGTCGGAGACATCGGCTATGGTCTCGTGATGCTCGGAATGGTGCTCTGGCTGCGCAGGAAGTTCAAGGATAAGGACTTCGTGCTCATCGCAACCTCGATTCTCGGGCCCGCATCCACAATGGCCATCATCGTAGGCTTCTTCTACGGCGAGTTCTTTGGCAATACGCTTGAGCTTCTGCATCTAATCAAGCCGATTTGGGTGTTTGGCATTGAGTTGCCGTTTATCCGTACCAAGCTCATCGTGCCGCTTATCGGCATCGCAGTGGGACTCGGAGTCGTCCAGATCGTATTCGGACTCGTGCTCGGCGTGATGAACGCCGTCAGGACCAAGCACCTCAAGCATGCGTACATGAAGGGCGGCCTGCTCGGGTTCATCGCGGGTGGCGGGATTCTCGGCATGGCTGCGTTGCCGGCGATCGCTACGGGACCCGCAGGGCCCTACGTCCAGATTGTCGGAGCACTCGTATTGGGCGGTGGCATCCTCGTTGCGGTCCGGTACGGTTCAGTAATGGGCGCCGTTGAGACGCTCGAGACCGTGTCACACATCGCGAGCTACATCCGAATCATGGCCGTCGGAGTTGCCGGCGCCATCTTCGCGGATGCTGTGAACGCACTCGTTCTCAAGATGGGATGGATTGCCGGCGGGTTGATCGGCATCATCCTTCATGCGCTGAACATTCTGCTCGCATCGTTCAGCCCGAACATCCATGCATTGCGTCTTAACTTCCTGGAGTTCTTCGGGAAGTTTTACGAAGCCAGCAAGTCAGAATACAGCCCGTTCCACAAAACCGGAGGTGAAAAGAGCGCATGATCAAGAACAAGCTTGCAAAGATGGTGTTCGGTAGTGCATTCGCTACTGCCATGCTCGTACCGGCGATGGCAATCGCCCAGGAAGCCGCTGCAGAGGCTGCAGCAGCCCCGCTCGACTACCGCGCTACGATCGGTAAGGCAATTGGAGCAGCTATCGCCATGAGCGTTTGTGCCATGAGTGCTGGTTACGCTCAGGCAAAGATCGGTGCCGCAGGCGCCGGTACGCTCGCGGAGCGTCCCGAAGTTGCGACGAACATCATCGTTCTCCAGGCTCTGCCGGAGATCATCGTCCTGCTCGGTTTCGTTATCGCGTTCATGATCAACGCCGCGTAGTTACTGACGACGGAGGAAAGCCCGACGCGCAACAGGCGGGGAAGGATCGGTCATGGCGATAGAGGACATCTTCCGAGCATTGGAAGAGCAAGCTGACGCGGAGTGCAGCGAGATCCTCCGGGTTGCAGAGGCGCAGGCTGCCTCGCTCAAGGAGGAGGCCCGCCGTGAGGCGGACCGCATCAAAGCACAGAAGCT
>PHEU01000037.1 GCA_002841295.1 Actinobacteria bacterium HGW-Actinobacteria-6
CGCACTGCAACGAACGTCCGGCATGGCGGCAACAGCCCGATTGCCGGCATCGCAAGCTCAGCCACGCTGCTGTTGACCATCCTCGTGCTGGCACCGCTCGCCAAGAACGTACCCCTCACAACGCTTGCCGCCGTGCTGTTCGTGGTCGCGTGGAACATGAGCGAGGCCAGGCGCGTCGTGCGCACCGTGAAGGCTGCGCCCAAAGCGGACGTTGCGATCATGCTCATCACTCTCGGCCTGACGGTCTTCACCGACCTCATCGTCGCAGTGAACGTCGGTGTCATTCTCGCCATGCTCAACTTCATGCGCCGCATGTCGTCCTCGGTGGAGACGCGCGCCCTTGATGCCGAGGAGGTCGCCGGGCGGTTGCCACAATCGAATTCGCAGCCAATCCCCGAGGGCATCCTCGTGTACACCATCGAGGGGCCGTTCTTCTTCGGTGCGGTACAGCAGTTCGAGGCAGCACTCGAGCACACGCATACCGAGCCGAGCTCGCTCGTCATCAGCCTCGAGCGTGTCCCCTTCATCGACCTCACAGGGATCCTAGCACTCCGAGACGTCATCGAAGCGTCCCGGAAGCGCGGGGTCGACGTGCGGCTGTGTTGCGCGAACGAACTCGTCACCGGGAAACTGGAGCGGGCGGGAGTTGCCGGTCTCGTCGCGGTTCCCGTCTCGGCGCCTATGGCCGAGGCACTGGGGCTCGCATGTCCGGTCTCCGTCCCCTCCGGGTAGAGACTCCCCATGGACTTCTACAGCACGCTCATCAAGCCAGCATGGTCACCCGCACCGCCGGTCTTCGGCATCGTGTGGAGCATCCTCTATCCGATCATCATCGCTGCGTACGGCTACGTCATCTTCAAGGTAGCGCGAGGCGAGTATCCGACCGTGTTGCTCGTGCCGGTACTCATCAACGTCGTCGCGAACGTCGCGTTCACACCCATCCAGTTCGGGCTCAGGAACCTCTGGCTTGCCGAGGCGGACATCGTGCTCGTGCTCGTCACCATCGTGTGGTCGATGATCGCGATCTGGCCGTATTCCCGGCTGGCGTCACTCGCACTTTCGCCGTATCTCGTCTGGGTGAGCATCGCCACGGCGCTCCAAACGAGCATCACGCTGCTGAATCGCTAAGACCCACGTACACCCCTGGTCGCATGCGAAGGTACGCCTCTCGGCGCTGTCCATGGTTGCGCCTGGCGACTACGATAGGCGCATGACTATCAAGCAGATACGCAGCCGCTTCTCAGATATCGACCCGCTGTGGGTCGATGCCGCTATCGCCATCAGCCTCACGCTTCTCGGATGGGCGATCGTGTATGCGGTAAGCCACGTCGACGCCGCGGGTATGGGTCGCATCCCAAATCTCCGGGAGCACTTTCGCACATCACCGAACAGACTGGACCCGCTCCTCACGTACGTGTTCATTGCGGGGACGTTCCTGCCATTGGCGCTTCGACGGAGGGTCCCGTGGGTCGCACTCGGGCTCAGTGGTGTCTTCGCACTCACGTACACGCTCACACCTCAGCCGCCGGCGCCGGTCAACCTCGGCCCGATGTTCGCGCTCTACACGCTGGCTGCACAGGCCAAACGACGGCGGGGAGGCTTCCTGGCCTTGCTTGTCACCGGCGTGATCGCTGCCGTGCCTGTTCTGGCGTTCTCCTCAAGCGTTCGTTGGGTGACCGATGTTGTCGGCTCGTTCATCGTGTTGGCCGCAGCAACGCTCCTCGGCGAGGCCGAGCGCAACCGCCGCGAGTACATCGCATCTGTCGAGCAGCGCGCAACCGACGCCGAACAGAACCGCGAGACCGAGGCGCTTCGCCGCGTTGACGAGGAGCGAATCAGAATCGCCCGAGACGTGCACGACATCGTCGCGCACAGCCTCTCGATTGTGACCGTGCAGGCAGGAGCGGCGGCGGCACTGCTCGATGCCAACGATCCCTCGCGCGCACGTGAGTCGATCGAGAATGTCCGCTCCACCGGCAAGCAGGCACTCACCGAGCTGCGCTCAATGCTCGACGTCCTTCGCACCGGAGAGTCAGATGCACCGCTTGAGCCAACAGCAGACATCTCGAACCTGGATGCCCTCGTGACGACGGTGCGAGATGCGGGAATCGCAGTCGCTGTCGACATCGCTGGCGATCTTGAAACGGTTCCGGCATTCGCGGCCGTTTCGGCATACCGAATCGTCCAGGAGGCGCTCACGAACGTAGTGCGACACTCTGGTGCGACGGCGGCGACCGTCGGCGTCGCGGTCACCCCCGAAAAACTCACGCTCGCGGTAACCGATAACGGTAGCGGCAGCGAGGTCGACTCGGCTTCTACGCCCGGCCACGGTATCCGTGGGATGCGCGAGCGCGTCGAGGCGCTCGGCGGGAGCTTCTCAGCTCAATCCGAGCAAGACGGCTTCGTGGTGTGCGTAGCCATTCCGCTCACAAGGAGCTGCTCATGACGATTCGTGTCCTCATCGTTGACGACCAGGCGCTCGTTCGTGCCGGGTTCCGTGTGCTGCTCGACACAGCGGACGATATCGAGGTGGTCGGTGAGGCCGAGAATGGCGAGGAAGCTATTCTTGCCGCGCATGACCTCTCCCCCGACGTGATCTTGATGGACATCCGAATGCCGAAGATGGACGGGCTCGAGGCCACCCGGCGGATCCTCGGAGATGTGCACGGCACTGACACGGATGCGACCGGACCTCGCGTGCTTGTCCTCACGACCTTCGACGCTGACACCTACGTCTACGAGGCGCTCCGCGTTGGCGCGAGCGGCTTCCTACTCAAAGATACCGACACCGCACAGCTCATCCAGGCGGTGCGCGTGGTCGCCGACGGCGAGGCGCTGCTCGCGCCGAGCGTGACCAAGCGCCTGATCGCGGAGTTCGCGTCTCGGCCAGAGGTCCGTCGCGCACGCCCGAAAGAGCTCGACAGTCTCACTGAGCGCGAACGGGAGATCCTCACGCTCGTCGCCAGCGGGCTCTCAAACCAGGAGATCGCCGAGGCGCTCTTTATCAGCCCCGCGACGGCGAAGACGCACGTATCCCGCGTGATGATGAAGCTGCAGGCACGCGACCGCGCGCAGCTGGTCGTCATGGCGTATGAGGCCGGACTCGTCGTGCCAGGTCCCGAGCCCACTTAGTCGCGTACACCCCTGGTCGTACGCGAAGTCACTCCCCGCGAACGACGATGCGCGGCAGGAGACACCGTATGGTTGGCTGAGAAGCTTTCCCAACCGGAGGTGTCGGATGACTATTTCGAAGCGACTGCGGCGTTACCGCGGGTGGATCGCGCTTGGCGTGCTTATCGCAGTTGGCGGAGCCGTATATGCGCTGACACGACCGGCGACGGACGCCGGGACACAGACAACCTACACCACCGAGGCGGCCACAAAGGGCGCGCTCTCGGTTACCGTCTCTGGTACGGGCAACATCGCCGTAGACAACACTACCGACGTCTACCCAGCAGTCTCCGGCACGGTTGCCACAGTGAAGGTCGCAAAGGGTGACACGGTATCCAAGGGCGACGTACTCTTCACGCTCGATGCAGACTCGGCAAAAGCGTCCACAGCGAAGTCGCTCGCGAGCTACCGCCAGTCGCAGCAGAGCGTGGCACAGGCCAACGCGAACGTGCTCAAGGCCAAGAACAACCTCGCCACACTCGAGGACCGGGCCGGCGAGCCAAGCAGCACCGTCACGAGTGCCGACATCGCCGCCGCCAAAGCGGATGTGACCTCGGCTAATGCAGGGCTCACCTCCGCAAAGGCATCACAATCGGTCACGCTCAGCGACTACAACAACACCAAAGCCGCCGAGGGCGACCTCACAGTGACCGCACCGGTCTCGGGCGTCATCTACTCGCTCGATATCGCGGTCGGCGATGCCGTCTCCGCTTCCTCCGGAAGCAGCACCTCATCGAGCGCTTCCTCTGTCATGGGCGGCACCGCCACCACGAGCACCTCGTCGGGCGCGCCAATCGTGATCGCGCCCAAACAACCGCTTTCGGTGCTGCTCGCAATCAATGAGGTCGACTTGCCTTCGCTCGCCGTAGGCCAGCGCGCGGATATTGAATTCGACGCGATGCCTGACCTTCTGGCCACCGGCAAGGTGTACGAGATCGCTAGCGCCGGGACGAACAGCTCTGGCGTGGTCACCTTCGACGTGTGGCTCTCCATCGATGTGGCAGACCCCGCCCTGCGAGACGGGATGTCTTCCGCCGCGACCATAGTCACGGCGATCGCAAAGGACGTGATCATCGTTCCAAGCGCGGCCGTGAAGACGAATACCGACGGCACCTCATACGTGCAGATCCTGGACGAGAACGGCGCTCCACAGAAGGTGACCGTCGAAGTCGGGCTCGCAAGCTCGACGCAGGCGCAAATCCTTTCGGGCGTGGCCGAGGGCGACAAGGTCGTGACGTCGTCGAGCTCAGGTTCCAGCTCATCGGACACGGGCGGCGGCTTCTCGATGCCGGGCATGGGCGGCGGTCCCCGTGGCTAACGCGGTCATCGAAGCGCACGACCTACATAAGGTCTACGACGGCGCCGGTGCCGAGACCCACGCGCTCAGGGGCGTATCGCTCACGATCGACGAAGGCGAGTTCTCCGCGATCATGGGCCCGTCGGGCTCGGGCAAGTCGACGCTCATGCATATCCTGGGCTGCCTCGATACGCCGACCTCCGGCACGTATCGGCTGGCAGGTCGTGACGTCGCCGAGCTGGACCTCCATGAGCTCGCCGAAGTTCGCCGGCAGACCGTCGGCTTCGTTTTCCAGGCGTTCAACTTGCTCCCGCGGGCAAGCGTGATGCGCAACGTCATCATGCCGATGCTCTACACGCGGGTCTCGCCAGACGAGCGTGACGACCGCGCAGCTGCGGCCCTGCGAGCGGTGAGCCTCGACGAGAAGCTGTGGACGCACAAATCCAACGAGCTCTCGGGCGGCCAGATGCAGCGCGTTGCCATTGCCCGCTCGCTCGTCAACGACCCGTCGCTCATTCTTGCCGATGAGCCAACCGGCAACCTGGACACCGCGACCGGCGATTCCGTGATGGACCTCTTCAGAACCCTCAACGCAGAGGGTCGCACTATCGTGCTCATCACCCACGAGCCGGTTATCGCCAGTCAGGCACATCGGGTCATCCGCCTCCAGGACGGCCTGATCGTAGAAGATGCGACCAGCGCCAACGCAGACATCCGACAGTACCAGGGAGGCGAGGCATAATGCGGCTGAGCGATCTCATCTCCGAGACCTTCCACTCCCTCACCTCAAACAAGGTTCGCAGCGGTCTCACTATCCTTGGCATCGTCGTCGGCATCGCATCGGTCATCGCGATGCTCGGCATCGGGGCTGGCGCGCAGAAGAGCATCGAAGACAGCGTCCAGGCCGCAGGCTCCAACATCCTCACCATCATGCCATCGTCACCAGGCGGAGGCGGCGGCTTCCGTAGCTCTGCCTCGTCCGTGCAGTCGCTCACATCGGAGGATGCGGCCGCACTTGCCGAGTTGCCACTGGTGAGCGGCGCCGCGCCTGAGGCGCAGGGCGCGGGTCAGATCGTCACCAAGTCAGAGAACGCGAATGCATCGATCATCGGCGCGACACCGGCGTACCAGACGGTCAAAGGGCTCACGGTCAAGTGGGGTACGTTTCTCTCGGACCGCAACAACAAGACAAGCGCGCAGGTCATCGTGCTCGGTTCCACGCTTGCCGAGGATCTCTTCGGCACAGACGTCGACCCCACCGGGCAGCAGATCCGCTCGGGGAGCATGCTGCTCACTATCGTCGGCGTGCTCGAAGAGAAGGGGACGTCCGGGTTCACGAACGTGGACTCCTCAGCGATCATCCCGCTCACGACCCTGCAGCGGTATGTGACCGGCAGCGAGTACCTGTCGACCATTACCATCACCGTTACCGACGAGGCCCAGATGACTGCGGCCGAGGACTCGGTGACCGCGCTCCTGCTGTCCCGCCATGGTATCAGCGACTCAACCCAGGCGGACTTCCGGATCATGAACATGGCCGACCTGCTGAGTTCCATCACCACGATCACCGGCACATTCACGGCGCTGCTTGCGGCGATCGCCGGCATCTCACTTCTGGTCGGCGGCATCGGCATCATGAACATGATGCTCACGACCGTCACCGAGCGAACGCGTGAGATCGGCCTGAGGAAGGCCATCGGCGCCGATGACAACGTCATCTCGATGCAATTCCTGGCCGAGTCGGTTGTGCTGACCTTACTCGGGGGCGCTATCGGTATCGCGCTCGGCTGGGTCATCGCAGTCGTAGTGGCAAACCTGCTCTCAATGTCCGCGGTCGTCTCGCTCGACGCGATTCTTCTTGCCGCTGGCGTCTGCGCCTTCATCGGCGTCGTGTTCGGCTACTACCCCGCGCGAAGGGCTGCCGCGATGAGCCCGATCGAAGCGCTGAGATACCAGTAAACGTACGCCGGGCTCAAGTCCGGCACGGCTGAGTGGAGAACCGCAGATGAAACGTCTTCTCATGGTAGTGATCGGAATCGTACTGGTTGGCGCCGCATTCTTCGGCGGAACACTGTACGCCAAGTCGACGGCCTCGGCCGCAGGCCCTGCGGTTGACGGCCGGGCTGGTGGCCCGATGGCCAACCTCTCCACCGAAGACCGTGCTGCATTCCAGAACATGAGCGACGAGGAGCGGCAGGCCTTCATGGAGAAGCAGGGCATGACCGTGCCTACGGATGGCGCCATCGGTGCACGCGGAGCGCGAGGTGGTCTTATCGAAGGCGAAGTCATCGATGTTGCGAGCGACTCCCTGGTAATCAAGCTCACGTCCGGTGGCTCACAGACGGTCTACATCGACGCTGACACCGTGACTGGCTACACCGAAAGCACGGGGAAGCTGGCTGCAGGGTCGACGGTTCTCGTGTTCTCGGAATCAACTGCAGACAACGTCGTGACTGCCACGGCGATCCTGGTCAAGTAGCTATACACCACGCCATTCGCAGCGAATGCAGAGAGGGCCGCCTCTCGGCGACCCTCTCCATCGCTGCTGGACAGCGACGTTCATCCGTTTGTTGCGGGTGGTGCAGTGCATCCGGGCAACTCGCCCGAAACGACGCCGTCCTACGAGGAGGACACCTCCGCAGCGATGTTGGATCTACTCAACGCTGAATCACCTCCTCCGTAGCAACGGGTCGCCGGATTGCGCCCTCGGGATGCCCCGTGACGCTCGACAAGCGATACTCGTGCCGAGTCGCACACCCGTGCCCGTTTAGCCGACGGAGTCCCTATTCTTCGGCGCGCGGCGGCTGAACGGCACGGCGCTCAGCGCGTCGCTCTTGACTGCGTACATGGCGGCATCCGCCGCCAGCATCAGGGCATCGAGGCTTTCGCCCTGCTCCGGATAGATCGCAACGCCAACACTTGCCGAGGCATGCACCCGCCGCCCGAGCACGTCGTAGGGCTGCTTCAGATCCACAGCCAGTCGTGCAGCGAATTCAGCAGCGTCCTCCTCGGCACCGATGCGGGCCAGGATCACGAACTCGTCGCCGCCGATGCGGGCCACGGTGTCCTCAGCACGG
The DNA here is from genome assembly GCA_002841295.1 of Actinobacteria bacterium HGW-Actinobacteria-6. Classification (GTDB taxonomy): domain Bacteria; phylum Actinomycetota; class Coriobacteriia; order Anaerosomatales; family Anaerosomataceae; genus UBA2286. The sequence continues at coordinate 7,546 of PHEU01000037.1, forward strand.
GAAGCGTCACGAAGGCGGGTCGCAACCGTCTGGAGAATGTCATCGCCCGCAGCATGCCCAAGGGTGTCATTCACAGCCTTGAGATCGTCGAAGTCGATGAACAGCAGCGCCAGCTGCTCGTCCATTCTCCGCGCACGCGCAAACGCCACGGCCGCGCGGTCGCATAACAGAGCCCGGTTTGGCAGGTCCGTCAGATGGTCGGAGTATGCGAGCCTGCGCACTGTGGATTCAGCAGCGCGCCGCTCGGTGATATCACGTGACACATCCACCACGTAATCCGCGTCGCCAACGCTGACCGGAGCCAGGTGCGCCTCGATAGGTCGAATGATGCCCGTCGGACATACAGCTTCAGATTCAAAGACCGCACTGCCGCCATGTCGCAGCGTCTGCATGTGTATCTCGAACATCTCGATATCGGCAGGCGGTATGAGCGTTCTGACATTGATGCCGAGGAGACCTTCGCTCTCATAGCCACGCTGCGCGCATGCGGTGTCGTTCGCGTAGACGATTGTCCCGTCGTAGCGGAACACGAGCACGGCGTCCGTCGTTTGGTCGAGCAGAAGCGACCTGAAGGCCAACTCCTGCTCCAGGCGCACTCGCTCCGTGAGGTCGATGCCGGCACTGCGGACACCACAGGTTCGCCCGTCCTCGCCCCGAAGCACTTTGCGGTGCCACACGACGCGGCGCTCTTCGCCGTCGGTGGCCTGCAGACCGTACTCAACGTACTCATCGCTTCCCTCAGGGTCAGCCATGAGGCGCTTGAAGCTTGCGAAGACCTGCGGTCGGGCCTCGTCGGACACGAAGCTGCCAAACCAGTCCCGGCCGATCACGTCCTCTCTCGGCAAGACGAGGATCTCGCAGGTGGCTTCGTTGGCTTCGAGCACGCGGCCCGTGACGTCGAGGGTAACGATGGCGGCGCCGACGCGATTAAGGAACGACCCACTGCGATCCCGTTCACGCTGGAGCTGATGCGTTGTGTGCTTGAGGGAGAGGAACACGCCCCTGATCCCAAGGACCCCCGCGAGCAACAGCACAGAGACCGCTAGTGCCGTTGTCGCTTCGACGATCGTCGCGTTGGAGGTGACAGCGTACATGCGTCGCCATGCCTGAAGGCCCAAGCCAACACACAGGACAATCCAGGAGAGCCGTCGCCCGCTGATGGGGATGAGGAGCAGCGCTGCGCCTGCTGCAAGCACCTGGAGAACTGCGGCCAAATAGAGCATGAACCGGATGTCTGCAGCCATTCCCATTGCGTTCCCCTGTGCTCCGGCCTGTCTCTGGCCGCCTCAGGGCAATCGCGAGAACGGCATCACAGACCTAATTCGATTCTAGTACCCCCGGCACCTGCATTGCGCAGTTCGTTCAGCGCAAATAACCGTTGGTAACGAATGCCCCGCTCGCTGTCAGGTGATTCCAGGAAACGGTTCCTCGGCACGGCATCAGCCGCCGCACGGCGTCCCCTTGACAGTGCATTACATGATTACTAGACTGACTAGTCAGTTTAGTATTGCGACATGCACTGAAAGGAACCGCCATGAAGTCCGTTGGAATCGCACGCTATGAGCTGAAGCAGCTTTGGAGTCACCGCCGCGTTCGGCTGGCCACCGCTGTCATCACGCTCGTCCCCCTTCTCTACGGAGCGCTCTACCTCTGGGCGTTCTGGGATCCATACGCCCGGCTCGACAAGCTGCCTGTTGCCCTCGTGAACCAGGACCAGGCAGTTACGCACGACGGCGACCGCATCTCCGCGGGCGCAGACCTTGTCGACAAACTCATGGACAGCGACACCGTAGGCTGGACGCCCGTCTCGGCAAGCGAAGCCGCTTCTGGAGTACAGGACGGCACGTACTACATGGCGCTCACCATCCCGGAGGAGTTCAGCGCGAACCTCGCCACTGCAGACAGTGACGATCCAACTCGCGCCGAGCTCACGGTCGTTTCCCATGAATCCGCGAACATGCTTGCATCACAGATCGGCGAGCGTGTGTTCACTGAGGTTCGGGCGGCGACGGCCGTGAACGCATCGGAGTCATACCTGGACAACATATTCATCGGCTTCACGGATCTCCGTGGTCAGCTCACCGAGGCTTCCCTCGGAGCCAACGACCTGGCCGAGGGGCTTGCCGAAGCCAAGGACGGTGCCACCCTGCTCGCCGAGAAGCTCTCGGAGGCGAAGAGCGGCAGCTCGACGCTTGCCGCAGGCACCAGCAAGCTGGCAGACGGCGCTAGGCAGCTCGATGACGGCGCGGTCGCGCTGACGGGCGGCTCCGGCGCCCTCGCTGGCGGGCTCCAGGACGCCCGTAGTGGTGCGGCCGACCTCGCTGCCGGCGCTAGCTTAGCGGCCGACGCTGCTGCGAAGCTGAGCGTCGGCGCGCAGACGCTCGACGCGGGAATCGCCGCTGCAACGCCGCAGCTTTCAACCGCGGTCTCAGGTGCAGCCTCAGTGAGTGATGGAAGCGCCGCCGTGGTTGCAGCGCTCAAGGCATTTGCCGAGGCAAACCCTGACGCGGCTTCCGATCCCACCTTTGCAGGCGCGCTCGCGACTGCACAGCAGACGAGTGCCGGCGCAAGCGCGCTCGCCTCGGGCATGCAATCGGCCGGATCACAGCTTCCGGCTCTCTTGGCCGGCGCAGGCGATCTCGCGGCGGGTGCCTCGCAGCTCTCCGACGGCATCTCGACGCTCTCGGTAGGTGCCGGCTCACTCAACAACGGCGTCTCTGCCGCCTATAGCGGTGCGGCGAAACTCTCGGCAGGCGCGAAAGCACTCGAGGATGGAACCGGCGCGCTTGCCGCCGGCACCGAAGACGCGGTCGATGGCGCGAAGGCGCTCACGGCAGGTCTCGGCTTGCTCAACACCGGCGCGAACGACCTTGCGACCGGGCTTGAGCCGGCGATCGACGGCTCCAAGGAGCTCGCCTCCGGCCTCACCGCCGGCGTGGACTCAGTACCCTCCTATGACGATACCGCTCGCGAAGCGCACTCGACGATGATGGCTGACCCGGTTGCGCTCAACGCCGAGCGCCTCAACCCGGTCCCGAACTACGGCACCGGCTTCTCGCCGTACTTCATCCCGCTCGCCCTCTGGGTCGGGGCGCTCATGATCTTCTTCATCATCAGCCCCTTGCCGGCGAAATCCGTCAAGGAAGGCCGCTCGCCGGTGATCGTTGCGCTTGGCGGCTTCTGGTCGGCCGCGCTGATTGCTGCCGCGCAAGCGGTGGTCATGCTTCTGGTTCTGCGCTTCGGCCTCGGCCTTGATCCGGTGAACACGTTGGCTCTGTACGGCTTCACGGTACTCTCGGCAGTCGTGTTCGTCGCGGTGGTGCAGTGGCTCTCGTGCGCATTCGGGCCTGCCGGCAAGATCATCTCAATCGTCTTGCTGATGCTGCAGCTGACGTCCTCCGGCGGCGCCTTCCCGCTTGAGCTGACGCCGGGCTTCTTCCGCGCGATCAACCCATACCTGCCGATGACGTACGTCGTTGACGGCCTGCGCCAGGCTGTCTCCGGCGGCGACATGGCTGTTCTCGGCCAGGATGCGCTCATGCTGGCGGTCTTCGGTGTACTCGCCCTTGCGTTTACGAGCGTGACGGCGTGGCGCGCCCGCAGCTGGGATCCCGAGCGCCTCGAGCCGGCGCTCGCCCTCTAGAACGGTTCGCGGAGCGCCGGGGTCACATAGACTCCGGCGCTCCGGTAGAATCGACTCGCAACAGAAGGGACTACGATGGCGACTCGCTCGGACACCACAAAGTGCAAGCTCTACGATGCCGCACTCTCGCTCATTGCCGAGAAGGGCTTCACTGGCACGACCGTCGATGAGATCGTAGAGCGCGCCGGCGTCGCCAAGGGGACCGTCTACTACCACTTCGCGGGTAAGGCTGAGCTGGTCGAAGCGCTCATCGCCGACCGCCTGACGCCGCTCCAAGAGCAGTTCCGTGCCACATTAGAGGCCGCATCGACGCCGAGCGTGGCGCTCGAGGCGCTCGTTCGCGCTGAGCTTGAGTGGATTCGCGACAACCGGGCCTTCGCCAAGATGCTCGTGACAGAGCTCTGGCGAGAAGAACGCGTCTGGCATGACACGCTCTTCGCTCTCAGGCACTCGATCATCAGCTACTTCGAGCGCGCGATCGCAGACGGCATCGCGGCCGGTGTGTTCCGCAGCGACATCGACGCGGCTTTTGCCGCCTCGGCACTCTTCGGCATGACGGTCACCTCGGCACTCGACTGGCTCGTGTTCAGCCCCGAGACACCTCTCGACACCGTTGCCGAGCAAATCCGTCGACTGGCTTCCATGGCGGTCGCCAGCGGAACTCAGGCCTGACGTGAACGACACCGTCCCGCAGGTCTCCTATGCCCTCACGTGGCGTGACACCTTCGCCCGCTGGGCTCTTAGGTGGGACGTGGGCCGCAACAGGGCGGCAGTCGAGCCCGGCCTCTATCGCGTGGGCGAGCCCGGCTCCGACTCCCCCGTCTTCGCAACCGCGAACTACCGCATGACGTTCGATCTGGTGCGCCGCGACCTGGGCGGGCTTGATGCCTGGCTGCTCGTGCTCGACACGAACGGCATCAACGTCTGGTGCGCGGCCGGCAAAGGCACCTTCGGAACGCGAGAGCTCGTGAATCGCGCAATCCAGAGCAACCTGTCTGCCCACGTCTCACACAAGACGATCATCGTCCCGCAGCTTGGCGCCACTGGCGTCTCTGCGCACGAAGCGCGCCAGGCAGGCGGTTTCAAGGTGATCTTCGGCCCGGTGCGCTCAGCGGACATCGGTGAGTTCGTGGCAGCCGGAATGAAGACGACTCCCGAGATGCGCGCCGTCACGTTCACCTTCGTCGAACGCCTCGCACTCACGCCGGTCGAGCTCGTCGGTGCGTTCCGCGGCTGGAAAGCGATCGTTCCCCTCGCGCTTCTCGGCGCTGGCTGGTTCCTTGGCCGAGGAGAACTCTCGGCCGCGATGCAACCCGCCCTCGCGTACGTCGCAGGCACCGTCGCGGGCGGCCTCGCTGTTCCGGCGTTCTTGCCGTGGCTGCCCGGGGGCGCGTTCTCGCTCAAGGGCGCCTTCGCGGGTGCGCTCGCGGGCGCGGCCGTCTCGCTCGCGCTCGGCGCACCGCCGCTCGCGTTCGCTGCTGGCACCCTTCTTGCGGCAGCCATCGCATCGTTCGTGGGCCTCAACTTCACGGGCGCCACACCGTACACATCACCCTCGGGTGTTGAGAAAGAACTCCGCCGCGCGCTTCCGCTGCAGGCTGCGGCGGTCTTGCTGGCGGGCGTATCATGGGTAGTCCAGTTCTTCATCAACTAGGAGCTTCATGCGCGGACTGCGATACATAAGCGGCGTTACGAGTCTCAAGCTCGATGCCGAGAAGTGCACCGGCTGCAGAGTCTGCCTGTCGGTGTGTCCGCACGCGGTCTTCGCCGAGACCGACGATCGTCGTGTGCGCGTCGCCGACCTGGACGCCTGCATGGAGTGCGGTGCGTGCGCCAAGAACTGCGCGTTTGGCGCCATCTCGCTCAAGCCCGGCGTAGGGTGTGCCGAGGCGATCATCAACGGCTGGCTCCACCACACCGAGCCCTCGTGCGGCGACGGTGCGGGCGGCTGCTGCGGCTCCTCTACCGGAAGCTCCCCGTCGACCCTCCAGCCGACAACAGGCGGGTGCGGAAGCGACTCCGCCGCGCCTTCTTGATAGCGCTCCTCGCTGCGGTCGCAGCAATCCCCACGGGGTAGCGCCTGAGGAGCCCTCGGCTCATACTTTGCGGATGGACACTCGGATCCCCTTTAACGCGCGACGTCTGGCCGGGGACACGTACGTGGTGCCCGGACTCACCAACGCAGGCTTCATCAACGGACTCGCAATCGACACCTGTGAAGATGACGCTCCGTACGCGATGACGACCGTTGACCGCCTCGGCATCACGCACGGACATGCCGACCACTTCGCCGTCGCGCATGTGCTTCGCGCTGGCGGTGCCCGGGTCGCTGCTGCCCGTGACGACGCGTCGCTCGTGGAGAACCCCGACATCAACATCCGCGGGATGTTCTCGTGGGCGAAACCAGGCGAGTCCCTTACCACCAAGCTTTTCCGCGGCGTGCCGTGCGAAGTCGACGAGTATCTCGAGGACTGGGCCGACCCGCGGGCGACCACCGTCCCGCTCCCGGGGCACACGATGGGCCACACCGGCTTCCTCACCGCCGACGGTGTGCTGTTCACCGGCGACGCACTGTACCTGAAGGAGCTCTGGGAGCGCCATCCGCTCCCGTACGCGATCGACCCCGAGGCGGTCGCGGCCTCGCTCGAACGCATCCGCACGACGCCGTGCACGTGGATCGTTCCCGGCCACGGCCGTCCGATCGAGCGTGCAGAGGCCGAGGAGCACATCGACTTCCATCTCGCACAACTCGCCGAGATCGAGGCGTTGCTGCTAGAGCTCCTTCGCCCCGGGCTCACGACCGAGCAAGCGGTCGCCGCCGTGTCATCCGCACGCGGCCTCTACGAGAACCCGGCCTCTTACTGGTTGGCAGTCACGACCGTCAAGGGATTCCTCGGCGGGCTCCTCAACCGCGACGCGATCGAGTTCTTCGTTCACGACCACGCGGGCTGGTGGAAGACGCTCTAGGTCTTGACACCGTGGTATTGTCTGAATATTCTGATTTCTCAGAGAGTCCTCATTCTGTGATCGGAGTATTCGATGGCCGAGAACGACACTTGCTCCTCCTGCGGACCCGTCGAGGAGTGCTGCACCCTCGAAGCGGTCGTCAGCGTCGACGAGCGCGGTCAGCTCGTGCTGCCGAAGGACCTGCGCGTGCGCGCCGGTATCGCGCCGGGCGACCGGCTTGCGGTCGTCTCGTATCCCGATGAGGACGGTGGCATCTGCTGTATCACGCTGGTCAAAGCCGGTGCCGTGGCTGGAGCCGTGCGCTCGGTCATCGGCCCCGCGATCGGCGTTAGACCGAAGGAGTGAGCACGATGAACGATCACGATCCCGCCGCCATCAAGGAAGCCGTCCGAGACCGCTACGCGGGACACGCCCGAACCAAGACCTCCTGCTGCGCGGCGTCGAGCTGCTGCGGCTCGACCTCCACGACCTCTGCGGAGTTCCTGCCGGATTATGACGCCGAAGAGCTCTCGGCGATTCCCGCCGACGCCGACCTCGGGCTCGGCTGCGGAAACCCACTCGCACTCGAGTCGGTTCGTGAAGGCGAGACGGTCGTCGACCTCGGGAGCGGTGGCGGCATCGACTGCTTCATCGCCGCCCGCAAAGTCGGGCCAACCGGCCGCGTCATCGGCATCGACATGACGCCTGACATGATCGCGCTCGCACAGCGCAACGCGGCGCGCTCCGGCGTCACCAACGTCGAGTTCCGGCTCGGCGAGATCGAGGCACTGCCTATCGACGACGGCACGGCAGACCTCGTCATCTCGAACTGCGTCATCAACCTCGTACCGGACAAATCACGCGCATTTGCCGAGGCGCTCCGCATCCTCAAACCGGGCGGACGACTGTCGGTCTCGGACATCATCACGACCGCTCCCCTGCCTGAAGCCGCCCGACGCTCAGTGGGCGCATACGTTGCATGCCTCGGCGGTGCGATGGTGCTCGACGAGTACCTCGACGCTGCGCGCGAGGCGGGTTTCACCGACGTCCACGTGGCTTCTGCGTCCGCCTACGCCACCGACGAGCAAGAGGCCGCCGAACTCCTCGCGGCCTTCGACTACGGCGCCGGCGTGTCGCATGAAGAGGCACTCGCGGCAGCGCAGCTGTTCAAGAGCATCACCGTGCAGGCACTGCGGCCGGAGTAGTCACTCGATGATCTTGGTCGCCTCGGCAAGGTCGAGACGCAAGATCCTCCGGATGGGCGGAATCTCCGAGAACAGCAGTACGACGATCGAACCGACCGTCACATAGAGGTACGTCTCGCGTGCTATGACGAGCGGGAAGTTGTAGGTCTCGCCCGCAAGCGACGCCATCATCCCCTGCGCCACCAGCGCTCCCAGCCACAGACCCAGCGGGATGCCGGGCAGGGCCAGGAACAGGTTCTCGAGTGTGACCATGAGTCCAAGGTGGCCCGTGTCTTCGCCGATCGTGCGCATGGTCGCGATCTCGCGCGTGCGCTCCAGCACGTTCGCGGTGAACGTCGTGTAGATCACCACAAACCCCATAAGGAACCCGAACGCCAGCAGCAGTCCGAAGAAGAAGTACGAGAACGACATCATGTCGCGGAACATAGCGACGACCTGGTTCTTGACCATGACCTGTGCAGCGCCGGGAAGATCGTACAGGTCGTCCTTGAGCGCCTTCTCGTAGCGCGGCGACGCTCCCAGATAGAGCGCGTTGTACTGTCGGGTCGGGCTGCCGATGAGCTCGGCACCCGTGTCCAGGCTCGTGTACATCGGCGTGCCGAGCGATTCGTTGGTGATCGACCGAACCACGAGCGTGACGTCCTCGTCGCGGTAGGGCGTGTCGACGGTGACACGATCGCCGACGCCGACCCCCAGCTTCTCGGCTACGACTTTCGGGATCATGATGCCGTTGCGCTCGAGCGCCGTGCGGGGGTCGTCGCCCTTAAGAACGTCGAAGCCGTGGAACGTCGCGACGGGCTCCATGGCCGTCACCGCGCCCTCATGTGTGGCGCGGGCCGTGGACACCTCCACCGGCACGGCAAGCGCCGGCTGGATCGAGGTCACACCGTCCCAGTGTTCGATCTCCCGGACCTGCGTGCCACTCACGGGCTGCTCGAAGCCGACCGAGATGTCCCAGCGTTCCGTGATCTGGAAGTAGTCGTCGAGCAGCCAGTTCACCGAGTCGAACATCGCCATGGTCGCGAATACGAGCAGCACCGCAAACGCGATGCCGATGACGGTGTACAGGCTGCGCCTACGCTGGCGGAACACGTTGCGGAGCGGCACGCGGAACGAGAAGGACTTCGGCATCGCCCACCCGAACACTTGCTCAACGAGCGGCAGCCGCCCGCCTTTCACGGCAAGGTTCGGGTCGGAGTGCATGGCCTTCGCGGGCGCAAGGCGCGCCGAAGCGAAGGCCGGCACGAGGCCCGCGCTTACGCACGCGACCCCGCTCATGAGGAGCGCGCTGAAGATGACGTCGATGTAGATGCCTTTGTTCAGGTACGGGATGTGCAGCAAGTCGATGTACATCTGCGTGGTGTAGTTCCCCAGCGCCCACCCGCCCGCAATCCCCAGGACCGCACCTCCCGCAGCGATGATCAGCGAGAACAGCAGGTAGTGCCCGAGCACTGCCCCGTTGCTATAGCCGAGTGCCTTCGCCAGGCCGATCTCGCCCCGTTGCGACTGCACGAGACGTGAGAGCGCGATGTAGAGCGAGAGCACCGATATCGCGAGGATGAGCGGCGGCATAACCGCCGCAATCGACTGGTTCTGCTTGATCTCCTCGCCGACAGCCGCGTAGCTCGGCTGGTCAATGCGCTGGACGGTCTGCAACACGGTGTAAGGTTCGAGCACGTCCTCGACGCGCCCGGCGACCCGCTTGGGGTCGGCGCCGGCCTCGACGATCACAGCGATGTCATTGACCTGCGACTGCCGTCGGAAGATTCGCTCCACCTCGTGCGAGGACATGTACAGGATGGTGAACTCGTCGATAGCGGGAATCTCGCCCTTCGCGCGCACCGGGAAGATGTACTCGGCGCTGGCGACGACTCCCCTGATGGGAACGTCGATCTTGCCGCCGCCGGTCCTGATCGTGAGCCTGCCACCCGTCATGTGCCCGGTCGCCCGCGCGAACCGAGTGTGCAGAAGTCCTGCAGCTCCATCCTCGCTCGTCAGATAGCGGCCCTGCTCAACGAGAATGTCGTTTACGACAGGGCGATGCCCGACCGGCACGCCGATGACGCGGACGGTCCCCTGGTTGGTCTCGGTGATGTCCATGCCCGTGTCAATGACGAGACGGCCTTCCACCGACTTCACGCCCGGAACCACCTCGATCTTGTGAACGACCCCGGTCGGCGCGCCGCCCACACTCACCGTGAAGTCGGCCATCTTGAGCGCTTCGTAGGCGTTGTCTGCCGCGGCGCTGAGGTTCCGGTATGCGTCGATAAACCCCACGTAGCTTGTGATGCCGAGTGCGACGAGCACGATGAGCGCCGCGAACTGACCCTTCCGGGCCAGGATGTCGCGCCATGTCTTGAGCACGAGCATCGGGACGCGCACCTGTCTCACCACACAATCTCGTCAGGTGACACCGGGTTCTCTACGATTTCCTGCTCCATGATCTGGCCGTCGCGGATATGCAGGATGCGGTCGGCCACCCGGGCAAGCGGCGTGTTGTGGGTGACCAGGATGACCGTCTTGCCCTCGCGGTTCATCTCCTTGAGCGCGCCGAGCACGAGCTTGCCGGTGCGGAAGTCCAGGTTGCCGGTCGGTTCGTCGCCGAGCACCAGCACCGGATCTTTTGCGAGCGCACGCGCGACAGCGACACGTTGCTGCTCTCCGCCCGAGAGTTGCGACGGGAAATGATGGATGCGCTCACCCAGACCGACCTTCTCAAGCAGGTGACGCGGATCTGTGTCCGGCGGCTCGCCGTCTCGCGACGCGAGTTCGATCGCGAACTGCACGTTCTCCTCAGCCGTGAGTGTCGGAATCAGATTGAAGAATTGGAAGACGAATCCAATCTTCTCCCGGCGGAAGAGCGTGAGTTGCCGTTCCGAGTAGCCGGTGATGTCCACACCGTCGACCTCGATGCGGCCGTGAGTCGGTGTGTCGAGCCCGCCCAGCATATTGAGCATGGTGGTCTTACCCGAGCCGCTTGGCCCGACGACCGCCACGAACTCGCCGCGCGGGATACGAAGGTCGACATCGCGCAACGCAGGAATGTCGACCTCGCCCATGCGGTAGACCTTGCTTGCGCTTTCGAGAACCACGACGTCGTCGCGCTCAGCAGGTGTTGGCATCGCACGACCACCCTCCCCAGGTGCCGCGTAAGTCATCCCCTCGCTCATACCCATCTTCTTCGGGCTTACAAAGACGCTCCGGAACCCCGGCGGTCAGTCCCTGCCCCGGTCCTTCTGGAACCGCTTGATCGTCTTGGCGAGCTGCTTGTCTTTCCGCGCCTCCTCGGCGCGTGCCCGGATGTCGGTTTTCGCGACGGCCACCTGAACTTCGCGCTGGAGCTTGTGAAACGACTCCAGACGTTCGGCGGGAAGCTCGCCGGCCTCGATCGCCGCAGCCACCGCGCAACCCGGTTCACCTGAGTGGCTGCAGTCGCTGAAGCGGCAATCCGGTGCGAGCTCCGCGATGTCGGCGAATGCGGCCTCGACGCCTTCCTCGGCATCGGTGAGAGCTACCGAGCGCAGTC
>PHEU01000064.1 GCA_002841295.1 Actinobacteria bacterium HGW-Actinobacteria-6
AGCGCGCCCATGCGCTGCGCGAAGACGTTCGACATCCGCGACAGCGTGGCCGCATCAACCCGCACCCCGGCCATTTCCATTTCCGCCAGAACCGGCACCAGAGGCCGTTCCAGCGTTTCGTAAACGGTCGTCACCTGTGCGCGGTGCAGTTGCGGCCTGAACAGCTGCCAGAGCCGCAGCGTCACGTCGGCATCTTCGGCGGCATATTTCACCGCTTCATCAACCGGCACCAGATCGAAGGTGATCGCGGCCTTGCCGCCGCCCAGCAGCGACTTGATCGGAATCGGCTGATGGCCGAGGTATTTCGCGCTCAGCGCATCCATGCCGTGCGAATTGAGCCCCGCCTGCATCGCGTAGGACATCAGCATGGTATCGTCGAAGGGCGCCACCCGGATGCCGTGACGGGCAAAGATCTTCCAGTCGTATTTCATGTTCTGGCCGATCTTGAGGATGCTTTCGTCCTCGAGCATCGGCTTGAGCATCGCCAGCGCCTGCGCCATCGGCATCTGCTCTTCGGCCAGCGCCTTGGCGCCGAACAGATCGCCGCCGCCAACCTTGTGCCCCAGCGGCAGGTAGCCCGCCTGCCCCGGCTCGGTACACAGCGACACCCCTACAAGCTCCGCCTGCATTTCGTCAAGGCTGGTGGTTTCGGTATCGACCGCGACCCAGCCGCGCGCGTATGCCTGCGCAATGAACGCTGCCAGCGTTTCGGCGTTTCGGATGCAGGTATAGGCGGTAGGATCAAAGGGGACCGCCGCGTCGGCGGGCACGCCCCCCGTCTCGATGTTGCCGCCGACGGGGGCGGCGGGCTCGGGCGGGGGGGCTACACCGAACTTGTCGGCAACGCGGCGGGTGAGGCTGTTGAACTCCATTTGCCGCAAGAACCCCATCAGCGCCTCGGGGTCAGGCGCCCGCACCTCGAGGCTTTCGAGGGTGAAATCCAAGGGCGTATGGTCATCAAGCGTAACCAGCCGCATCGACATGCGGATTTGCTCGGCATTGTCGCGCAAGGCTGCGCGGCGCTTGGGCTGGCTGATTTCGTCGGCCCGCGCCAGCAAGGTTTCCAGGTCGCCGTATTCGTTGATCAGCAGCGCCGCGGTCTTGATGCCGATGCCGGGGGCGCCGGGCACGTTATCGACCGCATCGCCCGCCAGCGCCTGCACATCGACCACCCGATCCGGCGGCACCCCGAACTTTTCCACCACCTCGTCGGGGCCAATCCGCTGCCCCTTCATCGCGTCGAGCATTTCGACACCGCCGCCGACCAGTTGCATCAGGTCCTTGTCGGATGAGATGATGGTGCAACGCCCGCCCGCCTCGCGCGCCTGCCGGGCAAGGGTGGCGATAATGTCATCGGCCTCGTAATTGGCCAGTTCGATACAGGCGAGGTTGAAGGCCCGCGTTGCCTCGCGGGTCAGCGGAAACTGCGGCCGCAGGTCTTCGGGCAATTCGGGGCGGTTGGCCTTGTAGGCGGGGAAGATTTCGTTGCGAAAGGTCTTTGCGCCGGCATCGAAGATTACCGCCGCATGGGTCGGGGCATCGGCGCCCTTGGCATCTTCGATGTAGCGGTAGATCATGTTGGCAAAGCCTGCCACCGCACCCACCGGCAGCCCGTCGGATTTGCGGGTGAGCGCCGGCAGCGCGTGATAGGCGCGGAAGATGAAGGCCGAGCCGTCGATCAGGTGCAGATGGCAGCCTTTGCCGAAACTCATGGGTTTCCCTCCCTCGGGCTGCGGCGGGTGGTGTGCCCCGGTCTCAGTGGTCGGCGTGGGCGTGTGCGCGGTCGATCACGAATTGCTTGCCGCAATAGCCACAGGTCACTTCGCCCGCAGCTTGCGGGATTACCAGATACACCCGCGGGTGGCCATCGGCACCCGCGCCGCCGTCGCAGGCAACGGTCCAGGTGGTGACGGTCTGGGTCTCGGGGGTGCGGGTCATCGGGCAGGCTCCATCAGCTCCGGGCGCATCTTGCGCGGGTTGGCGGCATGATAGCGATTGGGGCGGGGCGGGCAAGGGCCGTGCGCGCCGTGGCGCCGCG
>PHEU01000003.1 GCA_002841295.1 Actinobacteria bacterium HGW-Actinobacteria-6
TCATGTCAGTGAAGCAGCCGAGGCGACCTGCTTTGCAGGCCGCCTCGACATCGTATCTTGTGGTGGAGATGAGCGGGCTCGAACCGCCGACCTCTGCGTTGCGAACGCAGCGCTCTCCCAGCTGAGCTACATCCCCTTGTACACGACCGCTCGGGCGGTCAGCGCAAGTGTATACAATGCCGAGCGAATCGCTCTTTGTCAACGCTTGCAGCCGCCTTTGCGACCACACGTCTGGTACTAGTCGACCTCACAACCGATCGGCGCATCACCGACGAGCATCTCAGCCTCGGCGCGGTCCGCCAGGTCGGCCACGTCGCCAAGTCCGATCTCCTCATCCGTGAGGTAGCATGCCGGATCCGGCGCCCACAGGTCGCCCGTGGCGGCCTCGGCGCGCACGCGGAAGTTTCCACCGCAGATCTGCAGCCACTTGCACTCGGCACAACGGCCCTTCACATAGGGCTTCTTGTCCTTGAGACGCTTCATGAGCTCGCTCTGCTCGGTGTCGCCAGAGACATCCGTCCAGATCTCGGAGAACGGGCGCTCGCGAACGTTACCCAGCGAGAAGTGGCGCCAGAACTGATCGGGGTAGACCTCGCCGTTCCAGCTGACGCAGCCGATGCCGTTGCCGGTCGAGTTGCCCTGGTTCCACTGGAGCAACTGCAAGACGTCCTCGGCACGATCCGGGTTCTCCTTGAGCATCTCCATGTAGAGGAAGGGGCCGTCGGCGTGGTTGTCGACGGTAAGGATCTCGGGCTCGAGGCCATCGTCGAACATCGCCTTGGTCTCATCCATGATGAGACGGACGGCTTTGCGAGTCTCCTCGTGGTCGAGGTCTTCCTTCATGAGCTCCGTGCCACGACCCGTGTAGACGAGGTGGTAGAAGCACGCACGCGGGATATTCTCTTCCCTCATGACCTTGAATATCTCGGGAATGTCCTGCCAGTTGAGCTTGTTAATGGTCATGCGCAGGCCGACCTTGATTCCCGCATCCCTGGAGTTGCGGATGCCGACAATCGCCTTGTCGAAGCTACCCTTGAGCCCACGGAAGTTGTCGTGGGTGTCGCGGCTACCGTCGAGCGATACGCCAACGTAGGACAGGCCTACCTCGGCGAACTGCTGCGCCTTCTCCTCGGTGATGAGCGTGCCGTTAGTGGAGATGACCACGCGCATGCCCTTGGACTTCGCGTAGTGCATGAGCTCGAGCAGGTCCTTGCGGATGGTCGGCTCGCCGCCGGAGAAGAGCAGCACGGGGGCGCCATAGGCGGCCAGGTCGTCGATCATGGCCTTGCCCTCTTCGGTGCTCATCTCGCCGGGATAGTTGCGATCCTCGGACTGTGCGTAGCAATGCACGCACTTGAGGTTGCAGCGCTGGGTGCAGTTCCACACCACGACCGGCTTCTTGTCCGCCGCGAACTGAAGTAGATCGCTCGGCAGCTTGCCGGACTCACGGTTGTAACGGAGAACATCGCTGGGCTCAACGGCCCCGCAGTACAGCTTTGAGATACCGATCATGTCTTCGCGGTCCTTTCACTCTCGCCGGAACGGCGCTATTCTTCCTCGTCCACATCGACCCCGAAGTACTTCGCGACAGCAGCCACGAGACCCGGAATCGTATACTCCTCGGCTTCGACTCCGACACTCAGACCGGCAGCGCGCGCCGTGTCCGAGGTGATCGGGCCGATTGACGCGACAAGCGCGTCCTTCAGTACCACAGCAAGGTCGATGCCTTCCGTGAGGCTGATGAAGTTTGTGACCGTCGATGACGAGGTAAACGTCACCGCATCGACGTCACCGTCGCGCAGTCGCTCGAGCACTGCAGGCTCGCCTTCGCCCACGACAGTGCGGTACACCGGGACGACGTCCACACGTGCACCGGCAGCACGGAGCTCCTCGGGGAGGATCTCGCGGGCCTCAAGGGCACGGGCGAGGAGCACGTTGGTGTCCTTGCCGACGCCGCGCTCGAAGAGTCCGTCGAGGACTCCCTCGGCACGGTACTCATCCGGCACGTAGTCGGGACGCACACCGCGCTCGATGCATGCCGCCGCAGTCGACGGGCCGATTGCTGCAACACGAAGCCCGGCAAGCGCACGGGCGTCCTTGTCGGCATACTCGAGGCGATCGAAGAACTTGTGGACGCCGTTCACGGATGTCAGCACAAGCCATGAGTAGATATCGAGGTTGCGGATGGCCTCATCCACCGGCTCCCAGCTCTCCGGGTCGATGACCTTGATCGCCGGGAACTCGAGCACCTCGGCGCCAAGATCCTCAAGCGCGTCGGTGAGCACGGATGCCTGAGCGCGTGAGCGCGTGACAACGATCGTCTTGCCAAAGAGCGGGCGCGTGTCGAACCACGCAAGCTTCTCGCGCAGGTTCACGACCTCGCCCACGACCGTGATGGCCGGGGCTTTGAAGCCAACGGCTGCGGCTTTCTCGGCGATGTCAGCGAGCGTGCCGACAAGGACTTCTTGCTGTGCGGTGGTTCCCCAGCGCACGAGAGCCACCGGCGTGGTCGTCGGCCGGCCGAACTTGGTGAGGTTCTCAACGATGTTCGGGAGATTCTTGATGCCCATGAAGAAGCAGACGGTGCCGACGCCCTTGGCGAGGTGTTCCCAGTCGATGTCGCTCTCGGCCTTCGTAGGATCCTCGTGGCCGGTGACGAACGCCATCTCGGTCGTGATGCCACGGTGCGTAACAGGAATACCTGCGTACGCGGGTGCAGCGTAGCCGGAGCTGATACCCGGTACGACCTCGAAGCGGATACCGGCGTCCACAAGCGCAAGTGCCTCTTCGCCGCCGCGACCGAAGATGAACGGGTCGCCGCCCTTGAGGCGCGCAACGGTCTTGCCGCCCTCTTCGAGCGCTTTCTCGACGATGACAGCATTGATCTCGTCCTGCGTCACGTGCTGCGTGAAGCCTTTCTTGCCGACGTAGATGATCTCGGCGTCTTCACGGGCGTGCGCGAGGAACCTCGAGTTTGCGAGGTAGTCGTACACGACAACATCGGCCTCGGCGATGCACTTGAGGCCCTTGACGGTGATGAGCCCGGGGTCTCCCGGGCCGGCACCTATGAGGTAAACAAGCGGACGACCCATCCGTCCTCCTTCTTTCGCGATCGAGCGGCTCTTTCGGCCGCGGAACTGTCAGGTCTGTAGCAGTGCGCTCACACCGCCGTCGCCGGCAGCGCGAATCTCCGCAAGAATCTCCGAGGCGCCCATGTCGAGCATGACGTCGACCATCGCCGCGCCGAGCAGTTCCGGCTCAGCCATGGTGCCGGTGAGCGTGTGCTTGAGGAGCGTCACACCATCGAGCGTGCCGACGAACGCGTCCATCGTGAGGCCGCCGTCGCCCGTCGGCGTCGCGTACGCGCCGATCGGTACCTGGCAGCCGCCCTCCAGTGAGCGCATGACGACCCGCTCGGCACTCACGCAGATGAAGGTGACGAGGTCATTGATCTTCGCGCAGACATCCTGCATGAACTCGTCGTCTTCACGAATCTCGATGCCGATGGCGCCCTGGCCCACGGCTGGCGTCATCTGCACGGGGTCGATGTAGTGGGTGATGCGATCCGCCCAGCCCATGCGCGTGATACCAGCGCTCGCGAGGATGACTGCGTCAACCTCACCGTTCTCGGCCTTACGCATGCGCGTGTCGAGGTTGCCACGAACGTCCACGATCTCCAGGTCCGGACGAAGCGCCATGACCTGCGAGCGGCGGCGCAGCGACGATGTGCCGAGACGGGCGCCCTGCGGCAGCGTGTCAAGGTCAAAGCCAGCGCCCGAGACGATCGCGTCACGCGGATCGACCCGCAGTGGCATCGCAGCGATTACGAGTCCTTCGGGAAGCTCGGTGGGAACGTCCTTCATCGAGTGCACACACAGGTCCACCGTGCCGGCCATGAGCTCGACCTCGAGCTCCTTCGTGAAGAGCCCCTTGCCGCCCACCTTCGCCAGCGGAACGTCGAGGATTTTGTCGCCCGTCGTCTTGATGATCGTGAGCTCCACCGGAAGCCCGGTGATCTCTTCAACCTTCGCTTTGATGAATTCCGACTGCCAGAGCGCGAGTTTGCTACCCCGCGTTCCGATCGTCAGTCCAGTCCGCTCAGCAGCCAAGCGAATCTCCTATCTCGTTCCCCGTTGTCTCAGACACATCTTTCGCGCGCTTGGTGAGCAGGTCCCGGAGCTTGCCGTGACCACGCCCTTCGCTCTCATCGAGCCCGTAGAGGTGCCGCGCAGTCTCGATGTACTCGTAGCCATCCTTGGCCTCGGCAGCATGCTTGAGACGCTGCGTTGGACCATGGAGCATCTTGTTCACGATGGCGCAGGTAAGCGCATCGATGGTCTGCAGTTCTTTGTCCGAGAGAGACCCGAGCCGCTTGCACGCCTTCTCAAGCTCGGAGCGCCTGATGATATCCGCGCGTGCCCTGATCGCAGCGACAGTCGGCTGCACCTCAAGCGACTCACGCCAGCGCGAGAACGCCGAGAACTCCTCGTCGATGATCAGCTCCGCCCGGCGGGCTTCGCGCATGCGCTCTTCAAGGTTGGACTCAACAACACCGCTCAAGTCATCGATGTCGTATAGGAACACGTTGCTGAGATCGTTCACGGCAGGCTCGATGTCGCGAGGCACCGCGATGTCGATCAGGAACAATGGACGACCACCGCGACCGCGCATCGACTGTGCAACGTGCTCCTTCGTGATGACGTAGTGCGTCGCCGCCGTCGAAGAGATGACGATATCCGCATCGCGCATCCGCTCATAGAGGTCGTCATAGCGGATAGCCTCACCGTTGAAGCGCTCGGCAAGCTCGCGGGCTCGCTCAAACGTGCGGTTCGCGACGAGCACGCTCTTCACGCCCTGGCTCACCAGGTGCTTCGCAGTGAGCTCGCTCATCTTTCCAGCGCCGAGGACAAGGATGGTGCGGCCCTCAAGCGTGTCGAAGACCTTCTTCGCAAGCTCTATCGCGGCGTAACTGACGGAGACGGCGTTCTCGCCGATTTCCGTCTCGGTACGGACGCGCTTGCCAACTTCAAAACTTTGACGGAACAGCTTATTGAAGATCTTGCCGGTCGCTCCGTTGTTGAGCGCGTGGTCGTACGCCTCTTTCACCTGGCCGAGAATCTGTGCCTCACCAATGACCATTGAATCGAGCGATGCAACGACCCGGAACAGGTGGCGAACAACGCTTTCGCCATGATTGATGTAGAGAGAGCGGACCAGCTCGTGTCGATCAAGGGAGTGGAACTCGGCCATGAAGTTGATGACCGCGTCGACGCCCTCCTCGACAGAAGCTACCGCGTAGATCTCGGTCCGGTTGCACGTCGAAATGATGACCGCCTCGGCCACCGCCGGGTCTGACGTGAGAGCAGCGAGTGCCTCCGCCTGCCGATGCGCAGGGAAGGTCAGCCGCTCCCGTATCTCGATTGGCGCGGTCTTGTGACTCAGACCGACGAGGATCAAGTGCATAAGGCTCGCTTCATTGCGTTGCGGGATTCCATTGCGTGTGAGGGCATGGGTCGCCCCCGCCGGAGCGGTGCATTGTTGTTCAGGCAAGCAGGCCCGGCGGGGGCGGTATAAAGCGATATAAAACGCACCTCGTGCGCTTGCCTGAACGAAATCATCGTAGCATCTTGGAGAGTGCCTGAACACCGCGCGTGAGACGTTTCACGAAGCATCTTGAGGCACCCTTCCCTTCTGAGTGGAAGCCACATCACGGTCAAACACCGCAAAGAACAGCTCCGGCCAAACACCCTTCAGGCGATACAGCAAACCGTTCACCACTCCGGGAACCACCAGGTACTTGCGCTTCTCGACAGCGGTGACCAGCGCCTTAGCCATCGAGCGCGGCGACACGATCTTGGCACCACCGTTGATAGCTGCAGTCTCAGCAGGTTCCATGCTGACCTCACGCGCATAGCCGGGGGTGTCGACGTTCGGCGGACAAAGCACCGTCACGCCGATTCCGTGCGGCCGGAGCTCACTGCGAAGCACCTCGGCCAGACCCATGACACCGAACTTCGCGGGAGTATACGCCGAGTAGCCATAGACTCCGATGAAGCCGCCCATCGACGACACCATCGCGATGTGGCCGCGACCACGTTCCATCATTCCCGGAGCAAGGGCCCGAGCGGGATACGTGACGCCGAGAAGATTCACATCGATATGCGACTGGAACTCCTCGATTGGAAGCTCTGTGAAGCGCATCGGGGTGCAGAAGCCCGCGCATGCCATGAGCAGGTCGACAGGACCGAGCTCATGCTCAACACGCGCGACCATCGCGGTCACGTCGTCGTAGATGGAAACGTCACACGAGATCGCCAGCACGCGCTGTGATTCGTCACGTCGCGCCACCGAGACCGCCTCGCGAGCAGCCTCGAGGCGCTCAAAGTCCCGAGCGATGATCGCGACGTTCGCACCCCGGGAAGCGAGCAGCTCGGCGGTGGCCAAGCCGATGCCGCTTGAGCCGCCGGTGACGATCGCCGTGATGCCGTCGACTTTCACGCGCGCTTCACCGCGAACTCGGCGAACAGATCCTCAGCGCTTGGGCGCTCACCCGCACGGATGCGGTCGAGCAGGTCTGAGTCGGCGAGTGCTTCAAAGATCGGCTTGCGATCTGCCTCGCCGCCGGGCACGCGCTCCATCACGAGAACGCGCACCTCACCGAGCAGCGTCACGTACGTCTCCCACTCGGAGCCTAGATGCTCCTGCACGTGCTTGCGCAGGCGTTTGGCGACCGTCGGTGCCGCACCGCCGGTAGAAATCGCCACCGAGAGGGTGCCGCGGCGAACGATAGATGGGACTATGAAAGAGCAGAGTTCGGGCACGTCCACAACGTTGACAATGGAGCCGCGCTCCTCGGCCTCGGCATGCACGGCGCGGTTGACCTCTTCCGAGCTTGTCGCACACACAACGATGAAGGCACCCTGCAAGTCGCCGCGTACGTAGCCGCGTCGCTCAAGCTCGATTGTGCCGGAGGCAGCAAGTCCTTCAACAACCGGTGTGACTTCCGGCGCGATGACCCGAACGCGCGGTCCGTACTCAAGCAGCGTGGTGATCTTGCGCTCGGCAACGCCGCCGCCACCGACGATCACCGCGAGGCGATCGGTCAGGTCAAGGAACACGGGATAGTAAGGCTTGGAGTAGTCAGGCACGTTGATTCCCTACAGTCCGAAGACGTGGAAGCCAGCTGGAACCGTACGGGCCACGATTGCGAGTACGGTCACGACCAGCACACCCGCAAGGGCCATCCACGCGGTCGTGCGCGCCGAGGCGCGCTGCGTGTAGTGAAGACCGATATAGGTTCCGAAGATGATCCACACCAGTCCCGCGAGCATGACACGAGGGTCTGCCCACCACCCCGGCGGGTCCGTCTCGATAGCGCGAAACACGCCGAGCAGCAGTCCGCCTGTGTACGCCGGAAACGCGAACGCAACGGCGCGACGGGTGAGCAAGTCGATGTTGGTTAGCGACGGAAGCCGCTTGAAGAGCACGTTCGTACGATGGCGCTTGAGCTGCGATTCCTGAACGAGATACGCGAGTGCACCGACCCCGGCAATGAAGAAGCCAGCGTTGGCAAAGACTATGAGCGCGACGTGAATCCCGATCTTCCAATTCTCCACGAGCGGTGAAACAGCGCCCACCTTCACGGTCATGAGCTGCGAAGCAGCCATGAGCACGAGTGAGACCGGCACGAGCAATGTTCCGTAGACCTTCACCTTCACCAGGTGCTCCATCACGAAGTACAACAGCACGAGCGCCCAGGCAAGCAACACCAGCGTGTTGGGACCGCCGAGGCTGGTGCCGCCCTCAGCAGAAGAGCGCAAACCGATGGAGGCCGTGTGGCACAGGAAGCCGGCGCCCGTGAAAAACGTCGCGTACCAGGAGTACGCCGCGCGCTTGCTCAGGAAGAAATACGCATACAGCACCGTTGCCGACACGTACAACAGGGTCGCGAACCAGAAGAGTATGACGGCGACTTGGGCCAACTCGGTGCCTCCTCGGGAATTCGACTAGGATTTGGCGCGACGCTCCACGGACTCTTCAAGAACGCGCAGTTCCTTCTCAAGACGCCCGATGCGGTTGAACACCATGAACACAAAGCCGAGCAAGCCAAGCCAGATGATGCCGTACGCGCCGATGACGTACGGCGCCTGCGGGATCACAGCAGCGTAAAGGTCAGTCATGGTTAGTCTCCCAACTCGATCTTGAGCGCCTCGAGACGCTCGTTGAGCTCTTCTTCACGCAAACGGAGCTGGTAAAACGCGTAGCCGAGCATGAGCATGCCGACCTGCGCGACGATGAACGTGATCAGCATCGGAGGCTCAAGGCCGGAACTCTCGCCACCGCCGAACACTATCGGGTGA
Source organism: Actinobacteria bacterium HGW-Actinobacteria-6 (assembly GCA_002841295.1). Lineage (GTDB taxonomy): Bacteria > Actinomycetota > Coriobacteriia > Anaerosomatales > Anaerosomataceae > UBA2286. The sequence continues at coordinate 8,361 of PHEU01000003.1, forward strand.
ATCGAGTTCAGCCAGCGAGTGATGAAGAACGAAATAGGCGCGTCGATGAACGCCAGAATGCCGAATGCCGCGGCGTACACGGCACGCTTCTCCTCATCTTCGACCGAATTGCGTAGAACGAAGTATGCGATGACGAGGAGCGTGAGGATGAAGTACGTGGTCAGACGCGGCTCCCACTGCCACCAGACGTTCCACTCGACTCTCGTCCACAAGATGCCCGTGGCCATCGTCAGGAGCACGAAGAACAGCGTCACCTCGGTCGCAATGCGAGCCTTGGTGTCATAGATGCGCTTGCGCGTCATGAGGAACCTGATGCTGTAAAACGCCGTGAAGAAGAACACGAGGAATGATGCCTCGGCCACCGGCACATGGAAGTAGAAGATCTTCTGCGCGAAGTCCACACGACCGTCAGGATAGACTGTCGCTGGTGCCCAGAAGAACGTCATGAAGAACGCAGCCGAGGTCAGAATACCTCCCAGACCGAGCATGATCTCGGCAAGGCGGTTTCGCTTCATCGGTTCACTCCCTCCTTGCTTCGTCATACGCCGACTACAAACTCGTAGAGCCCGTACGCGGCGAGAACCATTATGACATCGTATCCAGCGACCCACATCATGAACGCCCAGAACGTCTCAACCGTCCCGGGACCGCCAATCACCGCAGCGAAGGTGGCGCCCACGGCGGCACGTAGCAGCGGGTACATGAGCGGCACGAAGAGCACGGACAGCATGACGTCCTTGCCCTTGGTATTCACAGTCATCGTAGCGAGCAGCGTGCCGACACCGGAGATACCCACCGAGGCGCCGAAGAGCACGACAGCAACGAGCCAAATCGGATTCCCAAATCCCTCGCGACCCTGCAAGAACAGAAACGAGAAGACCGGAAGCGACAAGAACTCGACTACAAGCAAGAACAGAAGATTGCCGGCGAACTTGGCAAAGAAGATCACCGGGCGATCGACCGGTGAAAGCAGCAGAGCGTCAATGCAGCCCTGATCCTGCTCATGAACGAATGAGCGGTTCAGGCCGAGCATGGACATGAAGATGAAGGCGACCCAAATGAGTCCCGGCATGACGAGTCGAACGTCGAAGTTGTCGCCCGCCTCGGCAAGGGCGATCTGATAGACGACCATCGTCAGCAGCGCATAGAGACCCATCGAGGTGACCATCTCTTTGGTACGGAGCTCCATGACGAGGTCCTTGCGCAGAATCGCTTTGAACTGGCGCCAGCTACTGGACTGTGTCATCTATGCCACCCCCGTACCGACGGTAGCACGGTAGGTCTCGCGGAACTGCTCAACGTCAATGTCGTCGCGATCCTCGAAGAGCACGACCTTGCCGTTGGCGATGATGAGCGCGTGCGAACAGAGCTCAAGTCCCTTATCGAGGTCGTGGCTGATCATCACAAACGTGTGATCCCCGCGAATCTGTGCGATAAGACCGTCGAGGATCTCTACTGCGTGAGGATCAAGCCCCGAGTACGGCTCGTCCAAGAAGAGCACGTCAGGCCTGTGCAGCAGCGCGCGTGCAATCGAAAGACGCTGAAGCATACCGCGCGAGAACGTGCGCACCACATCGAGGCGTCGGTGGTCGAGTTCTACGTCCACGAGCAGTTCGCGAACTCTTGCCTTCGGGTCATCGAGACCGTACATCTCGGCGAAGAAAAGCAGGTTCTCCTCGGCGGTCAGATCCTGATACAACAGCGGATTGTGGCTGATGAGTCCGATGCGATGCCTAAGCTCCACGGCCTCAGTAACGACATCAAAGCCACAAACTCGCGCCGTGCCACTGCTCGGATTAAGCAGCGTCGTCAGCACCTTCACGAGCGTCGTCTTGCCCGCGCCATTCGGACCGAAGATGCTGAGGAACGCACCGCCCGGCAAGTCGAAGCTCACATCGTTCAGGGCTTTGCGCACGCCGAAGGCCCGGGTGAGACCCCGGACCTCGACGGTGTTGTCGCTTCTTGCGTTCTCCCCCATCGGGCGCGCTACGCAGCCTGTGGCTGACGCTTCGGCCACATAGCCAGCCCACTGCCGAGGATGGTGATGATGAAGCCCATCCACACCCACCACTGCATCGGGAAGAACTTGATGGTCACGTTGGCATTGCCACTGGCGTCCAGGCCGGAGAAGGAGACGAAGACGTCCTTCAGCGGCTGCTGGATGAGCGACACCTTCTGCGTTGACTGACCCTTGGACTCCAACTGCTTCGGGAAGACCAAGCGCGGATTCACCTTGCCCGATGGCTTGCCGTCGGTCGCCACATCAAGGTGCGCCGTGTAGATAGTGTCGCCATTGTCGCGGATCGTATCCTCAAGCCCGGTCAGCGTGAAGGTGTACGCCCCGGCAACGACACTCGAACCCGGCTGCTGGGGAAGTACTGCCTCGACCGTCTTCACGTACATCGTTGAGCCTATGAGACCGACGAGGATGATACCCATCCCCAGGTGGGTCAGGTACCCGCCCGACTGCGTGCGCGCCTTCGTGAGAATCTGGAGAAGCGCCGCAAAGAAGCCTTCTCCCTTCGCGGCAGAACGCTTTCGTGCACCGTCAATGAACAGGTAGATCGGCAATGATATCGCCAGTGATGCCGTCATGAGACCAAAGATCGCGGTCGCGTGATGCAACGCAGGCGCGCCGCTTGTGGCCGAGTAGTACGGCATCATGCCGAACGCCCAGATGGCTATGAAACCGGCGCTTAGGACTGCCGCGCCACCGAGCGGCCACTTGGCCTTGTTCAAGAATGCTGTGAACCCGGCACCGCCCCATGAAAGGATCGGGCATACCGCCATCACGAGGATGTAGAAGATGCCGAGCGGGCGGGCAAGCGCGTTATAGGTATCCGCACCAAACGCCATCTTGCCACCCGGCATCCACGACGGGAACGCCGAGGCGAGCGTCAGATACGCGACAAGTAGCGCCGCGATGAGCATGATGACGTTGTTGAAGTAGTACGAGCCCTCTTTGGAGAAGATGCGATCGAACGAGTCGTTGCCCTTGAGCTTCTCCCAGCGAAGCGCAACACCAATACCCATCACGAGGAGCGAGCCGACCATCATCGAGAGGAAGAGCCAGAACGAGAGCGGATCCTGCTCAAACGCATGGACAGAACTCACAATTCCTGAACGCGTGATGAATGTGCCGAGAAGCACGAGGACGAAGGTGACTGCGGCCATGATCATCGTCCATGCCTTGAATCCGCCGCGTTTGCGATAGACCGTCATCGAGTGCAGGAGGCCGACTCCCGTGAGCCACGGAAGCAGTGAGGCATTCTCCACCGGATCCCATGCCCAGTAGCCACCAAACGCTAGCTCGATGTATGCCCAAACGGCGCCAAGCCCGATGCCGATGCCGAGCAACAGCCACGAAAAGACCGCGATGCGATCGGAGATCTCAACCCAGCGCTTGGATGTATCCCCGATGAACAGCGCCGCAAGCGCGAATGCAAACGGTACGGTGAGCCCGGCGTACCCGATGAAGAGCGTCGGCGGGTGCGCGATCATCGCCCACGTCTGCAACAGCGGGTTCATTGCAGCCTCGATCAGGAGATTGCCGTTCGCATCAAGGTACTGCGCCGGCAGAAGCCTGAACGGGTTGTTGAGCGGAATGAACAGTGCCGAGAGAAAGAACATCTGCACGAAGTTCATCACTACGAGAGCAACGCTGGCGATACGCTCCTTCTTCACTAGGAAACGGAGTGCCACCCAGCCCGCGAAAATGGCGAGCAACCACTCCCAGAACAGGAGCGATCCTTCTCGACCGGCCCAGACTCCTGAGAGCTTGTAGAGCCAGGACCATGGTCCGACGAGCGTCGGGTGGTTGTACGCCACGTACTCAAGGCTGAAGTTCTCGCCAAGGAATGCGGAGGCCAACAGCAACACGGCCATCGACGTGAAGAACAGTGTCGCTAGCGTCAGGTAGTGACCGGCCTTGCGCGCACCATCACTCCCCTCCGGTAGTGTCCCAAAAGCCAGCGCGCCGATCGAACCGATCGCCGAAAGGCTCGCCATTATGAGCAGTCCATTGCCGAGAGACGCCAAATCCATGGTGGCTCCGTTCGTTACCGGGCAGCAACATGCGCCGCACTGTTGTCAGAAGATGCTGCTACTTTTGCGAGTCGTCGAGCGCCACTTCAGTGGCATAGAAAACGCCGTTGTCCTCAAGCGATCCGGTGATTACAACCTTCGCGGCATCTTCCACGCCCTGTGGAAGCGCCCCGTCAAACGCGATTGCAACACTTTCGCCGCCCGAAGCGAGCGTACCCACACTGAAACGCTCGGCGGAACCAGCAGGCATGATGCTGCCGTTGACAACGTATCCAGTGATCTTGACGGTTGCGCTACCGAGCGTGCTCTTGAGCAGCGCGTCGATGCTGAGCGCGTCGGTCGCCGAGGCGTACTTCGACGGGCACTGAGTGATGAGCGTCTTAGCGGTGACCGACCCGTCAGTGTTAACGATGCCGGTGACGATCGCCATGGTGCCGTCGCCGAACGCGCTGGGAATCGGACGATCCCAGGCGATCACGAGGCCCTCGGCGTTGGGATCAGCCTCGTCACCAATCGAGAAGGTGAACGGAGAGGCGCCCGGCGTCCATGTGCCCTTGAGCACGGGACCCTGCACTTGAACCTGCTTGCCAACGAGGCTGGAGTCCGTACGAATCTCGCCGACTGTCTTCTTATACGCGCCGCCTGCGGTGCCGCTCATGCTCGTGCCGAAGATGAGCGCACCAACGACAATGAGGACGATAACGGTCACACCGATTAGGCGCTGCCTTGCTCGCTTGTTCACAATTTCACTCCCTCGGGCGCAGAAGTGCGCTGAAGACCGGCATCCATATGTCGTGAGTGAGCGCCCTGGGACCGTAGTGGTCCGAGCGGAGAAACACCGCTTGCGTCACCTGCTTGCCTGAACACTCGGATAGTAACACCGTGCGAGTTGCCAGACAACGCCGACAACCCTCGGATTCCGGAGCAAACCCCGTGCCGGAGATGAGTCAGGCACGTTGGAGATTGCGGCCGTAAATGATGATGAGACCTCGAAGCGTCAGGTCGGGCGCAACATGCTCGATGGTGTCGCACAGCGGCGACATCCGCTCGGCGAGGCCCCCTGTCGCGACGACTGTGCACTCTCCGCCCAGCTCGGCCCATGCGCGACGCACAAGTCCGTCGACCATCGCGGCCTCACCGAGCATCAGCCCGGCCTGCACGGATGCGCGGGTATTCGTCCCGATGACCTTCGATGGCGCCTCCAGGTCGACTTTGGCAAGACGCGCGGCACGCGAGAAGAGCGCCTCGGCACTGGTCTCAACCCCCGGCGCAATGGCACCGCCGAGATACGCGCCTGCTGCATCGATGACGTCGAGCGTTGTAGCCGTCCCAAAGTCGATCACGATTACCGGACCGCCATACGCCTCGAACGCGGCAATGCCGTTCACGATGCGGTCCGCGCCCACCTCATGCGGGTTGTCATACAGAATCGGCATACCTGTCTTGAGCCCCGGGCCAACGACCATAGCGGCAGCGCCCGTCGCCCGAATGGTCATCTCTTCGTAATGTCCGGTGAGTGTCGGCACCACTGAAGAGAGCACAATGCGCTCGATGTCACTCCATCCAAGACCATCAAGCGCAAGCAGCCCGCCGATCTTCACACGCAACTCGTCGGCAGTGAGTGTGGCATCTGTGGCAACACGCCAGTGACCGTCAAGCTGCTCGCCCTCAAAGAGGCCGAGGACCGTTTGCGTGTTGCCAACATCTACGGCGAGAATCATCGCCGACTCCCTTCGTTGGTCCCAAATCAGGCAGGGACGCTCGTATCAAGCGTGCGACGCGCCGCTGACGGCTCGTCAACGTGGACGAGTGCCAGGTAACGCGGTGTTATCATCGCATCGTTCCGAGAATCCTTTGGCACTGGAGGCGACCGATGACTACTGCTCGCATCCTCGTCGTAGACGACGAAGACTCAATCCTGCAGTTCGTATCGTACAACCTTCGCAAGGAGGGGTACGAGGTCACTTGCGCGAAGGACGGCGACGAGGCGCTCGCACACGCCGCCGCCGAGCACTTCGACCTGGTCATTCTCGACATCATGCTACCAGGAACCGACGGCTATGAGGTCTGCCGTAAGCTCCGCGCCATGGGCAATGTGCCTGTGCTGTTCCTCTCGGCACGCGACACCGAGCTCGACAAGGTCGTTGGGCTCGAGCTTGGCGGCGACGATTACCTCTCCAAGCCGTTCGGTATCCGTGAGCTTCAGGCTCGCGTCAAGGCGCTGTTGCGACGTTCGACCGGCAAGGGCACGCCAAGCATGATTGCCGAGGGGACCCCGATCGATGCGGCTGGTATCCACCTGGACGAGGGTGGACATGAGGCAACCTACGACGGCACGCTCATTGACCTCACGCCGCGCGAGTTCGAGCTGCTCGCCTGCCTCATTCGCCACGCGAACAAGGTGCTCTCCCGGGAGCAGCTCCTGCGCGAGGCCTGGGGCTGGGAGTACCTTGTGGAGACGAAGACGGTCGATACGCACGTGAAGCGCCTCCGCGACAAGCTGACACAGGCGGGCGCCGACCCGGCGATCGTCGAGACCGTTCGCGGGTACGGCTACCGCATCTCGGCATAGAGCGGACCCATGCGCGCATCTTCAATACGCACACGCCTGCTGGCCGCATTCCTGATCGTTGCGATCGTTGCGGCGGCGGGCCTCTCCTTCTACTTCCTCAAGGAGCTAGAGGCCTTCGCGCTGCGCAAGCTCGAGGAGCGACTGCACACACAGGCGCGCGTGCTTGCCGCTGTCGCATCCACTACATACCTCGACGGCGCGGGAAGCTTCTCGGCAAGCGACGCCCGGAAGCTGCAGTCAGCGCTCGACCAGGCAACGCCGTATGCCGCGTCTCGAATGCGCTTGCTCAATGCAGACGGAACCGCGATCGCCGACACAACGCCCGGTGACGTCGGCGACCCGTACGGCGACCGCATCGAGGTGAAGCACGCGCTCAAGGGTCAATACGGTGCCGCAACGCGGATCACCGAACTTGGCCGAGTCGCGCTCTACGTGGCGGTGCCCGTCACAAGCGGCGGACAGATTCGTGGCGCGGTCTATGCCTCCTCAACGACATTCTCAATCGTCACGCTGTTGCAGACATATCGCACCAGGCTGCTCATCGTCGTTGTGCTCTTCATCATCGTGACGCTCGTGCTGACCGAGCTTCTCTCGCGCTGGCTTTCCCGACCCCTGCAGAGTCTCTCAGCCACTGCGACCGCATTCGCGGATGGCGACCACAGTGCACGCGCGGTGCCGAGAGGTTCAAGCGAGACGCGCACGCTTGCTGCGGCATTCAACGCAATGGGTGACGAGGTCAGCCAGGTCGTGACCGAGCTCAAGGAGGAGGAGCGCCGCAAGAGCCGCTTCGTCTCAGACGTGAGCCATGAGCTACGGACGCCGCTCACAGCGATCCGCGGTGCCGCCGAGACGCTCCTCGATGGCGACGTGCCGGAGCAAGATGCACGGCTCTTCCTGGAGACGATCGTGCGAGAAAGTGACCGGCTCACTCGACTTGCGAACGACTTACTCACACTTCAGCGCATCGAAGGCGCCACCGGAGAGCTACCGATACGGCGCATCAACTTGCGCACAACGGCCGAGCGCGCCGTCGGAGCGCTCGCACCGCTCATGGACGCGCGTGGCGTCGAGGTGACGATCGAGGGCGAAGCACCGACGGTGCTGGGCGACATCGACCGACTACAGCAAGTGATTGCGAACCTGGTCGACAACGCTTCGCGCATGACCGACGCCGGCGGACACGTAACCGTGCGGCTCTCTCGCGAAGGCGACCTCTCTGTCCTGAGCGTACTCGACGAGGGTCCAGGCGTTCCCGAGGACGCGCTGCCGCACCTTTTTGAGCGCTTCTACCGCGCGCAGGCGAGCCGCGACCGCTCCACGGGTGGCGCAGGTCTCGGCCTGGCCATCGTGAGTGCAATCGTACGCGCACACGCGGGGACGATCGAAGCCGCCAACCGTCCTGAAGGCGGCAGCGCCTTCACGATGAAGCTACCGGTCATCGGCGACTAGATCCGCCCGCTTCAATCACTTCGGTCACGTGCCGTCACCGTGCCTCCACCGTACCGTCAACTCCAACCTTCACACTGAATTGGACAGCGACAACCAGTGGAGGGGAACGCCATGACGGTTCTGCGCCTGATCGCCATCGCACTTATCTTTGTGCTCGCTGCGGGTGCGTGGTTCGTGCTCGCGGGCACCGTGGATTACCGAACCAACGACTCCAGCTCGGCTCTTGGTGAGCGAGTCGAAGGGCTCTGGGGAGGTCCGCAAGCGCAACTCGCACCAACATTTGCGGCGGAGGCGGCCGGTAAGCGCGGCGAGCTCGACGTGCTCGGCAGCGATATCACCGCCGACTTCAAGCTCGACCAGCGTCGCAAAGGGCTCCTGTGGTACGCGACGTATGCGGTCGATTTCAGCGGGGCCTACCGCGTGAAGAACACTGCGAGCACACCCGCCACGGCAACATTCGCGCTCGACTTCCCGTCCGCCGAAGGGCAGTACGACGGGTTCATCGTGAACGTAGACGGCAAGCCAGTGCCGGTCACGTACGCGGGCAGCTCGGCGACCGCTACGTTCCGGATGCCGGCCGGCGCCACGGCTCTCATCGAAACGGGCTACAGCACGCAAGGACTCGATAACTGGAGCTATGTTCCGACCCGCGACGGCGTGGGCGTTGTGAAGGACTTCGCGCTCACCATGAAGACCGACTTCACTGATGTCGACTTCCCCGACGGTGCCGTCTCCCCCACCAGCATCGCCGGTCAAGACGGCGGCAAGACGATGACGTGGAAGTACACCAACCTTGTGAGCGGACGTCCGATCACACTCACGATGCCCAAGCCGATGAACCCCGGCCCGCTCGCCACGCGCATCTCGGTGTTCGCCCCGGTGTCGCTACTCTTCTTCTTCGCGGGACTCGTGTTGCTCACGGCTACGCAGGGCATCCGGCTGCACCCGATCAACTACGGCTTCCTGGCGGCAGGCTTCTTCGCCTTCCACCTGCTCTTCGCGTACCTGGTCGACCGTGTCGACATCAACGTATCGTTCGCGATCGCCTCGGTGGCCTCCGTCGCGCTCTGCGTGGGGTACCTATGGATGGTACTTGGCGCGGGCAAAGCGCTCGTGGAGATCGCTGTGAGCCAGTTCGTGTTCCTGGTGCTCTTCAGCTACAGCTTCTTCTTTGAGGGGCTCACTGGACTGGCTGTGACCATCGGCTCAGTCATCACGCTCGGCTACTTCATGGCCAAGACGGCGCACGTGGACTGGGAGACCGTGTTCTCCAAGCCGAAGGATCTCCCGATTGCCGAGCCGTTCAGCAGCGGTCCAAGGTAATCTGAGTACGGTCCGGCGCTATCTGTGCAAGCAACTCCGCGGTGTCGGGGTGGCAGGTGAACAGCACGATCTGACGCTCGCGCGCAAGATCGGCCACCGCCATCGCGGCACCGCGGCGGCGCTCCGGATCCAGGTTCACGAGTACGTCGTCCATGAGCAGCGGCAGCCCCGGCCCAACGTCGCCGAGCTGCGAGATAAGTCCCAACCTGAGCGCGAGGTAGAGCGCCTCGGCGGTACCACGTGAAAGCTGCGCGCTCTCTTTGGCAGCCGAATGGTCGTCGAAGACTTCAAGTCGATTGCTGCCGAGCGGGACGCTCAGCCCCACATAGCGATCGCCCGTCATGGTCCGGAAGATCTGCTCGGCCCGCTTCACGACCTCCGGCTGACGTTCGCGCTCGTAGCGCTCCTGCGCCCTGGAGACGATGCGGGCAGCCGTAGCCGTCACGACGTAGCGATCGACGGCATCTGCCAGGCGTTCGCGCACGGACGCTTCTCCGAGGCGCAGCTGCGCGCCGCGATCCTCGCTGGAAAGCGTGTCGAGCGTGCCTTGCAGCCGTGAGCGCTCGGCCGCGACCTCGTCGTAGACTGCGTCCGCGTCGCGGGACCCCGCCTCGGCAATCGCGAGCTGCTCTCGCAGTGCGTCGAGCGAGCCGTTCTCCTCGAGCCCGCGCTGCGCGAGAATCGCCATCGCCTCATTCTTGCTGCGAACGTGACGCTCTTCGGAGGCCTTGATACGCCCCGCGAGGTCGCGAACGGTATCGTCATGTTGGGCATGTCGGGCGCCGGCTTCCCGGGCGGTAGCAAGCGCGTCCCTCAGTCTGCCGATAAGCCCCGACACGGCATCGGGTTCAACCACGCCAAGCGTCGAGAACACCGAGCTCGCGACATCAGCGACTCGTACCGAGAATGCATCCACGCGTGCCTGAAGCGCTGTAGCTGCGTCGATCTTCGCCTGAAAATCGGACGACGCGCGACGGGCATCACGCACGAGCGTGATTGTCTGCGTGGCAGCGGCGGGCGTGGTGCCTGCAGGCAGTCCGGCCTCGGTCATTCTCGTGGCGAAGAGAGCCACACGGGTGGTGTACGTGTCGGCCGCAAGCGCGGCCTCGGATGTGGCGGCGTCTGCGGCAGCGCGGGAGTCCTCGGCAGCGCGCCACGCAGCACGCGCGGCATCAAGGGCACGACGCGAGCGGAAGGTGTCCACGCTCGTCGGGCCGAGCGCGAGGGGAACCGACTTGCCCTGCAAGAACCCGCGCAGGACGAAGAACGCACCGGCAAGCACGGGCACGACGGCGATGATGGCGACGACCATCTCACTCAGAATGAGCCCGGCCACCAGCGAGGCGAGACCGGCCAGCAGCATCACGAGCGCCGGGACATCGATTCGACTTTTGGTACCGGCGGAAGCGCCGGACTCTACTGCATCAAGCTCGGCTGCGAAATTATCGAGCACGCGACCCGCATCGGGCCCGGGTGAGATGCCGAGTGGCTCGAAGGCAGAGTGCAACTGCGACTCCACCCGCATGGCGATTACCGAGAGACGCTCGGCTTCCCGCGCACGCGCATCCCGATCGGCTTCAAGGCGTCGAAGATCATCGCGCGCCTCCTCGACGGCCGCCAGTAGATCGGGGCCCGCTTCGAGCGCGAGTGCGCGCTCGGGAGGAATACCGGTCTCGGCAAGAGCTGCGGCCAGGGCGCGTTCGGCCTGCGATGCCTCCGCGGTGGCTTCACGCAAGTCCGCAAGGTTCTGTGCGTACACCGAGGCGTCACCCACGAGGGCGTCGATCTCAGCGGCCGCTGCAAGCACGCGGTCATCTGGCACCTCGCGCTGAAGCGCGTCTTCGGCGGTCTTGAGTTGACGACGAAGGTCGGTGAGCTCGTGGTCGCGCTCCTCGATCTGCGCGATCCGCTCTTCATAGCTGGACACAGCGCTCGCGAGCACGGCGTGCGCCGCCCGCCTGCCTGCACGCTCCTCTGCGGCCGCAGCCAGCCGTGCTTCAAGCGCAGAGAGCCGCTCACGATCATCGGCGAAGGCGGCGCCCTCGTCGCGTATCGTTCGTATCTCGGCGCGGATGTCGCGCATCTCGGTGAGGAGCTCATTCACACGCTTAGAGCGTCCGCGCGGCGCGAAATACTCATCGGCCTCCCGCTCGAGCTGTGCGCGTACATCCTGCGGACTTGTGCGGAGCCCGACACTGGCGGCGTACAGACGCGCGATGATGTTGTCGTCAGAACTACGCTGCGACTCGATGGCGGCCATCTCGTCCAGCCCGAAGCCGAAGACGATCTTGTACGCGAGCGAGCTCACACCCTGCGTGAGTTCCGTGTGAAGCGCGCTTCGCGTGGCACCAGCGAGCGTGCGCACCGCCACAGGTCCGCCGTGCGGTCCCTCTGTCCGCTCGACGACCCAGCGGCCGTCGTCCTCCTCGAAGACAAGGCGTCCCGCCCGACGCCCGCTTGCCGGCGCGTACTGCGGCTCCTTCTCGCGAGCCGTCGGGAAGCCGTACAAGACATAGCGCGTGAGCGCGGTGAATGTGCTCTTGCCTGCTTCGTTCGGGCCGAGAACGACCGTGAGGCCGTCGCCGAAGTCACCGAGCGTACGCTCGGATAATGCGCCGAACGACGCTGCTTCGATTCGCCGGAGTCTCATCGGGCATCGCCCTCCAGAAGCCGGTCGAGCGCGAGGTCTCGTGCACGTGTGAGCACGTCCACAACGTCGGGCGCGAGGCTCGGGTCGGCGACGCGGTCAAGCAGCGCTGAGGCGATTTCGTCAACGAACGCCGCACCCTGATCGGTATCTGCAAGCAGCTCATCGGCAAGACGCACGACGTCTCCGGTGAAGTCCTCGGCACTTCGAAGCGCGTCGATATCGATTGCCGGGCGGGTGCGGTCGCGCACACGGTCGATCCATGCCCATGGCTCGAAGCCGAGCGCCTCTTCGCGCGCATCGTCAACGAGCGCCGCGAGTGCGCCCGGTGCCTGTAGTGAAGCGTGCACCTCCGAGCGACCCGTGAGGTCGATGCGCACGATCACCGGTACGCTTGAGGCTGCCAGTGCGGCATCCATAGCAGCGGCAATCGCATCGCGAACGTCGTCGAGACGCGTCGCAGCGGTGAGGTCCGCCTCAGCTTGATGCCAGCCGATGGCAGCGAGCGGTAGGAACTCGGCGGCAACCACGCCGTCGTCGATGGTGACCTCAAAGCAGCCGCGCGGACCGGACTGTGTGGGGTCGAGCCCCTGCGGGCAGCCAGCGTAGACCGCAAACGGCGCTTCCGAGAGAATCTCAGGCTTGTGGATGTGCCCGAGCGCCCAGTAGTCCATGCCGCCGGAGCGCAGATCCTCAAGCGTGCATGGCGCGTAGTCGTCGTAGCCGGGACGTCCGCCAACATTCGTGTGCAGGACGCCGATGGCGACGGTATCACCGATCTCTCGCTTGAAACCCTTGGCGAGGTTCGTGGTTTCTGCCGAGCGACGATAGCTGCGACCGTAGAGCGCACAGAGCGGCTCACCGTCGCGCTCGACCGCGAAGCGCTCGACGCGGTCGTCCGCGAAGACGGTGACGTTGCCGGGCATCGCGATACCCGCCGACCAGCCCGAAGACGGATCATGGTTGCCGTGCACGACGAACACTCGGATTCCCGCATGCTCGAGCGTTGAGGCCGCCTTGGCGAACGCAATCTGCGAGCGAACGCGTCGCTCAGCTTGGTTGTACACGTCGCCGGAGATCACGAGGAAATCGGCACCGCGCTCAATGCAGAGGGCAACAAGCGACTCGAGCGCGCGATACGTACTGGAAGCAAGCGCATCGCGCACGCGCGCATCCTGCGCGTCGACACCACCGAACGGCGCATCGAGATGCAAGTCGGCTGCGTGTATGAAGCGAACAGGTCTGCCCATCGGCCCTCCGTCAGTCTCCGGTTTCCCGGCACCCCTCTATCCTATAGGGAGGGTCTGACACAAGAAAGGCTCAGAGTGAAGGCAGTGTTCCCGCTTTGCGAATCGGTATCGCGAATCCAATGGCCACAGCGGCCTTGAGCGCGTCCCACGGCACGAACGGCACCACACCGAGCGCGAACGCCTTAGGCAGCCCCATGCCGGTCACAAACGACAGCTGGAGCCAGCCTACAAGGTAGATGCTCACGATGACGGTCGCGGATGCCGCGATGTACGCAGCCAACAGGCTGAAGCGTTTCTCGGCGATATGACGCACCCACGCGCCGAGAAACGCGCCGAGTATGAAGCCGAAGAGAAAGCCACCGGTCGGCCCCGCGAGCACCGCCAGGCCGGCTCTGCTACCGGCAAAGACCGGCACGCCGATCGCACCGATGAGCACATAGGTGCCGGTAGCTGAGAGTGCACCGACGGGTGACAACACGAGCGCCGCCAGCACAACGGCCATGACCTGCAGCGTGAGCGGCACCGTGCCGATAGGGATGCTGATGAACGCCGAGACGGCGATGAGCGCTGCGACAAGCGCTGCGGTGACCGTCGTACGGGTGCGAGCGAAGTTCATGTGTTCCCCTCGGCTGTTAACTACAATTCATTTGCGGTTTACTGTAGCGACGGCAAACAGTCCGGTCAACGCATTTCGGGGAACTAGCGCGTGTAGGAGTGCTTCGCGCCGGCGGTGTGGCACGCGTTGGTGCAGCTGCCGTCATCGGGTGCATCCGGAAGCACGAATCCGATGTCGCTGCGGATGAGGCGCTCCTCGGTGGGAGAGCCGTGGCTCACATGGCAGGACGCGCACCCGAACCCGTGCTCGCGCACGTGCAGTCCGTGCAGCTCGGGAGCCACGCCGGCGGTGTTGTAGAAGAAGCTGCCGGTGGTACCCGTATCGTCCACGCTTGTGTAGTAGACGGAGTACTTGTGGCACGAGTAGCAAAGCATGTCGGTGTCTGACGGGCTTACACCGAGATACGGCTTGAGCAGAATGGGCGCCTCGGCAGATGAATGCGTGCCCACCGGGGTGGCGGGATCTGAGCTGCCGTGGCAATCCTTGCAGAAGAGCACGCTGTTGTTCGTCCAGCCGCCCGTGAAGGAGCCATTCTGCGCAACGGTCGCGCTCGCTCCCTCGACCGCATGCACGGACGCATTCTGATCGTTCACCTCAGCGGCAATATCGCGGCCGCCCTCAAGGTCGGAGTATGCCGAGTGGCACTTGAGGCAGACTTCGTACTCGTTCACGACCGGCTGCACATCACTGTACGTGATCGCGGCGCCGACTCCGGTGTTGGTGATCCCCGAGCCGAACACGCCCTTCAGCCTACCGTACACGAGCGGTGCCGCCGCGACGGTTGCGGTAGCCTCGTGCGGATCGTGGCAGTCGGCGCACTCGACGTGGCGTGCGAACGGGGGCGTCTCGGTGGAGTTATGCGCATCGGCCACAGCGCTCACTGGATGGCGAGAGTAGCCCACCATACCGAGGTCCGCGATCGCGACCGCCGGCGGCATGCCCGCACGCTCGACGCCGCCGCCGGAGAAGGTGAGCGTACCGGCGAACGTGGTGCCGGCGACGTTGTGGTTGAAGATCTGAATGCTCGGCTCGGCGGCTTTCGCGACATCGCGGTCCCACCAGCCACCATTGCCAGCGACAAGCTCCAGTCGACCATCGCCGTCGATATCGCCGGCTGCCAGCGAACCGGTGCCGAAGCCTTTGCCGGTGTCGAAGCGCAGCGGAGCACTCAAGCCGGGGCCAGACTGCGAGAAGACGTTCACGGTACTCGTGCCATCAGCGCCGTAGACTGCCACTGAGAGCTCAGCTGTCGCACTGAACGGCAGCACGTCGGCTACGAGCGTGTCCCATGCCTGCGCGCCTGCCTCGGCGTTCACGCTCACATCGCCGAGAAGTGTGCCGTCTGCTGCAAAGATGGACACGCTGTCGACGGCATCGCCGCTGTTGGCGATGACGATCTCCACGCCAGCATCGGGCCAGACGTCGCCGATACTCGGCCCGCGTGGGCCGACCTTGGTGGCAGCAGTGTCAACGATACCAAGCGTGTCAGGCGCCGTCTCGGTCAGCAAGTTGTACTCGGGAACCGAGCTGTCCGTGATGACAACGTCGTCAAACGCGGTGCCGGTGACTCCGCCGGTCGCGATGCCGGTGGGCGTGCCACCAACGACGACCGGGCCATCGACGAGCGTGAGTGAGCCGAGGCCATCCCAGCGGTAGATGTAGAGGTTGCCGGCGTCCGCATCGAGCGCGAGTACCTCGGGGAGGCCGTCGACGTCATCGAAGACATCGGCCACAGCAACGAACTCGGCGGTGGCGGCGATCGCCTGGGTGCCTGGCCCGAAGTTGGTGGTGATGCCCTTGAGGTCGTCTTGGATGAACACCGTCAGGCGTGCCACGGCAGGATCGGCGACGATTACTTCAGCAGGGCCGATGCCGTCGATGTTGCCGGTCGCCATGTCCCCCACTCCGGCAGGCGCGCGGTATTCACGCGGCCCGCGGATCGTACGCGGTGTGGTTGCAGTCGCCTCGGTGCCGTAAATCGCGACCCGGCCGAAGACCGCCGTCTCGGCGGCGGGCGAGATTGCTACGACAAGCTCAGGATCACCGGCGGCACTCGCCGGATAGCCGAGCGAGGCAAGATCGGTCGCGGCGGGGCCGTCTGCGTCGTGGCAGCGATCGCAGAGGGTGCGACCGACCGCGTCAGCAAGCTTGGGGATTGCGTTACCTGTGCCATCGTCGCGCCCCATGGAGGCGTGGCATACCTGGCACTCACCGGTGAGCTGCGTGGCGTCAACAGCGGGCCACTCGCCGGCAATCGTCGTGACTGCCGAGGAAACCGCGTGCCCGGAGGTCGCATAGACCGCCGAACCGGGATACGTGCCTTGCGACGTAGGATGACAGCCGAAGCACAGGCGACGATCGTTCGCGGGTACGGTGAACGTCGTGGCAAGTGCCGGCGGGGTGATCTGGCCGACGATCAGCGGCGCGATGGCCGAGCCGTGCGCCACGTGGCAGACCGAACAGCGGACCTTGGTTCCATTGGCGGGATCCGGCAGCTGCGTGTAGTGGCCGGTCTGGCGGTAGATGGTAAGCCCGTCGAAAGTATCGAGCGGGCGGTTCGCGTGACAGGTGGTGCAGTATTCCTCGGCCTGGAATACGGGCGTACCTGAAGACATCCGCGAACGGAGCAGCTTGGGGAACGGAGTGGTGCCACTGATCTTGTCGGCGCCGTGCGAGTCGTGGCAGCTGCTGCACTGCTTGACCGACGGACCGTACGGCGAGGCGACAGGCGCGAGCGTGTGCGCCGAGGTTGCGTTGAACGACGACTGGACATCCGTGCCCGAGCCGAGCGCCTCGAAGCCATGGCAGACGTAGCAGAGCTGCGTATCGCCGGTATCCGAGGGGACCGCGAGCGCGAGCGCGCTTGAGGTCATTTCCCAGCTATCGGTGGTCACTCGGCCAAAGGATCCGGGTGCACTGTGGGCGCGATGACACATCGCGCAGGTGTCGGTATCGAGGGTGGTAGCCACGTGAGGTGCCGTCTCGGCAAGGGCCACCGGGGAAGCCAAAAAGACGCACGCGAACGCGAACGTCAATGCCGCGGTGACCCTGCGGCGGCGATACCCCGGACGCCAGTCCATTACACCATCCTGGATTGTCGTGTGCGGCGACGCGAATCTGCCGGAAACGCGCCGCACAACCCCTTGGCAGAGTATACGACGAAGACGTCGCGCTCTGCACCCTCTAGCAGCGGAATTCTCTGCCTCTTCAACGGTTCCCGCCTACTGAACGATGTTGTGGACCGCAGTCCTCACCGCCGGGGAGACAGCGGCCGTGCTTCCAAGATAACGGACTTCCAGGATTGAGTCCTTGTTGGCGGTGATTGCAGCTCCCACTATCGGCGTGAGCTTGGTGCCGTCGGTGAGCAACAGGATCGAGCCATCGAGGCCCTGAAGCACCCCGCCGGCAAGCGCGTCGGGGAAGTTCGTCCCTGTTGCAACCGCGGGCGCATGCCAGTTGAGACCGGCGCTCGCAACCGCGTAGTCCACGACCGCAAGCCCCGTCGCATATCGGTTCGGCCCCTCAAGCCTCAAGACACTGCCGGGGAACGCCACATTCAACTGGGTCTCCACCGGATCAGACACGGCAGCCGAGCTGCCCAGGATGATCACCCTGGTGCCGCCGGACTTCATGATGTCCAGCGTCGCCTGCGGCAAGAGGCCGGATGTGGGCGCCAGGTAGAGCGGCCACCCGTTGGCGGCGGCGATCGGAGAAGCGGCGAGAGCATCGGGGAAGTTCGCCCCTGTCGCCACGAACATCACGCCGTCGTACGGCGCCAGCGTCTTTACCTTCTTTGCAATCTCATTAGCAGTTGCGTACCGGTTGCTGCCAGCGAGCCTGATGGGCTCGGCCATGCCATCGATTGCGTCTATGGCGCTCGCTACTCCCGCTGATACTGCGGCTTCGCTACCGAGGATGTAAGCCTTCGTTGCGCCGAGATCGATGATCTCAGCTCTGACCACCGAGGGAAGCGTCTTCGGATCGGTCAGAAGTATCGGCGCGCCCTCCAGACCTGCGAGCGCAGCTCCGCCGAGCGCGTCCGGCCAGTTCGCGCCGGTCGCAATCACTACTGTGTCTGCTCCGTCCGGGAATGCGAGCTTTGCGGCTGCGACTGCGGTCTCGTAGCGATTCGCGCCCTCAATCGGGATGTACTCGGTTGCCGGCGTTTCGCCGACGATACTGAACGGAACCGTGACGGTGCTCTCCTTGTTGCCGGCTTTGTCGGTGGACGCGTACGCCAGCGAATAGCTGCCTGCGCCGGTAACCATAACGCTCGTACCGGTCCCGGAGCTCGCGGCGGTGCCGGTGACGGCCCACTGGGTCTTCTGGATGCCCGAGCGATCGTCGATGGGCGTGAGGGTGATCTGCGCGACTCCGTCAGCGTACGACGCGAGATGGTTGTCGGTGGTATCGGGAACCGTGCGATCGGTCTGCACTGTGTAGTGCAGTGGTGTAGTACTCCAGTTGCCCGCAGCATCACGTGCGATCACATGGAAGTAACGGACGCCCTCCGGAACGGCAATCGTGGTTGTGACGGCTGAGCCCAGAGTGGTCTCTGTGGGACGGGTAGTGGACGACGTGTCGAGCACATACGAGTAGCCCGTCACGTCGATGTTGTCCGAGGCATCCCAGGTGAACGTTGCTGAGGCACTCTTGTACCAGCTCGCCTGGACGGGATGCGTGCTAGAGGTGAGGGACGTCATCGTCGGCTTCGTGGTGTCCGGGACCGGAGCTGTTCCAGCGATACTCCAGGTTGCACCGTCGGTTGTAACGACGATCGTGCCGCCCGCGCCGACAGCAACACCGCGGGTTCCGATGAATGAAATTGCAGCGAGGTCCCTAGTCGTCTGACTCGTGGACTGGGTCCAGCTCGCGCCGCCGTTGACTGTGCGGATGATCTTCCCGCCGGCACCCGCAGCCCATGCATTCGTGGCGCTCGTCATGTCCACGCCGTTGAGCGCGGTGGTTCCCACACCCGTGCCTTCGGTCCATGTGGTGCCGCCGTTGGAGCTCCGGAACACACGACCGACTGAGCTCACAATAACTCCATCAGTGGCCGTGCCGAACGCAACACCGGTCAGGCGAAGCGCCACGGGGAAGTTCTTCCGGGTCCAGGTGTAACCGCCGTCAGCGGTAGCGTGCACGGTCGCTGTGTCCTCGTTCGGGAACATGTCGTCCCCAACCGCCCAGCCGAGCGTGCTGCTGTAGAAGTCGACCGAAAGCATCTCGCCTTCGCCCGACCAGTACGGATTGCCGAGTGGGTCCGGAGTGTAGTGAATCTTGGGGGCAAGAACCGGCTGCTGCCCCCAGAAGGAACCGCCGTTGTACTCGGAACGCCACACCTGCTCGGAGTAGTAGAGGTTGTCCCCAGGCGTCGTTCCACCAAAGAGCGTCGCCCCGTCCGTTGAGCCCGGAATCGCAGTGACTCCGCTCAGGCCGATTGCCGGCGCACCTTGCTGGTTCGCCGTCATGTCTGCATTTACAAGCGTCCACGACGTGCCGCCATTGGTCGTCTTGTAGACCGCACGGTTGTAGGTCACGGCCACGCCGGTGGTCGTACTCCAGAAGGCGATTCCACGGAAGTCGGCAGTCGTTGTGCCGGTAGTGAGCTTCACCCATGTGTTCCCACCGTCAGTGGTCTTGATGATCGTGCCGAGAGCGCCTGCGGCGTAGCCGATGGTATCGCTTACCATCGTCACGCACTTCAGGTCTGCCGTGGTCACGGCGGTCGGCGCGACCGCTGCCGGAGCGACAGTAGTGCCCGGGTCTGCAAAAGCCACGACAGGGAGCGGCATCGCGAATGCGAGAGCCACCACCAGGGCAGCCGCGATGCGGCGCCTGAACTGTTTCATTTCACCACGTCCTCAAGGCGATACCGGTCGCCGTTATGGCTGCGGATTCTGATAGTAACTAGAGTTACATTCTAGCAGCCGCAGAGCGTTCCGTCAGCCGCGCGAACGCGCTGATTGCGGCGCGAATGCAGCGACGATCAGTCCTATGCCAAAGAGTACAAGCACGATTGATACCACAATGAACGGCAACCGTCCGCTTGCGTCGACCCGGCCCGCAACTCCGCCGAGTGGCAGCTTGTCGGCGTCGACCCACCGCCAGACCTGCACCCGCTTGTTGCCTGTGTCGGCGACGTACAGTCGCTCACCCGAGGAATCCGCCGCGATATCGTTGGGGAACGACAGCTGTCCGTCCCCGGTTCCCGGCCCACCAAAGCGGCCCAGCACGGCGCCTGTCTCATCCCACACCGCGATATCCTGCGCCAGTGCGTCGGCGACGACTACAAGGCCGCTTGTCTCAACAGAAGGTGGGAGGAACGCCATCCCGCGAGCAAGCGCATCGACTTGCAGCACACGTCGGAAACCGCCGTCACGTCCGAACACTACGATGCGGCGGTTGTTGCTGTCCGAGACCCAGACCTCTTCCCCGCTCACCGCAACGCCGTTCGGGTAGTCAAGCACGACCGCCACGCCGGTGGCCTCCTCGGCGGCCCTTGCTCCGCCGATCTCGCGCACCACGGTGCCGTCTGACTCAAGCTCAAGCACGCGGTGCCGCGACTCAACGTCGCTCACCCAAATGGTGCCGTTCTCGGCCACATCGATGCCGAGCGGCGCCCATGCGGTGCTCTCGGCGCTGCGCGTATCGTCATCGGACGGCTCTGGCGACAGTTCGCCGAGGAGTGTGCCCTTGGTGTCGTCGAACATGAAGACGGTCTTGTGCTCGCGGTCTGTCACGTACAAGACACCGCGCGCGTCATCGCGCGCCGCGTACACGGGAATGCCAAGCGTACCGCTGCCGATAACCGAACTCTCGGCGCCACGGTCGTCAAAGACGCGGACCACGCGAGCCTGAGAGTCGACGACGTACACGCGCCCGGGGCCGGCAACAACACCGACCGGTCTCTCAAGCGGCGGCGTACCCTCTTCAGGAAATGCGAACTGGAACTGAGGATGCCTACCGAGTGCCGCGTCAACGTCACCGACCGCCGGCACTGCACGCGATACCGGCGGCATGAGCGCAAGCGTGACGCCAGCAGCGATGATGAGTGCTGCCGCGCTCCCCAGCAGCCAGCGCGCACGGCGCCGAGCTGCGGTAGTCGCGCGCTTGCGTGAGGTGCCCGACCGCGTCGACTCCACCGCTCGCCTAGCCTGCGATCGTGGTAGCGACCTTGATGACCGCGCTCTTCAGGTCGACAGCCTTGCCCTTCTTCGCATGCAGCTCCACTGACACCAGGACCGGGCCGTCGAGGAACACCACGACCGCGAAGTCGTCGCGAACACCGAAGTAGCCCTTCTTGGAGCCGATGTTCACCGTACCGCTGGACGTCGGGTACTGCAGCTTGATCTCGTCAACGAGCGCCTCAGCGTTCTTGGTATCGACAGTCTGCTCGGCATAGATGACGAGCTGATCGGCATTGCCTGAAGTCGGTATGTAGTTGCGCGTGATGGAGGCCGGGTCGG
Source organism: Actinobacteria bacterium HGW-Actinobacteria-6 (assembly GCA_002841295.1). Lineage (GTDB taxonomy): Bacteria > Actinomycetota > Coriobacteriia > Anaerosomatales > Anaerosomataceae > UBA2286. Next base: position 29,731 of record PHEU01000003.1, read on the forward strand.
CGATGATTCCTTGTGCCGAGTAGCCCGCGATGGTGTCCGGAACGTACTTGGCGAGGTTTGAGACCGCATCGACGGGTTCGTCGGGCGCTGGCGTCGAAGTAGTCGCGGTGCTGCCGCCGGTCGAGTCAGGTTTGGGCGTTGTGCCGCCCTCGATCTCCTTGAGCTGCGAGGAGGCGTTCTTGTAGCCGGGATTGAGTGCAACGACGGCCTTGAGCTTCTCCGTCGCAGTGGCCAGATCGCCCGCCGCTAACGCGGCCTGCGCCTCATCGTAGAGCGCTCCGGTGTTCTGATGATCCGGGCACGTGATGATTCTCGTGGTGACCGAGTACTCCCCGACCTTGTCCTCGGGAACCTTGATATCCTCGGTGTTATCTTCAACGACTTCACCGGCGGTGCACAGCACGATCTCGCCGGTCTTGACGGTCACGGTGCGCTGCTTGCAGCCCGTCGTTGTGGCGAGCGAGAAGACGAGGACTATCGCGAGCAGACTATGAGTGAGGCGTTTCACGGACGATCACCTCTCGGCGGTTGACTGGCGCTCTTGGCACCGGACACGGAACGACATGACAACAGTAACGCGAGCGCGGTCACCGCGCCACCGAGCGCAACGAACGTTGCGACGACCGGTAGCGGACTGAACGAGATCGCGGCGAATTCACTTCCAAAATCGACCTGCACCTCTGACGGAATAAAGGTCGTGAGCGTGTGGAGCGGCGTGGCCCAGACGAACGGCCAGGCAACAGCGGCTGCAACAAGCGCTGCAACACGCGAGAATCGAGCGTCGCGCGAAAGCGCCATGCCGAGCACAACGAGCGCGAGCGCAAGAGCTGCCCAGGGGCCAACCACCTCGGCACCAAGCAGGATGAATGATGCTTTGAAGTCTGCACCGCTTTGCAGCAAGCCGTTCGCGTGACCTTCGAGCGCGGGCAGGGCGAGACCGACAACTGCCGACAGCGCGGCGAGTACGGCTACCGCGATGCTGGCACGGCAGAATCCGGAGCGCGAGGGGTTCTCGGCGACGGGGTCCTTCGGCCAGACGAGCACGGTGGCGGCGAGCGCGAGTACCGACCCTGCCACGGCCGCAACAAGCTGAATTGGCTGAGGGCCGAAAGCGCCGGTGGCTTGCTCAACGACGGTGAGCGCTGTAATGGCCACGCCGGGCAGGAAGTACGCGCCGGCGATAGCTCTGGGGCCCGCCGAGCGCAGTACGACGACAGCGGAGGCCGCCGTGACCGCACAGGCGACCGCGTAGAGCCAGACGCCACCATGCGAAAGTGCGGGGACGACATCTGCGGTGCCCCAGCGGGCAACGAGCACGAGAATTGCCGCGAGTGCGCCACCCGCAGCTGCAGGAACCGCAGCAGCATCGAGCGACCCGCGTTCGCGCGCGCGACCGAAATGCCACCAAAGCGCGGCCCACGCCAGGCCTGCAGCGAGCATCCAGAACTCCTCAGCCGCGAAACGCACGAACGGCGAGAACGAGCTGGGGCGCTCCCAGTTCCCGACGATGCCCGCAACTCCGGCCAGGCCAAGAAGGGCGCCGGCCAGCGGAATGACTTCGGAGATTCGGCGGCGAAGCGTGAGGATGACGAGGATGACGGCCCAACCGGCCGTTGTGAGAAAGAGGATCTCGCTACCTGCAGGCACATCCGAATACCGATGCACGAGGACCAGATATGGCGCCCCGAAGAGCCCTGCGGCGCCTAGCACGAGCGAGAAGAGCGGGTCGGATGCAGAGTGCAGCCGAATCCGGCGAGCGTCACCGCTCACCAGCATGATGCCGATTGCCGAGCCAAGCGCTGCGACAGTCGCCAGCACCTCGGCTGAAAGCGTGCGTCGCGCTTCGATGCCGACAGCAAAACCTGCCGCCGAGGAAAGCACGAGTACGACCACCGCAACGAGCACGGCGATCTCAGACCGCGAAGAGGAAGGGCCGGGGAGACCCCGACCCTTCCCTTCACGCATGACGTTTGAAGTAGACGTCATCAGCTCGCTTACTTGTTGTGGCAAGCCTCGCACACGCCACGGTTGTTAGACCGAAGCAGTGCGTTGCCATCGTCCGGCGGAACGCTTCCCAGACCGTCGCCAGGGGTGATCCCGTAGCTTGAGTCAGGCAGCGGATCCGTCGAGTCAGCGACAGCGGCGTAGCCGGTCATCAGCGCATTCGAACCGTGAGCAACGTGGCACGTCAGGCAGTCGATCCAGTCGCTGGAGTCCTGCGTGGCGTAGTCCGCGGAGCTATCGTGAGCCAACGGAAGCACGTTGTCAGTCACGATCAGCGAACGGGCGCCCAGATAGTTGCTGAGCGAAACGTTCGTCGGATGGCGATGACGGGTCACATAACCGAAACCGTCATTGGCGTCATACACCGATGAGGTGCCGATAGCGCCGGTGCTGTACTGCGTGTGGCACGATGCGCACCAACCGCTGATACCCTTGGTCACGTCCGTGTCCGGAGCCTTCGCGTACCGCGGATTGGTGTAATCCGGCGTGTACAGCGCGACCTGAGCTGCGCCGGGCTCGTGAAGCAGCCAGCCGCTCGTCGGGTAGCCGGGCTCAGCCGAGATGACCCACGGGGTCGGATCCGGATTGTCCGCATCCAAGGTGCCGTCGTAACCACCGACGGTCACACCGTTGACGACGTCCTTCAGCAGGCGGTAGTTCGACGAACCGTGTACGTCGTGGCACACGGAACAACCGATGACTACCTGTGTACCACCAGTGCTGAAGATACCGTCGGTACCGGTGGTACCGCCACCATAGGCAACCCAGGTGGTGTTGTTCGGGTAGTGCTGCGTCGGGAACATCGCGGGGTTGAAGCCACCGCCGTTGAGCGGCTCATTGAACGCGTTGAGCGTATCGTCCGTGTCGATACCATCATCGGCCTCGAAGATACCGTCGAACACGTTCGTGTCGGCTCCAAGCATCGCCGTGCCGTGGCACGTGTAGCAGAAATCATCGATGCTCGTTGACGTGCCGAGCAGCAGAGCGCTGCCCTCCGTCAGGTCTGTCTTCGTCCACGTGATGCTGCTCGCTGCCGTGTGCGCGCGGTGACAACCGGCGCAGGCATCGGTGCTCATCGTGTAACTACCGTGAATCGAGTAGTTCGCGAACGCAACCCCAGGAGTCAGCATGACCGCTGCGGCCACCGCAAAAACCGCGATGAGAAGTAAACGCTTCCTCACAGCCATCACACCTCCCCCATCTCATTGGCGATACGCTGACGACGTGCAATGACGGCAACAAGTCCGCCTGCCAGCAGTGTAGGCACAAGCGCCGCCTTTGCGAAAGGACCAGAGACAAGACTCGACATAAGCGGAGACACATGGTCTTCCACGAACGGGTCTGCCTTCGGAGCGATCAACAGGTACTTGCGGCTTGCCCAGTACATCGAACCGTCGCCCTGCGCCGAGATATACCCGTTGGAGGCCGTGTTGATGTACGTGAGGATGTTCTCCTTCGTGTCCCAGTTCATGGCCTTTGCGGGGCACGTGAACACACACGAGGGCTGATGCGCCTTCTCGGCAACAAGACTGATCTCGCCGGTCGTTGCCTTGGTCGGAAGCGCGGGACCGTACTCCGGAATGAGGCTTTCACCGATGCCGGCACGTCCGTAGCACAGCGTGCACTTCCACGCCTTGGAGGTGGTGTACAGATCGCTACCAACGCCGATCTTGGGATAACCACCGCGGCCGCAGTCGATCTGGCACTGCTGCACGCACTGCACGCCGGCCGCATTGGTACCACCGGGGGTGCACTTCTCGGGATCGATAGCTACAGCGCCGTTGGCCATCTTGTTGATGGCTCCGAACGGGCACCGCTTGGTGCACGGCGGGTTGGTGCAGTGCCAGCATGTGTACCGCATGAACGGACCCATGTCGACACGCTTCTGAGACTTGATGATCACTCGCTGATCCGGAGCAGTCTTGTGAATGCCAGGGTTCAGCGCCTTCATCTTCCACGTGCGCTTACAGCTAACGACACAGCCGTTGCAGCGCATGCACTTATCGACGTCTTGAAGAATCGCCATAGTACTCATCACTCACCACCCCCTTTCTACGGTGTGACCTTCTCGATGCGGCACAAGCATGCTTTGTACTCAGGAATCGTGGTGTTCGCATCCCATGCGTCGATGCACAGGTCGTTTGCGCGAGCGCCCACGCCGAGGCCACGATCGCCCCAGTGCCACGGAATCGCGACGGTTCCGGGAGCGACACGCTGATTTGCCAGCGTACCGACACCCACGCGAGCCTTCCATCCCTTGTTCCACGCACCGGCAGCAAGAGCGCCTGTCATGATGGTGCGGTCGTCCATGTCCGTGGTGCTGTTACCGCGAGCGGTAACGATGTTGACCCAATCGCCATCCTTGATTCCGGCGGCGAGAGCGTCAACCGAGTTGAGCTCCACCCACGGATCCGGCTCCAGCTCAACGTTCCACGGGTTGTTACGGGTGATCGGGCCACCCTGGAAGTGCTCGACGCAACGAATCGACGTGAGCACCAGCGGGTAGTCCGCAGCCGTACCTCTCGCGCTATCCGAGAAGATCAGGTTGCCCGTCGTGCCTACGACACCACTGACGGAACCCTTTGTGTTCCTGCCCCATGCCGCGACCAGGTTGGGCTTGGTGCCCGTTCCGTCGTACGGCGTCTCGTAGGGCTCTGTGAATGCCGGGAAGCGCCCGGGGTACACGTGGTTCGTGCCCACGCCCGCGTCCGGCACGTCGGAGAGCTGGCTATACTTGCGGTACAGCCACGACCAGTCGGCGAGCGTGTTGGTGCCGCCGGTGATCCACAGACGAGCCATCCAGCCCGGGGCCACGAACACGTCGGCCACGTCACCAGAAAGTTCACCGTTGTTGTAGAAGATTCGGCGGTTGAGCAGCCATGCCCAGCCGTAGCGCGGATACTGGAATGCATCTCCAGCGTCTGTGCCGTTGCGGGACTTCGCCTTGTTGGCCATACCCCACGACACGGCGGGTGTCATCGGCGGCGTGACGTTGCCGGTCTGATCCGGGTTGTATCCGCCACCATGAGCATTCGTGTTGCCAGTAGAGTAGATCCACATGGTGCCCTTGTGGCCACCCTCGAAGCCTGCAGCACCGGTGCCGACATAGCCGCCGACCGGAGCACACATCTCCTTGTAGACCTGCTCAGCGACGTACTCGCTGCCGAGGAGCACGTTGCCCTCGTAGTCAACGCCGCTGACTTCCTCAAACGGGCTGACTCCGTCCCAACCGTACTTGCCCCAGAGGACATCGTACGCGTCGAGTCCGTCAAGGGCGGTTCCAGCCCACTGCGCGGTGATGTGGCTGAATGCGCCACCATCGCTGAGAGCCTTGGCGAAGCGGTGCAGCAGCTCAAGATCGCTCTTGCTGTTGCCCATGGGATCGGTAGTCTTGTCGCGCCACTGCATCCAGCGGCCGGAGCTTGTGACGCTTCCCGCTTCCTCAACATGCGAACATGCCGGGAGCAGATAGGTCACGCCAGTATCCTTGCGCTTGCACTGTGCGGTCTCGTTCGCAAACATATCGGTGCAGACCAGCAGGTCAAGTGCCTCAAGGCCCTTGCGTACCGCGCTCTGGTTCGGCTCGGTGACGGCCGGGTTCTGACCCCAGACCACACATGCCTTGATCTGCGGCTTGCTATTAGCGCCTGCCCAGACCGGATCCATACGGCGGAACGACTCGATGTGAGGTACGCCGTTGCCCTTGGGCCAGCAGTCGTAGAGGCGATCGAAATCTGCGTGGTCAGCCGGTGAGCTCACGATAGCGCGGCTACCGAAGAACTCGCGCGTCATGTTGTAGAATCCGCGCTGCTGCCAGGCGATATCGTCCTCGGTGTACGCGCTCTTCAGCGTCGAAGTCACAGGGGCCGTGCCCGGAAGAACCCGGTTGCCGAACAAACCGTTCGTGTACGCCTCATACGTCTGACCCTCGGCCGGGTTGGCCGAATAGCCAGGAATGAGGTCGAACAGGTTGCCCATGTCGGTCGAACCCTGAACGTTGTGGATACCGCGGAGGGCGTTGATGCCGCCACCAGCACGACCCATGTTGCCCATGAGCACCTGGATTACAGCGTAGGAGCGAATGCCCTGCGAACCACTCGTGAACTGGGTTCCGCCCATCGCGTACATGATGCAAGCGGCGCGATAGCCGGCGGCCTTGATGTTGTCCGGGTGCGCTGCGGCACCGAAGTCCGAGCTTGAGCAACGGCTGTTGGCGATGAAAGCATCGCGAACCGCGGCGATGTCAGCCGTGGTACAACCGCAGATCTCGGCAACGGCGGTGTCAGTGTACATCGCAACGTGGCTCTTGAGCTTCTGGAAGACGCAATCCGGATCCTCAACATCCGCTGCAAGCAACGGGAAGTTGGAGATCAGCTTGCCACCATCCGACAGCTTGTCTTCGCGCTGGTAGTCGCCCGTGACCGCGTCTACCTTGAGTCGCGAATCACAGTAGGTCGGCCAACCAGAGACGTTATCGGTGGTGCCATCATCGCATATGAACGAGCGAGCCTTCGCCGAGCCCGGCGCGGTGCTGTTGTGCCATGCGAAGAAGTTGATGGCTGCGGTGCTTGTCGGATTCGCGTACATCCACGTGATGATCGAGTTCAACACACCGTTGATGAACGCAATGTTGGTTCCGGGACGAATACGAACGTAACGGTCATGCTTGCGCATGTCGTTCACGTTCGTTGCATCGTAACCGCTGTTGATCATGCGGGCGGTACGCGTCTGCCGCGGATCGACGACGACGAGCGTTGCATTCCTGCCACGACCGTTGACGTCGAAGCGAGCGGTGTTCACGTGCCCGATCGATGCGGGGTGGTTCTCAGCGGGGTTGGCTCCGCAAACGAAGAACATGGTGGAGTTATCGAGATCCACCCAGTTGTTCGTCATGGCGCCTCGTCCGAATGTGCGGCCAAGACCGGCCACTGTGGACGAGTGTCATATACGGGCCTGGTGTTCGACCAGGCTTGTGCCAAATTCGGCGATGACCTTGCGATACAGGTAGTTCGGCTCGTTGTTCATGTGCGATGAGCCGAAGAACATGACCGTCTTTGCGTTCGAAGCTGCGGTCGAACCAGCTGTTACTGCGCCAAGCGAGTCGCGGATTGCCTTGAGGCCGGCATGGTTCCCGCCGTCGCCTGCGACGATCTCAGTCATGGCTGTGTCGAGAGCGATTGCAGACCAAGCACCGTTACCAATGCGCTTCCACGCAGTACCGGTGAAGTCAAAACCATCAACAGCCGCAGTGTGCTCCGGCACGCCGAGACGACGAACGTTGTTTACCAGCTGATACGAGCCGGCGCCCTTGGAGCACAGTCCGCCTCGGCTGGTCGGGTTGTTCGAATCACCATAGATGTCGAGCACGTTGCCGCTCGCATCCACGTCGACCTTCTGGCCACACTGCGCAGAGCAGTACGGGCAGGTCGTCGTGTAGGTAGCAGCAACGTCAGCAGCTATGGCACGGGACGCGGTGAATACCATGTCGGCACCGGTCGCCCCTACCACAGCCGCCGCAGCGCCTGCCTTCAGGAAGTCGCGCCGTGAAAGCTCGAACTTCCCTTCTGTTTCCTTATCGTGTGTAGCCATACCTTTCCCTCTCTATTCGTGGATCCTTTGTGACCCACAATGGTCCGAAGATACCTCCGGTCCAACCGACCTTCTCCGCCACACCTCCTTCTCATCCGGGGCCGTCTCGGGGGGGAATAAAAAAACCGGTCCACCCACGCGTCAGTTCTGCGTGTGTAACCGGTTCTGTCAGGCGATTGCCTCCCTTACCCCAGAGATGACGCGACACGGACCCCTTTTGCCGGGGAGCCTCGCATCGCTGTCTCCTTTCCAAAGGGGGAGGCGTCACCGTTTCCAGTGGCACCCTATCGGCCTGAGGACCTTGACGCGGCGCGCTGTAGGTCAGGAGGCTCGGAGACGAACGGCCTATTCAATTACCCTGGGGGATCTGCCGGGACCCATTGTTCCAGGGATTGTAACTAGAGTTACAAACACTCTCCATCAAGCGTACCGACACCGGCGAGATGTGTCAATCCTGTGGATACCCGCAAACGGACACGCATCACGCCGTGCCCCCGCCGAATGAGTCGAGAAACGCTTTACGGTCGTAAACCTGGACACTCATTGCCCTGGCCGAGCGCGCTAGTCCCTCGTCCTCTGTTGCCAGTCGCGAGACACGCTGGGCGATTGTCAGCAAGATTGCGGTCTGCCGATCGACCCCACCATTCTCGATAAGCTCGACCACATCGGACTCCGAGTGCGGCTCCGGATGGAGTAGATCGTTGAGCGCCACTCCGTCGACACTACGGCCATCGTACTCGGCGAATCCCTCAGCCGGAACGACCCACTTGAACCTGCGATCGTTCATGAAGTCGATCTTCTCGGCCAAAGCCATGCCCTCGATGAAATCCGAAGTCACCACTATCGAACGCTTGCGGCGCAGGAGCGGGATGAGGAACAGCAGGAGCGGTGAGAGGCATATCGTCCAGCCCATAGGCGTCTCAGGAGTCTCAAACGACGGTATGAGACCCACCGTTGGCCAGCCCCAGACTTGCACCTGATGGTTCTCGCGATCGGACACGTAGATCCTGCCGCGGCTATCGAGCGAGACATCGCTCGGATACTGGAACTGACCGAGGCCCACGCCGTTCCCGCCGAAGCCGGTGATGCGCTGACCGTTGAGTTCATAGATGTCCACTGTGTGTGAGAACGCATCAACCACGTACAGCCTCTGCTGCGAGTCGATGGTCATTCCGCGCGGTGTGCCCGACGTCGGGATCATGTACTTGTATTCGCCCTCGGAAGAAAACACCTGAACGCGCCTGTTGTTGCTGTCCGAGACGAAGATGTCACCGTTCTTTGCAACGACGATGCCGTTGGGGTAGTAGAAGCCGCCAGGAGAATCCTCCATACGCGCCGCCTGTACCGTTTTGCCCCACCGGCGTATCTCGGCACCATCAGGTGTGTACTCGAGGACGCGGTGCACCTTCGTGAGACCCACATCGGCGATCAGGACATTGCCGTCAGCGTCGAATGCGATGGCGATAGGCGCCCAATCGGCGGGAGCATCACCATCAGCCTGGAACTCCCGAATGAACGTTCCGTCTGGCGCAAAGACGAACACGCCCTGCAGACGGCGGTCGGTGACCCAGACCTCGCCGCTGTCGCTGATCGCCACGCGACCCGGCTGCAAAAGCGCAGTCGCGTCAGCACTCTCAATCGCTCGGAACGAGAAGTTGTACGAACCGTCCGTGTCGTAACACCGGATCGCTTTGTTCTTGTTGTCGACGACGTACACACGGTCACCACTGGTGACAGCCACGCCGATCGGCTGCGTGAGCGCGTCGGGGCCCTCTGGACCGGCTATCGAGTACAAGTACTCGGGTGGCGTAACAGCTGCCTCACCACCGCCGATGAATGGCACGACGATTCTGCCGTTCTCCAGATAGTTGAACGTCGCCCAGACGAGCAGCAGGAGCAGAAGAACCAGCAGCACCAGGGCCACGATTCTCTTCGTCCGACCGCGGCGCTCGCGCTGTGCGAGAAAGTTCGACAGTTTCCGATTGGATTCGGTCACGCTTCACACTCCGTGTTCATCGCGAGCTGATTATTTACCGAGCCGAGCAAGCGCCTCGGTTGCGTCAGGATCCTGGGGAACGAGCTGCAAGACCCGTTCATACGCCGTAGCCGCTTCGTCGTTCTTTTCGAAGCCCTCGAGAAGGTGCGCAACAAGGCGAGCAGCTTCGATGTTCGTGGGCTCTAGCGCGATGGCGATACGCGCCTCTACAAGCGCTCCCTTTGTATCGCTCTTCTGAAGCGACTTGGCGACGGCAAGGTGATCTCCAGCCGGGCCGAGCTTCTCGAGCTGCTTGAGTGGCTCGGCTCGACCAGGCGCGTTATCCGCCGAGCGACGGAACAGCTCGGCCGCTCCGGCCTTGTCACCGTCTGCAAGAAGCAGTATTCCCATGTCGTAGTTCGCCTCGGCCATCGTGGGCACGAACGCGAGTGCTGTCTCGAGTTCTTTGCGTTGGTTTGAATCCGAGCCGAGCTCGCGATACGCAACCGAGAGCGCATAGTGAGTGTCAGCATCGTCGCGCTTCATCCGAAGCGCCTCTTTCAGGTACAGCACCGCGTCCTCGTAGGCCTTGAGGGAAATGAGCGTCACACCGCGGTAGTAGTACGCCCGCTCGAGACGCTGGTCCTGGCTCGCGAATTGCCCGGACTTAAGGCTGTCGACCAGACGCTGCCAGTACCCCTCAGCGGTACGCCACTCCTCGCGCTTCATGGCGATCAGGCCGAGACCCTCAAGTGCAGCCGCGTTGTCTTCTTCGATCTTGAGCGCATTCTGGAACTGCTCGACCGAATCGTCGAGTCGTCCGTCGGACGCAAGCGCCTGAGCGAGCAGGATTCGCGCACCGGCATTGGTAGGCGACTTTTTGACCTGCTCGACGAGTGACTCGATTGCCCGGCCTGTGACCGAGTTCTTCTCGACGCCGCGTTGGGTCGAGAAGACTGTGTAGCCGAGATAGACGAGTGCGACCACAACGAGCAGGCCGACGACTTTGACGGCGATACCAAGAACGTGTGAGTTCATGCTTAGTTTCACTCGAGAGTCACTCCACTTGCTCGATCAGAGGTTGAGGTCTGTGTGACAGCGTCGGCAGAGTTCAGAACCCGGCCATGGCGCGATTCGTATGTTTTGAATATCGAGAGCTCCATGACAATCGTAGCAGCCTCGCATGTCGTGAGGTCCAGTGAGCGGGTTGTCGACCCTGATGCCGGTGGATCCGAAACCGATATGGCAGTCATCGCACACGTACGGCTTGTCTTTCTTACTCTCGGCCGTTGTCGCGACGTTGAAGTGAACGGCGTGCTCGGCAAGTCCAGCGACCTTGATGTCGGTCGCAGGCTCAGTCTTCATCTCAGGATGGCACTTGACGCAGTTCTTCGCGACAAGTTCCGCCGAACGGACAGTTGCATGGTGACAGTCCTGACATGACTCCCTGTCTTTGTGGCAGACCCGGCAGTCCTCGCCTGAGAGCTTACCTCCTGTGGCATGGACATCGAGCCAGTCAGTCGGATGTGGCATCGTCGTTTGGTGGCACTGCTGACAGGACTTTGAGTCGTGACACACCGCACAGTCACCTTTTTGGCCGAGGAACAGGCCGCCGTGCTCGGATGACCACTGCGGCTTACGGTGATCTGCTGGAATCACCTTAAGGCCGACTTTGCCATTAGCAAGCTTCGTTCCACCGTTGTGGCACTTCACGCACGTCTCGGCCTTATGGCACATCGCGCAGTACGATACGCCACCCTTGGCCGGGTCTTTGTGGTCGCCGCTCAGGAACTTCACGCTATGGCTCACCGGGGTGAGCTCGAAGCTCTTGGGGTGACAGTCTTCACACTTCTCGGTGGCGACCGGCCCGTTCGCAGCGTGCACAAGACCGTGGCAGCGATAGCACTGCTGCATGGTGTTCCTGTCGGTCAAGGTCGGCTGATGCGCGAATCGCGGATGGCAGACCGTGCACTGGTAGTCACGCTTAAGGTGATCGTCATGCGTGAAGAGGATGCGCCCGGGCTCGAACTTGTCGATATCGGGATGGCAGTAGTTGCACTGACCGATAGATGTCGCTTCGTCGGGGTCGATGAGTTTCGAGGGCTCATCGATCTTCAACGGCACGGTCCGCAGGTAGATCGCGGGCATCGAGCCGACATCGACCTTCTCGGCCACGTGGCACGTGTCGCAATCCTTGACGGGCTCGTGGCAGAGCAGACAGCCGTTGACTCCCCCGGTCTTGCTCGCGGTAGCGTGGGGCTTTGCCTTCCAGTCCTTCACATGCGACTTGGGTCGTCTCGTATCGCCGTCGGGGTGACAGTCAGTACACTCACCGCTCGCCACCTGACCCGTAGGACCGTGGACCAAACCGTGGCATGCAAAACACGATGCCATCGTCGGTATGGCAGTCTTGCCGCCCTCGTGCGGATTGACGAAGTGGCACGAAGAGCAGTCCGCCGTAAGGTGAGCTGCGTGATTGAAGATGACCGAGGCGTTTCGCGACGCACCGATGACCGCGTGACAAGGCGTACAGTTCCGTGCGGTGACCGGGGCTGTGAGGTCAATCGGCGGAGAGTCAACGATGCTTCGGGCCTGCAGCGCGGGGACAGCAAGGAAGGCGGCGGTCGATATCACCGCGACCGCCACCAAAACCATTGCTCTCGATGCGCTGAATCGTGCCATCAGATTACGAGCCGCCTCCAAAGACAGATCCGATCAACTTCAGAACCGGGTTGTTCGCTCGTACGTCTGCCTTGCCATGAATCATACCTGCCGAACTCCTGGTGAAGTCCTCGGACGCGGTGCCATGCTGGTCATGACAGCTTCCGGATCCGCACGATGCGGCTAGATTCGCCGGGTTCACACTGGACTCCTTGTCGGCCTTGGGCTGGATGCCGTGGTAGTCGTGGCACTGCCAGCAAGCCGGAGCGTCCTCGGCACCGGCTTTATATGCCGCCCCGTGATAGTAGTCGCTGTAATTATCGTAATAATCCGTGTGGCACTTGCCGCACATGTCATACGACGAGGCATGGATCGTCATGCTTGCTTCTTCAGTGTCCGTGAGCGGGATCGTGTGACCCCCGTGGCACGAACCACAGGTGGCCGAGGCGTAATTCTTCTTGGCGATTCCCTCGGCATGAATCGACGACTCGTACGCCGCTTTCTGGTCGTCGTGGTCGTGGCACTCAGCGCAAGAAAGACCCGCATTGACGTTCCAGAGCTTGGTCTTGGGCTCAGGCGCGTCATCGCCGTAGGTGAAGTCCACGTGGCACTGCACGCACGTGATGTCACGGTGTGCCGAGGAATCCACGCCCACGACCTGGTATGACTTGATCAGGCCATTGGAGAGCTTCGTCAGGTTCGGATTGCCGTGGCATGCCTGGCATCCGTTCCCCACGTCGTAGGCAAATGCCTGCTTCGGCTTCCACTCGACGCCCTCTTTCAAGTGACACGAGTTGCAGTCCGAGATCGTGTGACACATCGCGCACTCAGTGTTGGTCTTAGCCAGCGAAGGCGCCACGTGCGGCTTGTTCTTCCAGTCAGTCGTGTGGGACGACGGCCGCAGCTTGATCGGCCCGGCCTTATGACAATCGGAGCAGAGCGACGTTGCCATCTCGCCCTGGGGCCCGTGCGTAAGCCCGTGGCAGTTGAAGCATTCCTTCATCGGCACGCGCTTGATCAGACCGCCGGGGCCGTGTGGTGATTCTGTATGGCAGGCGCTGCATGCCGTGCTGATATGGGAGCCGTGAGTGAAGTTGATGTTGAGATCCTTCACCACGGCGTAGTTCGCGTGGCAGTACGTGCAGTTCTCCTTGTAGACTTCGCCGCCCAACTGAATCGTGATAGCCGAGGAGACTGCCGGCGCGATTGCGACGGCGACCAGTACGACTACTATCAGCAGAGCTCGCGAGACATGCTTGCCGGAGCGTGCCTCTCTTCTCACCCTTTTCCCCTTACCTATTCGCTGATCGCGTCCGCTTCAGGGCAACTCTCTATTCGACTATGTGCCGAAGAGCTTCCCGATCGCCCCCAGAACGCGCCCGAAGAATACGAGTACCGGATTCTCTTCCCGCACCGCGCTCTTGCCGTGGATCATGGCTGCGGCGTTCTTGATGAACTCATCGCTTGCCGTACCGTGCTGGTCGTGGCAAGCGCCCGTACCGCAGGTCTCGACGAGGTGAGCCTCGTTGACCAGCGATGCCGGGTCGTCCGAGGGCAGAATGTCGTGCCACCCGTGGCAGTCCCAGCAAGCTGGTGCATCCTCGGCGCCGACCTTATAGGCAGCACCATGGTAGTAGTCGTTGTAGTTGTCCCAGTAGTCCTGGTGACAGCGGCCGCAAATCTCGTAGCCGTTCTCGTGCAGGGCTGCCTTGCCCGCGGCCGAGTCGGTCAGCTGCATGATGTCGTGGCTGCCATGGCAATCGCCGCACAGCGGCTTCTTCGCCTCGGTCTCAGCGACGGTACCGGTCACATCAACGGCCCGGCGGTGTGCGCCTTGGCCGAAGGTCAGGAACTGCTTCTCGTGACAGTTCTTGCAGGCAAGCTTGGCTGTCGACTGCCAGGCGGTAGCGTCGGTGTGCGGCGCCTTGTACGCAAAGTCGAGGTGACAACCAACACACAGCGTCTTCGCGTGGATCGACGAGTCGATTGCCTCGGCATCGATGTAGTAGCTGATCTCCTTGCCGGCTTTAAGGCGCGTCAGGTTCTCGTCACCATGACAGACCATGCATCCGGCTTTGCTCTCAGTAGGGAGCGTGAAGTCGAGTGCGTAGGGCGCAGTCGCCGAGATCGACGGCGTGGCCGTGACAGTCGGCATCGGAGTCGAGGCCGTGGCCCCAAATGCGACCGCTGGCACGAGCACAAGCATCATCACGGCAATCCCCGCCGCTACCGGCAACCGATTCTTCACGACACTCCTCACCTCCGGCCCCTCAGTCCGCTTCGGCTGCTGCAGGCACGTGCGCCGGCGCAGCCGCATGGTCATCATCGTGGTCGTGGTGGTATGCGTTCGGGTCGACCTCCAGCTTCTTGATGCCGAAGAAGTCGAGCGTGCACGGCAAGTCGATGCCGGCCGCAAGGTAGATGTGCACGGTCGTCACGATGATGAAGAGCCAGTTCACGGAGTAGTGAACGATCCGCACCCACGCACCGGCCATAGCGGTACCGCCGACGAGCGGCCCGAGCCACCATCCGATGAGGATCTCGCGTGGGCTGTTTCCGAACAGGAACGGCTGTGTGAGCAGCGCCATGCCCGTGAAGCCCTGCACGATCATGAGCACTCCGAAGAGGTCATACGCGAGCTTCTGCATGACGTTGTACTTCGCGACGTGCGGCTTGTCATTGCTGAAATAGGTGTAGTAAGCAGCCACGCCTAGCAGCGAGGCGAGGTCCTTCTTCCCGACTGCGAATTCCTTCCAGTCGCGCTCCTTAGAGAAGAACGCGTACCAGAGGCGCCAGAAGAAGTTGAGGCCGACGATGACCATCGCCACGTAGTGCACGTAGCGCATCGGGGTTCGTCCGCCTTCAAAGAACGGGAAGCGGATGTACATGCCCGAGAGGCCGAGCAGCAACATCATGGCCAGGTGCTGGAAGTGGATGAACTTCGGAAGCGCAGGGGGAGCCCAGTCGTGCTTGGGCCACTGCTTGTCGATCCACTGCTTCTTGAATCTTCCAGTCGGAATACTGACGCCAAGGTGAACAATGAAGAATACGCCGAACACCAGAATCTCGAGAATCACGAATATCACGTCAAGCCAGACGTTCACTTCAGCGAGAAGAATCGCCGCCACCCCCTACCCTCGTGCCGCGACCAGGCGCAGAAACGCCCACCCTAGGCTCTAACTGACCTCACCGAGTCATGCGTTGTGGGTTCGACCTCCGTCGTGCGCACAGGTGTTACCGGCACCTGCCCCGGACCATATCTGTGCCGCTACCGGACGGCGTGGTCGCTGGGGGTCGCATGACCTTGCCCTCACAATAGAGAGAGCACCAAACCATGTCAACGAATCGGGAACGCCTACTCCTGTGGAGGTACGATCTCGACAAGCTCAATCTCGAAGGTGAGCTCTTCGCCCGCGAGCGGATGATTGAAGTCGACTGTGACATCCACGAAGTCTTCGCTGATGCCGACGATCCGAGCGGCCATGCGCGAGCTGTCATCGGCGATGACCGTGATGATCGCGCCGATTTCAGGAGTGCTCTCGCCAAACGCGTCGGCCGGAACAACCTGGACGGCCTCATCGTAGCGGGGCCCATACGCCTCGTCTGACGGAATCACGACGGTCTTCTTCTCGCCGACCTCAAGGCCGATCACCGCGCTCTCGAAGCCGGGAATCACATCGCCTTCACCAACGGTGAAGAGCAGCGGCTCGCGACCTTCACTGGCATCAAACACAGAACCGTCGGCAAGCGTGCCGCGGTAGTGAACAGTAACCGTATCACCGGAGACTACAGGCATGGGACCTCCTCGGTCAGTCGAATGAGATGCCGTCAATGGGAGACGGCTCGGTCAACCCTAATCGGACTCCGACGGCACGTCAACGGCTGGCCGCAGGCCCGCCAGGTCGGCGATGCGTCCTGCGATGGTGGGCTCGTCCCAAGAGCCGGGCTCCTCGCCGTACATGGCGAGCACGGATGCAGCCACTTGATAGCGAGCCTCGGGACGCAGGTTTGCGCGACGCTCAAGATACTCGGCAGCGAGGGCTTCTCGGCGATTCTGCGCGCCACCTGCAAAGCGCAGCTCGAGCTCACCTGAGTCGCGCACCACGATCGTGCCCGCCACCATGTCGCCAAGCCTCTTGCTCCTGGCCGAGAGAAGCATCGCTGCCAGACCGACCGCGTAGTAGCCGGGTAATGCGTCGACGATGCGCATGACGTTGCGGATGACCGAGTCGACCGCGTTCACCCGGGAGCCGTCGTCGCGAACCACGCGGATGCCGAGGTAGCGCTTGCCCGGCGTGCGACCGTTGCGGAACACCTCGCCGAAGACGTAGTACCCCCAGTAGCTCACGAACGCCGCTGCGATGACGACACCGAACAGCCAGATCGGCGCGTTGTCCAGATTCGCAGCAGCGAGCGCGATGCTCACGAGAATGCCGACGCCGACCTCGGCGGCGATGATGATCGTGATGAGGATGGTGTCAATGAGCAGCGCGGCTCCTCGTGAGCCTGCGCCCGCGAGCTCATAGGCGAATGCGACGGACTCCGGCGTCTCAACCGCAACTACATCCGGCCGTCCTTCATTCCCGCTCAAGCGCCCTCCTCTGTCCGCGCACTGCTCCCACCCGGGTGCTAGCATAGTCGAGGAATCTCATGGGCGGAAGGAAGCGCGTGGAGGAGCGGGAGTTCGTAGCCGGGTCCAAAGATGTATGGGAGCGGCTCGCCGTCGCTGTTGCCGAGGCGCGCGAGCGTGGCATCCGCCGCATCAGCGCGACCGCGCTCAAGCAGATGCACGAGGACTACCGCCACGCCACCGCCGACCTCGCGTACGCGCAAACACATTATCGGGGCTCCGAGACAGTCGTCTATCTGAACCGATTGGTCGCCTTCTCTCATGGCGAGCTCTACGGTCTTCCGCCGAGACGGCTCGCGGCGATCTGGACGTTTCTCTCGGCAGGGTACCCCCGGCTGATGCGCAAGAACTGGAAGCCGATAGCCATCTCGACCGGCATCTTCGTGGTGGCGTCCGCTCTGGGGTTCGCGCTCGCGTTCACCAACTACCCGCTGGCCCGTACACTCTTGCCCGCGCAGTACCGTGACTCGATCGGTGACTCGATCCAGCGCGGTGGCAACGACGGCTCCAATGAGGAGATGGCGCAGTACGCGCCCGTGTTCTCGTCGTACATCACCGCGAACAACATCCAGGTCTCGCTCATGGCGTTTGCCGGCGGCATGACCTTTGGCGCGCTCACCGCATACGCGCTCACGATGAACGGCCTCATGCTCGGCGTGCTTGCCGGGATGTTCACGAAAGGCGGCGGGGCGCTCGGGTTCTGGGCGCTCATCGTGCCGCACGGCGCGCTTGAGCTGCCGGCGATCATGCTCGCGGGCGCGGCCGGGCTCGTGCTCGCGCGCGCGCTGCTCTTTCCAGGCGACCTCACACGCTCAGACGCGCTGCGCGCGAACTCCGGCGACGCCGTGCGCCTTGTGCTTGGCGCGGTGCCGCTGCTCATCGTCGCGGGCATCATCGAGGCGTTCCTGACGCCGAGAGGCGGGATCGATCCCGGGCTCAAGATCGCTTTCGGGGCAGCAGTGTTCGCGCTGCTGGTGGCGTACGTGCTGCTGCCGGGACGGAAGAGCGCGCCTACTGCGTGATGAGCTGCACGTCCGGGTAGGCGCCGTGTGCCCGCGCGTCCGCACTCACAAGCGTTGCGCCGAGAAGCGCCGCACACGCCGGTGCAAGAGCGTCATAAAACGAGCAGCCGAGGAGCCCACATTGCCGCGCGGCCTCGCGCACGACCTCGTCGGTGAGGGGAACGATGCTGACGCCGGCGTCTTGGAGGGTCTCCCATGCCGGAACGATGTCCTCGTGCGAGAAGTACCTCCGCACGACTGCAAGCACCTCGTCAACGAAGTGCGTCGGCACGGCAATGGCCCGCTCGCCCGCAGCGGCTGCGCACAGCAGCTCAAGCGCCGCTTCTCGGCCGAACTCCGGCTTGAACCACTTCACGCCGACGGACGCATCAAGAACCAGCAGCCGCGTGGTGGGACTCATCGCAGAGGGCCCCCGTCATCCGTCTCCCGGATCTCATGCAGGATCTCGAGCGAGGGCCGGTCATCGTGTACGGTGCGTCCCTCGTCGAAGTGCCGCATCCGCTCGATGGCGCTGAGGATGCGCACGCGCCGTGCCTCGGCTGCGCGCTCGTCGAGGGTCTTCGTGAGGTACGTAGCGACCGACTCCTGCACCAGCTGGCTGCGTGATGTGCCGAGGAGTTCTGCCTCGGCATCAAGGCGCTCGAGCAGCTCGTCAGGAACCGACACGGTGAACTTGGCGGTCACGGGTACCTCCTGGTCATACCGGCGTTCATACCAAGAGTATGCCCGAGGGTGGAGTACGTCAATCGTGGGATTTCGCCTACAGTCGCCCCCGCGCCTTGATCTCCAGGTAGTGGTTGACCGCCGCCACCGAGAGCTGCTCCGGCTCAACGTCGAGTGCAAGCGCACCGCGTGCCGAGAGGACCCCAAGCGCTTCGGCCTTGTCGCGCAGGACGCCCTCGGCGACCGCGGACGCGTACGCCTCGGCCTCGGTCGTTATCTCCTGGCGCGCGCGGGCCTCGATGACGCGATTGCGCTGTGTGAGCACAAGCGGCAGGTGGCGCGGCGCAAGCCCGCCGAGCACGCCGAGCAGGCGCTTCGAGGGCTCGGTGCCGAGGATGTCGGTGAACAGCACGATGAGCGAGCGCTTGGAGAGACGCGCCGCTAGATACGTGAGCGCGCGGGTGTAATCCGGCTCCTCCACGCGCCCCTCGGCGGAATAGAGCGCCTCGAGGATCGCGAGGAACTGGCGATGGCCTTTGCGCGGCGGGAGGTACGTGATGACGTCTCGGCCAAAGACGAGCAGGCCGACAAGGTCGCCCGCCTCGGTGCCGAGATACGCGAGCAACAGCGCGGCGTTCACGGCGCGATCGAGCTTGCTCATGCCGCCCACGAGCGGCGTCATGAGGCGACCGGTGTCGACGGCGATCATGATCGTCTGACTGCGCTCTGCCTCGAAGCGGCGAATGACAGGCTTGCCTCGGCGGGCCGTGGCCTTCCAGTCGATCTCGCGGTACGCGTCGCCGTTCTGGTACTCGCGAAGCGACTCGAACTCGGTGCCCACGCCGGCGTAGCGTGCGGCCTTGATGCCGAGGTCGAGCAGCGCCCCGCGTCGCGCGAGGAGCGCGTAGCGGCGAACGGCGGTGATGTCAGGGTAGACGCGGCAGGTCTCGGCCGTGGGGATCGTGAGCTGCCTGCCCGCCAGGCCAAGCGGACCGATCACGCGCACGCCGACATCGCCGAAGCGGAACTCGCCGCGACCGGGCGGCGTGAATGCAAGCGCGAACTCTCCCTCGGCATGCGGTGCGAGCGTGACGGGGCCGACCGCGCGCTCGCCGGTGAAGCCGACGGGCGGCGTCTCACGGAGGGTGAGCGCGGCGGCATAGCGCGATGCGTTGCGGACGGTCAGCTTGACGGGATTGGCCGCGCCGATCGAGAGCTTCTCGGGCAGGGTGCGCACGACCTCGATCTCGCCCGCCCGCGGCGTAGCGCGAAGGTCCGCACGAACGAGCAGCGCGACCACGAGCAGCCACACGCCGAGCGCGATCCACGCCCACGGCCCGGGCACGAGCGGCAGGAGCAGCACCGGGGCAGCCGTCACGAGCGCCGCGCGCGGCGTCACGTGCGGCAGCTTCCCGATGGCTGTTATGAGCCGTCCGCTCACCTGGGTACCGGTACCTGCGCGAGCACGTCGGCGAGCACGGCGTCCACGCCGGTGCCTTCGATTTCGATCTCGGGACGAAGCAGGATGCGGTGGCGCAGGCACGGCAGGCATGCGGTCTTCACGTCATCCGGCGTCACGAACGCACGTCCTGCCAGAAGCGCGCGGCCCTTGGAGGCGACGAGCACGCTCACAGCTGCGCGCGGACTCGCGCCGAGGAAGACCGCCGGGTGCTCGCGAGTGGCACGAACGATCGCCGAAACGTACCCGACGACGCCCTCATCCACGACGACGCGGTCAAGCTCGGAACGCGCCGCGAGGATATCGGCCGCCGAGGCGACCTTACGCACGCCGAGCTCGTCGAGCGAGGTCATCTCCATGCCGCCGACGTGGCGCGAAAGGATCTGCGATTCCTCCTCGGCAGAGGGATAGCTCACGAGCACCTTCTGGCCGAAGCGGTCGAGCTGCGCTTCGGGAAGCGGGTAGGTGCCCTCGTACTCCACTGGGTTCTGCGTGGCGACGACTAAAAACGGCTTGGGCAGCTCATGCCCGACGCCGTCGATCGTGACCTGGCCTTCCTGCATCGCCTCGAGGAGCGCGGACTGCGTCTTCGGGGGCGTGCGGTTGATCTCGTCTGCCAGCACGATGTTGGCGAAGACCGGACCGGGGCGCAGGAAGAACTGCTGGCGCTCCAGGTCGAAGATGTTGGTGCCGACGACGTCTGCCGGCATGAGGTCGGGTGAGAATTGGATACGCTTGAACGACATGTCGAGCGTGTGTGCGAGCGCGCGGGCTAGGAGCGTCTTCGCGGTGCCCGGCACGCCTTCGAGCAGCACGTGGCCGCCCGTGATGAGGCCGACAAGCAGCGCGTCGACCGTCTCGGCCTGCCCCACGACCGCCTTTGCGACCTCGGCGCGCACATCCGCCGCGAGCTTTTGGACCCTATCGGTGTCAGCCATTGATACCTTCGACCTCCCGTCGCGCGCGGGCAAGCATGCCCGCGACCTGCACGAACTCTACTTCTGCAATGCGTTCCTTGCCGAGCAGGACTTGCGTCCGCTCAAGTGCAACGCCAGCCGAGGGGTGCCGCTTGCGCCCCATCACCGGCGATCCATACCGTCGTGTGAGCGCGCGCGTGAGCCCATCGGCCAGCGCTTGCAGTGCCTCTCGGCGGGCACCGGCCTTGCGGTAAAGACCCGCGAGCGAGTCGATGTACGCCGAGGTACGCGCCACGGGCGTCTCGGCGACTCCGATCGTCGGGCCGAGGCGGCGTCCGTAGGCGGCGAGCAGAAGCGCCACGCCGATTGCGAAGACAAGGAGTGCGGACTGCCCGCCCGCGCCGAGACGCTCGATGATGCCGCCGCCGCGGGCGAAGCCGTGATGGTACTCGTCGAAGTAGACCGACCCACGCGAGGCCGCAACAAGAACCGCGAGCTGCGCGTTGTCAGCCTTCGCGATGCCCTCGTTGGAGAAGGCGTACGAGTCTGCGAGCCACACGACCTCGCCAGCTCCAACACGCCGTACGAGCAGCGCCGAGCCGTCGCTGTCTTTGAGGACCTCGGCCCATGAGCCATCGTCTGGTAGCAGCCTGGCCGAACCTACGCCCACCGAATCAACGCCCCGGATGTAGATCGACGGCAAGATCGGCCGAAGCTCCACGTCCTGCCCGAAGCGCGTGCTCACCTCGGCGTCGAGCGCTTGCGCGAACTCGGTCACATACGGTCCAGCAAAAACGACGCGACCGCCCTCACGGACCCACGCAGCAAGTCGTTTGGTCTCGGCAGCGCTTGCGGGCTTGGCGAACGGCTGGCTCGTCGCGATGAGCACGGTGCCTGACTCGGGCATGCTCTCGAACTGTTGGAGCGTCTGCGGCTCGTAGCCGAGTTCATCGAGGTAGCGGTAGAAGACCTTGAGACCCGCGGGTGCCGAGGAAAACGTTGTGGAATCGTCGAGGCCGGACTTCACGTAGCTGTTGGCGCCGACGATCGCCGCCGAGTAGAACGCGATGACCACAAGCGTGATGCCGATGGCGGTTGCAAGCCGCGGGTCGATGTTGAGCCGACGCCTCATTCGACGTCACCCTCAAGCATCAACGCAAGCCCCACGTACACGGCCCGCGCATCGCGGTAGCCGATCGCACCCGGATCGACATGCCCATACCACGCCGGCTCGAATGCTCCTGCAAGCGCCGCGAGCGGCCCACGCAGTGTGGGGCGCGCCGCCTCGACATCGCCGAGAAGCTCCGTGTTCGTGCGGGTGCGAGTCCTCGGCACAACGCCGCGCTGCACCAGTTCGCGCGCTGCACCTCCAAAGAGCGCCCTGACCGCCTCGCGATGGCGCCCCTCGCCCGCCTCGGCGTCGGCGAACGCAAGTGCGTCATCGGGCAGACCGACCGCGGCGGCCACGACCGCGTCATCGACGATGTCGCCGCCCTCGGTGGAGCGATCGAGCACTGAGCGCAAGCGACGTATGAGCACGAACGCGATCCACGCGATCACCGCCACGCTCAGCACGAGCAGCCCGTAGAAGACGGCGCGTGCCGATGTCTTCGCAGGGCCCGTGCTCAGCGTCCCGGCCAACCAGTTGAGGAGCTTGCCGACTTGCTCCATGAGCCAGTCCATGAATTGCTTGCCGGTTTCGTCGGCCTTAGTCACGCCCTCGTCGGCGAGAATCTGCTTGAGCAGCGCCTCGTCACCCGAAGGCGGCGTACCGGGCTCGCCCAGCGCATTCTCCTGAGAGCGAAGTTGGCCGAGAAGTTCCTCGGCGGCGCTTCTACGCACGTCGGGCCAGTGCGCCGAGTCGAGCCGCGCCACCACACTCATGAGCGTTCCGTTATCGAGCACCACCGTCTGCTCACCGAAGGTGATCGTGGCAGTGTCGGGAATGAGTTCGCGCACGGAGACTGCCACTGCATGTGCGGCTGAGGTCTCGTCGACGCTGCCTAGCTCGCGCTCGAGCAGCACCCGGGCCTCGGTGACACGCGATGAGTACTCGGACTGCGACAGAGTGACCGGCGCATCAATCGCTCCGGCGCCTACCGGCATCAGGAGCGATACCGCCAGGACGCAGGCAGCTATGGCGCGGCGGGCATGTCTCATGCCGAGGGAGTCAGCTCCCTCGCGCGAACGATGATATCCATGCCCTCTTTCCTCGACCTAAGGTCGAGGTAAAGACTGAACATCGCAAGTGGGATGAATGGTGCGGGAAGCGCGATCGCGATTCCGAGCGTGAGTCCCTCGAAGACCTTCCAGGGAATCGATAGCGGCTGAAACACAGCCTCCGGGTTCTGTAGGCTGGCAACGAGCTGCCGGATGATCGCGGGCGATCCGATCGCACCCTCGAATGCGGCCGTGAGCGCGCTCACCAACAGAAGGTAACCGATCACGCGCCAGTAGCTGCCCTTCACAAGCGCCATAGAGCGCTGTATAGCGACGACCAGATTCGCATCCTCAACCACAACGATGACGCCCGCGAGGCTGAGCGCTGCCCACGCAGCAAGCGCCGCCGCTCCTAACACAAAGAACGATGCTACAGCGGCCGCCCCCACGATCATCTGCACCACGATCACCACCAGCAGGTACCAACCAAAGCGCGCCAGCCCGCCCTTCAGGACGCTCTTGCCGCTCTCGGCGGGTGCGTAGAGCATCCCCGGAGCTGCACGCAACACACTGCTGTCGAGATACGCGCGACCGAGCGCCAGAACCTGCGCAGCCACACCCATCACCAGGTACGAGATCATCATGGTATTGAACAACGCCTCGCTCGGCTCGGCGGTGCTTGCCGGGGAACCGATAAGTTCCGTGAAACCGCGCAGATAGAAGTCCTGCCCGAGTCCTGCGATCAGCGCCGCCGGGAACACGAAAATGGCCGAGACGAACAGCAGCTGTTTGTAGCTCCCCCGGTACATCGCCAGCGCATCATCGAGAACCGCGCCTATGTTTCTCGGCCGAACATCCCTCACAACGCTCCCCCTCTACGAACGCAGCGTTACCTCTCCCGCAACCACGGGCGTCGTGGCTTCGGGGCCCCGCACGAGCAGGCGTCCCAATGCGTCGATTCCCTCGACGACGCCGGATGCGACGACCGCGCCCATGCGATCACGGACGACCACCTCGGCACCATTGAGCGCGTGCCGGCTCTCATACGCGGCCATCATCGCCGCGAATCCCGCCTCGGTGTACTCGCGATACGCGCGCGCAAGCCCGTCGAGCACGGCTGCCGCAACGGTCGAAGGGCTCGCATCCGAGTGCTCCTCGACAAACGCCGCATCGCCGGGAGAATCTGCGGAGGCGTGCACGTTCACACCGATGCCCGCGACCACCCACTCCACTCTATCGGTTTCTGCCGACATCTCCAGGAGGATACCGGCCACTTTTCTTCCGTTGATGTGCACGTCGTTCGGCCACTTGAGGCTGCACGGCACCCCGAGCGCCTCCAGGCCGTACGCCACGCCAAGCGCGCACGCAGGCGCAAGCGAGGCCACCTCGGCGGGCGCACACGGCGGGCGAAACAACGCGGATAGGTATGCGCCTCCCTCAGGCGACACCCATGTTCTGCCGAGACGCCCCTTGCCTGCGGTCTGCCGGGCCGCAACAACGACAGCTCCCTCGGCGGCACCCGCACGGGCAAGAACCTTGCAGTCGTCGTTAGTGGAGCCGGTCTCCTCGGCGCCGTCGATGCTTGTCCAGAATGCGTCCGTGACGAGCCGCTCCACCTCGACGGGGACTAGGCCCGGAGGCAGCGACGTGAGGTGGTAACCCTCGCCTCGCACCGCATCGAGGGTGTACCCGACCTCACGAAGCGCCGAGATGTGCTTGCCGATGGCAACGCGGCTGACGCCGAATGTGTTCGCAAGCCTCTCGCCGGATATCCCGGACGATCCGGCCGCAACAAGCGCCGAGGCTATCTCAGACCTACGACTCTTCATCGGGCACGTCCGAACAGTCAGCCTCAGCCCCGTCAGCGCACCCCGCGAGCTTTTCTACTCTGGACTGGAAGAAGCGCTTCCGGCTCCACATCAGGAAGACGACCATCGCAACAAGCAGCAGCATCCCGAACCATGTGATGTTGCGCGCGATTGCGAGCGCACGCTCGAAGTTCTCGGCGAAAATGATGCCCAGCGCAAGCATCAGCACCGTGTAGATCGTGGCACCGATGAACATCCAGACCTCGAAGACCCAGATTCGCATGCGCGAGACACCGGCGATGACCGGCACGAAGTTCTTGAAGACCGCTGCGAAGCGCGAGAGCACGAGCGTCTTGTTCCCGTGACGCTCGAAGTACTCCTCGGCGGCGAGGATACGCTCCTCATCGAAGAAGCGCCCGCCCCATCTGAGGAGCGCGATCTTCCCACCGCGCGTTCCGAACAGGAACGAGAGGTTCCCGCCGACCATCGCTCCCGCCACCGCGCACGCCGTCACAAGAACAGGATCGAGCGAGCCCTTGACGGTCACGAACCCGGCCGCCATCACGATCGTCTCGCCCGGCGTGGCCGAACCGATGATGAACAAGTTCTCCGAGATGGCGAAAATGAACACGATGAGGTAGCCCCAGTCGTTCAGGGCAGCAAGAAACCAGTCGAGGATCGGGACGCCGGTTTGCGGGGTCATGAAGGCTCGCTTCCGTCGACAGGCGCATCCGGTGAATTCCAGTCGAGCCATAGTGCATACGTTGGGAACAGCATAGCGAATGCGACGAGCGACACGAGCAACATGACGAAGAAATCGAGCGGGCTCCTCGTCAGAAACGAGAGCGCGAAGCCAAGCGGGGTCGGCGCGAAGGCCAGCGCTACGAGCTTCCATGAGAACGAGCGTGCCTCGGCCAGCTTGTCCGGGGCGCTGCGAGGGCCACGGCGCTTGAGGGTTCTGCCCATCGCAACGCCGGCCGTGGCGATCGCCCACACGATGAAGCGCAGCGGCTCTTCGCCACCCGGGGCACCCCAAAACTCGGAACGCACCGCGAGTTGCTCGGCGGCGATGAGTACGACCAACCCGAGACCCGGAACCATTGCGGTTCTGACCCATGCGAGATAGGCGACTCTGATCCTCTCGATGTCCTGCGTCACGGGCGCCTCACGTCAGTTCGTCGTGCCGGGCATGGGCGCGCTGGCCATTTGGTGCTCGTACCACTGGCGGATCTGAGCCGGGCGCGGGTACATGTACGCCCAACCGGCGACCGACAGCGCGGCAAACGGGATGTACAGCGTCCAACTCATGCTGAGGAAGCCGAGGACGAAACCGAGAAGCAGCGGGAGCTCCGCGAGGCCCATACCCACAATCGCCGCCATCGAGATGCGCTGCTGCGCCGCGAGGTCGCCCTCGAGCCGCACTCCGTTTTTCATGTTGACCGGCCCGGACGCACGCAGCAGCTTCGCCCGCACCCGCGGGGCAAAGACCACGACGGCAATCGCCATGGCCGCGAAGATAACGATTTGCAGGAGCGGCACTGTGGCGCCAGGCTCCACCGGGTCCTCAAGCATGAACCACAGCACGAACGTCATCATGAACAGGATCGTCGGAATCATCGCGCACACGAGGAACGTCTTCTGGAAGAGCTTCATATCGAGCGGCTGCCCGGGATACTCGTTCACGCGTGCCCCCTGTGTCGCTGACAGACCTACGGCTTCACTTCATCTAGCCCGAAATCGGCGGGCGGGGCAAGGGCGATAGCGCTGGAGGACACGATATCAACGCCCGTAGCCGCCAGCGCAGAGAGCCGCTCGAAGCGGATTCCGCCGGACGCCTCTATCTCGCAGGTCGCTCCCGCCTCGCGAAGCGCGCGAACTGCCGAGGCGAGCGCGGCGTCGTCGAAGTTGTCGAGCATCACGATGTCAGCACCGGCGCGAGCGGCCTCCAGCGCCTGCTCGAGCGTATCGGCCTCGATCTCCACGCGCAGCCCCGGGGCGCCTTCGCGCGCTGCGGCGACAGCCGCGCTCACGCTACCCGCATGCGCGAGGTGGTTGTCCTTCACGAGCACCATATCCCACAGGCCCGCGCGATGGTTGTGCGCGCCGCCGGCGGCGACCGCGTACTTGGAGAGCGCGCGCAGCCCCGGGAGCGTCTTGCGAGTGTCGTGCACGCGCAGCGTCTCGCCTGCGGCACTCTGCCACCGGCGTGCCTCGGCAGCTATGCCCGAGAGGACCATCAGGAAGTCGAGCGCGGTTCGCTCGGCAGCAAGGACGAGACGGGCGTTACCCTCCACCTCGAGCACCGGCGTGCCCGCCGGGACGAGCGTCCCCTCGGCAACGAGCGGGAGGAGCTCCACGTCGTCGGGCGCACCGACTGCGGCCGCAAGCATCTCGAAGACGCGAGCCGCGACCGGAAGGCCGCACACGACGGTCTCGGCGCGCGCCGCGACAACGCCGCAGAAGCGCGCATCGGCCGACACGACTGCCGCCGAGGTCACGTCGCGAGCGAGTAACTCGAAGTCAGGGAACGCCACGCGCAAGCGGCCGGGTGTGACGCCGAGGTCCTCGGCAAGCGCGGCGGCGACCAGGTCATCGATGGGAGGCAGCGGGGGCAGCATGCGGGTCACTCCAATCCGACGGCGACGGCGCCCGCCTCGGGAGCGACGCCCACGGGGATCTCGCGGGGCGCATCCGCGCTGCGGGTCCACGCCAGCCGTACGCGCCAGCGGTCGTCATCGCGCACGGGGTGATCCGAGCGGAAATGCGTGCCCCGGCTCTCCTGGCGATGGTGGGCGGCGCACGCGATGAGCGCGGCAACCGTCGCCATGTTGCGGGCCTCCATCGCCTCAACGGTTGGCCCGGTGTTGCCGAGAGACGCTGCGATGCCTTCAAGCTCGCAGCAAGCGGCATCGAGGCCATCGTGGGTGCGCGTCATGCCGACCGAGGTGCTCATCGTGCGCTCGATGTCGGAGCGGGCCATCGCGGGCTCACCTGCAGGGCCACCCGCGCCAGCACCGGTGATGTGCGCGGCGTGCGGCTGCGGGCGATCGAGCTCAAGCGCGCGCACGATGCGCCGAGAGAAGACCAGGCCTTCCAGAAGCGAGTTGCTGGCAAGGCGGTTCGCGCCATGCAGGCCGCTCGCGGTGACCTCGCCGCTGGCGAAGAGGCCGCGCAGGGTCGAGCGGCCGTTGATGTCCACGAGCACGCCGCCGACCATGTAGTGGGCAGCCGGGGCCACCGGCAGCAAGTCACGCGAGAGATCGAAGCCGGCCTCAAGGCACGTCTCCCAGATCTTCGGGAATCGCTCGGCCAAGTGCTCTGCGCCGAGGTGTCGCGCATCAAGCCATACGTTCGGCCTGCCGCAGCGCACCATGACCTTTTCGATCTCACGGCTCACGACGTCGCGCGGAGCAAGCTCGGCAAGCGGATGCACGCCGAGCATGAAGCGCTCCTCATTGCAGTCGAGCAGATACGCACCGTCGCCGCGGAGCGCCTCGGTGATGAGGAACTTGGGGCTGGAGGCGCTATCAAGCGCCGTCGGATGGAACTGCACGAACTCCATGTCGGCAAGCTCGGCGCCTGCGCGCCATGCCGCGGCCACGCCGTCGCCCGTCGCGATGAGCGGGTTCGTGGTGACGCGGTAGACCTGGCCGCACCCGCCGGTGGCAAGCACGGTCGCGCCCGCCCAGACGGCGGTCGGCTCGGTCGCGCCGGCTTCCAGCACGAGCGCGCCAACGCAGCGGCCGTTCTCGGTGAGCAGGTCGACGAGGAACGCGTCTTCCACAAGCTCGATCGCTTCGCTTCGCCTAACGATGGCCGAGAGGGTGTCTTGCACCTCGGCGCCGGTCGCGTCGCCCGAATGCAGCACGCGCGGCAACGAGTGGCCGCCTTCGCGAGCGAGCGCAACGCGCCCGTCCGCCGAGCGGTCGAACGCCACGCCAAGCGAGACGAGCTCGCCGAGCGCGTCGCCCGCTTCGCCGACGACCGCGCGAACGACGTCGGGCTCGCAGAGGCCCTGCCCGACGATGAGCGTGTCAGAGAGGTGCAGCTCGACCGAGTCCGTCTCACCCACCGCGCCGGCGATGCCGCCCTGCGCGTACCAGGTGTTGGTCTCGGAGAGCTCGCCTTTGGTCACGAGCAGCACGCGCGCGAACTGCGACGCCTGAAGCGCCGCTACCAGACCCGCGATTCCGCTGCCCACGACGAGCACGTCGCACTCACGCTTGGTGAGCGCATCGGTGTCGAAGCCGAGCAGGTATCGGGGGCCGGCAGGCGCGTTCACCCGAGCGCCACCATGCGCTCGACGGCGGCAAGCGCGCGCACGCGGACGTCCTCGGCGACCGTGACTTCTCCGGTCATGTCGCGGAGGCAGTCGCGGACCTTCGTGAGCGACGTGAGCTTCATGTTGGGGCAGAGCATCTTGGGCTCGACGTTGTAGAAGCGCTTGCCGCGAGCGGCCTTGGCCAAACCGTGCAGCAGGCCGGCTTCGGTCACAACCACGAACTCGTCGGCCGGGGAGCTCGCCACGTGGCGAAGCATGCCGCTCGTGGAGAGCACGGCGTCGGCAAGGGCGTTCACCTCGGGGCGGCACTCGGGGTGCGTGAGCACCTCGGCCAGCGGGTGGATGTCCATCATCTCGACGACCATCTCGGGCGTGACCTCATCGTGGACCGGGCAGTAGCCGTCCCACGCGATGACCTCGACCTCAGGCAGCTGCGAAGCGACCCACGCCGCAAGGTTGCGATCCGGCGCGAAGAGTACCTTCGGGACGCCGAGCGAGCGCACGACCTCGACGGCGTTCGCCGAGGTGCAGCAGATGTCGGTCTCGGCTTTCACTTCTGCCGAGGAGTTCACGTACGTCACAAGCGGCAGGCCGGGGTGCTCGGCTTTGAACGCGCGCGCCTGCTCGGCCGTGATCATGTCGGCCATGGGGCAGCCGGCACCGGGCTCGGGCAGGAGCACCGTCTTGCCGGGCGAGAGGATCTTCGCGGTCTCGGCCATGAAATGCACGCCCGCGAACACGATCACCGAAGCGTCCGTGGCCGCCGCTTCGCGCGAAAGCCCGAGCGAGTCGCCCACGAACGATGCGGCGTCTTGCACCTCGGCACGCTGGTAGTTGTGCGCGATGACAACGGCGTCGCGCTCGCGCGCAAGGTGCCGGATCTCGGCCTGGATGGCGGTGATGTCTTCGCGCGGCGTCATGTCAGACTCCCGTCGTAAGCTGCATGTTGTCGATAAGTCGGGTGTTGCCGAGGCGAACCGCGACGATCGCGCGCGCCGGGGAGTCGAGCGTTGCGGGCTCCGTGAGCGTCGCAAGGTCTACAACAGCGGCGTAGTCGAGCGTGGCGAGGGGCTCCTCGGCAATGCAGGCACGCATGGCGTCGGTGAGGAGCGCGATGTCACGCTCGCCGCCAAGCGCAAGCGTCTCGGCGGTGCGAAGCGCGCGGTAGAGCGCGGTGGCCGCGCGGCGCTCTTCTGGAGAAAGGTAGGCGTTGCGGCTGGAGAGAGCGAGACCGTCGGGCTCGCGGATGATCGGACACGGCACCACGCGCACGGCCGCATCAAGGTCGCATACCATGCGCTTGATGATCGTGAGCTGCTGGAAGTCCTTCTCGCCAAAGAACGCGAGGTCCGGCTGAACGATATTGAGGAGCTTGGAGACCACGGTGCACACGCCACCGAAGTGGCCTGGCCGGATAGCGCCTTCCCAAAGCTCGCCGAGCGGACCTGGTATGACCTCAACCTGCGCGTCGGCGGCGTACATCGACGCTGTCGTCGGTGTGAAGAGCAAATCGGCGCCCTCAGCCTTGAGCAGCTGCATGTCGTGCTCAAGGTCGCGCGGGTACGCCTCGAAGTCCTCGCCCGGCCCGAACTGCGTCGGGTTCACGAAGATGGAAACCGCCACGTAGTCGGCGCGCTCGCACGCCGCGCGCACAAGCGACAGGTGGCCTTCGTGCAGCGCGCCCATAGTCGGGATGAGCGCGATGCGCTTCCCCTCACGTCGTGCGGCAAGAACCGCCTGACGAACTTCCTCCTTGGAGACAACTCGCTCCATGCTTACTCGTCCTCCCCCGGTGTGAGTGGCAGTGCCACTTCAAGCTCGCCGATGACCTCGGCGTCAAGATGCGTCAGGTTCTCCTCGGCAGGAAATGCGCCCGAGCGGACCTCGGCGGTGTATGCGCCGATGGCCGAGCGGATCGCGTCGCCCACGTCGGCGTAGCGCTTGGCGTGCTTCGGCTTGAACGTGCCCAGGCCGAGTAGGTCGTGGAAGACCTGCACCTGACCGTCGCAACCGCCGCCGGCGCCGATGCCGATCGTCGGGATCGAGACCTCTTCGGAGACGATGGCGGCCAGTTCTGCCGGCACGAGCTCCAGTACGATCGCGAACGCACCCGCCGCCTCAAGCGCGAGCGCGTCTTGCACGAGCGCAATGGCCGAGTCGGTCTCGCGACCCTGCACTTTGAAGCCGCCGAACACGTTCACCGACTGCGGCGTGAGGCCGATGTGGCCCATAACCGGAATGCCGGCAGCAACGATGCGCTCGACGGTCGGGGCAATGGACGCACCACCTTCAAGCTTGACGGCGGTGGCGCCCGCCTCGGCAAGGAAGCGACCGGCGTTGCGGACGGCTTCTTCCGGCGAGATCTGGAAGCTCAAAAACGGCATGTCGGCAACGATGAGTGCTCGCGACGTGCCGCGAACGACTGCCGCCGTGTGCCGCAGCATGTCATCGAGCGTGACCGGCAGCGTGCTGTCGTGCCCGAGTACGACCATGCCAAGCGAATCGCCGACGAGGATCGAGTCCACGCCGGCCTCCTCGGCCAAACGTGCTGAGGGTGCGTCGTACGCGGTGACCATCACGATGGGGTCCCCTGCTGATTTCATCTCGCGCAGGGTTGCGGTGGTGACGCGCGCCTTGATGCTGGTGGTGGCGCTCATCTGTAGCTCCTTCCCGGCAGTCCCGGCCCCGAACGCGGGGTCCAGGCAGCCCTTAACGGGTGGGGTTGGATTATAGCACCGAGGAAGGGGCGAGGGCGCGACCGCTACTCCCGCGTTCGCGCCTCTGCCAGCGCTTTTCGCGCGGCGATGGCGTTCTCTCTCGGCACCATGAGGCGGATCGTCTCGGCAGCACCGTAGGCCGGCATGCCGGGAGACCCGAAGATCGGTGGCGGGTCGATCACGGCCGGAATCCCCGCCGACTGCAGCACGCCGAGGTGGATTTGCAGCTGCATCGATCCGCCGTACCCCACGAGCCCGCCCTGTTCGGCAGTCTGGATAGTCACCCACGCGGCTTCGTCCTCGGCTGGCCCGCTCTCAACCGCCGGCACGTACGGCTCAGGGAACTCCATTGGCTGGGGTCCGTCGTCGTCGCCAGCGCTCACGGTTGCGCGCGTGAAACCGGGCACCGCACCGAGCACGCCGGTGATGCGCCCAAGCATGGCGCGCACAGCCGAAATCGCCGAGCCGTCGGGCATGGTGACCCTCGGGTCCACCTCAAGCAGCGGCACCACCACGAACGCCCGCTCAAGCATGCGCGGGTGCGGGATCGTGAGATCGGGGCGCACCCACTCTTCGTCGCCAAAGAGCAAGAGGTCCAAGTCGATCGTCCTCGGCCCATACCGTTCTTCGCGCACCCTGCCGAGGGAGTCCTCGATGCCCTGGAGCGCCTCCAGTAGCTGGTCGGCCTGAAGCTCGGTCGCCACGACCGCAACGGCGTTCGCGTACACCGGCTGCTCAACGCCGCCCCACGGCTCCGACTCGTACACGCGAGAGACCGCAAGGCCCTCGGTCGCCGGAATCTCGCCGATGGCACGAAGTGCCTCGGCCAGGTTCTCCGGTCTGTCGCCGAGGTTCGACCCAAGCCCGATGTACGCGAGCGTCTTGTGTCTTTGCTCCTCAAGCATCGGCCAGCCGAGAAGTGCCCGCCAGCCCTTGGGTGCCTCGTGCGCCCCGGATGCTATCGGGATGATTGGCGAATCCGGCCCGCGGACCGCAGCCTCGGCTGCCGCAAGCGCCTCGGGGTCGTCGACCCCGGACTCGTCCCACTGCGCCTCAGGCACGTCGTCCCAGGACTCATCGTCGGCGAAATCGGGCTGATCGACGATCTCACCAGGCTCCGCCCACGCAAGCTTCACGCCCGGAGGCGACTCTTCGCCTAGCAACTCACGGGCGGCGGCCAGCTCAGCTGCGACCACCTTCAGCTTGAAATGCGGGTTGCTGAAGATGCTCGTCACGCCAAGGCGGGAGTCGTACGGGTCCCATAGCACGCCGATTCCGGCCGCCGTGAGCTCCTCGGCCACAGCGCTCAGCATGATCGCGTCACCGGCGTTCTCAGCCACGATCACCCAATCAGGCATGTCCTCCCAAGAACTCACGCGCTCTCTCCCTCGATCGCCCGCCACATGCGGAGCACCCGCACGGTCTCGTTCACGTCGTGGACCCGCACGATGTCGGCACCGTGCGCGGCCGACCACGCCGCTATCGCGAGGCTGCCCTCAAGCCGCTGCTTGGGGTCGGGCTCATCAAGCACCATGCCGATGAGGCTCTTGCGCGACGAGCCCACAAGCACCGGATAGCCGTACGCTGCAAGTTCGGGCAGCCGCCGCAGCAACTCCAGGTTCTGCTCGAGCGTCTTACCAAAGCCGATTCCCGGGTCGATACAGATGCGCTCGCGCGCAACGCCGAGCTCTTCCAGCGTGCGCGCCCTGCCGAGTAGGTAGCGACCGACCTCATCAGCCACGTCACCGTAGTGCGGCTCGGCCTGCATCGTCTTCGGCTCGCCCAGCATGTGCATGATCACAAGACCCGCATCACAGCCGAGAGCGACATCAAGCATCTCAGGGTCTCGGAAGCCCGAGACGTCGTTCACGATGCTCGCGCCTGCTTGGACCGCCGCGCGCGCGACGCTTGCATGACGGGTGTCCACCGAGACCGGCACGCCAAAGTCGCGGGCGAGTGTGCTCACAACGGGCCGCACCCGCGAGATCTCCTCGGCAGGTGAGACCTCGTCGGCACCGGGGCGCGTGGACTCCCCGCCTACGTCGATGATCGCGGCTCCGTCGGCAACCATCTGCCGACCGTGTTCAACCGCCAAGATGGGATCGTCGAACTCGCCACCGTCGGAGAAGGAATCGGGCGTGGCGTTCAGCACGCCCATAACGAGCGTGACATCAAGCGACAGCTCGAAGCGGCCACAGCGCCAGACCCGATCCACCTGCCCTACGCCCCCTTGATGAGCGACATCGCCTCGGCACGCGTTGCGATGTTCTTGGCGAAGATGCCGCGAACGGCAGAGGTCGTGGTGGTTGCACCAGGCTTCTGGACGCCGCGCATCGACATGCAGAGGTGCTCGGCCTCAATGACGACCATCACGCCCTGCGGATCGAGGTGCTCGACGATCGTGTCGGCGATCTGCGACGTGAGGCGCTCTTGCACCTGCGGGCGCTTCGCGAAAACGTCGACCACGCGTGCAAGCTTGGAGAGCCCACAGATGCGGCCGTCTTTGCCCGGGATGTACGCCACATGGGCGCGACCGACGAATGGAAGCAAATGGTGCTCGCACACCGAGTAGAGCGGGATATCGCGGATGAGCACCATCTCTTGATGACCCTCATTGAAGGTCACGCGGAAGTGCTCGGCGGCATCTTGGTTGAGGCCCGCGAAGATCTCCTCGTACATGCTGGCGACGCGACGCGGTGTGTCGAGAAGGCCTTCTCGGCCGGGATCCTCACCAACGCCTTCGAGGATGAGACGCACACCTTGCTCTATCTTCTCGCGATCCATGACCCGCTCCCGTGAACACAACTGGGGGACACTGCTCTCACAGTATCCCCCATCGGGAGGTATCGCCGGTAGTCGCGGCCGCTACGGGATGAGCCCGAAGGCGCGACCGATGGAAACGAGCGCCGGCCCAAGGACCACGATGAGCGTAGCAGGCAGGATGCAGAGCACGAGCGGGAAGACGATCTTGACCGGCGCCTTCTGCGCGATCTCTTCGGCACGCTGGCGACGCTTAACGCGCATCTCCTTCGCTTGCGAACGCAAGACGTTCGAGACGCTGATGCCGAACACGTCAGCCTGAACCATCGACGTCACGAACGTGGAGACCTCGGGCACGTCGGTTCGCTCAGCGAGGTGCCTGTACGCGTCAGTACGCGGGATGCCGGCCTGGATCTCCTGCAACATGCGCGCGAACTCCTCGGCAAGAGGGCCGTGACTATTCGCGACGAGCTTCGCCACCGCCTGGTCGAAGCCGAGACCCGCCTCGACGCTGATGGTCAGCATGTCGAGCATGTCCGGCAGCGCGCGCCTGACGGCAAGCTGTCGCTTGTTGACGGCCGACCACAGCGCGATGTCGGGCACAAAGAAACCGACAACAGCAGCCACAAGACTCCCAAACAGCACCCCGCCGCCGAATCCGCGAAAGAGACCGTAGACGAACACGCACGTGATGTACGCTACGACCGCGCAAACCGCCTTATATGTGAGCAACCCACTCACTTCTATCCCGCGCGGATTCCCCGCCTTCGTCAGCCGCAGCCGCAGCCGCTCTACGTACGCGTCCGGCACGAGCGCACGAAGCCCGCCGAGAAGCGACGAACCGAGCGGACGGGTTATGCGCTCCCCAAAGGGCTTGAGCACCGGCGCGGCATCAGCCACTTGCGAGCGCTCGTATGCGCTAAGACCTGCCAGGCGACGCTTCACACGCCGCTCCTCAGAGAACAGCAGATCGAAGACCGTGAACGCCAAGAGCGCTGCGCCGACACCGGCAAGAAGGACCGCGAGGACGTCCATCTATATCTCCACCTTCGTAACACGATTGAGCCACACTGCACCGACCGTCAGAAGGACAGCACCGCCAATCGCCAGCACCCACCCAAAGCCAACGGTCAACATCCCCGACATGTAGCTCGGGTTCACGATCAGGATCGCCGTAAGCTCCACGAACGGCAGGAACAACAGGATTCCTCCCGAGAGCCGACCCTCGGCGGTGAGCGAGCTGATGTGCCGCTTGAGCTCCGCGCGCTCTCGCATCGTCGATGCGACGATGTCGAGCACCTCTGCCAGGTTGCCGCCCACTTCTCGTTGAATAGCGATTGCCGAGACTGTCCACGTAAAGTCCTCGCTGCCAATTCGGGCAGCCATGTGATCAAGCGCTCGCTCGATAGGAAGACCGAGCCGCGACTCGGTCTGCGCGCGCCCGAACTCACCGGACGCCGGTTGCGCCATCTGCTCGGCCACCAGGCCGACTGCCTGCAGAAATCCCCAGCCCGCGCGCAGCGAGCCAGCCAGCAGGTTCAGGACCTCTGGCAGCTGCGCTTCGAAAGCGGCGCGCCGCTTGTCGATGCGATTCTGCAAGAGCAGGAGCGGCATCACAACCGCTACCAGCGCGACGATGAGCGTTATCGCCAGCGACCTCGTAACGAGCATCGCAAAGAGCCCTGTCGCCAACACTAAGACGAGGTGCAAGTAGATGTACTCGGCAGGGCGAATCGGCAATCCGGCTCGCTCCAAACGCTCATGCATCATGCGTGTGAAGCCCCACCTGCCCGCCACGTACCCGACGGCGCCACGCATCTTCGCCTGCAGTGCGGCGGGCGTTCCGGGCACGGCGGCGTCGGCACCATCCCCTTCAGCGTCGAGCTGGTCATAGAACTCAAGCCGCTCCAGCCCAAGGGATCGGCGCTGCAGCAACAAGAAGACGCCCCAGGCCAAGAGCATGACCGAAGAGAACACCAGTACGATCGAGGTAATCCTCAGCGCCAGGCTCGGGCTCGGCGAATCAAGTACCGGACCGGTCGCCGGCTCGGCATAGAGCGGATTCTGCATGGTAATGCCGCCAGCCGCTGTCTTATCGCCGAGCGATGCCGTGACCTCGACCTCAAGGTCTTTCGTGTTGGGACCAAGGCTCTTGTATGTGACCAGATACTGCAGCCCGATCTCCTGCGAGAGTGCCTCGTAAATCGACAGCAGCTCACCCGAGTCGGCAGCGGCAACCGCCCTGCCACCCGTCTCGGCGGCAAGGGAACTGAGCGCCCGCGGATCCCACTCCTTCGAGCGGAGCGTGACCGCATAGACCGCAGCACCCGATGCCTTCAGCCGGTCAAGCGCCGTCTGGAAGCTCGCGACACTGACCGTGTCACCGCCATCGGACAGCAACACGATGCTGCTCTGGCGGTCGCTGTTCTCGGTCGCGAGTGCGGCGGCGCGTACGAGCGCGTCATGCACGGCCGTCTCACCAGATGGCGTAAGACCATCAAGCGCCGAGAGAAGCGCGGTCCGGTCGTCAGTGAAGCCTTGCCTGACGCTCGGCTCGAACGCGAACGTCACGATTGCCGTCCGGTCTCCCACACCCATCGCCTCGATGAACGCGCGGGCAGCAGCAGTCGCGTCCTCCAGCGCTGCCCCCTTCATGCTTCCGCTCGTGTCGAGCACGAGCACGACGTCCACCGGCTCGCGCGCCGCCTCAGCGGGGCTGCGCACGTCAGTGACATCAGCATCGACGCCGTTCTCCGACACGCGAAATGTCGGGGTGTCCGAGCCGGCACTCATGACGCTGCCCGGGAGCGTCACGGAAAGCGTCACGCCAGGAGGTTTGGCGGTGTCTTCAACACGCACACCGAGTGCAGCATCGGCAGCAAGCGCCGACACGGGCATGACGACCAGGGCCACCAGCAGCAGCGCGAGTGCTCTGCGCACTGCACTCACCTCCGCGCAGGAGGTTCGAAGGCAAACACCTCGGCGGGCAAATGGATGCCCAGGTCATCGAGATGGGCCGCGAACTTGGGACGGAGCCCGGTACCCTTCAGGCGACCGAGGGAGCGGCCATCGTCATCCACGCCCATCGTGAAGTCGTAGTAGAAGATGTCCTGGAGCACGACCGTGTCCGCTTCCATCCCCTCAACCTCAGTAATCTGCACGATTTTGCGCGAACCGTCCCGCAGGCGCTGCAGCTGGACAATCATGTGCAGTGCCGAGGAGGCCTGCTCCCGAATCGCACGGACCGGCAGGTCGTAGCCGCTCAATAGCACCATCGTCTCCAATCGCGCGAGAGAGTCTCTCGGCGAGTTGGCGTGAATGGTCGACAGGGAGCCCTCATGACCCGTGTTCATCGCCTGGAGCATGTCGAGTGCCTCTGCTCCGCGCACCTCGCCGACGACGATGCGGTCGGGACGCATACGCAGCGCGTTGCGAACCAGGTCACGGATGGAGATCTGGCCCTTGCCTTCGATGTTCGGCGGGCGCGATTCCAGTCTCAGCACGTGGCTCTGACCGAGCCGCAGCTCCGCCGCATCCTCGATCGTCACGATCCGCTCATCGTCGGGCACGAACGCCGATACGACGTTGAGCAGCGTGGTCTTGCCAGTGCCCGTGCCACCCGAGATCAAGATATTGAGTCGTCCGCGTACGCATGCCTCCAGGAACTCAGCAGCATGGGCATCGAGCGTTCCAAACGCGATCAGATCATCGATGGTGTACGGCTCCTGCGAGAACTTACGGATCGTCAGCATCGGACCATTGATTGCCAGAGGATGAATGATGGCGTTCACGCGGGACCCGTCTGGAAGCCGCGCGTCCACCATCGGGGAGGACTCGTCGATCCGGCGACCGACCTGGCCAACGATCTTGTCGATGATACGCATAAGGTGCGCCTCGTCGATGAAACGCTGTCCCGTGAGATAGAGGCGTCCGCGGCGTTCCACGTAGACAGTGTCAGCGTTGTTGACCATCACTTCAGTGACTTCCGGGTCACTGAGCAGCGCCTGCAAAGGTCCATAGCCAAGGATGTTGTCGACCACATCGGCCGAGATCTCACGCCGGTCCGAGGCAGACAGCGGGGTGCTCTCCCGCCCGAGCAGCTCGCGGAGCTTCGCCTCGATTGAGGAACGCATCGCCGCCTCGTCGAGGTCCGGCATCGCGAGTTCGGTACCCATCTCCTCGATGAGCAGGTAGTGCAGGCTGCGTTTGATCACGTCCTTTGTACTATCGGCAATCTGCTCCGTCGCTCTATCACGCTCATCCACGACCTGCACAGTGCCCTGGGTCTGCCCCAGCCTCTCTCTAAGCGACACTGCTGCTCACCTCCTCGCATCCCGCTGCGATGTTCTTCGCAAGCCCCCCGAGGGCATGCGCGACACCCGAGCGCGGTGCATCCAAGACCACGGGAATGCCTCTATTCACAGACCGCGGGACAAGCCTGTCACTGGGCAGCTCCGCCACCACCGGCGCGTTGATCGTGCGCTCCGCCTCGCCCGGGTCGAGCCACACCTTGCTATCTGCTCTGTTGATCACAAGGCGGATCAGCTCGTGGTCGTATCCCATCTGCGCAAGCTTCTGAAGTGAAACCCGCACATTCTTGATGCTTGCGACATCCATGGTCGCAACCGCATAGATTGCATCGCTACTGTCGATAGCGGCCAGCACAACGTCGTCCAACGCTGCAGACGTGTCGATCACGACGACATCCGCGATCTTGCTCAGCAGACCGATGATTGCGGTGATGCGGTTGACCGTGACAACCTCCGCATCCTCCGGATGCACAGGAGCTAACAGCACCTGGAGCCCCGACGAATGCTGCGTCAGGAAGCCGCGGAGCATCTCAGCATCCAACCGTTCAAAGGACTGAACCGCATCGAAGATCGTCCGCTCAGGAGCCAGATCAAGCATGATTCCGACGTCTCCGAACTGCAGATCAAGGTCGACCAGCACGGTCTTGAGGCCACTTTTCGCGAGCGCAACGCCGACGTTGCAGGAAATCACCGTCTTGCCCACACCGCCTTTTGTGCTGAACACCGTGACGACCCTGCCGCGCGAGGGCGCAGGCACGGCGCGCGGCTCTTCAAGACGTGACCCTGCGGTCGTCATCGCGGCCTGAACTGCTCGGACCACCTCGCCGAATTGCTGGTCCATCGGTACGACATCGTGCACACCCGCACGCATCGCCCGCCGCAGAAGATCGGTGGATTCCTCGGAGCTGACCAGCACGACCGCGACCGTGCTGCCGGGCTTGAGCGCCTCGGCAAACTCCAGCGCAACCGCCGGGGCTATCGATGGCCCGAGAACGAGCACATCAGGTCGGCGGAGCGGCAGAAGTGCACTCGCCTCTTCGAGGGTTCGCACCTCATCGCAGCGAACGCCATCTTCGCTCTCTAGAAGCGACCTCAGGCGACGGCAGAAGCGGACGTCCGAATCAGCTATGACAACCAGACCCATGGAATCCCCCTACTTGTAGATCGTCTTGATATTGCGACCAGACGTCCCGGGAAGCTCGGTTTCAGTGGTCGGCAGCAGTGCGAGCCAGACCGAACCCTGGCGCTCCGCAAACACGAGCTTCTCGACATCCTCGGGCTTGAGCGCAAGCGTGACCGTGGGTGACTGCGCAACCCCACCGGAATTCGCCGAGCGCGCTCCGGTCGTGATCGCTCCCTCTTGGCCCGTATCGGTCGTGCCGGTTCCCGCACCCATGTCCGCGCCCACAGCAAGCACGCGTGCCTTCGGCAACAGGATCCTCGACTCTGCGTCCTTGC
Source organism: Actinobacteria bacterium HGW-Actinobacteria-6 (assembly GCA_002841295.1). Classification (GTDB taxonomy): domain Bacteria; phylum Actinomycetota; class Coriobacteriia; order Anaerosomatales; family Anaerosomataceae; genus UBA2286. The sequence goes on from PHEU01000003.1 coordinate 70,146, forward strand.
CATTAGGACCGGGGTCGAACGTCGCGGTGACAAGCACCCAATCGCCCGATTTCAGCATTCCTCCCACGCATGTGACGTCATCAGCCGGAATCGACACCGCCACGAACCCGTCGGGAATCGCAAACGACAGTCCCGCCTCGCTCGGGAACTGGAATCGCGCCCGGGTGACCTGCTCCCCTTTGCTCAGCGTCGCTGCGAGCACCTGCCCCTCGATTCCGCGCACCGAGGAGACCGCATTTGCCGAGACATACCGCTGCGGAACCTCTTGCGTCTGGATGAATCCCTGTTTGAGAGCCTCCTCTGCGGTCGTACCGCGCGGTACATCCTGCGTAGCCACCAGCACTTGCACGGGCTCGGCCTCTTTTGTGAGCCTCGCTGTCGCGCCACGCAGGTACTGCGCGGTCACGAGCGCGGCTGCGACTCCAAGAATCACAGCAGCGATGAGGATGAACACTCTCGACCGCATGGCACACCCCTTCTTCAGGTCACTCCGGCGCAACGAGCCGGATGGTCAACACGTACAGGCCGTCGGGTGGCACATCGGAGACTGCATCCGAAGGCGAGACGTACTCGATGAAACGTCCGACGATCTTGTCCTTGGCGGGATTCGAGTCGGGCTCGATGAAGAACGCCGCAAGACTCACCACGCGCATGGGCGTCCTGCCTGTCGTGATCTGCATCTTCTCGACCACAGGCACGTACACCACCCGCGATGTCCCCGGCCGACCGAGCGCCTCCCATTGAGCGAAGGTCAGGACGTCGCCCGCGAAGCGGTCATCCAGGGCCTTATCGGTGCTCGGCCCGGAGAGAGTTCCCGGCTCGGTCCAGACCGTATCCCCGATGTGGACGATGAAGGGGAACTCGTCGGCGAGATAGTGATAGTACGCTGGTGGCTCGTAGCCTGGATCCGAGGTGATGTCGTACTCCGGTGGGTCCTGAGGGTCAAGCCAGTTCGGCGGATGCCTAAGCGACGCAAGATCGATTGCGCAGAAGTTGCCGACCTCTCCCGCACCCCCCACGACTTTGAGTTCGTACTCGTTCCCATACACGTAGTCGTTCAACTGCACCGATACCGTGATTGCCTCACCCGGCCCGGCCACGTAACGCGCCAGTGCCACGTCCGCGATAGGGTACGTAGAACGGCGCACGAGAAGAGTTGCCGCGTCGGTGACGGTGGTTTTCCCGACACTCACATCCACCGGGAACGAGACCCACAGGTTATCGACGGCCGGCACATTGAGTACAGCCGACCATAGATTCGGTTGCCCGTCGACAGCCACAAGCTTGAAGTTCTTCCCGTTGAACCGTGCGTCAGGCTGCTCGACAGCGCGGACGTAGAGCCGCACCGCTGCTCCTGAGCCAGCAGTCACAACGTACCTATCGAGGTAGACGTCCTCCACAGGACAATCCACTGGCGGCACAAAGACCGCCGCTGCGCCTGAGACCAGCTCGGGCACCCCGTTGGGGTAGCTGCTGGTTCCGTCGGGATAAGTCGTCTGCGAGTTGTACGCAGTCACGTCCAACCGGTACCCGGCAAGCGAGCGTGCAGAAGGAGCCACAATCGTGCCCTGCCAAAGCCCGCCACCGCGATCATCAAGCCACACTTCTGAACCACCGGCGATTTGCACGGAAACACGCGACGCGTGAACCACTGGAACCGACCACGGCACCATGCCGCGCATGCCCGTAAGATACGCGACCTGTGCCCTGGCACTCGCTTGCACTGGTGTGGTCTGCAAGCCGAGGACTCGTGCGAAGAAGAGCGGGGACTCCTTCTCCACGGTCACCTGAACGTACTTGTCGGTCACCTCTGTATCTGGCGGATCACCGAGCATGACCAGACCGTCGGCTGGTTTCGACGCATTCTGGGCGGCGAACGACTCAGCCTCACCTAGTGCAGCCGCATGGCTCCCGCCATCCGCAAGTACACGACAGCCCGCAAGCGCAGCGGCGTCGGCCGCTGTCTGTAGCTGTCGACGAACGGAAAGGAGATATCCGACGTCCACAGCGAGAGCTGCGAACAATACGAGAACGACTATGAGAATGGCGACCGTGACAGCAACCCCGCCGTCATCGCGCCGAATAAGCGACCTCATCAGAATCACTCGATTCGCATGGTTGCAGTACTACTGAGGAGAAACGTCCCATCAGAAGTCCCGAATATCCCTTGCATGAGAGGCGTGAACACAGGCACCGAGTAGGTGACTGTGACGGTGGCAGCGTCGCCTACATCGCCAATGCCCGGGTCCTCGGGGCTTACAACAATGTTCGCATCCGTGAGTTCGAGACCTGGCGACGACTGGGCCGCCTTATAGCGCACGGTGCCCGGCGTTGAAACCGATCCCGCCGGATACTCGAGGGCAACCCATCGCACGCCTTCACGTGCGGCGTGAGTCAACTCAACCCACTGAAAGAAGAGAAACCCGAACTGGATGATGCCGACGAGCAGAATTACGAGCACTCCCGAGACAAGAGCAAACTCGACTGCCGCAGCGCCCTCATCGGCGCTCGCTTGCCTATGCAGCTTCACGAACAGCACCCCCCACAGGACAATCCAATCCACCCGGGGACCCAATGCGAGTCCCCGGGTGCATGCCGATTAGGCGGCGCCGCCTGGAAGAGCGTCCAAGACGGTCTGGAACAGAGCCGCAATCTGATCGCCGAGCAAGAACACAACGGTCAAAATCGCGACCGCGATCGCGGCGACCATGATGCCGTACTCGACTGCTGTAGCTCCCTCATCGGCCTTGCTGTGATCGAGGGCCCACGCGTAGAACTTGAGCAACATACGAATACACCTCCCTCCGAATCCCCCTGGCTAGAACGACACTGGAAGGAACGTGCCCTTCATCTGGGAGGAGACACATCGGTCGAAAGGATGACCTTGGTTTGAGTTTGGTTCATACGGAGGAATGAGACCGAATCACTCCGTACGAGTGGGTGGCCGAACAAGACCGCGGCGCATCGCATCGACGACCGCGTGCGTGCGATCGCCTTGCCCGAGCTTCCGCAGTATGTGGCTCACGTGTGTCTTCACCGTAGGCTCAGAGATCCAGAGCGAGCGCGCAATCTCGCGATTGCTCGCCCCTCGAGCCATTATCGCGAGCACGTCCATCTCCCGCTCGGAAAGCCCGGGATCGTCGGTCTCGGCATCAGGGGTGCCGCGTATGACACGCCTCGCAATCGCGCTGTCGAGAACCGTCTGTCCCTCGGACACATTCCTGATCGATTCGATGAGCGCCGTCGGGCTCGTGTCCTTCATGAGATAGCCGACCGCCCCGGCAGAGAGGGCACCAAAGATCTCTTCGTCCTCGTCGTAGCTCGTCAGGATGATCACCCTCAACTGCGGCCAGGCATCAAGCATCTTGCGACATGCATCCAGCCCGCCCATCCCCGGCATGTGGAGATCAAGCAACACCACGGCTGGCTCTGAGGTCTCGAGGAGCACCAATGCATCCTCACCACACGTCGCCTCACCGACAACGCACATGTCGTCTTCGGACTCGATCGACGTTCTCAGCGCGTAGCGAACCAGCTCATGATCGTCGACAACCACCACGCGTATCATCCGGAGCCCCTCCTCATGCGGGAATGTATGCTCTCACGGCGCACCCTTGGCCGAGGGCGGACATGATCCTGACCTCGCCACCCATTCGCTGCACACGCTCCTGTAGTCCCTGAAGGCCCATACTACTGCCCGCATCGCTCTCAGCCAGTGCATGTTCCACGTCGAAGCCGCAGCCGTCATCTTCCACAGTCAGGCTGACGCCCTCAGGTAGATACTCCAATGCGACACGTATGTTGCTCGCACCCGCATGCTTCACGGCGTTCGTCGTCGCCTCGCGCGCGACACGATAGACACACGTCTCGAGCTCGGCACCAACGTGCCTTGCTTCACCATTCACGACAAGACTCACCTCACGAGTCCCATCGTTTGCGATTTCGTGCAACCAATACTCGATTGCGCCCACAAGCCCCAATTCCTGCAGCTTGGCCGGGCGAAGATCATAGATGTAGCGACGAATCTCCCCCTGGCTGGCCGCCAGAAGCTCCTGGATTTCCGAGATCTGGCGGGCAACCTGCGCTGGATCGCGCGTCACCTGCCGCTTGCACACTTCGAGAGAAAGCGAGATGGAGAACAGAGACTGCGCAATACCGTCGTGCATTTCGCGAGATATTCGCTCGCGCTCGCTGGCGAGCAGCGCATAGCGTGACTCCTCGGCCAGACGGGCGTTCTCTATCGATGCTGCAGCAAAGGCACCGAGAATCGACAGGAACGCGGTCTGCTCACCCCGCAGCCTATGCGTCACAGAATTGATGACACACAAAACCCCGAGTGGTCGGTCCTGAACCCGCACGGGGACGGCCATGCACCATGCACCGGCCTCTTCGTCGACTTCAAAGAACGGCTGACCGTCGGCGAACACCCGATCGACCGCACCGCGAAGCCACGCCCCCCACCATGCTTCGTCATACTCCGCGCGCGACCCGCGAACCATGATGCTCGACCCGTCGAGCCGGAGTGCATCCGCTGAGTCATCGACCAGGCACAGCACGACCTTCTCGGTGCCCGTGAAGCGCTTGGCTGCATCAACGATGATGCCAAGGACATCGTGCACCGTCCGTGCCGACGATGTCTGAGCAGCTACTGCGTTGAGTGCATTGATGAGCGCGTTATGGCTCGCAGGTCCATCCGGAACATACCGCGCGCGGAGTCGACCGCGGAGCAACCTCGATGGCAGCATCCGTAAGAAGTTCTGCGCTCTCACCGTTCGAACGACCACTTCGCGGGGCCCCCCTCCGCGCGTCGCCATGCCACACTAGTATGCCCCCATATGCCCATTCGCACTACCTCAGCTCAAACCGTGTCGCGCCAACCCGAAGTGCCGCCCATGACGGGCGGCACTTCATTCGCTCCACTGATCGTCCGTTCGAAGACCCGGGTGCGCCTACGCCAAACGGTCAACGACCATCGTAAGAGCGCCTTGCGCCGCAGCCAGCCCCGGAGCAGCCTCAGCGAGCAGCGTCTCGATTCTCGCGCCGCTGGCAAGGCGCTCCAGCACCGAGGCAAGCGTTGGATCAAACGGAATCTCGCCGAGAAGATCAAGGCCCTCTGATGCCACCCGCCGCCGGATTCTCTCGGCACCGCGCGCCGAGAGATCGGCCTTGTTGAGCACCACCGCAACGTCGACGCCCAGACGACGCGCGAGCATCACGAGCCGCAGCAAGTCAGATTCACCCGAGAGCGTTGGCTCTGTGACGGCGACAAGGAGGTCGGTGTTGGTGATGGACGCGATGACCGGACAGCCAACACCGGGAGGCCCATCGATAAGGAGGAGTTCCGCGTCGCTTTCCTCGGCCATGGCCTTGGCGCGAGAACGAACCTCCGTGACGAGCTTGCCCGAGAGGTCTTCCCCGGGACCAAGCTGGCCGAAGGAGACGGGTCCGACGGCTGACGTGCCAGAGAACACCTCGCCCGCACTCTTCTTCTGCATCGAGATCGCGTGGTAGCTGCAACGCGAGACACACGCGCCGCACCCCTCACACAGCCAGGGATTCACACGATAGGCGGGCGACTCGTCGTCCCACTCCGGGCGCACAAGCGCTTCGAAGCGGCACGCGCGCAGACACACCCCGCACCCGCGACACGCAATGGGGTCGATGAATGCCCCGGCTCCGCCGGAGAAGCTCTCGGACGCGGTAGTTGTGACCGAGAGGGCAATGGGCAGATTGGATGCCTCTACGTCGCAGTCTGCGAGCACCAGGCGGTGATTCTTTGCGAGTATCGCAGCTGCAAGCGCTGTGAGCGTCGTCTTGCCAGTCCCACCCTTGCCGGAGGCAAACACCACTGTCTTCACTGTGCCTCCACGGTCAGCTGAGCGATGCCGTCCCAGATGGCGCCGAACCACCCGGGAGCATCGGGATGCGAATCGAGCACGAGCCCGCCGTCGGCGTAGGTCTCGGCAATCGATCGGTCGAACGGGATGCGCGCGAGAACGGGAACGCCTGCATCTGCAAGGTACGCGTCCAGGTCTGCACTGCCCGCACCGTCGCGGTTGATGACAACGCCCATCGGGATCCGCAAGTCTCTGCCGAGACGAACCGCAAGGTCCAAGTCATGTAGGCCGAACGGGGTTGGCTCGGTGACGAGCACGAGCATATCGACCCCGTGCGTCGCAGCGACGGCAGAACAAGCGACGCCGGGAGACGCATCGAGAATGGTGATGTTGCGGGAGAACACATCAGCCTGCCGGCGCGCAGCTCGTATCACGCTGGTCGCCTTCACGTCGCCGATTTCCAGCCGCCCGGTCACCATCTTGACGCCCCCCGGGTCGGCGATGCCGATGGGGACCGCACCCCACTCGACCTCGCCGATCCGCTGAGGAACCTCGGTTATCGCTGCAGTCGGGCATACGGTCGTACACAAGCCGCAGCCGTGACACAGTTCGGCAAACACAACGACGGTGTCGCCGAGCACTCGAATCGCGCCGTACGCGCATGCATCGCGGCATTTCCCGCACGAGGTACATGCAGCCTGATTGACGGTTGCGAGCGGGAAGGTCACCGCTCGGCTGTCCAGAGTGTCAGGCGTGAGGAACAGCGCGTCGTTCGGTGCCTCGACGTCACAATCAACAAGCACGGTCGGAACACCCGCCCGAGCGGTCGCTACAGCGAGGTTGGTGGCGACGAGCGTCTTGCCGGTGCCGCCCTTTCCGGAGGCGACGGCGATCATCAATCGACGCCCTGGCAGCATGCCGTGCTCGGCCATCTGCTAGTGCCCGCCGCAAACGTCGCCCGGCTCGATGATGGCGACTTCGCCGGCGATGAGTGCTGCTACCGCATCACTCACCATGGGACGCTCGTTGTCGAAGTAGACCGTGATGCCTGCATCATTGAAGCCAGCAAGCGGACGACCACCGATTCCAGCTACTACCAACGCGGTCACGCCTTCGCCGGCCAACAGCTGAACCGGACGCAAGCAGCCACCCTCAACGTGCGGTGGGTTCGCCACGATACGAACTCCGGCGACAGCGCCATCGGCGATATCGATCACCGTGAAACAGTCGCAGTGCCCGAAGTGCCCAGAGCGCTCGACATCCATACCGCCCTCGCCGTTGGAGGGTACCGCCAGCACGATCTTCCCATTCTCGGTCATGTTGATTCCTTTCTCGTGCCAGCCTCAGCCGGCGTGGGCTTCGCCCGCTTCTGTGAGTTCTTCAAGCGATCCTGCGACGAACGCTGCAATCGCTTCACGCACGGTCATTCCCGCACCGTTATAGCCACGGACCCCGGCGACCCCCAGAGCCGCGAAAGCCTTGGGACCGAGATGCCCCGTGATGACCGTCTTGGCTCCCTGGTCGGAGACGATCTCCGCCGAGGCGATGCCCGCGCCCTGCAGTGCGTTGCGGTTAGTAGCATTCTCGATTGACTCAAGCGAGTCGTTATCGGTATCGGTGACGATGAGGTACATCGCCCGACCGAAGCGCTCGTCGACGCGATCGTCCAATCCCGGCCCAAGTGCAGAGACGACGACCTTCATCGCGCCCACCGCCGACCAAGCCCTTGACCCATACCCGCACCTCGTCCGGCACCACGTCCACGGCCAAGGCCGCGCCCAACACTGAGCCTGGTGCGATTTTCATCCGTCACGGGAGCCATGCACACTCCGCGGCCACCACCTGTAAGCGGACCCTTGCCTTCCGGGCCCGTAGCATCACGTCCTGGCATCGTTCGTACCTCCTTCTGTCTCTGCGCTCTCCCCACCAGGAAGACCGGCTCGAACCTCATCGATGAGGACTCCGAGCACCCGGCGGCGCTCCTCCAGGTGCGCCAGCCAATGGCCGAGCAACACCCGTCCCTCATCGGTCAGCTTGTAGGCACGACGCTGCGGACCCGAGTCGCCATCCTCCCAGGTCGAGATAACGGTTCCCGCGGCCTCGAAACGCCTTAGCATCCGATAGAGACCGCCGGGATCAGGCGTAAGGTCCCCGTCGGTCATCTCTTCGATGATACGGACGAGGTCGTAGCCATGGGCCTCAGAGCGTGCAAGTGCCGCCAGAATCGTCGGTTCCAGCAAGCTGCCCCGACCGACGCCGACACCACGCCCGCGACCGCCGCCTTCGCAACAGCGTCGTCGTACCGGCTCAGGGTGTGACAGGTCTTCCATTGTTACTCCTTGTACGTTGCCGACACCTATATGTATATGACATCTAGGTGCGCAAAGCAAGCTCTCGCACCAACGGACGCAAGAAAGGGCGCCGCTTTCGCGACGCCCTTACAGAATTCTGCTGCTGCTGCGCTATGCCGTCGTGACCCCGCTCGGACCCGACATCGGCGGCACATCAAGCAGCGGACGTGAGTCCTCGGGCGCGGCCGGGGGCTCCTCTGTGGCAGTCCCATCGTCATCCTTGGGAGGCTCCGCGGCCTGCTGCGCTGCCTCCTTCACCAAGAATTCGTCCCAGGTGTTGTTGAGCAACGCCTCAAGCTCTTCCTTGTCGACCGTTTCACGCTCAACAAGTACGTCGGCCATCAGATCGAGTTGATCGCGACGATCGCTCAGGATCTTGAAAGCCTTATCGAAGCCCTCGTCGATCATGCGACGGACTTCCTTGTCGATCTCAAACGCGATTTCCTGGCTGTAGTTCGGCGTGTTGGAGAAGTCCCTGCCGAGGAACACCTCGTGCTCCTGCTCGCCGAGCGTCATCGGTCCAAGCTTTTCGCTCATGCCGTAGCGGGTGATCATCTGGCGAGCGAGCTTGGTTGCGCGCTCGATATCGTTACTCGCACCGGTCGTGATATCGCCGATGGCGATCTCCTCGGCAACACGACCACCCAGGAGCATCGCGATCTCGTCGAGCATCTCGCCGCGTGCGTTCAGGAATTTGTCTTCCATCGGAAGCGCGAGCGTGTAGCCAAGCGCCTTCCCGCGAGAGATCACGCTGATCTTGTGGATCGGGTCAGTATCCGGCAGTACATGCCCAACGAGGGCGTGGCCGGCCTCGTGGTACGCGATGATCCGCTTCTCTTTGTCCGAGATAAGCCTGCTCTTCTTCTCAGGGCCGGCGATCACGCGCTCGATTGATTCCTCGAGCTCGATCATCTCGACCTGCTTCTTACCATGGCGCGCTGCAAGCAGCGCAGCCTCGTTCACCATGTTGGCAAGATCCGCGCCGGTGAAGCCGGGCGTGCGGCTTGCGATGACCTCAAGGTCGACCGCGTCTGATACTGGCTTGCCGCGCGAGTGGATCTTGAGAATCTCGTGGCGACCTTTGCGATCAGGACGATCCACTGTGACCTGACGGTCAAAACGGCCCGGGCGCAACAGCGCCGAATCGAGAACGTCAGGACGGTTGGTCGCCGCCATGACGATGACGTTGTCCTTGAGATCGAAACCATCCATCTCAACGAGGAGCTGGTTGAGCGTCTGTTCACGCTCGTCGTGCCCGCCGCCGAGTCCGGCGCCACGCATACGACCGACGGCATCGAGTTCATCGATGAAGACGATGCAAGGACTTGCAGCCTTTGCCTGCTCGAAGAGATCTCGAACACGGCTGGCACCGACACCGACGAACATCTCGACGAAGTCAGAACCTGCAATCGTGAAGAACGGAACGCCAGCCTCGCCCGCAACGGCGCGTGCGAGCAGCGTCTTACCGGTTCCGGGAGGACCCACGAGCAAGACACCCTTCGGGATCTTCGCACCGAGCGCCTGGAACTTGCCGGGGTTCGCCAGGAACTCCTTGATCTCCTGCAGCTCCTCGACAGCCTCCTCAACGCCAGCTACATCCTTGAAAGTGATCTTCGGCTGGTCACGCGTGAGGCGCTTTGCCCGAGACTTGCCGAACTGCATCACCTTGGAATTGCCGCCCTGCATCTGATTGATGAAGAAGAACATCACACCGACGATGAGCACGATCGGCACGACTTGGATGAGCAGCGTGAGCCACCAGCTGGTGTCTTGGTTGTTCACCGTTGTGCCCTCAAGCGGGGGGTTCTCGGCAATGAGCGTCGCGAATGAATCCTCGCCGAGGTACGTCGTCGTGTAGTCGAGCTTTTCTTTCTTGGCCTTGGCAGCGGAGTCTGCGTAGTACGACCCGTTGACCGCCTGCGTCTTGCGCTGCACGTCGGCAGTGATTACGCGCTCGGACTTGAGCGCGGTCACAAACTCGCTGTAAGAGAGCTGCGAGACCTTGGCACTCGAGTCGAAGTTGTTGGCAACAAAGAGCAGCGCCACCACTATAAGCAGCAGGTACAGCAGCGCGGTTCTCAGGTTCCTGTTCACAGATCACACCCCTTGTCAGGCGGTCTAGTTGGAGTAGACCTCCGGTTTGAGCACCCCGATGTACGGGAGGTTGCGGTAGAGCTCGGCATAGTCGAGGCCGTATCCCACGACGAACTCGTCGGGAATCTCGAATCCTGTGTACCTGCAATCAATCGGCACCCGTTGCTTACCCGGTTTGCAGAGCAGCGTCACGACTTCCAGGCTCCTGGGCTTACGCGAGGCGAGGTTGCGGAGCAAGTACTTGAGGGTGAGCCCGGTGTCGAGGATGTCCTCGACAACGAGAACGTCGCGTCCCTCAATGACCTCGTCGAGGTCCTTGATGATACGAACGACGCCTGACGACTTCGTGGAACTCCCGTACGACGAGACTGCCATGAAGTCGATCTCCACAGGCCCGTCGATCGAGCGCGCGAGATCGGCTACGAAGAGCGACGCGCCTCGGAGTACCGCAACGAGCAAGAGCGTGCGGCCTTCATAATCGGCCGCGATTTGAGCACCCAGCTCGCGAACGCGCTGCTGGATCTGTTCCTCGGTGTAAACGACTTCCTTGACGTCCGGGTGCATATTCCGACGCGTCCTTTCGATCCCCCGCCCGACCATCTCATCCGGTCGGTCAGCTGCCAACTTCCGGTCTGTACCACGAGAGCGCCAGAACGCGGCGTGTCTCGGCAGTCACCTTACATCGCTCATCCAGCCGAACGCCCGCAACCCACACGATACCTGCTCCGTCACGAATGACGGGGGTACCCGCGCGAAGCCGTTTCGGAACCTTCACATCTGTGAGCAGGTCTTGCAGCTTCTTCGTGCCTGTCATGCCGAGCGGCGTCATCCTATCGCCGTCCCTCGGCCCATCAACCGTGAGCACACCGCGGAGTGTGTCCGCATCCACGAATGCCGAGAACGGGTCATTCGTTAGATCTCCGGGTGCAACAAGCGCGGCCTCGATTGACCCAACCATACCGAGGTCGCACCTACCCGGCCATTCGAGCAAACAGGGTGCCACCGACGGGGAAACGTCGTCCCGCCGGGAAACATATAGTTTACCGTACTCGTCGGCCGCACGCAGACCGAATGGCAGGTCGTGTGCAAATGCCTCGACAGACAGCCCCTCCACGAGCGCCTCGATGTGCGCCGCTTCCAGTCGCGACGCATCCGGAAACGCGCGCAGCAACGCCTCGCGGATCGTTCTGCGCGCCATCGGGCGCGAGAGCGTGCGCATCTGCTGCGACTCAAATGCGAGTCGGCCGTTCTCGAAACTCGCGAAGTCCCGTGAGAACGCCGAGGCCATCTCCGAGAGGAGCGAGTCTTCCTCGGCAATGATCCGGACGTTGCGCGCGAGCGTCTCAGCGAACGCCGGGTTACGGGTCTGCGCTAGCGGCAGCAAGTCGTGGCGGACCCAGGAACGCAAACGAGAAGTGTCGGCGTTGGTGGCGTCTTCGCGCCACGGCTGATTGAGGCCCGTGAGGTAGCTCACGATCTCCGCGCGGCGTGCGCCGATGAGCGGCCGCACGACGCGCCCGCGAACGGGGGCGATAGCACGTAAGCCGCCAGGACCGGCACCGGTGACGAGCCGCATGAGGAACGTCTCGGCCTGGTCATCAAGCGTGTGTGCAACGGCGATGCGACCGCGAAGCGGCGAGAGCCCCAACGCTTCACAGCGCGAATCGACCTCGCTGTCCGCAAAGCGATAACGGATCCGGCGACCTGCGTCTTCCAGGTTGAGACCCTCAGCCTCGGCATACGCACCGACATCGAAGCGAGCGACGGTGCAGGGTACGCCGAGAGCCTCACAGAGCACTTCAACCGAGGTGGCGTCACCGTCGGATGCCTCGCCGCGCAGCATGTGATTAACGTGCAGCACCGAGAGGCCCGCGAATTCGCCGAGATCTCGCGAGGCGAGCAGCCGCAGCATGGCGACGCTGTCGGCGCCGCCTGAGACGAGCGCGAGCACGACGGAGCCTGCGGGCAGCATCTCGTGCTCGGCGACGGCGATGCGGGCGATTTCGGTCAGCGGAGTCATGCTCACAGGGTACGGGCTAAGCGGCGGGCGCGCCACCCGCTCAGGTCGTAGCCGCTGAATCAGCAACGGTCACGGCCGCCTCGATCTGCCCGAGCACGGCGTCGGCCAACACGGCAAGCATCGCAGCCGGAATCGCGCCCTCTAGCACGTACGCCATGTTCTGGACCGCGAGCCCACCGATGATCGGCACGCCGAGACCTCCTGTCCCGATCGCAGCCCCCACGGTTGCAGTACCGATGTTGATCGCAACCGAGGTTCGCACACCGCTGACGATCACGCGGGCCGCCAGCGGCAGCTCGACCCGCAAAAGGCGCTGGCTCGGGCTCATCCCCATCCCCTCGGCAGCGTCGAGCACGGCTCGTGGCACCGCTTCGATGCCGGCTATCGCGGAACCGACCACCGGGAAGAGGCCGTAGATCGAAAGCGCCATGACGGTTGGCCAGAAGCCAAAACCGAGTACCGGCATCGCCAGCGCAAGCACCGCTATCGGCGGAAACGTCTGCCCGAGGTCTGTCGCGGCGATAACGAGCGAGCGGAACTCGGCGCCTCTGCGCCGCGTCACGAATATGCCAAGCGGAATGCCAATCACGATCGTCACCGCGCTCGAGACGCCGACAAGCGCAAGATGCTGCGCAACGAACGCCGCCAGGGTGTCTCTCGGCATGAGAACCATCGGTTGGGCCGGGAAGATCGCGCGAAGCAACGACTCCCAGAACCCCTGCGCGCTCACGAGCCACGCGAAGGCAGCTGCAGCAAGCGCGACAAGTTCGAGGTTTATGCGGCGCCGGGAGCTCACGCGGCTCCCTCCGGAGGCAGATTGGAGATGTGCTCGTCACCTTCGGTCATCGCGTCTTCGACGGCCGCAAAGGTGACTTCCCCAAGCAGCACGTCGTTTCTGTCAGTGACAGCGATGCTGCGGAACCCAAGCCCGAGCATGCGCGAGAGCGCGTCACGCAAACTGTCGTCAGGACGCACGGATGCATCCGCCGGGACGACGCGAGTGAGGGCAGCCTCAGGGACCGAACCCTCATCCAGCCCGAGCGTGTCGACCCATCCGATGAGGCGGCCATCGGGCTCGACCACGTACGCGAACCGGCGCCGCCCGGCGCCAACCTGCAGAGTCAGCAGGTCCGCGCCATCGAGAACCGTCGCCGGCGAGCGCATGACATCTTCGACGCGCACGCGCACGAGACGCTTGAGCGCGCGGTCTGCACCCACGAAGTCGTGCACGAACTTGTTCGCGGGGTGGTTGAGAACCTCCTCAGGGGTGTCGAACTGCTGGAGTTTCCCGTCGCGCATAATGGCGATCTTGTCGGCGAGACGGATAGCCTCATCGATGTCATGCGTGACGAAGATGACAGTCTTCTTCAGTTCGCGCTGGATGCGCGCGAACTCGGACTGCAGCCGCTCGCGGTTGAGCGGGTCGACCGCGCCGAATGGCTCGTCCATGAGCAGCACCGGCGGGTCCGCCGCGAGTGCCCGGGCGACACCGACGCGCTGCGCCTCGCCGCCGGAGAGCTGGCGCGGGTACTTGTCGCGATACGCGTTCGGGTCCAGCCCCACAAGCTTGAGGAGTTCGTCGACGCGGTCGACCATGCGCGACTTCTCCCAGCCGAGCAGGCGCGGCACGACGCAGATGTTTCCGGCGACCGTCAGATGCGGGAAGAGCCCGATCGACTGAATAACGTAGCCAAGGCCGCGACGCAACTCCTCGGCGGGTAGCGACAGGATGTCGCGATCGTCAACGAAGATGTGGCCTGACGTGGGCTCGATGAGACGATTGATCATCCGCAGCGTGGTGGTCTTACCACAGCCCGACGGGCCGATAAGCACGCAGACTTCTCCCTCGGCGATCTCAAGTGACAGCGAGTCCACGGCAGTCTCATCGCCGTATCGGCGAGTGATGTCCTCAAGCCGGATCATGCGCGGACTCCTTCCGGGGTGAACGCTCGCCCGAGCGCGGAAAGCGCGACGTCGGCGATCACCGCGAGTGCGATCACCGGCAGCGCGCCAAGCAAGATGAGGTCGGGTGCAAACTGCCCGAGGCCTTCGAAGATGAGGATGCCGAGGTTGCGCGCGCCCGCGAAGACAGTAAGCGTCGTGATGCCGATAAGGAGCACGGCGGCGGTGCGGACACCTTCAACGATGAGCGGCAGCGCTAGCGGGAACTCAACACGCCACAGCAGCTGCCACGAGCTCATGCCCATGCCTCGACCGGCATCGATAACGGCCGGTTCCACCTCGGCAAGGCCGACGTACGTATTACGCACGATGGGCAGAAGCGCGTAAAGCGTGAGTGCGATGAGGCCGGGGGCTGCGCCTATTCCGCGCACGCCGAGATCTCGGAGTAACGGGACCGCGACCCCGAGCGCAGCAAGCGGTGCGATCAACAGGCCGAGAAGTGCAAGGCTCGGCACTGTCTGGATGACGCCGGTCACGCCGAGGGTGACCGCCCGGACGTGCCTGTTGCGCGTCGCCCATAACCCAAGCGGTACCCCAAGGAGCAGCCCAAAACCAAGACCTGCGCCCGACATCGCGAGATGACCGCCAAGGAGTGACCAGAACGAGCTGGCACGCACCGAGAACTCGCGTGCAAGCGAGATACGGTCAAGACCGCCCCACACGAACGCGGCGATAACGGCTCCAGCAACGAGCACCAACGGTCCCGCCCAGCGCAGCAGCTTGCGACGCCGTTCCTCGCCGCCGGAGAAGCCGAGAATCGCCGTGCCAGCGAGCAGCACCCACACGCCTGAACCAAGCGACACGCGCGCAACCGCGGTCTGATCGACCAACAGCGCCGTTGACGCGGCGCCGAGCCCCCATGCGAGCGCGATCACGAGCCCGTACCCGCTCGCTGTCGAGGATGCCGCGCGCGCTCTCGCGGTTGGAGCCACTGCCGAGAGGAACCCGACCGCAACCAACAACCACAGCAGGTACGCCCACGGCCCCGCTGCGGCTACCGAGTACGCGTTGCCGGGCACAAGCCGGTTTGGGCGCAGCTCCACGAACGGAAGCACGGTGACGCCCGCAAGTGCGACAAACGCACCCACGAGCGCCACCCGATCATATCGAGTCTGCGCGCTTTGCTCGGCCACGCTACTTGATAAGCCCCTTCGATTGGAGATAATCACGCGCTACCGTCTTCGGGTCTGCACCGTCAACGGCAACCTTGCCGTTGAGCTCCTGCAGCGTCTCGATCGTGAGGCCCTGGAACACCGGGTCAAGAATCGTCGCGATCTCCGGATACTCCGTCATGACGTCTCCGCGAACCAGCGGCGCAGCCTCGTACACCGGCCAGATGCTCTTCGGATCACCGAGCGTCACCAGTCCAAGCGCCGAGAGGCTACCGTCAGTGCCGTACGCCATCGCGGCATTGGCACCATTGGTACCCTGAGCAGCAGCTGCCTCTGTCTGCGCGGTGTCGCCACCGGAAAGCACGATGAGCTGATCGGCCTTCAGCTTGAAGCCGTACGCTGCCTCGATCGCCGGAACCCCGTCTTCGGTGCGGTCCACGAACTCCTGCGATGCGACAAGCTTCACTGCCCCGCCCTTGTTGATGTATGAGGCCCAGTCCTCAAGCGTCTTGATGTTCTCGCTTGTGGAAAGCGCCTCGGGGATGGCAATAGCCCAGGTGTTGTTGGCGGGAGCGCGCTCAAGCCACACGATGTCGTTCTGCTCGGCATCGAGCTTCTTGACCGCGTCGAATGCGGCCTGTGCGTCCTTGCTCACGCCGGGGTCGATCGTCGTTCCCGTGAAGAACTGCGTGAGCGCTGTGCCCGTGTATTCCGGATACATGTCGATCTCGCCAGCGAGCAACGCCTTGCGAACGACCTCCGTGGTGCCTGTCTTCGTCTTGTCGACGACCGTGAAGCCGTTGTCTTCCAACATCGCGACCATGATCTGGCCGAGCACGCCACCTTCTGTGTCGATCTTCGAGCCAACCGTCACGGTCCCGCCCGATTTCACCGTGTCTCCGTTGTCAGTCTCCGTACTGCTGGCACAACCAACAATCGCAAATGCCAGCGTGAAAACGACCACCAGCACCACTACCCGCTTGAACATGACTTCCTCCTCCATGTTGGGCGACGCGCCTGAGCGCCGTCCGATACGTGTTCATACCCGTTGTGACTTCTCTGCGCCGCTTCAGACTGTGAGAATCTGGGACATCTCGGCTGTAGTATAATGCAACCTGATACTGTTTATCACGCTGCACAATTTCTCCGGAGGCAGGAGCAACCTGTGGCTAGCGTTCCTCGGCGGGGATAACTAGACTGGTTGGGTTCGGGTCCGACTCACTGATCGGAGTTATCGTGACATCCTTCTACCTCACAGACCTCACGCTTGAGCCTATTGCCGCCAAAGTGATGGCAGGCGAACGCCTCACTCGCGAAGATGGTATGGCGCTTTACGCAAGCAACGATCTGCTCGGCATCGGCCAGATGGCCGACCACGTCCGTCGCACGATCAACGGCGACCGCGTGCATTTCATGGTGAACCGCCACATCAACCCGACCAACATATGCGAGAACCGTTGCAAGTTCTGCGCGTTCTCCCGCAGCAAGGGCCAGGACGGCGCGTACGAGATGACGCTCGACGAGATTGTCAAAGCCGCCGAGGAGGCCGTGCCCGAGGGCGCACACGAGGTTCACATCGTGGGCGGCCTGCACCCCGATTGGCCGTTCGAGTTCTACCTCGATATGATGCGCCGCCTTCGTGCTGCCCTCCCACCGCACGTGATCATCCAGGCGTTCACGGCCGTTGAGATCGAGTTCTACGCGCAGATCAGCGGCCTCTCCACGCTTGAGGTGCTGCGCCAGTTAAAGGAAGCCGGGCTCGACTCCATGCCCGGCGGCGGTGCGGAGATCTTCTCGGACAGAACACGGCTGGCAGCCTGGGAGAAGAAGACCTCGGCCGACGACTGGCTCCGCATCCACGGCGAGGCGCACATGCTTGGCATCAAGACGAACTGCACGATGCTCTACGGTCACATCGAGACGCTCGAAGAGCGCGTCGACCACCTGATTCGCCTGCGTGAACAGCAGGATGCAAGCGGCGGCTTCCTCGCGTTCATCCCGCTCGCCTTCCACCCGCTCAATACCGAGCTCGCCGACCTGCCCGGCACGACCGGCTTCGACGATCTCAAGACGCTTGCAATCGCGCGCCTGATGCTCGATAACATTCCGCACATCAAGGCGTTCTGGATCATGGTCGGCATGAAAGTCGCGCAGCTCTCCACGGCATTCGGCGTCGACGACCTTGACGGCACCGTCGTCGAAGAGCGCATCACACACATGGCCGGCGCGGTCACGCCTGAAGCGCTCAGCAAAGAGGACCTCCTCGGCATGATCCGTGAGACCGGTCACGTGCCGGTTGAGCGCGACACGCTCTACAAGGTGATTCGCGTCTACGACGAGGTGTAAGCCATGCCGCGCCCGCGCCTCGGCCATATCCAGTTCATCAACTGCCTGCCGCTGTACTACGGCATGGTGAAAAACGACGTGCTCCTCGACGTCGACCTGGTCAAAGCGAACCCGGCCGACCTTGCCGCTGAGCTGCTCGATGGACGTCTCGACGTGGCGCCGATTCCGGCCATCGAGTACGCGCGGCACGCGGACAGGTTCGTGCTGCTACCTGATATCGCGATCTCCTCCGAGGGCGAGGTCCAGTCGATCCTGCTGGTCTCCAAAGTGCCTGCCGGGGAGCTTTCCGGCCGCACCGTGGCGCTAACCGATACCTCGCGCACGTCGCAGGTGCTCGCGCGCGTGCTCATCGCAAAGCGCTGGGGCGCGGAGGCAACATACACCGAGATGCCACCGGACTTGCCGGCGATGCTTCGCGACGCCGACGCCGCGCTCCTCATCGGCGACGAGGCGCTACGCGCGTACTGGGACCACCCCGAGGGGCTGTACACATATGACCTCGGCCATGAGTGGACCGAGTGGACCGGCTTGCCGATGGTGTACGCCGTGTGGGCTGTGCGCCGCGACTACGCCGAGGAGAACCCGGCTGCCGTGCAGGCTGTCGCCGACGCGCTGACGAACTCCCTCTCCTACTGCCGAGGCCACCTCGACGATATCAGCGAGTACGCGGCGCGCTGGGAGCAGTTCCCCGCCGAGAAATTCCGCAGCTACTTCGACGCGTTGCGCTTCCGCTTCCAGCCGCAGTTCCGCGAGGGACTCGCACGCTATCTGGCCGAGGCTGTCGCGATTGGACAGCTCGACTCGGTGCCCGCGATCGAGGTGTTCGGCGAATGAAAGGTCACGAGAAGAGGTCGGTCGCAGAGAGTGGCGGCTCAGACAGTCCTCGCCCGGGCGCCATTGCGCCCGAGCTGCGGAACTCGCCTCCGCCCTCCGCAACCGACCTCCCCCGACTTCACTCGCTTGCGTTTGCGGCGGCTCGCGGAGAGCATCGACTCACCGCCGCCGAGGCACTCGAACTACTCTCTGGAGCCGACGTGCTCGTGCTTGGCGCAGCTGCTAGCGCGATGCGCGACCGGCTGCATCCAGAGCGCGAGGTCACGTTCATAGTGGACCGGAACGTCAACTACACCAACGTGTGCGTGAGTGGATGCCGGTTCTGCGCGTTTTACCGCGACTCGGCGGACGCCGATGCGTACCTGCTCGCGCCGGAAGACTTGTACGCGAAGGTTGAAGAGACGCTCGCCCTCGAAGGCACCGCTATCCTGCTGCAGGGTGGCCTGCATCCCGACCTCGGCATCGAGTGGTATGAGGATATGCTGCGCGAGCTCAAGGCGCGCTACCCGATCCATGTACACGGCTTCGGCCCACCGGAGATGGTGCACATCGCGAAGGTCTCGGGCATCAGCACGCGGGAGGTGCTGCAGCGCCTGCGCGACGCAGGTCTCGATTCGCTGCCCGGTGGCGGCGCGGAGATCCTCGTGGACAGCGTGCGCTCGCACGTCTCTCCCAAGAAGGCGACGAGCGACCAGTGGCTTGCCGTTATGCGTGAGGCACACGATTTGGGCATGTCGACGACCGCCACCATGATGTTCGGTGGCACCGAGAGCGTCGAGGACCGCATTGCGCACATGCAGCGCGTCCGCGAAGTGCAGGACGAGGCTGCCAACAAGGGCGCTGTCGGATTCCGCGCGTTCATCCCCTGGAGCTTCCAGCCCGGTAACACCGAGCTCGCTGCTGATGAGTTCACCGGCGATGCGGCCAGCGGCTGGGAGTACCTGCGCACACTCGCGGTCTCGCGCCTCTTCCTCGATAACGTCGCCAACATCCAGGCATCGTGGGTGACCCAGGGACCCAAGATCGGACAGGTCGCGCTCTGCTTCGGCGCCAATGACATGGGCTCCACCATGATCGAGGAGAACGTGGTCGCCTCGGCGGGTACGCACTTCATGCTGGCGCGCGAGGAGTTGGTGCGGCTCATCGCGGACGCGGGCTTCACACCTGTGCAGCGCGACACGC